>NZ_LR134116.1:679611-1359223 GCF_900635455.1 Yersinia intermedia | reverse complement strand
TCAAGCCTTCAGGCAATAAAATGGTTGCTCCTGTTGACGGCACCATCGGTAAAATTTTCGAGACTAACCATGCTTTTTCTATCGAATCAGACAGCGGCATTGAGCTGTTCGTCCACTTCGGTATTGACACTGTTGAACTGAAAGGCGAAGGCTTTAAACGCATCGCTGAAGAAGGCCAACGCGTCAAGAAAGGTGATGTGGTTATTGAGTTCAATCTGGCCCTGCTGGAAGAGAAAGCCAAGTCTACATTGACGCCGGTTGTTATCTCCAATATGGACGAGATCAAAGAACTGATTAAGCTGTCCGGTAGTGTCATCGTTGGTGAAACACCGATTATTCGTATCAAGAAGTAATCTTCTACGAATAAAATAAACGGCGCCTAAGGGTGCCGTTTTTGTTTTCTGCTATAACCTTATCGCTATTGCCGTGACTAAAAAACTACGCCACAGCAAGCCAACGTGGAACCCGCAGTGTAATCACCAACCCCCCCTGCTCACCATTGCGAGCTTCAACCTGCCCGCCATGGGCCTGAATCACTTTACGTGTAATGGCTAATCCCAAACCATAACCTTTACCAGACATTGCAGACTTAACGCGCACAAACGGGTCGAAAATACTGGATAACAGACTCTCCTCAACCCCTGGCCCTTGGTCAGCAACCTGAATCTGATAACTCTTATCCACCAGTGAAAGTGCGACGTTGACCTGTTGCCCATGAACGGAGAAGCGCAGCGCGTTACGGACAATGTTATCAATAGCCCGCCGCATCAACTCAGCATTACCCCTAACGGTATACTCAATTAGTGGTGACACCTGTAGCAAGATTTCAACCCCCGGAACTTGCGCCTCAAAGCGGGCATCGTTTACCACCACGTTGACCAGTTCGTGTAAATCGAAATACTCATCATCATCAGCCAGATGGTGGCTTTCAGCCCGTGATAGCGCCAACAGCTCGCCAATCATCTTATCCAGCCGCTCCGACTCATGTTCAATGCGCTGTAATGAGCTTTCAACATTGCCCGGATTCTGATGCGCTAACCCAATCGCCAGTTGCAAACGCGCCAGCGGGGAGCGCAATTCATGGGAAACATCATGCAGTAATTGCTCCCGCGCACTGACCAGCGCTTCAAGGCGCTCGGCCATTGAGTCAAAGTCGCGCGCAACTTCGGTCAACTCATCATGACGCCGCCGCATTACCGGCAGCAATCGTACCGACAAATCCCCCTGTGCCACCCGTTCAAAACCGGCACGTAGCTGGCGCATTGGCCGCGTTAGGTTCCAGGCTAATAACGCGCTGAAGAACAACCCGCCTAATACTCCCATCCAAATCATAGGAATAGGTATATTCAGTATTTCATGGCGGTTTTCATCCGGCCCACCCCGCTGATTAACGGGACGTAAACCATCAATGTCGTAGCTAACGCGGTAGTTTTGCCCATCCGGGTCTTGGGCCCAAGTGGTCACCTCACGACGGTAAAATTCAGGTTCACTGCCTTGGGAAGCGGCCTTTGTGGTGGGCACTTCTTCGGCCAGCGGTGGCAGCGCCGCCACCGGTAATACAGAAAAATGAGTTTTGTCTGCCGCTGACCAGTTCGCTGTCATGGTATTCAGCGCAGGCAAACCACCGGATTGTAATACCGATGCCGCCGAAGCAACCTGCAATTTAGCAATTTGCCGCACCATTTCACGCTCAGGGGGTTCATGGCGATTGCCGTAAAAAGAAAACACCACCCACAACATCTGAGTCATTAAAATAAAGGTAAACCAAAACCCTAGCAGGATTTTCCAGAACAGCCGTCCGCGCATAAGCAATGTCACTCCACCCAAGGCTATTATCTGATGCGGTAGCCAATACTACGTACCGTTTCAATATTCAGCTTATTCCCCGCCAAGGCTGCAAGTTTTTGACGAATATTACTGATATGCACATCAACACTGCGGTCATAGGCTTCCCGTGGTCGGCCTAATCCTTTATCGGATAATTCATCTTTGGTGACCACGCGATCGGGTGAACGCAACAGCAGTTCTAACAAATTAAATTCTGATGCAGTCAGATCAAACGCTTTACCCTGCCATTCGCTGCTGCGTGTTGACGGGTTGAGCGTGAGGTCGCCATGGCTGATGATACTGTCATCGGCTGACGATACATCAGGATGTTCATCAAAACGGCGCAATACCGCACGCAAGCGGGCTACCAGCTCGCGGGGGTAACAGGGTTTAGGCATGTAGTCATCCGCCCCCATTTCCAGACCGATAACCCGGTCAATATTATCCCCTTTGGCGGTTAACATAATGATCGGTAAGCGACTTTTTTTACGCACTTGCCGCAAGACATCAATGCCACTCATATCAGGCAACATAATATCGAGAATTAAGGCGGTATAGTCTCCTGATAAGGCTGCGGCAATACCTGCTTTGCCGGTTAATACCAATTCGGCATTAAACCCCTCGCCGCCCAAGTATTCCCTCAGCATCGTGCCCAATTCCACATCATCATCGACTAACAAAATCTTCATTTTTAACTCTCCTGCCTGATTTCGGCTATTTTCATGCCTATTTGACTCGCGCGCAGCCGGTTTTACTCAATCCTTACATATTCTTGAATCTCACTTAACTCACACTCAGCGGTGTTGGCGGTAAATTACCCCCCTGCATTTGGTTTCACTATTTTCTTCATTGTGGTTCAAGGATCTTTGATTGATTATGCAACAGGTTACAAGGTCGAAACGACGCATTATCGGGCTGGCCGTACTGCTGCTGATAGCGGGCGGCGTACTACTATTTAGATTGATTTCACCGGCGGATAAACCCGCTTACATTGCCGCCGCCGCAGAAACTCGCACTCTGGAACAAACTGTTCTGGCTGATGGCACCATCAAAGCACAAAAGCAAGTCACTGTTGGTGCTCAGGTTTCAGGGCAAATCAAAGCGCTCCATGTCACTCTGGGACAACAGGTTGAGAAAGGCCAATTAGTGGCTGAAATTGATGACCTAACTCAGCAGAATGCCCTGAAAGATGCCGAGGAAGCGCTGAAAAATGTGCTCGCCCAACGTGCGGCAAAAGTGGCAACGCAGAAAAACAATCAATTAACCTACCAACGGCAGCAGCAAATTCTGGCCAAAGGTCTCGGCGTGCGCGCTGATTTTGATAGTGCCAAAGCCACATTAGAAAGTACTCAGGCGGAAATTACTGCGCTTGATGCCCAGATTGCACAAGCAGAAATTGCCGTCAATACCGCCAAACTCAATCTTGGATACACCAAAATCAGTTCCCCAATCACCGGCACCGTGGTGGCTATCCCAGTTGAAGAAGGGCAAACCGTCAACGCAGTACAAAGTGCACCGACGATTATCAAAGTCGCTCAACTCGATACGATGACGATAGAAGCCCAAATTTCTGAAGCTGATGTGGTGAAAGTCAAAGCGGGTATGCCCGTTTACTTCACCATTTTAGGTGAGCCGGAACAACGATTCAGTGCCACGCTGCGGGCAATAGAACCGGCCCCTGATTCGATCAACGATGAAACCACCACCACCACCTCATCATCATCCAGTTCCAGCACCAGCAGCACTGCCATTTATTATAACGGCCTGTTTGATGTTGCTAACCCGAACGGCGCTTTACGTATTTCAATGACCGCGCAGGTCTACATTGTGCTCAACAAAGCCGAGAACGCCGTCGTTATCCCAGCGACCGCATTAGAAAATGTGAAAGGAAAGTATCAGGTTCAAGTGGTAAGCGACAACGGCAGCATCCGCTGGCGTGAAGTAGCTGTTGGATTAAATAATAATGTTGATGCGCAGATCCTCTCTGGCTTGCAAGCCGGAGAACAGGTGATCGTCAGCCAAGGCAGCACTACCACCACCAACAATAAGGCCCAACGCATGGGGCCGCAGATGGGGATGTAACTGATGCCAGACCTCAACCACAGTAAGATCTTACTTCAGCTTGATAATGTCAGCCGTGAATTTATAAATGGCGAACAGACGGTTCAGGTACTGAAAAATATCAATCTAACCATTTGCAGCGGCGAAATGGTGGCGATTGTTGGGGCATCAGGCTCCGGCAAATCAACGCTGATGAATATCCTCGGTTGTTTGGATAAACCCAGCTCAGGGGAATATCTGGTCGCTGGACGCATCCCGCGACATTTGGACAGCGATGCGCTCGCCGAACTGCGCCGTGAACATTTTGGCTTTATCTTTCAACGCTACCATCTGCTAAATGATTTAAGTGCGCAGGCAAATGTGGAAATTCCGGCGATTTACGCCGGTATCAATCGAGAAGAGCGCAAGCAACGCGCCGCCAGCCTGTTGTCTCGCCTTGGTCTGGCCGAGCGGCTGGATTATCGTCCCAGTCAGCTTTCCGGTGGGCAACAGCAACGGGTCAGTATTGCCAGGGCGCTAATGAACGGCGGTGAAGTCATTCTGGCCGACGAACCCACCGGGGCACTTGATACTCACAGTGGCAATGACGTCTTAAATATCCTGAAAGACTTACATCAACAGGGCCACACGGTGGTGATTGTCACCCACGATATGTCGATTGCAGAACATGCACAGCGAATTGTCGAATTGAGAGATGGTGAAGTCATTACTGACCGGCAAATGCAATCAGCGGAATCGGTAAGTACAGCAACGGTTGAACAAGAATCAAGCATTACCAGCAAACCACCACTCACCGCATGGAAAGCGCAGCGTGACCGCCTACAAGAGGCGTTTAAAATGGCGATACTGGCGATGGCGGCACAACGTTTGCGCACCGTACTGACCATGCTGGGGATTATTATTGGTATTGCCTCAGTGGTATCGGTGGTTGCATTAGGCAAAGGCTCGCAGCAACAGGTTTTGGCGAATATCAACGCGATGGGAACCAGTACGCTTGAGATTTTCCCCGGCAAGGACTTTGGTGATATGCGCTCAGCGGCGATCCATACCCTACGAGCGACCGATGCCGATGCACTGGCACAGCAGGGTTATATTCACAGCGTGACCCCGGCGGTTTCTACCAGTACCACGCTGCGTTATGGCAATAAATCGGTCAGTGGCACCGTCAATGGGGTCGGTGAGCAATATTTTTTGGTGCGCGGCTACAGTATTAACCAAGGGATGGCCTTTAACCGCACCAGTGTCGATGGCCTGATGCAAGAAGCCGTCATTGATGAAAACACCCGCGATAAGCTGTTTGCCCAAGGTGAAAATCCCATTGGTAAAGTTATCTTGCTCGGATCCTTGCCCTGCCGCGTGATTGGTATAGCCGCCAAGAAGCAAAGTGGCTTTGGTAGTGACGAGAACCTCAACGTGTGGATCCCTTATACTACCGCGATGAAGCGCATGCTCGGGCAATCTTATCTAAAGAGTATTACCGTGCGGGTGAATGATGATATTGACCTGGCGAATGCTGAGCAAGGTGTAACAAAACTGCTCACTCAACGTCACGGGACACTGGATTTCTTCGTGATGAATACCGACAGTATCCGTCAAACCATTGAGAAGACCACCTCAACCATGACTTTGCTGGTATCAATGATTGCCGTTATTTCATTGGTGGTAGGTGGTATTGGGGTGATGAATATCATGTTGGTATCAGTCACCGAGCGCACCAAAGAAATTGGTGTGCGGATGGCGGTCGGCGCACGGGCCAGCGATATTATGCAGCAGTTTTTGATTGAGGCGGTGCTAGTGTGCCTGCTAGGTGGTTGCCTGGGGGTAATATTATCGCTAGCAATCGGCCTGATATTCAGTCAGTTCAGCAGTAACTTTTCAATGGTTTATTCAACCACCTCTATCATGATGGCGTTTATTTGTTCTAGTTTGATTGGGGTGATTTTTGGTTTTTTCCCCGCCAAACGGGCCGCCGAAATGGACCCCATCAGGGCTTTAGAGCGGGAGTGAATAATTCGGGGGGCTTAAGCATAGGATTATCATCATCTATATTCGCTATGCCCCCCTTAAATAGACTAACAAAAATACAATCTCGATATTATTAATCAAAAAATATAAAATAATAAAATAAACAACCATACATTTATTAGAATATAATAAATCACACCCCAACAGACAGGCCATATAATACCAATGAGTGCCACCGGTTATTTATAAGACTTTTCTTGCTTTCATGAGAATGGTCTTATAAATAACAAATAACATTCTTAAAATTAAGCCAATAACCTGAAGAACCTTTACACATCTAATTACCTGCGGTAATGTGTGGATATACATGTTTAAAATCCAGACAGCACATGGCAAGTATTATCTATTTTTTATAATACACTTATAAATACTTCTATCCTTTTGGCGTAGTTATTTTCGCCATATTGGTATTCCATACTCTATTTTTGTTTTTCAGCATACTGGGCGCTGTAAACCAGAGGCGGTAGCGTGGACAAACCAAATTAACTTTTTGGACAACAACAGATGGCTCGTAGTGGTTTCGAAGTACAAAAAGCTGCCGTTAATGCTTTGTTTCTGAGGGAAATTAAAACCAGATTTGGCAAGTATCGGCTGGGTTATCTTTGGGCGGCGCTAGAACCTATGGCCCACATGCTCATTTTGCTAGGCATTTTCGGCTACATTATGCAGCGCACCATGCCAGACATCTCCTTCCCGGTTTTTCTGATTAACGGGATTGTCCCCTTTTTTATGTTCAGTAACATCACTAACCGTTCAATTGGTGCCATAGAAGCCAACCAAGGCTTATTTAACTATCGCCCGGTAAGGCCGATAGACACCATCATTGCCCGCACTATTTTAGAAGCACTGATTTATGCGGTAGTTTACGTTTTACTGATGGCGATCGTCGGCTTGCTTGGCGAAGAGTTTGAAGTCGTTAACCTTATTTCACTGGTTCTGGTTTGGTTAATGCTAATCATTTTTTCCTGTGGCATCGGCCTAATTTTTATGGTTATAGGAAAGACCTTCCCCGAAACCGAGAAGTTTCTACCCATTCTGTTAAAACCGCTCTACTTTATTTCCTGCATTATGTTTTCACTGCATACGATTCCCAAAGAGTACTGGCCGTATCTGCTGTGGAATCCCATAGTACATGTGGTCGAGTTAAGCCGTGCAGCCATCGTTCCAGGCTATAGCAGTGACGGAGTAAGCTTGAGTTATCTGACATTATGTGCACTTGTCAGTCTGTTTGTCGGGTTAGTGCTGTACCGTAACGGTGAAGAGGCGATGCTAACCTCATGATCAGAATTGAAAATCTAACCAAATCTTACCGTACCCCGGCTGGCCGCCATTACGTTTTTAAAAATCTAAATGTTGAGTTCCCTACTAATAAAAGTGTGGCCCTGATTGGACGCAATGGGTCCGGTAAATCCACGCTATTACGGGTTATCGGTGGTATCGATCGGCCTGATAGCGGCAAAGTTATTACCGATAAAACGATCTCCTGGCCAGTAGGGCTGGCGGGTGGATTCCAAGGGAGTTTAACCGGGCGTGAAAACGTTAAGTTTGTCGCCCGCCTGTATGCAACAGACCGTGAATTACGAGAGAAAGTAGCCTTTGTTGAGGAATTCGCCGAGCTTGGCAAATACTTTGATATGCCAATCAAAACCTACTCTTCCGGCATGAAATCCCGCCTGGGTTTTGGCCTGAGCATGGCATTTAAGTTTGATTACTATCTGGTGGACGAGGTCACTGCCGTAGGTGATGCACGCTTTAAGCAAAAATGTGCGGAGCTATTCAAATCCCGTCATGAAGAGGCTAGTTTTTTGATGGTATCGCATAGCCTCGGTTCACTTAAGGAATTTTGTGATGTAGCATTATTTATAGGACGTGATAACAAAGTTAAATTTATAGAATCAGTCGAGGAAGCTATCGATATGTACAAAAAGGATGAAAATCTATAATAGCAATATACTCAAAATGTATTTATCTTAAAAAGATAAAATAATCTCAGAGAAATTAAATCTCATAGTAAAAATACTTGAATTTTACAGTATACAAATAAAAACAAAGTAAAATATAAAATGAAAATAAATACACTGGGCGATCTAACAATTCTCATAAGCGAGAAAGGCGGAAAGCAAGCCAGAGATAATGGTTTTGCTTATTTTCAACATAGAATGCATCAAGGATATAAGAACACTTTTTACATATATACCAAAGACAATATAGACTTAGTGAAACTAGTATCCCACGGAAAAAATATCATCCTAAAAGATAGTAGAGAACACATATCGAAGTTTTATAAAGCTGATTATCTGCTACTAAACGATGGATATATGGATGTATTTCCATCATTCAAAAACAAGCCACTATCAAAGGGTTGGGCATCGATTGTATATCTTCAACACGGTATTATAACTTATAAAAGAGTACATTTCCACAGAGGGCACTATAATGGAAGGATAAGATTCTTCCATACATCATTAAGTAGCGAGAAAGAAATAGTATGTAATATTTTACAACAAAAAAAAGATTTGGTAGATACTTATAAAATAATAAAAAAATATAATTTCCCACATTTAAAAAGCAATGCATCCAAAAAAGACTTAGAGACTTTCTATATAACTTTGCTATCAAATTATTATAATTCAAATGGAGATGTTGATTTTTCTGATTTGCAAACACTAAAAAGATTAATAACTAATATTGGGTTTTTGGACTGCAGAGTAATAAATAGTGGACTATCAAGACATGCTAATTTAAGTAGTAGCAAAGTTAGAAAGAATAACCTTCTATTTTTCTTTACCTGGCGAGATGAATGGATAAATGGAATGGCAGATAATAAATTTATCAAACTTATTAAAGAAATATTCGAAAGCAAGGGAATTATTAATTACGCTAAAAATGAAAATTTAAAGATAGTATTTTATCTTCATGAAAAATTATTACATTTGAAAAATAATATTGATACCATTTTTAACGGAAATGTTGCATTTGTTGGACAAGATAATTTCGATACTGTTTTGAATGAAACAGCACTTTGTATAACTGACTATTCATCCATAGCTTTTGAATTTAATTTATTAAAAACTCCAGTTGTATTTTTACAATTTGATTATGACGAATATAAATTTGAGAGAGGACATTATTTAAATTCGCCGTGTGACTTTTTGGGAATTACAGTTAACAGTATTTCAGGGTTAGAAAAAATACTTAATAGAAAAAAAATCAGGTCTTCTTTAAAAAGCGAAGCAACAAAAAACTTTAAAATTGTTAGACATGACTATGAAAATTTTAATAAAACAAATACTATTTTAGATAATCAGTTGAAAGATAGACAAAAAAAAATAACTTACTTTTGCTATAATGCTTATGGCATAGGTGGTACGGTACAAACTATAATCAACCAAGCAAACTATTTAGTTTCAATTGGCTATCAAGTAACAATTATATCGCTACGCAGAACAGATTATACTCCTAAGTCACACCTTGATCCTAGTGTAAGACTTGAATATCTGAATGATGTAAGAAGTAAAGGAAAATACAGATCAAAATGGGAGAATTCATTAGCACAATTTCCATCTAAGTTATTTAGAAAGACAGAAGACTTATATCAAGGACTTTCTCTACTTACGGATATAAAGCTATACAAAATATTAAAAACAATTAATAACACAATGATTATCGGTTCTTTCCCGGGGCTATGCGTTAATATTATAAAATATGCGAATAATAATAACACTCTGATATTACAAGAGCACAAAGAATTTAGCTCCCATAGTCTTGAAATTCAAAATGATATACTTAAACACTATAATAAAGCTAATAAAGTGATTGGCTTGACAAAATTCCAAAATATAGAATATAGAGATAAAGGAATAAACAACGTAACCAACATTCCGAATGGAATACCAGATCGCCTCCCTCTCCTACAGAGAGCATTAATTAACCACAAACCCAATAGAATTGTTTCTTTTGGGCGACTTGTTAAAGATAAACAATTTGATTTACTTATAAAGTCATTCTCTCTTATTGCAAAAAAACACCCTCTATGGCATGTGGATATTTATGGTGATGGTGAAGAAAAAGATAGTCTTATTGCACTAATAAATGAAAACGATATGGCATCACAAATATCAATTCATACTGCAACATCATTAGTTTATGAAGAGATCTATAATAGTTCATTCTGCGCATTGACAACACTCAAGGAAGGTTTTGGCATGGTGTATATTGAAAGTTTTAGCATGGCAAAACCTGTAGTAAGTTTTGATATTGGTTATGGGCCAAAAGAGTTCTTAGTCAATGGATACAACTCATTAGTCGCAGAATGTTTTTCAATAGAGCATTTTTCAGAGTGTTTAGAAAAACTAATCACTGATGAAGTTTTATTAGAAAAACTAGGAATAAACGCTAGAAATACGTATTTAAATAACTATGAAATTTCCAAGGTAATGACTAGATTTTTGCAGGAGTGCAACTAATGTCCAAGCTATCAAAGCTAATAAAAACACCAAATTTGTATTTAAAAGATGCCATTGAAAAACGCCTAAATAAAAAAAGCATAAATATAAAAAAAGCACAACCTAAACATAAAGAAATAGTACAAATGAATGTTGAAAGATATAAAGTTGACATAAAAAAAATAAAAGTCAATTTGGTAATTATTGATAACATATTAGAAGAATACAAAATTAAAAATAACATTCTAAAATTACAATATAGGAGCATAGAAAAATATGGTAACTTCTCTAGTGTTAGTTATATATCTAAGGATATAAAAATCGCCCACAAAGAAATTCTTACGTATGAAAATTATGATGATTTTTTCAAAAAAAGAATATTACCTAACTCTCATAGAAATGAAGTTTTTGTATTTATTAATATAAACTTCTTCTTCCTTAAAAAAATAAACCATTCCGATTTCATTGGTGATAATGGAAAAGTAATAAATTATATCAAAAAGAATAAAAATAAAATAATTAATTTTGATTCAGATATAAATAATATAATGGAAGGTGTGTCTTATAATTTTACCCCAATGGAAAACATCAGTATTTGCAATACAATTAGCCTGATTTATTTAGATAAGAAAAATACAAACAAACTATCAAGCAATGAATATATTTTCAAATTCCTTCCTATAGCAGGAACTATTTTGTTGCAAAACTCAATATTAGAGTCACCAATTCAATATGCTCGTCTTGACTATGGATTTATTGAGAAATTCGTATGGATACAATCAGTGCATGGTTCAAATCGTTGCCCTCTAGCAATAACCTTTGATGAAAGCACATCTAATGAAAGTCTTTATTTCGAATTTCTAGAAAGTTTATTCCCACACTCTAGTAATAGAGAAGCAGTACTCTCAGCTATCTAAGTAGGAATAATTCACATGAATCTGAGAAAAATAAAAAAATTTTTTTTAAATCCAGGTTGTTTCTTTCGTGATATTTTAATAAAAAAATACCCAATAGTAACCAACCAGAATAACATAAAATACCTTAGTGAAGAAATCTTGTTAGATAATGAAGAGGTTATATTATCAGATTTCAATCCAATCTTTGAAATTGACATCGTTTACACTTGGGTAAACTCTGAGGATAAAATATGGCAAGGTAATAAAAATGCCCATGTTAATCTATGCCACTCAGATATAGAGTTTTTTTCAACTGACGAAGCAAGGTTTAAGAGCCATAATGAGATATATTATTCTTTATTAAGTGTGGCTGTTTTTATGCCATGGGTTAGAAATATATTCATTGTCACTGATAAACAAACACCTGAAATACCAAATTTATTAAAAGACAAAGTAATAATAATTGACCATCAGCAAATAATTCCTGATGAATATCTACCAACATTTAATTCACATGTAATAGAAAGTTATCTTTATAAAATTCCAAATTTAAGTGAAAATTTCATTTATTTTAATGATGATTTTTTTGTATCTAGGCCTATAATGCCATCTCATTTTTTTCGTTCGAATGGACTATGTAGTTTATTTATTAGCAGTAAAAGTTTAGAAACCATGAACAAAATAGGTGTATCGACAGCAACATTGACAGCTTCGAATAATTGCAACAGTTTATTATTAAATAAGCTAAATATTTCATTTGATAAACCTTTAACTCATACTTATGTGCCATTGAAAAAGAGCATGTATGTCAAAACATTTGAACTTTTTGAAGTCCATATTAAAAAATTCTCATCTAATAAGTTTAGGAGTAGGATCGACTTAAATATGGCAACTTTTTTAGTTCCTTATGTCCAATATCTCAATGGCCTTTCTACTCCACATTTAGATATAAGCTATTATTTTAATATAAGGTCACCCAATGCAAAGTCACTTTATAAAAATCTGTTATCCGTAAAAAACACCTCTAACGCTCCGCATTCATTCTGTGCTAATGATTTCAACTCAAATGATTTCAAAAACAATAACAACTATCATTTCGAGCTTATAGCCTTTCTTGATAAATACTATAGCCATTGATCTTATAGTTTACTTTCATCTGACTACTAATAGATGATGAAATAATTAAAATATTGAACTAAGTCAATAAGGGTTTAAAATGAGTTTTTCAGAAAAGTTATTTATATGCAGTAATAGTGTTGAATTGACTTATATTGAAGATCCATATCCATTTGAAAATAGTGTTGGGGAAAGTAAGCTCCTAGTAATATTCCAATCTTTAGGCGATGAGAAATCTGAAGACCCAATTAAAAGATATCCTTATACTCTTTTGGCTGGGCTAAGATATTTTAACTGTCGTAAAATTTATGTCAAAGATGATAAAGGATTAGTAGGCGATTATTATCTTGGTACAAATGGTGGATTTGAAAAAAAGGAGGCCGTAGTAGAATTTATAACTAGCAAGATAAAAGAATATAAAATACTTTCCGAAAACGTGACTCTATTTGGGTTATCCAAAGGTGGCTATGCGTCTTTATTATTTGGTCATGAGATTAATGTAGGCGCAGTTATTTGTGCTGTTCCTCAGTTCGACTTAGTTAAATGGATCGATAAATTCAAAAAACATCTTTCTTATATATATCCTAAAGATGCAACCGAAAGTCAAAAAATAATATATTCTGAATACCTAAAAGACATAATTAAAAACTCCATGCACTCACCCAAGAGAATATATATTATCACATCGCATAATGACGATACCTATACAGACCATATCCCTCCATTAATTAACTCTATTACTAGCAGAGGGGATAGTATATTGAAGGTTTTTCATAATGATGAATATTTTGTAACGCGGCATAATAATGTTGTAAAAAACTCAATGAACGAAATATTAACAATATTAAGTTATGAACTGTCTGAACTCAAGAAAGTTAACTTTTTTAAATGAACAGCCATTAGGATTCACTACATTTTAAAATCCTGGCGTTTTTAATTAACTTAGAACGCCTGTTTTTTCGCGTTAAGAAATCACTTTATAAAATATCACCATATTAACTTCACTATTATATTCCCATAAGTCAAACTAACTCCTACTAGCGGCCCTGCAATTATTAATATCAATTCCACTTTCTGATGTTGCATACCAGTAAATATCCCTAGAAAATTTATCTTGATATGTCTTGCGGAAATATTACCACCATCATATTTAGCTAATATCTCATAGATGCCACTATTAATAATCTGGCTTCCTTGAAGCTATATCTCATTACACCATGTTTGACTTGGATATTCTAGCATCTATCACGCTAAGGGAATTCTCTATCATTATATTTTACTAGTTTTTATTAATGTTGCATTTTCCAAACTTCTCAGTAACTTATATACTTGATTAATATTTTATTGTGTCAGGTTATTTTCACCAGTTTCAACACTTTTATTTGATAAGAATTTTTTGATGCTGACAACATAACAAGCACCTTAGAAATTATAGTATTCAAAATTGCTCTTCTTGTTAGAATGATTATTTATCCATTTATAGTTTTAAACACTAACTCACATTAACTAGTTGCATATTTAAAGATGGTTATTTTTAAAAATCCCCTACTCCCATTAATTTTACATCACACTTGTTGTGATCAATAATCATTGACTTAATATTTTAAGACTATACTTCACCCTATAATTTACTCATAAAAACCTTTATGTCGTTGTGAACTGGTTAATTCCTCAAACTCACTAAACCGGGATCCGGTAATATTCGTCTTTATATTCAGTCTTTACCGTAGGTATCAGTTCAAGCTGGTTATCACCATAATAAACTGCATTAATCTGGGTATTTCTCAGTATATATAGCCGGAATTTTTTGAATAACTTCATATCTGGCTTGAAATCAGACTGCCAAAATTGATTAAGATGCCCCTGAAACGTTAACCCTTTCATGTCATACAGCGCGTTACCCATAACGATCAACGGCTTGTTATGAATAAGGGCTGATAACCCAGCCGTGCTGTTAATCGTGACCACCGCCCTGGCGTGAGTCAGCAGTTCCGGCATCGGCAAATCGTGTACATATTTTACTCGCTCGCTGATGTTGTATTGCTTACCGAGTTTACGGATTAATGGCCCGTACAGGCGATGCCCCCTGTCCATAGGGTGATGTTTGATAACTAACCACTGGTCACTACAGGCTTTTTTTGAAAATGAATACATTACGTCGTTGATGTAATCACGCACGTCGTTGTATGGGCTGTGGTTGCGGATCTGGCTATCATTGTAGACCTGTAAAACCACCAGATGGTAGCGCTGGTCAAGCTCACCCTGTAGTTGGCTCAGCACTTTTCGTTGCAAGAATCGGTACCACTGTTTACGCGCGGCAGCACGTATCCAGCAACGGGCTTCATACCAGGGTGAAAAGGATTTATGGTGACGATATTGTGGGAATTGGTGGCGGTAAAACCAGCCCGCCAGATAATAACCTATGCAACGGCGCACCCGCAGACTAAAGCATGATGTCAATTTTTTGGCGACCGGTGCTTTAATTTCTGGCAACTTACGGTAGAAATCAGGATTACGTGGCAAGGCGGAAAACGCATTCACCCCGCCCTCTTCGAGGGTAATAAAATGCGGGCGGAGGTAGCCTTCCTCAAACGCCAGAAAACGCACCCCTTTGGTCTGCGCCCAAAGCCTGGCAACCTGATGCAGCGGGCGGCAATCGCCAAAACACAAGATAGTGTCGAAGTGGTAATCTTGCCAGGTATCTTTCAACCAGGTGGGGAACTCTTTCGGCGTCTGCCTGAACACCAAATAGTCGCGCTTACGGCAATAAAACTTGTCGCCACCGTTGAATACCACGTTCATCGCTTCGCACCCCTGAGATTCGAGCCACTCAGCGGTATCACTGAAATAAGGTCCCATCGGGCCTTGTAACAGCAGGTATTTCTTCCCAGCAAGAAGTGTTGTCAGTGCACGGCAATCTGTAAGCATAAACACGCCACCATTATTATTTAATAGACTGATTTATAATTACTTTAGTTAGCATGAGCAGTTTTCTATAATTACGCATAATCCTGTCCGATATTCTTTTACTAAATTGCATTTCGGCACGTGGCTGAGTCGCCAATATGTCTAACGCCCGTTCTGCGGTTATTGCTTCACGCCGAAGAGGGTCAACATACGTCGGGTAAGCGATCAACGCCTGATAGACCAAGTCATCCAGCGTCAATATGCGCTGCCGACGTGGTGCTGGATGTTCGTCCTGTGTCAGCCCCCAACCCGCATAAAAAGGTATGCCGTAGCAAAATACCTGCTTCCCATGCAACAGCGCTTCAAAGCCCGAAAGCGACGTCAAAGTATGCAACTCATCCGCAGCCTGAATGCATTGGATGATGTCGGCATCCTGCGCCTGAGTGTTAGCCCAACGCGCAATATCAGCGGCAGGGATATGCCCTTGCCGGTTGCCAACCAATACGTCCGGGTGCGGCTTATAGATAATGAAAGCGTCCGGGTTACGCTGGCGCACCGTTTTCAGCAGTTCACTATTGGTACGAATACTGATTGTTCCGCTCAAAATGGATGCATCGTCTTCCACCTGGCCGGATACCAGCAGAATGCGTTTGCCACTGGCTTGCGGCGGCAGACTGAATGGCGCGCCAATGTTGTATTTACTGATTTTGGCGCTGACCAACCGCTGGCGAAGTTTTGCGGCCCGCACTCGCTGTAGGTCAGTTAACTGGCTGCTATTGAGTAACGACTCAAGATCACTCGGCCGGGTGGCATCGTAGTAAATGCCGCTTTTATCCAGTACCAGCGACAGCGGCGGATGCAAGTCAGAACCCAGCCCCGATGAGCGTATAAACCCATCTTCCATACGCCATACCGGCACGTTTTGCGCCTGAGCCTTTGCTTGCCAGCGCTGTTCGCCTTTATTGCCCCATACCACACAAGCCGTGTTCGATGTTTTACGTTCTCTGAAAGAGACGTTGTTCAGTGTGGTCTTTAAAAACAGTAAAAAAATACTGCGTTTCCAGAGTGTTAATCCCGGTGCCCATAACTGCCCCTGGCGTTGTAGCTGATGATTTTTTTGCATCAACAGGCCGTCTAACACATCAAATAATGTCCCCGACTGCCCACTACAGGGATCGATATAACGGCTGTATCGCAGATAGGCGGCGCTGAATAAATCCAGCAAACTGGCCTGCCCACGCCGGGCCGATAACCCACCAGCCTGTGGGTGGCGATCGTCAGTCAATCCCCAACCGGAATACCAAGGCTGACCAAATACCGTGACAGATTTGCCCGCCAGCAACGCTTCAAAACCATATTGCGAAGTCACCACATACACACGGCTGACCTGGCGCAATAACGACTGCGGGCTGACATTTTCTGCCAGCAACTTGATGCGTGGATTTTTTGGTATTGCCTTGAAGTAGCCTGCTTTCTTACCCTGTAAAACATCGGGATGAATTTTCAGCCAAACCTCTGCCTGTGGGTTTTCATTCAGCGCGGCATCTAACATAGCCTCAAAGTCCGCCGCACTGGCATTGCCGTACTTAACAGCCATGTCACCAAAAGTCTGGTCCACGACCAATACCGCATCACCTTGCGCTGGCGCGCCGCTGAATGCCGGTGCCAGGTTATATTTCGACAAGTCAGCATCAACAATTAACTGCATTGCCTCTCGGGCGTCGGCATAAAGTGGTTGGTTACCGGCCTGGTCAAGAATCAGCGATTCCAGTGAACTGGCACCACTGGCGTCGTAATAGATACCCTGAGTATCCACCACCATCGACAACGGCGGGCAACCGGACACACCCAATCCCAGCGACCGGATGAAGCCGTCTTCCAGACGCACAACAGGCAAGCTGGCAGCACGCGCTAACGCGACAGCTTTATCACCGCTCGGACGATGGCCCCACACCGCCACCGCACTTATCCCCGGCGGAATTGATCGCAACGATGACAGCTTGCAGCATGGCTCAGCCAGAAAGTTTTCCAGATGCTCGATGCGATAGATCCCTGCCGAAAAAATGCCTATCATCAGAGTGTTAGCACCACTTTAGCGGCAACTGCCAACTGGTAAAGAATGGTCGAAATCCCCCGCGTTACTTCGATGTTTTTCGATTCAAACTTCGGTAATACCATCAGTTCGTCACCCGGTTGCAGCGTCTTAACGTCTTCAGCATTCAGCGCTTCACCATTCTGTTTAATCAGAATGACTTTGGTGTTACTGGCTTTTTGCGTATAACCGCCAACCTTGGTGATGTAATCATCCGGGCTAAGCCCTTTCTGCCAGCTCACCGCATTCGGGAACATCACTTCGCCATGGATCATGACCAGTGAGGTCTTTTCAGGGATCTTAATCACGTCACCGTCTTCCAAAATCACCTGATCAAGATTGCTTTCATTGAGCACCACTTCGCCTTTAGGTACCACGTTGCGGGCTTTGTTAACGAAGCGGCTGATAAGCTGTGCTTCTTGCATCCGCAAGCGGGCCTCTTCTGAGGTGGAAGACTGTGCAGATAAAGAGGCTTCTTCGAGTTTTTGCAGTGATAGGTCAAGCATCTCTTTCTGACGCAGCGCGACCGAGCGGCGATACAGTTGGATCGAGTCCATTTGCGACATGCTATTTGGGCGGATTTTTGTCAGAACCTGACGCATGGTCGCACCATAGGGCAGTACCATGGCATGCTCGCCAGAATGCGCACCTTCGATCCGAACCTGAATGGTTCCTGAGTAGCGATCCGTACTGATAATCAGCTTATCGCCATCTTGTAATGAGCGCCCCGGTGCAGAGCTAAGCGGATAGTATTCACTGCGCTTAATCGTACCTTGCTGGCGAATAATGGTCATATGGGTGGCCCCCGGCTTAGGGCGTGCCCAACTCAGCGCTTCACTCACCGGAATAGTGCTATTGCGGAATTCAAAGTCGTAGCTGTTGAACACTTCGCCTTCCACACTGAAAGTGTGTTGGCGTGGGCCGACCACGATAGTATCGCCGTCAGAAAACTGTGATAGCCCCAAGTTGCCGTTGAGGAGAAAATCGTACAAGTTAACCTGTGAGCGCACGCGGTTACCACGTTTGATGCTGATATCCACATAGCTGCCGCTCTGGGTATCGACGCCACCGGCTTTACTGAGATAGGAGAGTAACGAGTCAGATGCCACCCCGCCGTACAAACCAGGGTTATTAACATAACCGGTGACAAACACCTTGACCGGTTGAGCCTGCAATAAAGAGGCGTAGACATTCACATTCGACTGATAGACCTGTTTGACTTTGGCCGTCACCACGCTGTTTATCTGGCTATTTGGGATGCCAACCACTTTCAGCGGGCCAACGTTTGGCAAGAAGATATTACCTTTCGGGTCCACACTCAGCGCACCTTCAAAGTTAAATGCTCCCCATAACCGTACCTGGATCTGATCCCCCAAACTCACCACGTAGTTTGGATTAAAACCGATACTGGAACCACTATCCGCCGCAGAGACCGAAGTAAAGAGCTGCGCACCAAACATGCGGCTCATCACCACCGGGATCACCGGTGGGGGGGTATCGTCAAACTGACTGTCGTTATAAGACCGCTGGCTTTGACCAGAAATAATCGACGGCAACGGTGCCGCCCCCGTCATATTGGGATCGGCATTCAGATCAACGGCCTGAGCGGATGTTGCCTGTATGGCAATAATCAGAAGAACAGATTTCAATAATTTCATAGCATGCTCTGAGTTACTGCCTGCGGTATCATTCCGACAAGCTAGAAATAGCGTTAAAACAGCGTCAATCTTTATGATCGTCAATCACCGTCAGCAATAATTTGACAGTGCCAAAAAGTAAGCAACAAACCAGTAACCAACTGATAAGCAGATACAAACTGCTGGGGAACTTTGATTCCTGCGGTAACTGAGGAGAGCTGATCACCGATAACATCTTCAGCTTTCTTGCCGCGTCAACGCGGGTTTTCTCAATTGATGTCAGGGTCAATTTGTAGATATCAGTATCGAACTGCACCTTGGCTTTAATCTCTTCAAAATCCACCGCCATACGGTTTAATTTGAGCCCATCGGGTGCGGTGACTTTGCTTTTTTCATTATCAATCTGGCTGGCGAGTGACTTGAGTGCGTTTTGTGCACTGACCACCTGAGGTGCATCTTCACGCAAGAAAGTCAGTAGGTTACGCAATTCCGCTTCCATCTGGATGCGCTGGCTTACCAACGTATTAATCAATGAGGTCGCAGCCAAAGCCTGAGCTTCAGGGTCAAGAATATTATTGCTGTTCTGATAAGTGAGTAGCTCGGTTTTGCTGCTATTTAACCGCGTGCGCGCGTCCTGCATTTCGTTTTCAGCAAACAGCAACTGCTCGCGGGCAATGCGGTGTGAGATCTCATTGATAAATCGTTCGGATTCTTTCAAAACAGCCTGATTGAATTTTTGGGCAAATTCAGGTGAGAACCCCTGTGTACCAATGGTGAGCAAACCGGTTTTATCATCGTAAGAAACAGAGATACGGTTACGGTAATAATTAAGGAATTGCTCACGAGTGGCGCTATCAGACAAATGATAGAAAAAATCCCAACCGCTGTGACCGAAAGCCTGACGAAAATCGAGCTGTTTATCCAAGACCGCCAACATATCAGGAGAATTAATATATTCTTTCAGATATAAGGCATCTTCGGCAGAACTTGGGTTACCAGCGCCCATCAGCAAAGCTACGTTCAGATTACTGCCATTGAGATCGTTGGAATGTTTGATGGCAACTTTAGATTCACTGAGATAGCGTGGCTGGCTAAAAATCAATAAATAGAGAATCAGCAGCAACATCGGTATCAGAATCATAATCTTACCTAAATGGCGCTGTACCTTGGACAGAGTTAAGTGTGACATGCGCACGCGCTTCAACATATCACCAGGCCAAGCCGACTTTATTTTTTCAATAAACATGGGTTTCATCATTTGTTATTTGCGCGGGCATTTCCCCATCACTTCTAATGCAAATATCAGCGGAAAATTCGAGTAATAAAATAACCATTACCCAGCTTAGGTAAATTAAACTCGCCGATAGTAGGTATTATGTTCAATCAACAGATGTAGCAACATACGATTAGCCCAGAGGGATAAGCCCATGTTGGGCTGAAATACAGACGTTTTGCCAGCAAAACTCTAAGTGAAGGGGTAAATCAATAAAAATTGCGGCTACAACACTGTTGATTATTATATTTTTTACACTTAAAGGATTTTAATAAATATTACAACCCTTTAACTTACTTAAGTCATTGAAAATAAACATTCACAAAAATAGAGCATCAAATAAAATATATATGCACTTTCAATAGAGAATATAAGACCAACACGAACAGCAGCAGTATAGAAAGAATAGACAACCAACACCAATTGGTTAAATGTTACAGAATGTAACAATACGCAGCCAAATAAATCTGGCATAGTAAGTTGATTTATAAGAATTTTCTCAAAAACAAACTAAAATACCCTTACAACTCATAGCAGTAAATAACGACCACTTAAATTAAACGGCTAATCAATGAAGCTGACTGTATGAATATTCCTACAATATTTATTTTAACTATGTGATGCGAATTGGCTATATTTACAAAATAGGTTTTTCTAATAGCCCACAATTAATTGCATAAATATCATTTACCAATAGATAACATCAGCAGGCAATTTGGCTGGAGGGAAAGGACAACAACAGAGTTCTAATGTGCTTAAATATGATTAGTTATAAATCAAAATCTCTGGCGCCAAAAATCCGCTCAGTTTTATAACGTATAAACCCAATAGATTTCAAAATGCAGGAAGGCGGCAAGCGAAAGACAAATTGGTTGTAAACCATTTTGAACAACGCTTGCGCTGGCCCGTAGAGTGAGCCTCTGATGAAGTTCATAATCCCGATGAGCGCACGACGGTAAGTGATTCGGGTGGTTGAACGCGGCCAACACACCTGCAACTTGAAAGATGACGGGTATAGATTCAAGACTATAAAAGTTGAAGCATTGAAAGGGAGGCGCAAATATCCTATCAAGCCCAACTGACAGTGTGTTCAGATGGGCTTGATAGGCTAGGGTAACCAGCAGTCGGTTTACTCAAAAACCCCTGTCGATAAATATCGGTCACCACGGTCACAGATAATCGCCACGATCACCGCACCGGGATTCTCAGCAGCCACCCGCAGCGCGCCAGCAACCGCACCACCAGAACTGACACCACAAAAAATCCCCTCTTCCGTGGCCAGTCTTCGTGTCGTTACCTCGGCTTCACGCTGCGTGATATCCAGTACCTGATCAACCAACTCAGGGCGGAAAATCCCCGGCATGTATTCCGGTGACCAACGGCGAATACCAGGAATACTGCTGCCCTCCGCCGGTTGCAGGCCGATAATGGTAACTTGTGGGTTTTGGCTTTTCAGATATTGGCTAACGCCGGTAATCGTCCCTGTCGTTCCCATGCTGGACACAAAATGGCTCACTTTCCCCGCAGTTTGTTGCCAGATTTCCGGCCCGGTACCGGTGAAATGTGCATAGGGGTTGTCGATATTATTAAACTGATCCAACACTTTGCCCAACCCCTGAGCCTGCATCCTCAGCGCTTCATCGCGCGCGCCTTCCATTCCTTGCTCACGGCTAACCAAAATTAGCTCCGCACCGTAGGCACGCATTGCAGCCTGCCGCTCTTGGCTCATGTTTTCTGGCATCAGCAGCTTTAGCTTATAGCCCTTCATGGCCGCGATCATCGCCAGCGCAATACCGGTATTACCGCTGGTTGCCTCGATCAACACATTACCCGGTGCTATTTCACCACGTAATTCGGCCTGTTGGATCATTGCCAGTGCCGCGCGGTCTTTGACCGAGCCTGCCGGATTATTGCCTTCCAGTTTGACCCAAATCTGCGCATCCAGCCCTTGGCTTAAACGTTGCAGTTTGACGAGTGGGGTGTTGCCAATGCAGTGTTCGAGGGTTGTCACTGTAAATACCTATTCAATACCCTTTCTCCTTGAAGCGGCAGCTATGTTCACTGCTCTCACGAACCCGAATCACTTACTTATGTAAGCTCATCGGGATTATAAGCCTTATTGAGGCTCACCCTACGGGCCAGCGCAAGCGCTGTTCAAAATGGTTTACAACCAATTTATCGCTCGTTAGCTGCCTTGCTGCCACTCCAATGACGTTGGGTATAATTCTATGTTTACCAAAAGAAGAAAAACTTATCAGGCGCTTTGCGCTAACGCAATGGGTTGTAATAATTGGTCGCCAGAATATAAGCGTGCATTTAACCCGCCCACATAATAACGATTACCGCGCACCGGGGCGTCAATTTCGCCTTCCGGCAGTACCACACTGATAGGATCCTGATGCCAACCAATAGGTTGCACCGTCAATTGCCAGAAATGCCCACGCGGGCTGACTTCAAGCACCTGAACCGGTAGCGGGCAACGAGCACTGGCGTGTGTATTGACTTCCATCTCCCACGGTCGCAGGAATAAATCAACACTGCCCTGATGCATCGGTGCCAAATCCAGCGGCCAGTGGTGCGCGCCAATATAGAGTTGTGAGCCTCGAATCTCCCCACTCAAGCGATTAACTTCACCCAGAAACTCCAACACAAAGCGGGTCGCAGGGTAGCGCCACACTTCATCTGGTGTCCCGACCTGCTCGATATTACCCTGGCTCATCACTACCACCCGATCAGCAACTTCCATTGCTTCTTCCTGATCGTGGGTAACGAATACGCTGGTAAATTTCAGTTCTTCGTGTAGCTGGCGTAACCAGCGACGTAACTCTTTACGCACCTGTGCATCCAGCGCACCGAATGGCTCATCCAGTAACAGGATTTGGGGTTCGACGGCCAACGCACGCGCCAAGGCCACACGCTGTTTCTGCCCACCAGAAAGTTGTGATGGATAACGGCTGGCAAGGTGCCCTAACTGCACCATTTCTAACAGTTGTTCTACTTTCTGCTTGATGGCTGCCGCATTCGGCCGCTCGCGGCGCGGTAACACTGTCAAACCGAATGCAATGTTATCGAACACTGTCATATGGCGGAACAGGGCGTAATGCTGGAAAACAAACCCGACACGTCGATCACGGGCATGCAGGCGGCTAACGTCAGTGCCATGGAAACTTAAACGCCCGGCGTTCTGGTTCTCCAGCCCGGCGATAATGCGCAGCAGGGTCGTTTTCCCCGAACCGGAAGGACCAAGCAAGGCCACCATCTGACCAGAAGGAATATCAAGCCGGATGTCATTCAGTACCTTGGTACGACCAAAATACTTGCTGATATTATCAATCTCAATGCTCATGCTTTTGCTCCTGTTCGAGACGAACAACCTGACGCGCTAAGCGCCATTGCAGGCCACTTTTCAGAAAAAGGGTCAATATTGCCATCAGGGTCAGTAACGCGGCGGCGGTAAATGCCCCTGCGGTGTTGTAATCCTGATGCAACAACTCAACTTGCAGTGGCAAGGTGTAGGTTTCGCCACGAATAGAACCGGATACCACCGAGACGGCCCCGAACTCGCCAATAGCGCGGGCGTTGGTCAACACCACGCCATACAACAACGCCCAGCGAATGTTCGGTAACGTCACCCGACGGAACATCTGCCAGCCAGATGCCCCAAGTAATACTGCGGCTTCATCTTCCTGGCTGCCCTGACTCATCATTACCGGCACCAGTTCACGCACCACAAATGGGCAGGTGACAAAAATGGTGACCAGCACCATACCGGGCCAGGAGAACATCAATTGAATATCGTGAGAATCTAACCAGCCGCCCACCACACCATTTGAACCGTAAAACAGCAGGTACATCAGGCCGGCAACTACCGGTGAGACCGCAAACGGGATATCAATTAGGGTCATCAATAACTGGCGGCCGGGAAATACAAACCGCGTCACCAACCATGCCAGTACTACACCAAACACCAAATTCACCGGCACCGTAATCAGTGCCACCAGCACAGTCAGCCAAATGGCATGCAGCATGTCTGGGTCTAATAAATTTTGCCCAACCACCGCAATTCCTTTGGAAAAAGCGGTGATAAAGATCCACGCCATCGGGATCACTAACAGTAAAAATGAGAACACCGCGCCAATGGCGATCAGGGTCCATTTGCCCCA
Source organism: Yersinia intermedia (assembly GCF_900635455.1). Taxonomy (NCBI): domain Bacteria; kingdom Pseudomonadati; phylum Pseudomonadota; class Gammaproteobacteria; order Enterobacterales; family Yersiniaceae; genus Yersinia; species Yersinia intermedia. The sequence goes on along the minus strand of NZ_LR134116.1, from coordinate 1,334,781 downwards.
ATTGATGGGTGGGCGGGCCACGCCGTTAAATTCAGTGATATCAGCCATCAGTGCCCGCCTATCCGCCGACCAAAGCGGCTTTGTAACGTGTTAATACCAAACAGCAATACCAGTGAAACAGCCAGAATAACGGAAGCAATGGCACTGGCAGCCGGGTAATCAAATTCTTGTAGCCGGATGAAGATCATCAGCGAGGTGACTTCTGTCTTCCAGGCAATGTTACCGGCGATAAAGATAACTGCGCCAAACTCCCCCAGACTGCGGGTAAAGGATAAAGCAGTGCCTGCCAGTAACGCCGGAGCCAGTTCTGGCATCACCACCAGCCGGAAGCTCTGCCAACGGCTGGCACCGAGAGTTTCTGCGGCTTCTTCATATTCGGGACCCAATTCTTCCAACACCGGTTGTACGGTGCGCACCACAAACGGCAAACTGGTGAATGCCATCGCTACGGCAATCCCCAACCAGGTAAAGGAAACTTTAATCCCTAGTTCGTTTAACCAGGCACCGTACCAGCCCGTAGTAGAAAACAGCGTTGCCAGTGTCAAACCCGCCACTGCCGTGGGTAAGGCGAACGGTAAATCCATCAAACCATCCAGCAAACTGCGGCCAGGGAACTGATAGCGGGTCAAGATCCATGCCATCAACATGCCAAAAACCGCATTAAATATGCTGGCAACGCCTGCGGCCAGTAAGGTCACCTTATAAGCAGCGACCACTTGGGGGTTAGTAATCACCTCCCAGTACTGGGCCCAACTCATCTGTGCAACCTGCATGACTAACGCGCTGAGCGGTAATAATAAGATCAGGCAGGTGTAAAGCAGGCTGCTCCCAAGACTGAGGGTAAATCCGGGCAGAACCCGTTTACTGGATGCCGACAACATTACTGATGCCCTTGCGCTAACAATTTATCCAGCACACCGCCAGTCACAAAATGGGTGCTCATCACCTGCGGCCAGCTACCGAATTGATCTTCAACACGGAATAGTTTGGTTTGTGGGAATTGGGACTTAGCTGCTTCCATTGCCGCTTTGTCGTAAACCCGATAATTGAAGCTGGTGATCACTTGCTGCGCTGGCGGGCTGTAGAGATAGTTGAGATAAGCTTTAGCCGCTTTCTCAGTGCCATTTTTCTCGACATTCTTATCCACCCAGGCCACTGGGAATTCAGCCAGAATATCTACCGGCGGGACAATTACTTCGTATTTATCACTGCCATACTCTTTGCGGATATTGTTAACTTCCGATTCAAAACTGATCAGCACATCACCCAACCCGCGTTCGACGAAGGTGGTGGTAGCACCACGGCCACCGGTATCAAACACCACCACATTGGTCAGAAAACGCTTCATCCAGTCGCGGGTTTTGGCCTCATCTTTGCCATTCGCTTGTTGGGTAGCGCCCCAGGCTGCCAGATAGGTATAACGGCCATTGCCAGAAGTTTTTGGATTCGGGAACACCAGTTTGACGTCTTCACGCACCAAATCATCCCAGTTGTGGATATTCTTTGGATTGCCCTTACGTACCAGGAACGCCATGGTGGAATAGAACGGTGAGCTGTTATTAGGTAAACGCGCCTGCCAGTCTGCCGGGATCAGATTGCCGCGGTCATGTAGGATCTGCACATCGGTGACCTGGTTATAGGTCACTACATCTGCTTTCAAGCCCTGTAAGATAGCCAAAGCCTGTTTAGACGACCCGGCATGAGATTGTTTGATGGTCAGCTTGTCGCCGGGATTCTGCTGCTCCCACTGTTGCTGGAAGCCTGGATTGAGTGCCGTGAATAACTCGCGGGAAACATCATAAGAGCTGTTAAGTAACTCAGTGGCAGAGGCAGTTGCACTGCCGAAAATTAACGCGCTTAATAAGGCAACACGGTGCCATCCTTTATGCGTAGCGCTCTTCACTGAAGTCTGTTTCATGCTGCACCTTATTCACTGAGTTCATCCGACAGGCATGTCATTAAATGTGAGCAGTGCCTGTAATATGTTCAGTGTATTTATAACTAGGTGCATACCTATAATGCTTTTATATACCGTTTAGTGATGTTCAAGTATCAAATGCTCTAAGCCAGCAACCGCGCTGGTCGCCAGCCACTCCCTTTTGCCCATTGAAAACCCGGCCAACCTGCACCGGGTGATAGAAAAGACTTATGGGTAAATATTGTCGGTTGCCAAACCCCTGACGCCCAGCCTTACGTACTTACAGCGATAATAATTGAGTCAGCGACGGGGCGAAGTAATAACTGCCGGTCACCGGCTTACTGAAACCTAATAACAGATCATGCTTATCGTCTATTGAGCCAAACATACTTAATAATTGCTGTTCGATATTATGTAAGCGCGCGCAATAAGCAATAAAGTACAACCCGTGTTTGCCACTGGCGGTACCGTAAGGCAAGCTTTGGCGCAAAATTTTCAGCCCTTTGCCATTTTCTTTTAAATCGACGCGGCTGACATGGGAAGTTTCCGGGCGCTGATCCGACGGCAACTCCTCGCTGCCATGTTTGGTACGCCCGATAATTTGCTCTTGCTTGTGTTCAGGAATGCGCTGCCATTTTTTCAGGTCGTGCTCATAACGCTGTACCAGCACATAGCTGCCACCGGCATCTTCCTCACCGTCCGCAATCACCGCCACTTCCGGGCGGCTATCCCCTTGCGGGTTTTCGGTGCCATCAATAAAACCAGTAAGATCACGTTCTTCTACCCAGCGGAAGCCATGTGTCTCTTCTTCAACGGTAATCGCATCACCAAAAGCGGCCACCGCAGCCTGCGCTAAAGTAAAGTTGATATCCTGACGCAATGACTGAATATGAATCAACAAATCGCGTTGTGTTGCGGGGGCGACGATTGGCGCTTTGCCTAATGGCACAAAGGGTTTTAACTCATTAGCCCCTTTACCGCCGGATAGGTCATGCCAAATATCAGAACCAAAAGCAATGACAGCGCCTAAATGCTCGTTAGGAAATTCTTGCTGTAATTCCTGCAATGATTGACAGAATTGCTTGCATCCCTGACGAATAGCATCTAGCTCGCCCTGTACTTTTGCTTCCATAAAGATGGCAAAACGACAATGTTCCAGCAGAATGCCACTCTGAACTTGAGTCATGTTTGGTTCCTCACAAAATATCGGTGTTGATTATGGCGAATATAATAGCGGAACCGATTAGGATTACCTTGCGACAACGCAAAATAAATTTAGGCAGAGGAAGTGATACCACAGGTGGGAATATTATTAGCTAATTCACAAAAGAGAACCAAAGCAATGATAAACAATACCGCCCTACATTATTGGCGTTACAGCAAGACAGCAAACGAAGGATAAAACTGCCAGAAGCCGATTTGAACGTGGCTTGCAGCGGCCTCACCTTAGCAGGCCCAGGCAATGGGCCGAGTAATGCGTGCCGCTAACACTGCTGTAACGCCAGGGAAGAAGAGGCGGTTACTCGCCTTTAGCTCGCCAGATAATCTTGCTCACTTTCCAACTTTGCAATGTATCATCGGATGGCATTAAACCTTCAGGACCATGCCAGTCGCCATCAAACAAATAGCTGACGTGCTTGCTGTCCGGTGCCGCACACTCTATTTGTGCGCTATCATCACCACTGCCTTTACGGCAAACACCAAAGGCTTTTTTATATAGCTCGCTAAATGGTGTGCCAACCGTCACCCCCCACTGGCTGGGAATAGCCTTATCCATAACATCAATGCGTTCTACCGTGCCTTTCTGCTGCCCAGAGATAACCAGCTTGATTTGGCCCTCTTTCATCGCCTGATAGAAGGAAATCAATTTACCGTCTTTGGTCGCCATACCACTACGCAACCGATAATCGCCTTTTAGCCCTTCTTTGATGTCACTCTCAGTCAACGCAGTAGTGGCGGTAACGCCGCCGACACCCTGATCAGTCACCTGCATACTGCTGCTGCCAAACCAATTGAGTGGCGACAGACTAGACCAGGAAAAACCTGACATGGTTGAGCACCCGGCTAACAACAAAGGGGCACCCAGTAATAACAATCTCACCCCAGACAACCGTGGGCGAATATTCATCTAAAGCTCCTTATAAAACCACCGCATCCGGTAAGCTGTTCTGCATTGTACAAGGTACAGAGGGCATCTACATGCGCAGTTTAAAAATGATAACCAGTGGTTTGAGTCCACACAGTTAAAAAAGTGCCCTAACGCTACCGGCTTTAATTGTTATAACCAGTAAATAGGTCTATACCCTAAATAATTCGAGTTGCAGGAAAGCGGCAAGCGAGAGAGTCCCGATGAGCTTACTGTCGTAAGTGATTCGGGTTATTTAGTGTAGCCAACGCACATGCAGCTTGAAGTATGACGGGTCTAATCGAATAGACTTGCGGCCACGGTATTGCAATACTTCAGCACGCCTTAACGCAAATTTGGTCTACTATTGGGTACCACAGAGGCTTGTGCAGTTTTTGTTTTCAAACGTAATGATTCATTCATTGAAGGAGCAATAAAATGAAGAAATTAACCTTAGCGGCAACCTTAATTATGTTATGCGGCACGCCGTTATTGGCGCAAAGTGCGACCAATACCGCGCAAGGGGGCTTCGACGGCCCGGCAGCAACACAGACACAGCCAGCAACTCAGGGTGGGTTCTCTGGCCCAAGTGTAACCAATACCACGGTAGACAAAGTCAAAACGATGCGTGATGACACTCGTGTCACTCTGCAAGGGAATATCGTTGAGCGTTTAGGTCACGATACTTATACTTTCCGCGACAGCACCGGTACCATCACCGTTGATATTGATAACAAACGCTGGAACGGCCAAACCATCACGCCACAAGATAAAATACAAATCGAAGGGAAAGTTGATAAAGACTGGAATTCGGTAGAAGTTGATGTGAAAAGTATTACCAAGATTAAGTAATTAATCTTTACCCTATCCTCTGCTGCTTTATCAGCTTTTGGGGATAGGGTTATTGTCATATTAAGGTTAAGACCAACCTTAATACTCCTGATCGACAATCAGCCGTTTGCCCAGCATGATGCTGTCTTGGGTTTCATAATCAAGTTTTTCATACATGCCGATCACTGCATCATTGTCTTCGCGCACCATAATGTTGAGCTTTGGGCAGCCACGGGCGATGAGTTTCTTTTCCAAACGGCTGATCAGCGCATTGGCAAAGCCACGACCACGGAAATCAGGATGGACCCCCAGATAATAAGCCGAGCCACGGTGACCGTCGTAACCGCCCATGATTGAACCCACAATGGCACCGCTCACTTCCGCCACTAAAAACAGTTCGGGCGAGTGATTCAACTTACGCTCAATATCCATTTCTGGATCATTCCAAGGCCGCAGCAAGTCGCAATGCTCCCACAGCAGAATCACTTCTTCAAAATCGTCTTGCTGAAATACGCGGATTTCCATGGATGTTCGCACCCTTGAGTAATATGGATATTCTGATTATCGTGGCAATATTATATCACGCAATATTAAAGTGATATTTCCCACTGTGATAGTGAGTAATGATATTTGAGAAGAAGCAGATAAATCTTGCCGATCTTGCGGCTTAATACCCGCGAATCCACACAGAAAGTACAATAATGGCGGCGAATCGAGGTATACTTGGCCCCTAAATATTTGCAAGCTAATAGAACCCCCGCTGATGAATTCACCCGATATCGCTCAAATCAAAACCTACCTGCTGGCTTTGCAGGATAAAATCTGTGCCGCACTGACACATGCCGATGGCCGGGCGACCTTCACAGAAGAGACCTGGACCCGCGAAGAAGGTGGCGGTGGGCGCAGCCGAGTATTGGTTAATGGAGCAGTATTTGAGCAGGCAGGGGTGAATTTCTCTCATGTGTCAGGTGCAGCATTACCCGCATCCGCTACCGCACATCGCCCCGAATTGGCCGGTCGTAGTTTTCAGGCATTGGGGGTGTCGCTGGTGATTCATCCGCTAAGCCCTTATCTGCCCACCAGCCATGCCAATGTGCGTTTCTTTATTGCTGAGAAACCCGGCGAAGATCCAGTATGGTGGTTTGGTGGCGGTTTCGATTTAACCCCTTACTACGGCTTTGAAGAAGATGCTATTCACTGGCATCAGACCGCCCATCAGTTATGCCAACCTTTCGGCAAAGAAGTCTACCCGCGCTATAAAAAATGGTGTGACGATTACTTTTATATCAAGCACCGTAATGAAGCGCGTGGCATTGGCGGCCTGTTTTACGATGACTTGAATAGCCCTGATTTTGATACCTGTTTCCGCTTCACTCAGGCAGTGGGCGATGGTTTCCTTGACGCTTATATGCCAATTGTTGCACGGCGCAAAGCATTGAGTTGGGGTGAGCAGGAGCGCCAGTTCCAGCTTTATCGCCGTGGGCGTTATGTAGAATTTAATCTGGTGTGGGACCGCGGCACCTTGTTCGGTTTGCAAACCGGTGGTCGCACCGAATCTATTTTAATGTCTCTGCCACCATTGGTGCGCTGGGAATATAACTATCAGCCGGCAGAAGATAGCGCTGAAGCGGCGTTGTATCGCGATTTTCTGCCAGTAAAAGAGTGGCTAGCGATCGGAGAACAACACTGATGCAAATTTGGGTTGATGCGGACGCCTGTCCGAATGTGATTAAAGAGGTGTTATTCCGTGCCGCAGATCGTACCGGCATGATGGTCACGCTGGTGGCTAATCAGCCATTGAAAACCCCGCCATCAAAATTTATCCGTACCCTGCAAGTCGCCTCCGGTTTTGATGTTGCCGATAACGAAATTGTGCAGCGGGTGGAGAAAAATGATCTGGTGATAACCGCAGATATCCCGTTGGCGGCAGAGGTGATTGAAAAAGGCGGTATCGCCCTGAATCCACGGGGTGAGCGCTATACGCCAGATACCATCCGTGAACGGCTGAATATGCGTGACTTTATGGATACCATGCGCGCCAGCGGTATTCAAACCGGTGGGCCTAACACTTTAAATCAGCGTGACCGCCAGCAATTTGCCAACGAACTGGATAAGTGGTTACAGCAAGCGGCCAGAAGCCTATAAGCAAAAACCCGCCGAAGCGGGTTGAGGTAAGTAATTCGGGTGAGCATTGCCGCTAACAACGCGGCAATGCTAAGGAAAAAGCGTATTTATAAAGGTTCGGTCTGCGCTTCAACCACCGCTAACGCCACCATATTCACGATCCGGCGCACCGAAGCAATTGGCGTCAAAATATGCACCGGTTTCGCCACGCCCATCAGCACTGGCCCAACCGTTACCCCTTCAGATGATGTCACCCGCAGCAGGTTGTAACTGATACGGGCCGCTTCCATATTCGGCATAATCAACACGTTGGCAGCACCTTTCAATGGGCTGTCTGGCATCAGGTTATGGCGAATACTTTCCACCAGCGCGGCATCACCGTGCATTTCACCGTCAATTTCCAGCTCTGGCGCCATCTGATTAACCAACTCCAACGTGCGGCGCATTTTACGTGCGGCTGGGCAGTCTGAGGTGCCAAAACTTGAATGAGATAACAGTGCCACTTTCGGTTCAATCCCGAAGCGACGCACGGTTTCAGCAGCCATTAAGGTAATCTCAGCCAACTGCTCAGGTGTCGGATCATCGTTGACATAAGTATCTGCAATAAAGGTGTTACCGGTGGGTAGCAACAGTGCATTCATCGCACCCGCCACATGAGCACCTTCACGGAAACCGAACACTTTCTCTACCACATCGTAATGTTCATGATAGGTACCGATAGTGCCACAAATCATCGCATCAGCTTCACCACGGTGCACCATGATCGAACCAATCAACGTTGGATTACCAATCACGGCGCGGCGGGCTTGCTCTTGCGAAACGCCACGGCGTTTCATGATTTGATAATACTCTTGCCAGTATTCGTTAAAACGCGGATCGGATTCGTTGTTAACCACTTCAAAGTCTTTACCCGCTGTAATTTGTAGGCCCAACTTCTTCAGTCGGGTCTCAATCACACTCGGGCGACCAATCAGAATAGGATAAGCCAACCCCTGCGAGATCAACTCCTGAGTGGCATGCAGCACCCGCTCTTCTTCCCCTTCCGCCAATACCACCCGTTTCATCTCTTTCTTCGCCTGCGAGAAGATAGGTTTCATAAACAGGTTAGTTTTGTAGACAAATTCAGACAGCTTTTCGATGTAAGCACTGAAATCTGCGATTGGCCGGGTTGCCACACCAGAGTCCATCGCCGCTTTAGCCACTGCCGGTGCAATTTTTACAATCAGGCGTGGGTCAAATGGTTTAGGAATTATGTACTCAGGGCCAAAGGACAAATCTTGCTCACCATAAGCGGAGGCCACAACATCGCTCTGTTCAGCCAGCGCCAGATCCGCAATGGCATGGACACAAGCCAGTTTCATCTCTTCATTAATAGTGGTGGCCCCGACATCCAGCGCGCCACGGAAGATGAACGGGAAGCACAGTACGTTGTTAACCTGATTCGGATAATCCGAGCGGCCAGTGCAAATAATCGCATCAGGGCGCACCGCTTTCGCCAACGGCGGCAGGATTTCGGGTTCCGGGTTCGCCAGTGCCAAAATCAGTGGGTTAGGTGCCATGGTTTTCACCATGTCCTGAGTTAAAACGCCCGGACCAGAACAGCCGAGGAAGATGTCCGCACCTGGCATCGCATCACCCAGTGTACGCTGACCATTATCTTCAATCGCATACGCCGCTTTGGTTTGCGCCATATTGGCTTCACGGCCTTTATAAATCACACCTTTGGAATCGCATGCAGTAATATTGTGATGCTTTAATCCCAGCGCCACCAGCAGGTTTAAACAGGCAATCGATGCCGCCCCTGCCCCGGACACCACCAGTTTCACATCACCGATATCTTTCTTCACCACCCGCAGACCATTGAGTACCGCAGCGGTACAGATAATCGCCGTGCCATGCTGATCATCGTGAAATACCGGGATCTTCATGCGTTCACGCAATTTCTGCTCAATATAGAAACATTCCGGCGCTTTGATATCTTCCAGATTAATGCCACCGAATGTCGGTTCCAGAGACGCGATAATATCAATCAGTTTGTCTGGATCGAGTTCATCCACTTCAATGTCAAACACGTCAATACCTGAAAATTTCTTAAACAGCACGCCCTTGCCTTCCATGACCGGTTTACCGGCCAATGCGCCGATATTACCCAGCCCCAGCACCGCAGTACCATTGGAAATCACAGCGACCAAATTACCGCGAGCCGTGTATTTGTAAGCAGCCAAAGGATCAGCGGCAATTTCCAAACACGGTGCCGCCACTCCAGGCGAGTAGGCCAGCGCCAAATCCCGTTGGGTTGCTAGCGGTTTGGTTGGCGACACCTGAATTTTCCCTGGGGTTGGATATTGGTGAAAATCAAGCGCACTCTGTTTCAACTGTTCGTCCATTGTAGGTTCCCTTTGCTTTTATTATTCAAGGTTATACCCAAGGAACTTGAAATCGCAGGCAGGCAGCAAGCAAACGAATCCCGATAATCTTACTCAGGTAAGTGATTCGGGTGAATAAACGTCGCTAACACCACAGCGACTTCAAGGTCGAAGGGTATATATGACCAATAACAGAACCAGTATAGTGAGTGATTTATCACAATCTATGAAGCAGGCCATACTCTGCATAACATTTTTGCTTCAATTGAAGAATTTACTTATCAATCAGAGAGGATGGTCAACAATAGGGGGAATAAATGCCGCTAATAACACGGCAATATCGGTAAGAAAGGTATTTATTTGAACCAATTATGAATTTGGGCGTATTGCAATAGCATGATCGTCTTACCATCTTTAATGCGGCCATCAGCAATCATGGTAATGGCTTCGCTGAACGGCAATTCAACCACGTCGATCACCTCATCCTCCACGCCGACATCATCAGTGATTTTCTGATCTGGATGATATTCCGCCGCAAAGAAATAGACGATTTCAGTCACGCCACCCGGCGACATATAAGCTTCAAACAGCTTCTGCACCTTATCAACCTGGTAGCCGGTCTCTTCCATCGCTTCACGGCGGATACACTCTTCCGGTGAGTCGTTATCCAGTAAACCGGCACAGGCTTCCAGCAACATGCCTCCAGGATTGCCATTCACATAGGTTGGCATGCGAAATTGCTCAATCAGCACCACGGTGCCCTTCTGGCGGTTATACAGCAAGATGGTTGCGCCGTTACCCCGGTCATACACTTCGCGAACCTGTTGTACTGACTTTCCGTTATCGGTAATTAAATTAAAAGTGTATTTGTGTAGCTGGAACCAGTTCTTGGATAATAATTCACTCTGAATATTTTCAATTTTGACTGACATAAACCCTTCTTTAATCTGGTTAATAGTCATTAGCGTAATCGGTCACTTGCAAGGTTATACACCTCGCTACGATCTCTTTTTCCTACTGCAACCACAGCAACGATCAACACATCATCGATAATTTCATACACTAATCGAAATCCAGAGGATCGTAATTTAATTTTGTAGCAGTTTTTCATACCACGTAGTTTAGCGCTTTCAATATGCGGATTATCGCTGCACTTTTTTAATTTCTTGGCAAATTGCTGTTGTATCGTCTTATCCAGTTTGTGCCATTCCTTTAGCGCTTCTTCTCTGAACTTAACGGCATAGGTCATAGATAGCTATCCAAATCGATATCAAGCAAGGGTTGATGGCGCCGCCTGTTAACCAACTCAGCTAATTCGTGATCATCAAGCGCTTCCATTATTTGTTCATACAGTTCTGCGGGTACACAATAGAATGCGGGTTGATTGCGGTTCAGGATAGCTACGGGGAAACCGGCCCCAGCGTTCACTGTTGCCATTGGATTTTTTTTCAGTTCGCTCACGCTGGCACTGGTATCAGTCAAAATTATACTTGGCATAGGCACCTCAAAAAGACCTGTTAACAGGTCTCATTATGCGAGCAGTGACACAATAAAGCAATAAAAATGCCCTGTCGACACAACGTCAACAGGGCATCTCAACAGCGAAAAGTACGACGAAAGAGGTCGGTTAGAAGCCGGTAGGAACATCCTTCATATCCGGCAACTTATGAGCGATCCCTTTGTGGCAGTCGATACAGGTTTTCCCTTCGGTTATCGCCTGACTGTGCATTTTTGCCGCCACCGTTTTTTGGGCGGTGAAATCCATATTGTCGAAATTATGGCAGTTGCGGCATTCTTGCGAGCCATTGGCTTTCATCCGCGCCCACTCATTTTCGGCCATGGTCAGGCGGTGAGCTTCAAACTTCTGCGGGGTATCAATTAAACCAAAGGCCTTGGCATACAGCTCTTTACTCGCTTTGATCTTACGCAGCATCTTTGGCCCCCACTCATGGGGAACATGGCAATCCGGGCAGGTCGCCTTCACACCACTGCGGTTGCTGTAATGGATGGTCCCCATATATTCCTGATAAACGTTATCTTTCATCTCATGGCAGCTAATACAGAATTTCTCAGTATTCGCCATCTCCATACCGGTGTTAAATCCACCCCAGAAAATGATGCCACTGATAAAGCCAATCAGCAGTAAAGTCCCGAGCGCCAGCCGGCTTGGCCTGCGCCACCACTGCCATGTACGTCTGATAACACCGGGCTTTTTAGTTTCGCTCATAACTTATCTCGCTTATCGCTCATTTCGGTTATTGGCCAAAGCCAGGGGCTGGCTGGAAGCTGTTACCGACAATCGGCGCGGCATCGGTTTGTGGCACATGGCATTGCAGACAGAAATAGCGACGTGGTGAGACTTCGCTCGATACTTTGCCATCACGGTCAATAAAGTGAGTTGGGCTGACACGCGGTGCTCCAGTGGTGCGATAGTGCTCCACACCATGGCATTGCAGGCAACGGTTGGTATTTTTACTGATTTGATAGCCATCCACGCTATGCGGGATAAGCGGGGGTTGGTTAACATAGTTCAATGCCATGCGCTGTTGCTGTTTCGGCATTTTCACTTTGCCTTCAGCCGTGCCAGAGACTTCTGGTGATTGAGTCAAGTCCATTTCAACATTGCTGGCAGCAGTGGCTGCACCGGCGATCACCAACACCGCCAGCAGCGATATGACTGACAAAAACCGGCGGTTTAATGATTTAAAAATCGTGTTATTCATTATTTTCTCCTGAGTACACCGTCTTTTCCTGAGCATCCCTGGATGAGGGGTATAACTGGCTGCTCATGCCCACCCCGCAGGGCAGGCAATCTCAATTACGCCACTACCCGCGCCAATTTCACTGCACATTTTTTGAAGTCAGTTTCTTTGGATAACGGATCGGTGGCATCCAGCGTCAGGTTATTGACCAACTGTGCAGCATCGAAGAACGGCATATACACCAGTCCTTGCGGTGGGCGGTTACGGCCACGGGTTTCCACCAATGAGATAACTTCACCACGGCGTGAAATCACTTTCACTTTGTCGCCACGCCGCAAATCGCGGGCTTTGGCATCCAGTGGGTGAATGAATAGCACCGCTTCAGGGAAAGCGCGGTGTAACTCAGGGACGCGACGGGTCATTGAACCGGTATGCCAATGCTCCAGCACACGGCCGGTAGAGAGCCACAGGTCATATTCCTGATCCGGGCTTTCAGCCGCAGGCTCGTAGGGCAGCGCAAAGATTACTGCCTTGCCATCAGGTTTACCGTAGAAACGCACGTCTTCGCCTTTCGGCACGAAGGGATCGAACCCCTCACGGTAACGCCAGAGCGTTTCTTTACCATTGACTACCGGCCAGCGCAGACCGCGCTCTTGGTGATAACGGTCAAACGGCGCTAAATCATGGCCGTGTCCGCGACCAAAATCGGCATACTCTTCAAACAGCCCTTTCTGAATGTAGAAGCCGAAATCGCGTGCTTCGTCATTCAATTGATCGGCAGGGATTTCACTCAGCGGGTATTTGCTTACCACATCGTTGGCAAACAACACGTCATACAGCGTCTTACCGCGATATTCTGGTTTCTTATCGACCAACTCAGCAGGCCAAACCTCTTCAACCTTAAAGCGTTTGGCAAACTCAATAATCTGCCATAAGTCAGATTTCGCCTCGCCCGGTGCCGGGACTTGCTGACGCCAGAATTGGGTGCGCCGTTCAGCATTACCATAAGCGCCTTCTTTTTCCACCCACATTGCCGTCGGTAGAATCAGATCAGCCGCCAGCGCACTGACAGTGGGATAGGGATCAGAAACCACAATAAAGTTGCGTGGATCACGCCAACCCGGCATGCGCTCTTCATTGATATTCGGACCCGCTTGCATGTTGTTATTACACATCACCCAGTAAGCATTAAGGGTACCGTCTTTCAGCGCGCGGTCTTGCGCCACTGCATGCAACCCCACTTTCTCAGGGATAGTGCCGGCAGGCAGTTGCCACTTGGTTTCAGCAATCTGGCGATGTTTTTCGTTGGTAACCACCATATCTGCCGGTAGGCGATGGGAGAAGGTTCCCACTTCACGGGCCGTGCCACAAGCAGAAGGCTGGCCGGTCAGAGAGAATGGACCAGACCCCGGTTTAGAGATTTTGCCGGTTAACAGGTGCAGGTTGTAGCACATGTTGTTGGCCCAAACTCCACGGGTGTGTTGGTTAAAGCCCATAGTCCAGTAGGAGACTAATTTTACTTTCGGATCGGCATACAACTGCGCCAAAGACACCAGTTGGTCCTCCGGCACACCGCTCATTTTAGCGGTTTTCTCTAGGGTATATTCGGCGACAAACGCTTTGAAATCATCAAAACTCATCGGCTCGGAGGCATCACTACCTGGATTCTTGGCGGCTTTTTCCAATGGATGGGTTGGGCGCAGGCCATAACCGATATCGGTGGCACCACGGCGGAAATTCACATGGCGGTCGAGGAAGCCCTGATCAACGGCATTATTCTGGATAATGTAATTGGCAATGTAATTCATGATGGCCAGATCGGTCTGCGGTGTGAAAACGATCGGGTTATCTGCCAGTTCAAAACTACGGTGTTCGAAGGTGGAAAGGACAGCGATTCTGACATTGTCATCGGTCAGGCGGCGGCTGGTCATGCGCGACCACAAAATCGGGTGCATTTCCGCCATATTGGAACCCCAGAGCACGAATGCATCTGCTTCTTCAATATCATCGAAGCAACCCATAGGTTCATCCATACCAAAGGTACGCATAAAACCTACCACCGAAGAGGCCATACAATGACGCGCGTTTGGATCCAGGTTGTTGGAGCGGAAGCCTGCTTTCAGCAACTTGGAAGCCGCATAGCCCTCCCATACCGTCCATTGGCCGGAGCCGAACATCCCCACCGAGGTTGGGCCTTTTTCTTTTAGCGCATTTTTGAATTTCAGCTCCATGATATCAAAGGCTTTCTCCCAACTGATCGGAGTAAAATCACCTTCTTTATCATACTGACCGTCTTTCATGCGCAGCAGCGGTTGAGTCAGGCGGTCTTTGCCATACATGATTTTCGGCAGGAAATAGCCTTTGACGCAGTTCAGCCCACGGTTAACCGGTGAGTCCGGGTCCCCTTGCGACGCCACAATGCGGCCATTTTGTGTTCCGACCAATACACCGCAGCCAGTACCACAGAATCGGCAAGGTGCTTTATCCCATTTTATTGCATTTGTGGTCTCACCCACGACGGCTTTAGCGACTGTAGGTATGGTCAATCCGGCGGCTGCTGCTGCGGCTACTGCAGCATTGGCCTTCATAAAATCCCGGCGGCTGAGTTTCATGGTATTTCCTCACCTTGGCTTTCCTGCTGGTGATAAACCAGCGATACGGCCAGCACACCATCCAGATTACGTGCTGACTCAATATGATTCAGGAGCACGTCTGAGCGCGCTGCCTGCATAACCACCACCAATTTGCCCAGAGCAGCATCACTGGTGGGTATTTCTGTTCCCGGAATAGCCAACAGGTCGTCGATCAGTTGTGCAATTCGCGCCGGTTTGGCTTGCAGCACCAATCCACAGACATGCCATTCGTTATCGTCCATCTTCACTCCGGGTAAGGGTTACTGCCTGAACTGGGCAACTGGATACACAGGCACCACATCCGTTACAAGCAGGGAGGTCTAATTCGGGCTGAGCAATGCCGTTTAAGCGCGGACGAAATAGAATTGCCCAGGTCTCACAGCTATCCTGACAGCTACGGCATTCAATATTGTGAAAAGGTAAACAGTGCGCTGAAATGTTGATTTTAAACTGCCACGGCACGCGATCTGTCGCGGTAAACACCCCCGCTTCACATACCTGCACACAGGCTTGGCAAAAACTACATTCAGCACGTTGGAAATCTATTTCGGGGAATCCACCACTGCCCACCCCTAATACACCGGTTTCACAGGCAGTCACACAGGCATGACAACGGGTACAGCCAGCAATAAAATCCGCTTCCATCACCGACCAGGGGGGTCTATGCGCTGAAAGTTCTCGTTTATCTACTTGCCAAAAGCCAGTCAGCAATTTACGCCGTGATAAATCAGTCATACTGATATCCTTAACATCTACTGGCGCGCCCGCATGTGCGATAGAGAAAGCTCAGATGCTCATACTCTGAATGATAATAATTCTTATTTTTATTAAAAAGATTCCCCAGTGTTGGGGTATTAGATACAGAATAATGAGTAATAAAATAATTACTCTTTAGGGTTAATCAGTAGTAGATATTGAGCAAGATCAATTAATTTAGTGGTTATTTACGCAGTTTGTCGCTGTTAAATCTATTTGCGTTATTACCTTTTTTATATAACGATTTACCTAATGAGAATGGCTATCAAATAAAATGCGTTTTTGGTAATTAATTCTTCAGGTAAACTCTTGCGGTTAAATGAGTTTGGCCTCAGTTTTGAGGTACACTTAGATCGCAGTTTTACTAACAATAATGGATAACATAGCCAGCTAAATTGGCTATCGAAAATAATCTGTATTCAACAACCAAATATTCAACGTCTATGCCCAATAGATTGCAAAATGCAGGAAGGCGGCAAGCAATAAATCGGTCGGGAGCAGATTTGCTCACCGTTTACAGGGCGAGTAACGCCAACCGCCAACGCCGCTGCAATTTGTAAGATGAGAGGTATATATCGGTTACAGGGACATTACTTATATGACCAATAGTTACACTATTATGATCGTTGATGACCATCCACTGATGCGCCGTGGTATCAGGCAATTACTTGAGATGGACCACAGCTTTGATGTCGTTGCTGAAGCTAACTGCGGCAGTGAGGCCATTACCGAAGCGGCCAAATGTCAGCCGGATGTGATTCTGCTCGACCTAAATATGAAGGGAATGTCCGGGCTGGATACACTCAAAGCATTGCGACATGACGGGATTGATGCGCGGATTATCGTGCTGACGGTTTCTGATGCTCGCAGCGATGTATATGCCATGATTGATGCCGGTGCTGATGGTTATCTGCTCAAAGACAGCGAACCGGAAATATTACTGGAAAATATCCGCCGGGCAGCACATGGCGAGAATGTATTCAGCAATGAGGTTGCACAGTATTTATCTTCCCGCCATGAAGAAATTAATCCTTTCGCTGAGTTAACTGAGCGCGAATTAGATGTGTTGCAAGAAGTGGCGCGCGGGATGTCCAATAAGCAGGTGGCGTTTGAGTTACACATTTCAGAAGAAACCGTAAAAGTGCATATCCGCAATTTATTACGTAAGTTAAATGTACGTTCGCGAGTGGCGGCAACCATCATGTTTTTGGAAAATAAAAAGTACTAACCACCACCCTATTATTTAATAGCGACCAAACTATTCGCTATCTGTAAGGCTACTCAATGGCTGCTAAAATAAAATCATGGTTGTCATATATCCATTTTTTGTTCAGTGGTCCCCAGTTATCCAACTGGTAGTAGCCTGCGTTATTGCGCACCCCATGTTGTACAAAAGTCAGAGTGATGCCCAAACCGGGCAGCGCCTTCAAGACATCCTGCAAGGTTCGCCGTGGCCAACCGGTCAATTCCATTAAACGCGGCACATTAAGCGAGTCACCGCTGCTGATTAACCAGCAGAGATAGAGACGACGGGCAAATACCGGATTTAGCTCCATAAAAATTCCTATTTTGAGTGACTGCTATTCCCTGCTTATTTAACATTGCAACCGGGCTGCCACGCTAAATTCTTGGGATATAATCAGTTTACCTGATGTCAGAGAAAACACCTGTTTATCACTATTTTCTACACAGAGGCGGATTAACTCAGCTTTATCGAGGTTTTTTACAGCTTCTCCATATTTTCTTCACGTTTCCCCCCGCATTCCCGCGTAAAGTGCACAGTAGATTCTGCTGTATCTGATTTTTTATTTATAGAGGCTGGCACTGCATGGCAAACTTTTTCATCGACCGCCCGATCTTTGCCTGGGTATTGGCGATAATTTTGTGTCTTACCGGGGCATTAGCAATCTCAACACTGCCTGTTGAGCAATACCCGAATCTGGCTCCGCCCAATGTTCGCATCAGCGCCTCATATCCAGGAGCCTCGGCACAAACACTGGAAAATACCGTCACGCAGGTTATCGAACAAAGCATGACCGGCCTTGATAAACTGCTGTATATGTCGTCGCAGAGCAGCAACTCCGGCAGTGCATCAATAACCCTGACGTTCCAGGCCGGAACTGATCCTAACGAAGCCATGCAACAAGTACAGAATCAGTTGCAATCTGCCATCAAAAAACTACCACAAGACGTACAACAGCAAGGTGTTTCAGTTTCAAAATCCGGTGATAATACCTTGATGATGCTGGCCTTTGTCTCCACCGATGGCAGTATGGATAAACAAGATATTGCCGACTATGTCGCCAGTAATCTGCAAGACCCACTCAGCCGTATCGAAGGGGTCGGCAGTATTGATGCTTTCGGTTCACAATATGCGATGCGTATCTGGTTGGACCCCAACAAACTCAATAATTATCAACTAACTACGCAAGATGTTGTCAGCGCTATCCAATCGCAAAATAGCCAGATAGCGGTGGGCCAATTAGGCGGTACCCCTTCAGTCGATAATCAAGCCTTGAATGCCACGATTAATGCTCAATCTCAATTACAAACACCGGAGCAATTTAGAGCGATCACGCTGCGCGTCAATCAGGACGGATCGCTGGTCACGCTAGGTGATGTGGCTAAAATTGAGATGGGTGCCGAAAGATATGATTACCTGAGCCGCTTTAATGGGCAGGCCGCCTCTGGGATGAGTATCAAGCTGGCCTCCGGGGCCAATGAACTGCAAACCGATGAGTTGGTTAAGGCACGGATAGCAGAACTGGCACCGTTCTTCCCGCACGGGCTTGAAGCTAAGATTGCTTATGAAACCACCCCGTTCGTTAAAGCCTCAATCAAAGATGTGGTAAAAACACTGTTGGAAGCCATTTTATTGGTTTTCCTGGTGATGTATCTATTTTTGCAGAATTTCCGCGCCACTCTTATCCCAACAATCGCCGTCCCTGTAGTGCTATTGGGTACGTTCGCTGTACTGTCGGCGTTCGGATTCAGTATTAATACCCTAACCATGTTCGCCATAGTATTGGCTATCGGGTTGTTAGTTGATGATGCCATCGTGGTGGTGGAAAACGTCGAACGAGTGATGAGCGAGGAAGGGCTAGACCCACGCGAAGCGACGCGTAAATCCATGGGGCAAATTCAGGGCGCATTGGTGGGTATAGCGCTGGTACTGTCTGCCGTGTTTATCCCGATGGCATTTTTCGGTGGCACCACCGGGGCCATCTACCGCCAATTCTCCATTACCATCGTTTCCGCCATGGTGCTTTCGGTGCTGGTAGCCTTGATTCTAACCCCGGCACTTTGCGCTACCATGCTCAAACCCATTCAGCCGGGGCATCATCACGCCAAGCGCGGCTTTTTCGGCTGGTTTAACCGCATGTTCGATCGTAATACTCACCGTTACGAGAAAGGCGTGGCTCAGGTGTTACATCATAGTTTGCGCTATATGTTGCTCTATTTTCTGCTGCTGGGCGGGCTGGCTCTGTTGTTTATCAAGTTACCAACGTCATTCTTACCATTGGAAGACCGTGGTGTGTTTATGGCACAAGTTCAACTTCCGGTGGGATCAACCCAGCAACAGACACTGAAAGTGGTTGAAAAAGTGGAGAACTATTTCCTGACGGAAGAAAAAAATAATGTGTTATCGGTATTCTCAACGGTGGGATCCGGCCCAGGCGGTAACGGCCAAAATGTGGCGCGCCTCTTCATTCGGCTGTCTGATTGGGAGCAGCGTAAAGAGAGTAATAATTCTTCTTTTGCCATTATTGAACGCGCCACCAAAGTATTTAATAAAATTGCCGAAGCCAGAGTGTCGGTCAGTAGCCCACCGGCCATTTCAGGCTTGGGTGGTTCCTCTGGTTTTGATATGGAATTACAAGATCACGGCGGTCTGGGCCATGACAAATTGATGGCTGCTCGCGATCAGTTATTACAGATGGCCGCTCAAGAGCCCGTACTGACCCGAGTGCGACATAATGGATTGGACGATAGTCCGCAGTTGCAGATAGATATCGATCAGCGCAAAGCACAAGCGTTGGGCGTAGCGCTGGATGATATTAACAACACGCTGAAAACGGCTTGGGGTTCAACTTATGTTAACGACTTTGTTGATCGCGGGCGGGTGAAGAAAGTTTATGTACAGTCTGAGGCCACCGCCCGTATGCTGCCGGAAGACGTTAACAAATGGTATGTTCGTAATAAAAGCGGCAGCATGGTGCCCTTCTCGGCGTTCTCTACCACCCGCTGGGAATATGGCTCACCACGATTGGAGCGCTATAACGGTTATTCTGCACTGGAAATTGTCGGTGAGGCGGCACCGGGTATCAGTACCGGTACTGCAATGGATGTCATGGAGAAGCTGGTCAAACAACTACCAAATGGTTTTGGGTTGGAGTGGACAGGCATGTCTTATCAGGAGCGGCTATCGGGTTCACAGGCCCCAGCGCTCTATGCTATCTCGTTATTGGTGGTGTTTTTGTGTTTGGCAGCATTGTATGAGAGCTGGTCAATACCCTTCTCTGTGATGTTGGTGGTGCCACTCGGGGTGATAGGTGCGGTGGCAGCCACCTGGATGCGCGGGTTGGAGAATGACGTTTATTTCCAGGTCGGGTTGCTAACCATTATTGGATTGTCGGCCAAAAATGCCATTTTAATCGTCGAATTTGCCAGTGAATTAAACAATAAAGGCAAAGATTTAGTCGAAGCCACTCTTGAGGCTTCCCGCCAGCGGTTGCGGCCTATTTTGATGACCTCACTGGCATTTATCTTTGGTGTGTTACCCATGGCTATCAGCCAGGGTGCAGGCTCTGGCAGCCAACACGCAGTCGGTACTGGCGTGATGGGAGGGATGATTTCAGCTACCGTGCTGGCGATTTTCTTTGTACCGTTGTTCTTTGTTCTGGTGCGTCGCCGCTTCCCAGGCAGGCCACCGCGCGCGAAAGAGTAGATTTCAAGCTGTAGGAAGACGGCAAGCAAGAGAATCCCGATGAGCTGACATCAAGTCAGTGATTCGGGTGAATGAGAGCAGCCAACACACCTACGGTTTGAAAGATGACGGGCATAAAAAAGGCAGAGCCAACATGGTCTCTGCCTTTCTGACGAGCGATTTTTCGCCCCTGGGTGTTGATAAGTCAATCGTTAAAACAACAAAAAGATAGTTACTCTTACTGCCGGTTTATTCGCTTATGCCTTGCGCAGCATAGCATCGATAAACTCTTTCCACGTACTTAACTCAAATTCAACCATAACATCCTCTCTAATTATCGCGGTTCATTATACGCCTGTTTTTTGAACAGTCAAAATTGAAAGCAAGCTATCTATCTGTTGAAATGGGATCTGTAGCAGAGATCTTGCTATCTGTTGAAATGGGATCTGTAGCAGAGATCTTGAATTTTGCCCTGTTGCTGAGTTTTATGGGCAAGCATTACATCGCTTGCCTGTTTTATCATTCGAGAGTAGCGTGCTCAGATATATAGGGGTAAACGCCGTTTTTGACAAAACCCGTTATTGGCAAAAGACAGAGCACAACCATGAAACACTCCATCGACTCATTAAAAGAGCTGGGCCGTTATGATGATGCGGTGGCACTGGCGCTAGACTTACTGCGTCGCTCACCCGATAACGCCAGCCTGCTATATAAGATTGCCTCACTGTATGATGTGCAGGGGTTGGAGTTGCAGGCAATCCCTTTCTACCGTGCCGCGATTGAGCACAATCTGGTAGGTAAAGAGTTGCAGGAGGCCTATCTGGGGCTGGGCAGCACTTATCGCGCTCTGGGGCTATATCAAGAGTCGCTGGACACATTTGACCGCGCGTTAGCTCATTTCCCGCAAGCGAAAGAGATAACCTTATTCCGTACCATGACGCTGTATAACCTCGGTGAAACCAAAGAGGCCGTCGCTGCATTATTGATATTGCTGGCTGAAACCTCAAACTATCAGGACATCAGCCTCTACCAAAAAGCGATTCGCCACTATGCCGCTGACCTTGACCGTATTGGTTAAATCAACAGCTCAGTTCTGATTACCGCCGCGCTAAACTACGCATAGCCGTCTGGATTCAAATCACATTTTCCCGCATTATGGGCAAATTGCCCCTTGCTCCGGGCAGCCGTCTACGCGGCTGGCCTGATTTGCCATTCTAGCCGAGGTATTATTTTTCCATGTCAGATAGCCCAGCCACCCCATCATTGCGCCTTTATGGCATTAAAAATTGCGATACCATAAAAAAGGCCTGCCGCTGGCTGGAAGAGCAAGGTATTGCCTATCAGTTTCACGATTATCGTGTGGACGGATTGAGTGACGAACGCCTGCAAGGTTTTATCGATAAACTGGGTTGGGAGCCATTGCTCAATACGCGCGGTACCACCTGGCGTAAATTGCCGCAGGCCCAGCGTGATGCAATCACCGATGCTCTGGCCGCCAAAGCGCTGATGCTAGAACAACCAGCCATAATTAAACGCCCGCTGCTGGAAGCCACCAATGGCGAGATGCTGCTGGGCTTCAAAATTGAAAGCTATCAACTATTCATTCAACAACATATTATTAAACAACACGTTATCGAGGTGCAATAACATGATCTGTCCGGTAATCGAACTGGCTCAACAATTAATTAAACGCCCGTCGCTCAGCCCTTCTGATGCGGGCTGCCAGGCGATCATGATTAAGCGCTTAGAAGCTATTGGTTTTACGGTAGAGCCCATGAATTTTGGCGATACCCTTAATTTCTGGGCATGGCGCGGCGAAGGTGAAACACTGGCATTTGCCGGTCATACCGATGTGGTTCCCACCGGTGATGAAAGCCATTGGAGCAGCCCACCGTTTGAACCGACCATTCGTGATGGCATGCTGTATGGCCGTGGTGCCGCCGATATGAAAGGCTCACTGGCCGCGATGGTGGTCGCCGCCGAACGTTTTGTTGCCGTTCATCCAGACCATAAAGGCCGGTTGGCATTTATGATTACCTCCGATGAAGAAGCCAAAGCCATTAACGGTACGGTCAAAGTCGTTAATGCGTTGATGGCACGCAATGAGCGGTTGGATTACTGTCTGGTTGGCGAACCCTCCAGTACTGACCGGGTCGGGGATGTGGTGAAGAATGGCCGCCGAGGTTCTATTACCGCCAACTTGCGTATCCATGGAATTCAAGGGCATGTGGCCTACCCTCATTTAGCCGATAATCCGGTTCATCGTGCCATGCCAGCCCTGAATGAACTGGTTGCTACGCAATGGGATGAAGGCAATGAGTTCTTCCCTGCCACCAGTATGCAAATTGCTAATTTACATGCTGGCACCGGCAGCAATAACGTGATTCCTGGTGAGTTCTATGTGCAGTTCAACTTCCGTTTCAGTACGGAACTGACCGACAGCATGATTAAGCAGCGAGTAGAGGCGCTGTTGGAACGCCATCAACTGAATTATACCCTCGAGTGGGTGTTGTCTGGTCAACCCTTCCTTACCGCAAGGGGCGCGCTGGTCGATGCAGTGGTTAATGCTGTTGAGCACTACACTGAAATCACTCCGCAATTGTTAACCACCGGTGGTACCTCTGATGGTCGTTTTATCGCTTTAATGGGCGCTCAAGTGGTGGAATTAGGGCCAGTTAATGCCACTATCCATAAAGTGAATGAATGTGTGCACGCCGCTGACTTGCAACTACTGAGCCGGATGTATCAGCGAGTTATGGAGCAGCTCATCGCATGACAACTAATACATTAACACCACAGATGCTTACCGGCCGTTCAACCGATCATCTGGCGGTGTTAAGCGGCAACCATCGTTTGCAACCACAGGCTGTTGCCGCTTTTCAAGCCATGCAGCAAGCCGCTGCGCGGGCGGGGTTCGATTTACAGCCTGCCAGCACTTTTCGCGATTTTGACCGCCAATTAGCGATCTGGAATGGTAAATTTCGCGGCGAGCGACCAGTATTAGATAAAGACAGCCAGCCGATGGACATTCGCCAACTTGATGCTCAGGCCCGCTGTGAAGCTATTTTGCGCTGGTCTGCCCTGCCAGGGGCCAGCCGCCACCACTGGGGCAGTGATCTGGATATTTACGATCCCTCCCTGTTGCCCGCAGAAACAAAATTACAACTGGAGCCATGGGAATACGATACTGGCGGCTATTTTTATCCGTTGACCCAATGGTTGGATGTTCATATGGCTGAATTTGGTTTTTACCGGCCATTTAGCGAAGACAACGGCGGTATTGCAGCAGAACCTTGGCACCTGAGTTATCGCCCGTTAGCTGCTGCGGCAGAACATTTACTGACACCCAACATTCTACTAGAAGCTTGGCAATCACAGGATGTGGCAGGTAGTGAGTGGCTGGCAAGCCATTTACCCATTATTTTTTCACGATTTATTCATACGCTATAGATTTCAAGATGCAGGAAGGCGGCAAACTTAGGCAGCCAACACCGGCAGTTTGAAAGATGACGGGTATATCAACGGAAGGAACTTAACCATGCACTGGTTAGCAGATTATTGGTGGATCATACTTATCCTGCTTGCGGGGATTATCTTAAACGGTATAAAGGAATTACGCCGCCTTGATCATAAACGTTTTTTAAAAAACAAACCGGAATTACCGCCTCATCGCGATAACAATGCGCAATGGGACGACGATGACGACTGGCCGGATAAGAACAAGAAAAATAAGTAAAGCTCGACTCATATCTCAAACGAAGGGGCCAGCCCCCTTCGTCAGGGTGAATTACCTCCCAGCAATATCATCACGCAAATGGTCGATAGCCAGTTTGAGCATTGGTTGATTAATACCATGCCCAGTATTGGCATCCAGATTCAATGTTACGCGACTGCCCAAAACCAGTAAGCTACTGGTTGCCGCTTTGGCATACCCCATAGGAATCACGCCATCCTGCTCACCATGAATAAAATGGATCACCACGTCAGCGATGGGTTGTTGTGGTAACGTCGCAAAACGCCCACTGAACGCAATAACCTGCCCGGCTAACTGCGGCTGAGCTTTCACACCCTCTAGTGACATAATTGTGCCCTGCGAAAAACCGACCAGAGTGGTCTGTGGTGCCCCAAGGCCACTCTTCTGTTGCCAATGACGTACAATATCAATGAATTGCGACATCACGGCGTCAACACGTTCCTGGCGACTATCCTCAGTAATACCTTGCACTGAGAACCACTGACGTCCACTCCCCATGCCACTGGCGAATGTACCATCAATACTGACTACCAGCGCCTGAGGAAAGGCTTGTGCAAAATGGCTACCAACCGGTGCCATTCCAGCGGCGCTATCACCAACACCATGAAACAACAGTATTAATTGTTCTGGCGTTGCAGGTTGCTGCACTACGATAGAAGTCTGATTCATCAAGCGGCCTTTAATCATTAAATGACAATACTATACGCCGCTGGTTTCGGAGAGATATTGGGTTTTATTGATGGAGTTGGTGGGAATTATTGAAGGTAACGGCGGATGCGGGATCTGACTCGATGGGTAATCGATTTACTCGAATAATTTCCTATCAACAAAACAGGCCAATTAGCCTGTTTTCATTATCATTATAAAGAGATGAGATCAAAGCGGTTTTACTATCACTTCGCCTTTGCGCTCAGCAACTTCTTTAGCGGCCATAAATCGTTTGAACATTTCGACTTTGCCATCATGAATCGCTTTAAAATCAATTTTACCCTTCGTGTGGGTAGTGCCGCGTTCGTATCGCATAACAAGCTCCATCATTTAGGTAGGTGAGATTACGCTCTCTGGCAAACCGCTTAACATACCTTGGATATATCGTATTTAAGGCTTCGTTCTCGGCAGAGAAATACAGAAGTTGTGTGCTTTCAATGTCAGCCACCCTGAGCATGAAGTCAACTAACGCGCTATAGAGATAATGTAACTCATGTAGCAGTAGATCAATTGAGCCTTCAGGCTTTGCAAATATCTGTGTCGGGTTTAGCTCTTCCTGCTGCCTATTGTAAAAACTGACAACAAAAACGAGTAATCCTCTGATTTTTTTACCAATCATACTGTGCATAGTGGCTGCCGCCACAGGATCTAAAGAGGGGGGACAGAACATTAGCCTCACGGTGATGGAACGTTTTTCATCTCCCGCAAAAACAAATTCAATATCAATGTACCCCATGCCATCTTCAATTTTTACTAATCCTTCAGTGACCAATCTGTGCGTGTGCATCTAGCCTGGTATCCTCGCTATACTCATCCTGAATATGGCGAATACCTTACCTTAAGAACCTCTTCAACACATCATGAGAAATTGAGTTTTAAGACAATAAAAGATAACTGTCATCAACCCTCTGCCATCCCCTCGGCTGCCTCTTGCCGCCAGCGCGCCACTAATGCTTTTCGCCCGGTGAGGGCTAGATTGTTAACAATCTGCGCGGGCGAAATACCCTGTTGTAAATAATACCTTAATGCGGGAAGGGGTAATTGACTGCGTAATAACAAACGCTGTAGAGCGGGTAAGCTCGCTTCTAACGGCCGAAAAGCAAAGGCAAAACCAGCCAATTCACGCCAGTCGTCGTCATTTAAGGAAATGTCAGGTTGTTGAGGCGGGGATAACGATAAGGGCGTTGGGATGTCTACCCATTGTTGCAACCAATACCAATCACGCTCTAATTGCTGCCGTGCTGCCTCACAGAGCGATTGCCCCGCCGGACTCAAGGGTGATACCGCCATTGCCGCGTAACAGCCGCTACTGGCTTCCTTATGGCTACCAATACGCACCAGATGAAAGCCGCAGGCACGCCAGAAGCATTCTAATTCGGGGGTATAACCAAAACTGACTGAAATATAATCAAGCCTCTCGCGCTGCCCACACGCAAGCTCGGCGGCAATCATCTGCCGGGCTATCCCCTGCCGCCGCCACGATGGCGCGACGGCGACTCGACTGATACGCCGCGACAGTAGGGTTGGTGCATGCCATTGCCCACTATGAGCAGCCAGTGATTGAGCCACCAAACTCCCCTTTGGCCGCCGTTTCCCTGCCCAAACGGCATGGGCTAATGCACTGCTAAGCCCCCCCTCATCCACCAGCCACAGAGCACCAATGACTGAATCAGCCACCTTAGCCGCAGAAAAATGCATCCCTGGCGCATCCATCAAACGCCGCAAATCAAGAGGGGTGGTGCGATAATGCGCACTGGCAAGCAAACCATAAAAACGTCGCAGCAATTCGGGGTGGTGCAACCAATCGCGCTGCTTACAGGGCATAATATCGACTGGCGCTGAGAGAGATTCGCGGTGTGGTAGCTCATCGTCAAATAGCATAACTTCATCCACGATGCGCTCTAGCGGATCACCGCTGGCCCAACGAATAGGGTCTGTTAGCGTCAGAGGATGCCAATCGCGTAGTGTTGTACAGAATTTCAATAAGAAACCGCGCCCGGTGCCTTCGTAGCCCTGCACCGTGGTGGTTAATAGTGCCCGTGGGAAATACACCAATAACGCCGATAGTAGTGCGGCAGGGATAGCCGCGGCCTCATCGATCAATAGCCAGTCAACCCCGCTAACGTCGTTTAACCGGCAGTAGTCTAACAGTGCATCTGGTGCCCAGAAACGTGCCCGCTCTCCTGCCCGCTCGCTCAGTACTTGTGTGGCAGCTTTACCCGGCCCGGTAACCCAGCAGCTACCGGGCCATTGTGCCACCAGCATACCGGCCAGCGTCGATTTACCACGCCCACGGGCTGCCGTCAGCACCCAAGTCCCTCGGTCTGCCTGCATCAGGCGTTGAAGGATAGTTTGCTGCTCCGTGGTAGGGGAACCGTCGGGCTGCTGCCAGTCCGGGCGAGAGTACGCCATAGGTATAGATAGCGGCTGATTCTGTTGCCACAAAATAACATCGGGATCAGCCTGAAGTTGACGTTGGAGATGGCGAATAAAATTCGGCGTGGTGATGGGGGTGAGTTGCTCGCTCCAGCGCAAGCTATCAGCGTCTGGTAAACATGGCCACCTGTCCCACTGCGGCACTAATAGCACCAGCCAGCTCCCAGCTTGCAATGCGCCAGCCAGCACCGCCAGCGCCTCGCTATTCAAACCCTCTGTGGCATCAAATACGCCATGTAACCCTTCCTGCCCAAGTAAGGTTTTAGCCGCTGTCGGGGGAATTGCGTTGCAAGTGTCAGGTGCCTGTTCTGCTATCCATAACCAATCACCTGGCAGTTGCTGACGCAGATTTAATGCCTGCTGGCGCGACCAATCTGCGCAGCCACTGAGGACCAGTAAACGCCGTATCCCCTGCCGCGCCATCAGCGGCTGACTGACCACAATCTCATTGATCACGCTACGATTTACCGATCACCAGTGAAAGCAAGCCCGCAGCAATCAATGGCCCAACCGGTACCCCTTTGAACAATGCAACACCCAGCACCGTTCCGACCAATAACCCTGCCACCACTGACGGTTGGTGAACCATCAACGACACGCCCCGGCCACCTAACCAAGAGACCGCGACCCCAACCACAATGGCTAATATCGATTTCCACTGCACAAAGGAGTGCAGCACCTCGCTGGCGCTAATTTTGCCGCTGGCAATCGGTGCCATAACCCCAATGGTCAGAATCAGTATGCCGATGGTTAAGCCATACTTTTCTATCCAAGGGAAAAACTGATTTAACGGAGTAATACGGATGGCAAGTAGTGTCAGAATAGCTAATGTGACGGTCATGTTGTGGCTAATGATACCTAGCGCAGCCAACGCCAATAGAATCAATAAAGTTGGATCAAGAGCGGCCATGGTTATCCCTGCCTTGCAATAAATGCCGGCAGCTAGCGTGCCGGTAAGAGGAAAGTGGTCTTATGATAATCTATTTATACTTTTCGTACCTGACGCTACAGCGCTGTTCGCTGTAACGCCGATGATTTTAGCTGATCAATTTAACGGGTTGAGAACGTGTTGCAGCTATTGGGATCACCGCTATCGAAGCCACGTTTAAACCAAGTATAACGCTGTTGTGATGTGCCATGAGTGAAGCTATCGGGGACGACACGCCCTTGCCTTTGCTGCTGTAAGCGATCATCCCCAATCGCCTGTGCTGCATTTAGTGCCGCTTGTAAGTCCCCCACTTCCAACACCTGCTGGTCTTCCATGGCTTTGCCCCACACGCCAGCAAAACAGTCTGCCTGTAATTCCATTTTGACCGAGAGGCGATTAGCTTCAGCCTGAGATGCACCCTGTTGCTGCTGACGCACTTTAGTATCAATACCCATCAAATGCTGCACATGGTGGCCAACTTCGTGAGCAATCACATAGGCCTGAGCAAAGTCCCCTCCGGCTCCCAGTTTATTCTTCATATCTTCATAGAAAGATAAATCGATATAAACCGTGCTGTCCGCCGGGCAATAAAACGGCCCCATAACGGACTGACCGGTGCCGCACCCCGTACGAGTTGCACCACGATACATCACCAGTTTAGGCTCCTGATAGGTGCGCCCCATTTTTTGGAAAATAGGTTTCCAAGCGTCTTCTGTATCCGCCAAAACGACTGATGTGAATTTGGCATATTGATCATCTTTGGTGCTGACTGAGCTTGGGGAACGTGGCTGTGTTTGAGTTTGTGACATCGGATCACCGCCATTTAACAGCGGGGTCAAGTCAAGCCCGTAGTAACCCGCCACCAACACTACAATCAGGATAACAATACCGCCCTTACCGCCAATCGGAGGGCGGAACCCGCCACCACCACCGGATGCGTCCCCGCGTCTGTCTTCTACATTGTCACTTTCACGACGACCTTGCCAACGCATAGCGATACTCCCAGATATTTTCCTTACATATTATCGTAGGAAATCTGTTTAGCTAATACCATTAAAAGCTTAAATGATTGGTGCTATTCGGGGAATTTGGCATTCACATACATGCTCAAAGTACTTAGCGGTACAATCAGGTGGCAAGTGAGAGACAAATCTGTCTGGAGCCTACCTGAATGCGGTTTGCAGCGGCCTCGCAGCAGAGATGGGCCGAGAGGTGAGCATAGCTAACAACGCGGTGGCGTTGAGTAAGAACAATGAGGGGAGATAGCAGCTATCTCCCCTGCGCCAGACAAACGTAATCGATTGCGCGGTTAGTCTAATTTTACGCCGATACGGTGTGCAACTTCTTCGTAGGCTTCAATCAAACCACCCAGGCTCTGGCGGTAACGGTCTTTATCCATCTTGTTCAAGGTTTTCTTATCCCACAAACGGCTACCATCGGGAGAGAACTCATCACCCAACACCACTTCGCCATTGAACAGGCCGAATTCCAACTTGAAGTCCACCAGGATTAAACCGGCATCATCAAACAGCTTACTCAGCACGTCATTAGCCAAATAGCTCAGTTCTTTCATGCGCGCCAATTGTGCTTCAGTTGCCCAACCGAAGGTTTTGCAATAAGTCTCATTGACCATCGGGTCATGCATGGCATCGTTTTTCAAAAACAGGTCGAACAGTGGTGGGTTCAGTTGCAAACCTTCTTCTATTCCTAAGCGTTTTACCAACGAGCCCGCTGCACGGTTACGGATAACACACTCAACTGGGATCATTTCCAGTTTTTTGACCAACACTTCGGTATCTGACAACAAGCGTTCCATTTGCGTTGGAATACCGGCGTCTTCCAATTTAGTCATAATGAAATGGTTAAATTTGTTATTTACCATCCCTTTACGATCGAATTGTTCAATGCGCTGACCATCCAGTGCTGACGTATCGTTGCGGAACTCCAATACCAATAGGTCAGGATTTTCGGTGGTATAGACGGTCTTCGCCTTCCCACGATACAACTCAGCTAGCTTTTGCATCTTAATTACTCCAGTAATGTGAAAATATAACTCGCCATAAAATGACTAAACCCTAAATAATTCGAGTTGCAGGAAGGCGGCAAGTGAATGACAAATTGGTTATAAACCATTTTGAACAGCGCCTGCGCTGACCTGTAGGGTGAGCCTTTGATGAGGCTCATAATCCCGATGAGCTTACTGTGTTGTAAGTGATTCGGGTGATTGAACGTAGCCAACACACATGCAGCTTGAAGTATGACGGGTTTAAAGGGGCCGAAGCCCCTTTGGTTTTATTTGGTACTTGTAGCACCAGTTTGGCTAAATGCTGCCTGGAACACCGCGACCAGAGCATCGTTCTGAGACTGAGTCAGAGTGTGCCCTTTCGGACCGATGAACTGTAAGCTACTGCGGTTATCGAGATCACCGACCTGTAACTTATAATCGCCTTCTGGCAATTCAGGGTCTTTGGCCCCCAACGCATCCCAACCACTGCTACTCATGGATTTATTGGTAACGTTAATCGAACCTTGCGGACGACTACGATCATTAACCTTCATGCCGATCTTCTCAAGGGCGGCTGGCAAACGTTCCCACAACACAGCATAAGGGGCACGTACAATCAGTTGCGGTAAACCAGTATCATCGCTGCCGCTTTGCACATCCAGCGTGCCGACTTTACGGGAAGCCTGACTGCTTTCGCTATCAGAACGCACTTTATCCAGACCTTCGATAATGGCATTCAGCATTGCGCCGTTGTAGCGCTGGATTTCGGTATAGCTGGTGACCGGTTGCCCACCTTGCTGTAACGCAAGGGATTTCACCACTAACACCAACTGATAACCTTGTTCCTGCACACTTATCTGATAACGGCCTTCAAACTGCACGTCTTCATCTGCACGGTTCCATTTGACCCAGTCAGTTGTCAACGTTTGGCTGGCATCCTGACGGCTGGCTATCGTCCAGTTTTTATCCTGAAGAACGCGAGTAACTTGTGCCCAAAGGTTACGATTTTGCGGGCTATTTTCTAACAATAGCTTGCTGGTATCGTTAGCATTTTCAGCGCGAGAACCGCTAAGCAATGCCAGTGGTTGTACCGGAGGACGGATGTCCAACTGTTTACCCACTGCGCCTTGAGAGTTGACGGAACGGATATCAAACTCACCATTCTGCACTGGCAGAATCATTCCTGCCGGTGAGTTAAGCGGCTTTAGCCCAGGAGCTTCAAGATAAGACTCGTCACCGCCAACCTGGCGTTTGTAGCGTTGGTCAGTGGAGCAACCTGCCAGCAGCATTGCCAGCGAAACACCCACAACCGTTACCACCGTCGACTTTTGCAATGTTATTGCCATCAAATTTCCCTAAGAGTTACAGCAAACCTGCGCTTTTCAGCGCGTCTTCCACAACCCGTTTAGCCGGGTCAGTCAGTGGGGTCATTGGCAGACGCAGAGTGTCATTCGCCATTAATCCCAGCTTCTTCGCGGCCCATTTCACCGGAATTGGGTTTGCTTCTACAAATAAATGCTGATGCAACGGCATCAAGCGCTGATTCAAACGGCGTGCCTCTGCAAAGTTACCCTGTGCCGCCAAGGCACAAAGTTCGGCCATTTCGCGCGCAGCAATGTTTGCCGTCACCGAAATAACACCTTTGCCGCCCAGTTGCATAAAGTCCAGTCCGCTCGCATCGTCACCACTGAGCAGGATGAAATCTTCATCATCAACCAGCACTTGGATCTGACTAACCCGACTTAAGTTCCCTGTTGCTTCTTTAACAGCAACAATATTTTTAATCTTAGCTAAGCGAGCAATGGTCGGCGGTAACATATCGCAACCGGTACGCGAAGGCACATTATAGAGAATTTGGGGTAAATCGGTACTTTCAGCAATCGCTTTGAAGTGTTGATACAACCCTTCCTGCATTGGCCGATTATAATATGGCGTGACAGTCAAACACCCCACTACGCCGGTATTATTAAACCGTTGTGTGAGAGAAATTGCTTCGGAGGTGGCATTAGCGCCGGTTCCGGCAATAACTGGGATGCGGCCATCGGCCAATTCGAGCGTCTGCATGACCACATCAACATGTTCGTCATGGTTCAGTGTTGCAGACTCACCCGTTGTGCCCACGGAGACGATCGCCGCCGTACCACTGGCCACATGGTAATCAATAAGTTTCTTCAGGCTTGCACGATCGACCACACCTTGGTCGTCCATCGGCGTTACCAGTGCAACTATGCTTCCTGTAAACATTGGACTTCCCGTAAACATTGCCCACCCCCTCCTTAAACAAGTTACTCATGGTACTTTTGACCTCTATCCAAAAGCAAGCAAACAACTGTGTTGTAAGCGCTTGGCAGCAGGTTTTTTTTATGTTTACCATGGTAACCCCAAAGAGCATGACAGGAAGAGCGATTTTGCCGCAGCTTGATGAACATTATCTGGTCATTACCGCACTGGGTGCTGACCGCCCAGGAATCGTGAATACCATCACCCGCCATGTCAGTAGCTGCGGTTGTAATATTGAAGATAGCCGGCTGGCAATGTTCGGTGAGGAGTTCACATTTATTATGCTGCTTTCAGGCAGTTGGAATGCGATTACCCTACTGGAGTCGACCTTGCCACAACGAGGGGCAGAGCTTGATTTGCTGATTGTGATGAAGCGCACCAACGCTCAGGGCCAAAAAGCGATGCCTGCCACAGTATGGGTAAAAGTTGAAGTCAATGACTCCCCCCATATTATCGAACGGTTTACCAACTTGTTCCATTGCCACAATATGAATATTGCAGAGTTGGTTTCCAAGACTCAACCGGCTGAAGGCGGCAATCCCCCTCGGTTACATATCCAGATTAGTGCGCACAGTCCCGCCAGCCAAAACAGTTCGATAATTGAACACGCTTTTTATCAGCTATGTACAGAACTCAACGCACAAGGCAGTATTAGCGTTGTGAACTATCCACAGCATGACTCACGAATGGAGAGTTAATAATGAGCCCATTGAAAGCCGGTGATATAGCGCCGAAGTTTAGTTTGCCAGACCAGGATGGCGAGCACATTAGTTTGGCCGACTTCCAGGGACAACGTGTCTTGGTCTACTTCTATCCTAAAGCCATGACACCTGGCTGTACTGTTCAGGCCTGTGGTCTGCGCGACAACATGGATGAATTGAAGAAAGCAGGTGTCGAAGTGCTCGGTATTAGCACCGATAAACCTGAAAAGCTGTCACGTTTTGCCGAAAAAGAGCTACTGAATTTCACATTGTTGTCTGATGAAGATCATCAGGTCGCAGAGCAATTTGGTGTCTGGGGCGAAAAAAGCTTTATGGGTAAAACCTATGACGGTATCCACCGTATCAGTTTCTTAATTGATGCGGACGGTAAGGTGGAGCATGTATTTGATAATTTCAAAACCACCAACCACCACGAAATTGTAATGGATTACTTGCGCCAAAGTGCCTGAGTCATCACACACTGGCCTTGGCCGAAAGTTGCAAAAAAAGAGCGCTCAAGCGCTCTTTTTTATTCGTCATATCTTCATATACTCTAAATAATTCGAGTTGCAGGAAGGCGGCAACTAAGTGAAGCCCCAAGAGCTTACATAAGTAAGTGACTGGGGTGAACGAAGGCAGCCAACGCAGATGCAGCTTGAAGTATGACGAGTATAAGTTAATCTGCGTCGGGGATAAACTCCTCCGGCCAGGCGTGAATAACCGCTTTCACCAGCGTAGCTAACGGGATAGCAAAGAATACCCCCCAAAAGCCCCACATGCCGCCAAAAATGATCACTGACAGAATAATCACCAATGGATGCAGGTTTACGGCCTCTGAGAACAGTACCGGCACCAGCAAGTTGCCATCCAGCCCTTGTACTACCAGATAGGCGATAAAAAGTGTCCAGAAATCCGCCCCAACCCCCCACTGGAATAATGCCACCAGCACCACTGGAATAGTGACAATCACGGCACCAATATAAGGAATCAGTACCGAGAAGCCGACTAACACCGCCAATAACAGCGCGTAATTCATACCCATAACAAAGAACACTAAATACGTGGCGATGCCAACAATCACCATCTCCAATACTTTGCCACGAATATAGTTGGTTATCTGCTGGTTCATTTCCAGCCAGACTTGCCCAGCCAGACCACGATTACGTGGTAAAATACGCCGCACCGCATTCAGCATCTGCTCTTTATCTTTGAGCAGGAAAAACAGCATCAGTGGCACCAGAATCAGATAAATTGCTAATGTCAGTAAACCTATCAATGAAGCAAGAGAGATTTTAACCACTGACTCCCCCATCCCTGACAGCTTACTTCGCAGATTTTCCGCCATCATATCGACAATCCCGGCATCCACCAGCGCAGGGTAACGTGAAGGCAACGTCTGAGCAAATGCATTGAATTTATTGAGCATTTTCGGCATATCTGATATCAGATTATTGCCCTGTTGCCACACCGTAGGCGCCACAACAAATACAGCCAGGAGTGTGATACCACCGAAAATCACCAGCACGATACTGGCAGCCCAAGGACGCGAACAACCAATACGCTGTAATCGGGCGGTTGGCCATTCTAACAAATACGCCAACACGATCGCCGCCAGCAGAGGAGCCAAAATGCCACTAAAGAAGTAGAGAATGCAGAATCCAACCAACAGAATAACCAATAAAGCGATAACCTGCGGGTCGGTAAAACGCCGACGATACCACTGTAACAACAGCTCTAGCATCCGTAATTGCTCCTTAAGTACCATGAGAGAACGACAAATTGGTCGTCCCCTTTAACCGCCCCGACACGCAGGGACATAACCCGAAGGTAAATTGTTCTCGTCAGACGTTCCCTTATCTCCCCATGCTGGCTAAGATAGTTGCGAGCCTCAGCAACGGATGTTGAGCTTAACCTTTGACGTATTTGATGCTATTTATGAGATCTTACCCAATAGATTTCAAGATGCGGGAAGGCGGCAAGCAAGAGAACCCCGATGAGCTTACACCTGCAATTTGAAAGATGACGGGTATAACCCGCTTTCGTGATGATTGTACTGGAGAGCAGAGCAAGGAAGAAGAACTCTTACACATCTCGGAGTCTAATTGTCATTACATTAGCAAGGGCAGCCTCATTTATGACTTATCGGTTAACTAAAACAGGTCGGTTAAGTAAGACAATGATCGCCACACTACTCAGTAGCTTGCTGCTCACTGGCACTATACCAGCCAGCGCTGAGACGCAAGATCTGCTGCCCGATATTGGCACCTCTGCGGGTGCCACACTGAGTATCGATCAGGAAAATGCAATGGGGGATTTTTATGTCCGCCAAATGCGCGCCAGCACACCGCTGATTTATGATCCGCTATTGACCCAATATATCAATACGCTGGGTAATCGGCTGGTCGCCAATGCCTACTCGGTACGAACCCCGTTTCATTTCTATTTAGTGAATAACGATCAGATTAACGCCTTTGCTTTCTTCGGTGGCAATGTGGTGCTCCACTCTGCCCTGTTCCGCTATACCGAGAACGAAAGTGAATTGGCATCCGTATTAGCGCATGAAATATCCCATGTGACTCAACGCCATCTGGCGCGTGCGATGGAAGAGCAGCAACGAATGGCACCGCTGACGTGGGTCGGGGTATTAGGTTCTATTCTGTTAACCATGGCCAGCCCACAAGCGGGGATGGCAGGTTTGAGCGGCACGTTAGCAGGCGCTCAACAGGGCGTCATCAGCTTTACTCAAGGCAACGAACAGGAAGCTGACCGTATAGGTATTCAGGTATTGCAACGCTCCGGGTTTGATCCGCAGGCCATGCCTAATTTCCTGCAAAAACTGGCCGATCAGTCACGATATGCGTCAAAGCCACCGGAAATGCTGCTAACTCACCCCTTACCGGACAGCCGTTTATCTGATGCGCGTAACCGCGCTAATCAGATGAAACCGCACCCTATCACGTCATCACAAGATTACTTATTCGCCAAAGTTCGTATTCTGGGCATGTATGGTTCAACTGAAAACAGCCTCACGCCAGACCTGCTGGAAAAATTGAGTAAAGGCACGGTGCGCGAGCAACTGGCGGCTAAATACGGTCAAGCCATTTTGTGGTACCAGGCCAAAAAGTACGATGAAGCTCGCAATCAGTTACAGCCCCTGTTAGCGCAGCAGCCAGGCAATATTTGGTTCCTTGATTTGATGACTGATATCGATCTGGGGCAAAACAAAACAGCCGCTGCCATTGCCCGCCTGCAAGCGGCAACCGCTAAACAAAATGATGAGCCGGTGTTGCAATTGAATCTGGCCAACGCGTATGTTCAGGGCGGCCAACCGGCGGCAGCGGTCAAAATACTCAACCGTTACACCTTCGCTAATCCAAACGATCCTAATGGTTGGGATTTGTTAGCCCAGGCGGCCGCTGCACTGGGTTTACGCGATCAGGAGCTGGCTGCTCGGGCAGAGAGTCTGGCCTTGAGTGGTAAATTGCCGCAGGCCATTGGCCTGCTCAGCGATGCCAGCGCCCGGGTGAAATTGGGGAGCCTGGAACAAGCGCGTTATGATGCACGCATTGACCAGTTGCGCCAGCTAGATAAGCGCTTCCAGAAATACCAGAAGTCTTAAGGAAATTTATCATGAAAGATGTCACGTTTTATCATAACCCACGCTGCTCCAAAAGTCGGGAAACACTCGCACTGGTTGAACAGCAGGGTATTCAACCACAGGTCATATTATATTTAGACCACCCACCGTCAGTAGCGGGGTTAAAAGTGTTACTGCAACAACTCGGCTTTCATGACGCCCGGCAGCTTATGCGTACCAAAGAAGATCTCTACAAAACACTGAATTTGGCAGATGAGGCACTAACGCAGGATCAGTTGCTGCAAGCAATGAGCGATAACCCAAAACTGATCGAGCGCCCGATTGTAGTTTATAACGGCCAGGCACGCATCGGCCGCCCGCCAGAGCAGGTACTTGAGATTTTACCGTAACTTGATTGCACCCCATGATTGAACGCTGCGTATCGAAGCGAGGCCAATGGATGGGCCGGGTAACCCACGCAGCGCCCCCTACCACTTGGCAAAGGAAGGGGATTAAAGGCTAAGGGTTTCTTTTACAAAAGGAATGGTGAGCTTACGCTGGGCGGTGATAGAGGCCCGATCAAGTTGATCCAGGGTCATAAATAGTGTGCGCATTTCCCGATCCAACCGTTTTAGCAAGAAACGGCCAACGTCCTCAGGTAATTCAAAACCACGTAATTTGGCACGTAACTGTAATGCCTGCAATTTCTCATCATCTGACAACGGCTGCAATTTATAGATCTGCCCCCAATCCAGGCGCGAGGCCAAATCAGGCAAACCGAGATTTAACTGCCGTGGTGGGCGATCACCGGTAATCAATAAACGGGTACGGCCAGTTTCAACAATGCGGTTATAGAGATTAAATATCGCCATTTCCCACTGCTCATCACCCGCAATACACTCAATGTTATCAATACACACCAGCGCCAATTGCTCCATACCATCCAGCACTTCGGGCACAAAATAAGCGCGTTTATCAAGCGGGACGTAGCCTACCGCCTCACCTTTTTGCGATAACTCTGCACAAGCGGCATGTAATAGATGGCTCCGGCCACCGCCTTCGCGCGACCAAAAATAGATATAACTGCCGTGGGACTGATGAACCGTGGACTGGATCGCCGCTAACAGGGACGGGTTCTCCCCCGGATAAAAACTGGCGAAAGTTTCATCATCGGGAAGATAGAGTGGCAGTGAAAGCTGTGCCGGCGTATTCAGAAGCACCTCAACCAACAAAACGGGCGGGAAAACGTGGCAAGCTTACCACAAAAATTAACAACAGCATAAAAACCTGATCTAGAGCGAAAAACTGGCCGAACCCACAATAACCGCGCGGCCAGATATCACTTTTTATTGTGCCAATATTAACGCGCGGACTCGTCTTCCTGAGCGTCAATAATCTCTTCTTCAGGGCGAATCAGACTGATCACTTTAAACAGCAGACTCAAGCCAATCCCCACAACCGTTGCCAAAGCCATGCCTTTCAGTTCGGTTGCGCCAATGTTCACTTTCGCGCCACTCACCCCGATGATCAGGATAACAGAGGTTAAGATCAGGTTTTGTGCTTTGTTATAGTCAACTTTTGACTCAATCAACACGCGGATACCTGATGCGGCAATAACACCGTACAACAGCAGTGAGACACCGCCCATTACCGGCACCGGCACCGCTTGAATCGCAGCGGCCAATTTACCGATACAAGACAGCATGATCGCCAGAATCGCAGCACCACCGATCACCCAAGTACTGTAAACACGGGTGATCGCCATAACACCGATATTCTCACCATACGTGGTATTGGGGGTTGAGCCAAAGAAGCCGGAAATCACCGTCGAAATACCGTTGGCAAACATCGAGCGATGCAAACCAGGGTCACGAATCAAATCTTTTTTCACGATATTAGCAGTGACCACCAAGTGACCGATATGTTCAGCAATAACCACCAGCGCCGCAGGCAAGATGGTCAAAATAGCGAACCATTCAAAACGTGGGGTATAAAACGTCGGTAAGGCAAACCAATGGGCCTGACTAATTGGGGTTAAATCAACCACCCCCATCACGAATGACAAAGCATAGCCAACCAACACACCAATCAAGATAGGGATAATGGCGAAGAAGCCACGGAACAGCACCGATCCCAGAATGGTTACCCCTAACGTCACCATTGAAATGATGATAGTGGTTGAATCTACTGTCACACCTTGGGCAGGCAATAATCCGGCCATACCCGCAGCAACGCCAGCTAACTCAAGGCCGATAACGGCAACAATCGCCCCCATCGCCGCGGGCGGGAACAGCACATTCAGCCAACCCGTCCCGGCTTTTTTCACAATCAGCGCCACCAGACAAAACAGCACGCCGCACATGATGAAACCACCCAAGGCAACTTCGTATCCCAAAGGTAATAACAGCAGTACCGGTGAGATAAACGCAAAACTTGAACCGAGGTAAGCTGGGATCTTTCCCTTACAAATGAACAGATAGAGCAAGGTTCCGATACCGTTGAACAGCAGCACCGTCGCCGGGTTAATTTTAAACAGAATAGGAACTAAAACGGTGGCACCAAACATGGCGAACAAATGTTGAAAACTCAGGGGGATCGTCTGGAGCAGCGGTGGACGCTCGCTGACACCGATGGTGCGACGGCTCATTTCTCTATCCTCTTAATGGTGTGTTTAAAAATGATTTTGCTAAAAGTTATTCAAAAAAAAGCCGACTATCGAGTCGGCTATCATCAGTTATTTTGTTCCGAAAATCTTATCCCCGGCATCACCCAAACCTGGGATGATGTAACCGTGTTCGTTCAGGCACTGATCGATGGCGGCGGTATACAGCTCTACGTCTGGATGCGCTTCTTCCAGCGCTTTGATACCCTCCGGTGCGGCAACCAATACCAACACTTTAATGCTCTGGCAGCCCGCCTTCTTCAGCAAATCGATAGTCGCAATCATCGAACCACCGGTTGCCAGCATAGGGTCAACAACCAACGCCATACGTTCGTTGATATCGGCAACCAGTTTCTGGAAATACGGTACCGGTTTTAATGTTTCTTCATCACGATAGACACCCACCACGCTGATGCGGGCACTCGGTATGTTCTCCAACACCCCTTCCATCATACCTAAACCGGCACGTAGAATCGGCACCACCGTAATTTTCTTACCTTTAATCTGCTCAATCTCTACCGGCCCGTTCCAACCCTCGATGGTAACTTTCTCAGTTTCCAGATCGGCGGTTGCCACGTAAGTCAGCAAACTCCCTACTTCAGACGCTAACTCGCGAAAACGCTTCGTGCTGATATCATTCTCACGCATCAAACCAAGTTTATGTTTTACTAGCGGGTGTTTCACCTCAACGATCTTCATTATTTTTCTCCTGGTTAGGCGGTTGACGGCCAAAAAAATCGCGAGATTATACCGCCTTTTTTTTTGAACGCCACAATGAATAGCCTGATTCAGATCAATAGAAAATCAATCTTAAGTCAAGAAAGCTAAAAATCAGCGTGATATCACAAGCTACTCGCAAACGTTTGCCTGCGCTGTTAGAATTATCGCGTTTTATTCCTAATACCCAAAATAATTGGAGTTGCAGGTAGGCAGCAAGCGAACACATCTCGATAAGCTCACTCAAGTAAGTGATTCGAGTAAGTGAACGGTGCTAACCCTGCGGCTTCAAGGATGAAGGGATAAGCTCAAACAGCCAACCGCCGTGGGGACCTCGCAGTGACCAACAAAACCTCTCTCAGCTATAAAGACGCAGGCGTAGATATCGATGCCGGTAATGACCTTGTTGATCGCATAAAAGGTGTGGTTAAACAGACTCGTCGCCCAGAAGTGATGGGTGGATTGGGCGGGTTCGGTGCCCTGTGTGCTTTGCCGCAAAAATACCGTGAACCTATTTTAGTCTCAGGCACCGACGGCGTGGGCACTAAGCTGCGCCTGGCGATGGACCTGAAACGTCACGATACCATTGGTATCGATTTAGTAGCTATGTGTGTCAATGACCTGGTGGTTCAGGGTGCTGAACCGCTGTTCTTCCTTGACTACTTCGCTACCGGTAAACTGGATGTGGAGACTGCCGCCAGTGTGATTACCGGTATCGCCGAAGGGTGTAAACAATCAGGTTGTGCACTGGTTGGCGGCGAAACCGCAGAAATGCCGGGGATGTACCACGGTGAAGATTATGACGTTGCCGGTTTCTGCGTTGGTGTAGTTGAAAAGTCTGAAATCATTGATGGCAGCAAAGTGACACCGGGTGATGCGTTGGTTGCCTTAGGTGCCAGCGGCCCACACTCCAATGGTTATTCACTGGTACGCAAAATTCTGGAAGTCAGCAATACCAATCCTGAGCAAACTCAGTTGGGCGGTAAATCACTGGCTGACCATTTGCTTGAACCGACCAAAATCTACGTTAAATCCATTCTCAGCCTGATTGAGCAGCTTGATATTCATGCTATTGCTCACCTGACTGGCGGCGGCTTCTGGGAAAACATCCCACGGGTATTACCCGCAGGGACTCAAGCGGTTATCGACGAAGCTAGCTGGCAGTGGCCCGCGGTATTTAGTTGGTTGCAACAAACCGGCAATGTCAGCCGCCACGAAATGTATCGCACCTTTAACTGCGGTGTCGGCATGGTGGTTGTGCTCCCAGCAGAACTGGCTGATATTGCCGTTGAGTTACTGACTGCATCCGGTGAGAAAGCCTGGAAAATCGGTGTGATTGCTGCGGCGACTGACGGTGCAGAGCAAGTCATCATCAATCCATAACATTGCTGACTCAACCTGCAGCTTCAAGTACGAAGGGTATATGAAAAAGATCGTGGTTTTGCTCTCCGGCCAGGGCAGTAATCTACAAGCGTTGATCGACGCCCAACAACAAGGGCGTATTTCAGGCACCATCAGTGCCGTATTCAGTAATAACCCTGATGCTTATGGGTTGGAACGTGCTGAATTGGCGGGTATTCCCCACCATGCAGTGGATGCCAAGTCCTATGCTGACCGCGCCAGTTTTGATTTGGCATTGGCGCAAGCCATTGACCACTATCAACCTGATTTACTGGTGTTAGCCGGTTATATGCGCATTCTCAGTGCGGAGTTTGTTCAGCACTATGCTGGCCGGATGTTAAATATCCATCCGTCACTGTTGCCGAAATACCCCGGTCTGCACACTCATCGTCAGGCACTGGAAAACGGTGATCAGGAGCATGGCACCTCGGTGCATTTCGTTACTGAAGAGCTGGACGGCGGCCCGGTTATTCTGCAAGCCAAAGTACCGATTTTTAGTGAGGATAGCGAAGAGGATGTGGTCGAAAGAGTACAAACTCAGGAGCACAGTATTTATCCGTTGGTGGTGAGTTGGTTTACCGATGGCCGTCTTGCTATGCGTGATAATGCAGCTTGGCTGGATGGTAAACGCTTACCTGCGCAAGGCTACGCGGCTGAATAAAACAAGTTAATAAATATTGATTAAAGGCGCGCCAGTTATGGTTAGCGCCTTTTTTAATTCCCCTGTGCTTACCTCTTGTGCTAATAGTATAATTTTTAAGGCAGCAACCGCTGTCGCCAATGAGGAATAAGCATGTCTACCACTAACAGCGTCAGGTTACGCCCACTAGAACGGGATGACTTGCCGTTTGTTCACCAGTTAGATAACAATGCCAGCGTGATGCGCTATTGGTTTGAAGAGCCTTACGAGGCCTTTGTTGAACTGTCTGATCTGTATGATAAACATATTCATGACCAGAGTGAGCGCCGCTTTATTATTGAAAGCCAGGGGACAAAAGTCGGTCTGGTTGAGTTAGTTGAAATTAACCATATTCACCGCCGTGCTGAGTTTCAGATAATTATCGACCCGGCTCATCAAGGTAAAGGTCATGCAGGTACCGCCGCAAGACTGGCGATGGAATATGGTTTTTCGGTACTGAATTTGTACAAACTTTATCTGATTGTTGATAAAGAAAATCAAAAAGCCATCCATATCTATACAAAATTAGGCTTTGAAATAGAGGGTGAATTAAAGCAAGAGTTCTTTATCAATGGTGAATACCGTACTGTAATTCGTATGTGCATTTTCCAGCCACAATATTTGGCTAAATATAAAACACCATCGATAAAGAGTGCTTAATCCTCTGGGGCCAGTTCAGTTGGCCCCAATATCAATTCAACATATTCAGATTGAATGATCGGTAACTTTTTCACTGGATAGCGCCCTATTAGGAACAGATAACAAACGACACAACCCACCACTAAGTTAAACACGATTTCACGCCAACAACGATAGTAATGAAAAATCTTCTTTTAGCACCCAAGCTATCACGTTTTGTTTAAATATATGGCTTGAGTTATCCGTGGATTCCCGGCACGCATGATAAGAATAGATAATACCAATCACGTCATCTTCGGTTAGCTCCCCATGGTGGCTGGCATAGGCTGAAATGAGTGCTTTCAAATAGAAGAAATCTATGGCTTGTAGATTAAATACCGTGACAGCCGCTTGATCATCCCCCATCGCCAATTGGTCATGATGAATGCGGAACATAAAAT
Organism: Yersinia intermedia; assembly: GCF_900635455.1. Lineage (NCBI taxonomy): Bacteria > Pseudomonadati > Pseudomonadota > Gammaproteobacteria > Enterobacterales > Yersiniaceae > Yersinia > Yersinia intermedia. The sequence goes on along the minus strand of NZ_LR134116.1, from coordinate 1,291,472 downwards.
AATTGCGCCATACCGACGGATGTTTGGTAAAAAAGGGCAAGGCATATTGTTGCCATGCATTGTTTAGTTGTTGTTTATTGTGATTTTGCCCAACCAAATCATTAGTGGCGTAGCTCAGCAACGGTTGAGCATAAGCCGCCAGCGTATTTCGCCCCCGAATATCAGCCAGTTGTGCAATAAAATCAGCCAAATAATTTAATAGTTCATCACTGATAGCCGGAGCTATCTTCATCGCTGCCAGTTCATGGGCTGCTTGCCCTGCCGTCATAGTGGCGATAAGTTTAGTGCGCAGGTTGTCTATCTCAACCATTTTAATTTTATTCACGTCATCCCAGGCTTGATAGTTCTGTAAAAAACAATTTATCGCCCAAAGATTTTCTTCAATATTAGGTTGCTGACTGGCTGCAATTGCCGCGCAAGCGCGGTTAACCAACCGCTCTTCAATAACAATATCCGGCGCTTTGTAATAGTCATATTGGTTGATAGTAGAAAAACGCAACGTTAGCGCATCATCGGAAAATAGCACCTGCCGGGTTACCTCAGGGCAAGACAATGACATGCTTTTGATTTTCTGATTTTTATAAACATGCTCAACGCGGGGGAACGTTGCACAACTGTGACTCAACGCATGAGCACCGGCATGTTTGTGAATTTGACATAACCGTTGTTCATCAAGAAAGGGGCAATTCCCCTGACTATCAGGGTGAATATTGGCCCAAGAGGCAAGGCTGGCTTGAGTAACCGAAATCTGGTTAATGGCAATGCGTTTAATTTCTGCGTAAGGGCTTTTAATGTATTTTTGATAACGATTTCTATCAAGCGTGACATTTTGGCCTTTGCAGCAGTGTTCGCGACAGGCGGTGCCGACACAACTAAATGTTTCCATAAAATCAGGCTGAGTTATCAATAGCTCTTTCACTTAACGCTTCCATTCAATAGTCACCTAAATAACGAGCGGCACATGAAAGTGTAAACTTAAATCGCAATTGATAAATAAAGCGAACACCTTAGAAGCTGACTGTACTGACGCTAAATGCTCAACCGTAACGCCCGGTGATATAATCTTCCGTCCGGCGCTGGTGTGGCGACGTGAACAACGCATCGGTATCGTTATATTCCACCAGACTCCCCTGATGAATGAAGGCGGTATAATCCGAGACCCGCGCCGCCTGCTGCATATTATGGGTAACCAGCACTACGGTATATTGCTGTTTGAGTGTGGTTATCAACTCTTCGATGGTTAGAGTGGATATTGGGTCCAGAGCGGATGTTGGCTCATCGAGCAATAACACCTCAGGTTCAATAGCAATGGCTCTGGCGATGACCAGGCGCTGCTGTTGACCACTGGAGAGACGAAAGGCATTTTCCCGCAACCGATCCTTCACTTCATGCCACAATGCGGCAGCCCGCAATGAGCGCTCAACAGCATCATCAAGCACCCGACGGTCACGAATCCCCTGCAAACGCAGGCCATATACCACATTCTCATAAATTGATTTGGGGAATGGGTTGGGCCGCTGAAACACCATGCCAACCCGCCGACGCAATGCGGCAACGTCAGTGGTTTTATCGGTGATAATTTCACCACCGAGCCGGATTTCACCCTCAAAATGACAGCTATCCAGCAAATCATTCATGCGGTTAAAGCAGCGCAATAATGTAGATTTACCACAACCGGACGGACCAATCAGCGCGGTAACACGGTGTTTAGGCACATTAAATGAAATATCGTGCAATACCTGTTTATCGCCATAAAACAAATTGAGCTTTTCGACTGCCAGCGCCGTTTGTTCATCGGTCAATTGCTGCACATTAAGCAGCGGCAGTGAATCCGGCGTCAAAAGTCCCATATTTCGTCCTGTGGGTTAAAAAGTTCAGTCACAACAATAAACCTCGGTATTTTTCACGCAAATGATGGCGAATACCAATAGCGGCTAAATTAAGCCCGACCACAATGATCACCAGCAGCAGAGCTGTGGCAAAGACTAATGGGCGAGCCGCTTCCACATTCGGGCTTTGAAATGCCATATCGTATATCTGGAAGCTCAAATGCATGAACTTACGTTCTAAATGCAAAAACGGGAAGATACCATCGACCGGCAAGACTGGCGCTGATTTCACCACCCCCACCAGCATCAGCGGTGCGGTTTCCCCCGCAGCACGTGCCACCGCCAAGATAAGCCCGGTTATCATCGCTGGTGCCGCCATCGGCAACACAATATGCCACAATGTCTCGGCCTTAGTGGCTCCCAGCGCTTGCGAGCCTTGCCGCAAGCTGGCCGGAATGCGCGATAGCCCCTCCTCGGTGGCAACAATCACCACTGGCAACGTCAGCAACGCTAGCGTTAACGCCGCCCACAACACCCCTGGAGTACCGAATGTCGGGTTAGGAAGCGCCTCAGGATAAAATAGCTTATCCAGTGAACCCCCTATCAGATAGACAAAGAAACCGAGGCCAAATACGCCATAAACAATCGAGGGCACCCCGGCCAAATTCACCACGGAAATACGAATCATGCGGGTCAGCCAGTTTTTACCTGCATATTCATGTAAATACACCGCTGCAATTACCCCTAATGGCATGACCACGATGGACATGAGTATCACCATCAATACCGTGCCAAAAATAGCTGGGAACACACCGCCCTCGGTATTGGCATTGCGCGGATTATCGGTCAAGAACTTCTGGGTTTGTGCCGCCCAATGGCGTAGTTTCTGCCCAAAAGTCATGTCATTGGGGTACCAGGCGTGGTTAATCTGGCTAAGTGATAGTGGATGAATTTGCCCATTCATATCCCGCAATAACAACGTGTAACGGCTTTGCTCGGTTTGTAACCCGCGTAATGTATCCATCATGGTTTGATGGCTACGTTGCAATTCGCCCCACTCCGCCGCGATACGGTCCTGTGATTTACTGTCCAGGTCGCCATGCATTTGCAGCCGTTTTTTCTCTAGCCGCAACGCCTCAAACTGTTGATTAAGCATATTCATCTGGCGGAACTGAATATCCTTCGACTGCCTGACCAGACTTTGTATCACAGGAATACGTTTTAGCAGTTCCTGAGCCAAATCATTGCCCACTAAAGGTTGGCCGTTATCCAACATGCCGGCGAGGAAGCCGTATGCCGTGCCATTGTTCTGGCGATCCAGCACCAGCAGATCTTTAGGCAAAGTGCGTTGCTGGATATCACTGCCCAGCAGGCGGTGGAAATCCTGGCCCTGAATCTCGCGGTTACCGGTTTTAATCAAATAGCGGGTTACGGTTTCACCGGCCTGCGGTGGCAACATCACTCCGGCTTGTTCTAATTGCTGACGTGACAACGTCTGCTGTTGATAAATTTCGCCAATCATGTTGACCGGCCCTGCCGCTGTTTGCTTAAGCTCAAACAGATAGACCGGGGCTGGCCAGAAATATCGCATCCCTTGGCCTGCCAACAATAATATGATCCCAAGCAACGCCAGCAGGCTGATACTGACAGCACCGGCGGTCAGCCAGATCCACGGGGAACCGGATGCCAACCACTTTTTGCTCACGCCAGAGACTTTAGGTTCAATGTTCATCACGCCGTCCGCTCCATCTGATAGCGTTCACGCAATCGCAGACGAATCGCCTCTGCCAGTGTATTGACCAAAAATGTGAAGCAAAACAGTACCAGTGCAGTCAGGAATAGCACCCGATAGTGGCCGCTCCCGACGACTGCTTCCGGCATCTCGATAGCGATATTGGCCGCCATTGCCCGTAACCCCTGAAAAATGCTGCCATCAATAATGGGTGTATTGCCGGTCGCCATGAGTACAATCATGGTTTCCCCCACTGCGCGGCCAAAACCAATCATCAGTGCAGAGAAAATACCGGCATAAGCTGAGGGCAAGACGACCCGAGTTAACGTCTGCCACGGAGTCGCCCCCAGTGCCAATGAGCCTTGGCTGAGTGACGGCGGCACACTGAATAGTGCATCTTCTGCCAGCGAAAAGATGACCGGGATCAGCGCAAACCCCATAGCAATCCCCACCACCAGCGCATTACGTTGGGAGTAGTTGTCACCCAACCACTCATGTAATGGTACCCCTAGCGCCCATACCGATAGCTGTGGGCCCAACCACAAGGCGAACCAACCGGTCAACAGGATAACTGGCAGTAACACAATCATGTCCCAGCCTGCAGGCAGCCGCCACTGTAGCATTGGCGCCAAACGAGCACTCCCCCAGCCACACAGTAAAATGGTCAACGCCAACAGCGGCGGAAGTAGCAAGATCCCCGTCAGATAATGTTCAATCACCGGTGCCAACCAAATACCGGCAATCAAACCTATCACCACAGTTGGAAATGCGCCCATCATCTCAATGGCCGGTTTAACCACCCGCCGCAAACCTGCCGACATAAAGTAGGCAGTATAAATTGCTCCAGCCAAGGCCAATGGAATAGCAAACAACATGGCATAGGCGGCCGCCTTTAGTGTGCCGAAAATAATCGGTACCAGGCTGAATTTAGCCTGATAGCTCTCTTCAGCCGAGCTGGATTGCCAAACATAGGCTGGCTCAGGGTAATTTTCATACCACACCCGTTGCCACAGGCTACGCCAGCTAATATCTGGATAGCGGTTGTCCAATTGGTAAGCAGACCAACCGGCCGCATTCTCAAGCAGCAAGCTATCGCCCCAAGGGGAGAATGCGGCGTGGGTAACACCCTTGGCTAATTTATGTTGCAGTAAAGGCACTGACTGGATACTGGAGAAGAGTGATAGCTCGCCTTGTGGCGATAGTGAGGCAAATACCCGACGCCCATTCTCAGTGGTCAGTAAGCCCTTACCCGCCGGAGTGAAACTGCGTATGCGCGTCAAGTGAAATTGATTGTCTGGTGCTTTGCGCACATCAAACCATTGGCTTATTACACCGTTTGGCGATTGTACGAGTAACGACTTGCCCCCCGACAGTAAAGAGAGAGTCAATGGCCCATCGGACACATGCTGGTCATCCAGTAGCGACACAACCTCACGCAATTTTAATTCCGGGCCGAATTGATAGATAAACAACTGGTAACCGGATAACAGATAGATCAAACGCCCGTCTGGCGCTAATAACAGCTGATCGACTGTTTTCGGCACCCCCGTCAGTTCGGTGACCTGCTGCCCTTGGGCAGTAAACTCCCCTGCCAACAAGCGACCATCATCGGTAACGGCGGCAATGGTAAACTGCTGTGATTGCGGTTCAGCCAGCACCAAATGCTGTAAGCGGTGACCTTTCAAATCCATAAAACGCGGCGACTCACCCAGCGGAAATTGCCAGCGTGGCGGTGTAGCTGAAAAATCGGGTTGCAGTAGTATCAGGCGACCATTGCTCAGGCCAACGCCATACAACGGTTGCCCACCGGCGGCACGGCTGATTGAATCCGGTGGCGGCGACAATCGCTGTTCGCTTATCAGACTACCGGCGGGGGACGCCCCCTGCGCATTGAGCCGAATAAAATAACCATTGCCCTGATTATCAATGCGATAACCTACCCGCCCTTGAATATCAACGCCAAGCACTGCCGTCGGCGCACTACGAGTGACAGCGAACTGATTATGCAAACTGATGGAGGCCGGTTTAAACAATGGCAATACGGCATACAATAAATAAACGAAAATCAGCATAAGTGTCAGCAACACGAACAAGCCGCTACCCGTCACCGCCATGTGTACCAAACGATCAATGACAGCCCGGCGCTTATCTCTCCCTGATGGTGTTGCTCTGCCTGCTCGCTGCATACTCTTCGATTGCCCCATGCCCCGTTTACTATTATCAATCCAAGCGTATATCTATACAGCCAGATGACCGAGCATCTTATGTCACTTTTGTGGCGTTTGCATGACAATGTTTTCTACTCACCATCTTTCAAACCCGTCGCTGACTGACCTGTCTGTTCCATATCGCCTTTGCGCAGTTAAAGTCTGTTAGATAGCGGTTTAACAAACAAAGTTAACTAATGATATCTGTTGGACTTTCTTGTCAATCTTTCGCAATAATGATTGAGGACACTAAATACTCCCACAATAATCTTACTGGAGTTGCAATGGGTCAGGAAAAGCTCTACATCGAAAAAGAACTTAGCTGGTTATCTTTTAATGAGCGGGTATTGCAGGAAGCAGCGGATAAGAGCAATCCACTCATCGAGCGGATGCGATTTCTTGGTATTTACTCCAATAATTTGGATGAGTTCTATAAAGTTCGCTTTGCCGATCTGAAACGGCGCATTTTGATCAGCGAGGAGCAAGGCTCTGCCGTCACCTCCCGCCATCTGCTGAAAAAAATTCAGAGCAAAGTGGTAAAAGCCGATCAAGAGTTTGACGGGTTATATAATGATCTTTTGCTGGAGATGGCACGTAATCAGATCTTCCTGATTAATGAGCGGCAAATTTCCGAAAATCAGCAAGCCTGGCTAAAGCTCTATTTTAAACAGCATCTGCGCCAACATATTACGCCGATCCTGATTAACCATGACACCAATCTGGTACAGTTCCTAAAAGACGATTACACCTATCTGGCTGTGGAAATTATCCGGGGTCAGGAAATTGCTTATGCCCTGTTGGAAATCCCATCAGATAAAGTTCCGCGCTTTGTCAATTTGCCACCAGAAGCACCTCGCCGCCGCAAGCCAATGATATTACTTGATAATATATTGAGATATTGCCTCGATGAGATTTTCAAAGGCTTCTTTGATTACGACGCGCTAAACGCCTACTCGATGAAGATGACCCGTGATGCCGAATATGATTTGGTCACAGAAATGGAATCCAGCCTGCTGGAGCTAATGTCGTCGAGCCTGAAACAGCGCCTAACGGCAGAACCGGTGCGTTTTGTTTACCAGCGCGACATGCCCAATGAGATGGTGGAGTTACTGCGCAACAAGCTGGGTATCTCGAATGATGACTCGGTTATTGCAGGTGGTCGCTACCATAATTTCAAAGATTTTATCAGCTTCCCAAATGTGGGCAAAAGCAATCTGGTTAACCGGCCAATGCCACGTCTGCGCCACATCTGGTTTGATAAATTCCGCAACGGCTTTGACGCTATCCGTGAACAGGATGTCCTGCTGTACTACCCTTATCACACCTTTGAACACGTATTGGAATTACTGCGTCAAGCCTCATTCGATCCCAGCGTATTGGCGATTAAAATCAATATTTATCGGGTCGCCAAGGATTCGCGCATTATCGAATCCATGATCCATGCCGCCCATAACGGTAAGAAAGTCACGGTCGTGGTGGAGTTACAGGCGCGCTTTGATGAAGAAGCCAATATCCATTGGGCCAAAAGCCTGACAGCCGCCGGTGTACACGTTATTTTCTCAGCACCTGGTCTGAAGATCCACGCCAAATTATTCCTGATTTCCCGCCTTGAAGGTGAGGAGATCGTGCGCTATGCCCATATTGGTACTGGTAACTTTAACGAGAAAACCGCCCGAATCTATACCGACTACTCATTACTGACCGCTGATGCCCGTATTACCAATGAAGTGCGGCGGGTATTTAACTTTATCGAAAATCCTTATCGCCCAGTCAAGTTTGATAATCTGATGGTGTCACCGCAGAACTCACGCTTAATGTTGTATCAATTGATTGATCAGGAAATTATTCATGCTCAGGCTGGAGAAAGCGCCGGTATCACCCTGAAGATAAATAATTTAGTAGATAAAGGTCTGGTAGATAGGTTATATAGCGCCTCCAGTGCTGGGGTAAAAATCCGATTATTGGTCCGTGGCATGTGCTCGTTAATCCCTAATATACCGGGGATCAGCGATAATATTCAGGTTACCAGCATTGTTGACCGTTTCTTAGAACATGACCGGGTCTACGTTTTCGAGAATAAAGGCGACAAATTGGTGTATCTCTCTTCCGCTGACTGGATGACCCGTAACATTGATTACCGTATTGAAGTCGCGGTCTCATTGCTGGACCCGAAATTAAAACAACGGGTGCTAGATATTTTAGAGCTGTTATTCAACGACACGGTAAAAGCCCGTTATATTGATAAAGAACTGAGTAATCGTTATGTACCGCGTGGTAATAGGCGCAAAGTACGTGCACAGATTGCCATCTATGATTATTTAAAAGCGCTGGAACAACCAGACGCATCGAGCTAAAACTATGCCGCTATCCAACAGTTCATCGACCGCAAAGCCGCAGGAAATTGCAGCTATCGATTTGGGTTCTAACAGTTTCCATATGGTCATTGCCCGGGTTGTTAACGGCGCGCTACAGGTTTTAGGTCGCCTAAAGCAGCGCGTACACCTGGCTGATGGTTTGGACCACAATAACATGCTTAGCGAAGAAGCTATCGAACGGGGTTTAGCCTGTTTGGCGCTGTTTGCAGAACGCTTGCAGGGCTTCTCACCAGACAATGTGTGTATTGTGGGCACCCATGCGCTGCGACAAGCCGCTAACGCAGAGATTTTCCTTAAGCGGGCGGCAGCGGTTATTCCGTATCCAATAGAAATCATTTCCGGCCAGGAAGAGGCCCGTCTAATTTTTATGGGCGTCGAACACACTCAGCCAGAGAAAGGCCGTAAGCTGGTCATTGATATTGGTGGTGGTTCAACAGAGTTAGTTATTGGTGAAGATTTTGAGCCACTGTTGGTAGAGAGCCGCCGTATGGGGTGTGTGAGCTTTGCCCAGCAGTTCTTCCCACACGGTGAGATAAGTAAGACCAATTTCAAACGTGCCCGTCTTGCGGCGGCACAGAAACTGGAAAACCTGGCATGGCAATACCGCATTCAGGGGTGGCAATACGCGCTGGGGGCATCCGGTACCATTAAGGCCACCTATGAAGTATTGGTGGAAATGGGCGAAAAAGACGGTTTGATAACACCGGAGCGCCTCGAAATGCTGGTTGAGCAAGTTTTGCAATTCAAACACTTCTCAGCCCTGAGTCTGCCGGGATTATCAGAAGATCGTCAGTCGGTATTTTTACCCGGTCTGGCTATCTTGTGCGGTGTCTTTGATGCGTTAGCAGTCAAAGAGTTACGCTTATCCGATGGCGCGCTGCGTGAGGGCGTGCTGTATGAGATGGAAGGCCGTTTCCGCCATCAGGATATTCGTCAGCGCACGGCAAAAAGCCTGGCCGAGCACTACAATATTGACCGTGAACAAGCCCATCGAGTGCTGGAAACAACTGAACAACTTTATACTCAGTGGTTAGCGCAGAACACCAAGTTAGTGCAGCCGCAGCTTGAAGCGTTGTTGAAATGGGCGGCAATGTTACATGAAGTGGGTCTGAGTATTAATCACAGCGGGATGCACCGCCATTCTGCCTATATTCTGCAGAACACCAACTTGCCGGGCTTTAATCAGGAGCAACAACTGCTATTGGCAACGTTGGTTCGCTTGCATCGTAAAGGCATTAAGTTGGATGAATTACCGCGTTTGAATTTATTCAAGAAAAAGTATTACTTACCGTTAATTCAGTTATTACGTCTGAGTACATTACTGAATAATCAGCGTCAGTCGACTACCACGCCGGAGAGTCTGCGGTTGATAACTGACGATAGCCATTGGATATTACGTTTCCCCGCTGGCTATTTGGCACAAAATAATCTGGTGCAACTGGATTTTGAGCGTGAGCAGGCATATTGGGATGATGTCGTCGGTTGGAAGTTGATTATTGACGAAGAAGAGCCAGAAGTGGTGGATGTGGTTGCCGCCAACGAGTGATCAGAATGAGTCCCGAATCACTGACTCTCGTCAGTGATTCGGGTGACAAATCTGTTGGGAACAGATTTGAACGCTGCTTGCAGCGGCCTCAACGAGGCGAGGCCCATGGATGGGACGAGTAGTGAGAGCAGCTAACATTAATTGTGACAAACACTGCTGCAACGCCAAGAGCGAAGGGTAGGAAGGTAAATGATGAGAAGACGGCCAACAGCACAGCTAACAAAAATAATCCTACTGGTGAGCTTTCTCATTCTGTTTGGCCGTTTATTGTATGCGGCGATCGCGTCTATTTCCCATCACCAGGAGCGCAGGCAATCACAGCAGCTTGAACTCACGGTAGAGGGCGAACCACTGGGGCCACATGAGGACGATCTCAGCCCCTAGATGTTTTGTCGTTAATGTTTTAGTGCCTATCCCTACGACTTCAGGGGCAAAGGGTCGATTTCGAATTAAGGACACACTATGCCAGTGCCGATTATTCCTGTGCCAATTTCTGCCGTTATAAAGAATAAAACTAAAAATAATACGAAAAAACTGGCTGAAATACGCAACCGGATACTTTCTCTATTATTGAATAATAAGGCTTTGGTTGATGGCATTCTTGGCCGTCAGGAAGAGAAAGAAAAGCTCAGTGATGAACAACTGTCAGAGCAAACGTTAGAAATCAAAAGTCTGCTCAATGACCTGCATGCTGCGGACCTTGCGGACTTACTGGAGGCATTGCCTCATGATGAACGTTTGGCACTGTGGCGGTTAGTCAAAAACGAGAAACGCGGCCAAACGCTGGTTGAAGTCTCTGAAACGGTGTGGGATACACTGATTAAAGAGATGAGTGATAAAGACCTGTTAAAAGCCATGCGCACCTTGCATGTTGATGAACAGGCTTATTTAGCTGAATACCTGCCACGTAACTTAATGGGCCGCCTGCTCACCTCATTAGACCCGGACCAGCGCGCCCGAGTGCGGGAAGTTATCCAATATGGCCGCGATACTGTCGGTCAAATGATGGATTTCGAGCTAGTGACAGTACGTGCCGATATTACGCTGGCAACAGTGCAACGCTATTTGCGCTATCGGAAAAGCATCCCCGATGCCACGGATAAGATCTTTGTAGTTGACCGCAAGAATACCTTGCTTGGCGAGCTTCCACTGACGTCTATCCTGCTCAATGCGCCCGATGCTAAAGTATTTGAGGTGATGGATAGCAACCCGACCACGTTCCAACCCGAACAGAAAGCAGAAGATGCCGCCGGTGCTTTTGAACGTTATGACTTAATCAGTGCTGCGGTCATTGATGCCAAAGGCAAACTGATGGGTCGTTTGACCATCGAAGAGATTGTCGATGTGGTCAACGAAGAGAGCGATACCACCCTAAGACGCATGGGGGGCTTAAGCCCGGAAGAAGATGTGTTCTCCCCGGTAGGCCGTGCGGTGCGCACCCGTTGGTCATGGTTGGCAATCAACCTCTGTACGGCATTTGTTGCTTCACGCGTGATCGGCTTATTTGAGGATACCATCTCACAATTAGTGGCTCTGGCAGCGTTAATGCCGATTGTGGCGGGTATTGGCGGCAATACCGGTAATCAAACCATTACCATGATTGTGCGCGCGTTGGCATTACACCATATTCAACAGGGTAACGTGACCTTCCTAATGTTTAGAGAATTGGGCGTGGCGTTGATTAATGGTCTGGTCTGGGGCGGGATTATGGGGGTCGTGACCTATCTGCTTTATGGCGATCCAGCGATGGGTGGCGTGATGACATTAGCGATGATTCTGAACTTGCTGATGGCGGCACTCATGGGGGTTATTATCCCGATGACGATGGCCCGTATGGGGCGTGATCCTGCTATCGGATCGAGTGTGATGATCACTGCCATCACGGATACCGGTGGGTTTTTCATCTTTCTGGGACTGGCAACTATATTCTTGGTCTGACTATTGTGCTAATAAACAAATAATTAAGCACTGGGAAAGAGGAATAACACGCCACAGTGCTTAGCTATACTAAACTTTTGAACATGCCGTCTTGTCGCGGTGGCATACTCTTTATGTGATGGTTTTTTCTATCATACCTGAATATGTGCAAGCAAAATAAGGCGTTATATGGATCTTAGTGCGTCTGAAAAACCGGCACCTGACAATAAAACCATTCTCCACATTACTATCATCAGTATTGTCGTTTTTTTGTTCGCACTCTTTTGTATCCAGCTTTCTGAACGGTCAGAAAATCTCGCCCCACTATGGTTCCCGACGGCAGTCTTAATAGTCGCGCTATTCCACCACCCTGCACGCTATTGGTTATGGCAGTTATTAGCGGCAGGAATATGTATTGTTGCAGCTAATTTTATTTTATATGGTATCAGTTGGTTCCCACTCCCCCTGGTATTAATCAACCTGGTTGAAGCAACCGCCGGGGCTTGGTTACTGCGTAAATTCCTGCACGCCAAAGACCCGCTCAATAATCTGCTTAGTTGGCTCAAATTCTCGGTTTGTACCGTGATTATGGTCCCTCTGGTTAGTGGGCTGGCAGCGGCTTGGTATTTGTCCCCACAAAGCGGCAGCTTTACCCAAGTGCTCACGGTGTGGTTTATGTCCGAGGCGGTAGGGATGTTGGCCTTAGGGCCGGTCGGGTTACTTTACCGTCGGGGTTATTTCAATATCGCGACCAAATCCAAAGCACTGTTTGATATGATACTTATGATGGTAGTATCGTTATCCGCCTGCTATCTCGGACTGATTTATCTGCCGTTCCCCTTTACCTTTGTCATTATGGTGTTGATCTGGACCTCAATCCGCTTACCGCGTTTTGAGACATTTGCCATCTGCTTTATGGCAACATTACTGATCGCATTGATGCTTAATTTCAAGCTGTATACCATCCATTCCGATACAAGTCTGTCAATTCAGGCGTTCTCCTTTATCCCTTTATTAATGGTATTAATTCCCCCCCATGCCATGGCGATGGTAATGCACTCCTTTCGCATGGAGAAAGAGCATATTATTGAAAGTGAAAACCGCTTTCGTAACGCCATGGAATATTCAGCCATCGGGATGGCTCTGGTGTCGCCGCAAGGCCAATGGATGCAGGTCAATAAGGCCTTATGCAAGTTATTGGGCTACAGCCAGGAGAGCTTACTGACCCTGACTTTCCAACAAATTACCCATCCAGACGATCTCTCTGCTGACTTGAAATTACTCGACGACCTCTATCACGGCCGTATCCCCAGCTATTCGATGGAAAAGCGCTATATCCGCAGCGATGGCGAAATCGTGTGGACACTACTGGTGGTCAGTGTGGTGCGGGATCACCAACAGCAACCGCTCTATTTCATCTCGCAGGTTGAAGATATTAATGAGCTGAAAAAGACCGAGATTGTTAACCGCCGCCTAATGGAGCGAATTACGCTGGCTAACGAGGCGGGGGGCATTGGTATCTGGGAATTGGATATCAAAACGCAGGTTCTCAGTTGGGATAAGCGGATGTATGAACTCTATCATATTCCGTTTAATACCCCGGTTGATGAGCGTGTTTGGCGGACACATGTTCACCCGGAAGATATCAATCGGGTTAATCGCGAATATAGCGCCGCCCTCAAGCAGCGCCAGCCATACCGTCTGGAATTCCGGCTGTTATTACCGGATGGTGAAATTGTTCATCTGCGTAATCAAGCCAATATGGTATGCGATAAAAATGGCAATATTTTGCGTCTGATTGGTACCACGCTGGATATGACGGAAATCAGAAACCTGACGGAAGCGCTGCACGAGGAAAAAGAACGGCTGCATATCACGCTGGACTCCATCGGTGAAGCGGTGGTTTGTGCCGATCAAGAGATGAAGATTACGTTTATGAACCCGGTAGCCGAGAAAATGACCGGCTGGGCAAATACCATCGCATTAGGCCAACCTGTCAACAATATCATCAAGTTGACTAACGGTGTAGACGGCGCGGAGATTGATAACCCGATAGAACATTGCCTGAATCATCGCCCCTACTCTTCACTCAATGAGTCAATGGTATTACATCATCGTGATGGCCAGTATTATGATATTCAAGAGTCGGTCGCACCGCTGAAAACATTGGAAGGTGACATTGTCGGAGCGGTACTGGTGTTTCAGGATGTCGGCGAATCGCGCGCAATGATGCGCAAACTCAGCCATAGTGCCTCTCACGATAATCTCACCGGGCTACCAAATCGCGCCAATTTTGAGAATAAATTGAAAGCGGCAATCCAAATTAGCGTCGAACTTAACCAGCAACATGCATTGGCCTTCCTTGATTTGGACTATTTCAAAGCCGTTAATGACACTGCCGGGCATCCGGCGGGAGATGCATTATTGAAAGAGTTGAGCCAGTTGATGCGCCAGCACTTACGCAACAGCGATTGTGTTGCACGCCTCGGTGGTGATGAGTTTGGCTTGCTAATGCTCAACTGCACCCTGCCCCATGCCAAAGCCATTACCCAAACTCTGGTATCACTGATTAATGGCTATCATTTCTACTGGGAAGATAAGCTCTATCGTATTGGGGCCAGCGCGGGTGTGACACAAATAAGCAGCAGTAACAATCAGCGCAGTGAAATTATGGCACAGGCCGATATCGCCTGTTATACCGCCAAACACAGTGGGCGCGGCCAGGTTTATCTCTATCAACCACGGCAAAAACAGCTATTGGCACGCCAACACGAGCTGCTAAGCAGGGAAGATGTTGAGAACATTCTCAATGATAACCAACTGGAGTTGCAACTCACCCCAACCGCGCCCCCCAGAACGCCGTTGTCTGTCTGTTTCTATCAAATCAGTTTCGAGGTTAATCGGCCACAGGGTCTTAACGTTAGTCAGGCTGATTTTCAGGAAGCCGCGCTACTCTATGGCTTGCTGCCGCAGATTGATAATTGGATCTGTGAGCAACTGTTAATGACACATGCCCAAGCTATCAAACATAAAGGGCTGGCGCTGGCTATCCCGCTGTCAGAGGTGGCGCTGCTCAAAGAAGAGTTCCGCCAATCATTGCTGACCTTGGTGCAGCAAACCGTACTGCCACCACAAAGTCTCTATTGGATGGTTGATGAATCCACATTACTGCAATACCCCTTTGCGATTGGCAATTTTCTCGCTAAATTGCAACAACTGGGCGGCAAACTTATCGTTAAAGAGTTTGGTCACAACCTGAATGATTTCGAGTTACTGGCGGATCACACTATCGATTATATTAAATTTAACAGTGACTTAATTTCCCATATTCATATCAATCAGATGGATGAAGTGCTGGTCTCTATCATTAACGGTACTGCTCAGCGGGCCAATATCGCCACTCTGGCTGGGCCAGCAGAACTCCCCCTGACGCTCAATAAACTGATAACCATCGGTGTCGATTTAGCTGACGGTCAAACCATCAGCTCGCCGCAGCCGTTGTCTGATTTACTCGACAGCGGATATTTTGCGATTAAATAGCCGGTTCATCATGTTGCGCCCTCAACCATGATTAAAAAATCACTAACATGACGATTGCCCCGCTGCCCACTATCGGGTAAAGTCGCCCCCCTTTATTTGGCCTGGGGGGCGATTATGTTCATTGGTTTTGACTACGGCACAGCAAACTGCTCAGTTGCCGTGATGCGGGATGATGCTCCCAACTTACTGGCACTGGAAAATAATGACGTCTATCTGCCCTCCATGTTGTGTGCACCCACACGGGAAGCCGTCAGTGAATGCCTGCACCGCCACTGGCAGGTACCCACCGGTAGCGACGAAAATCAGCAGCTATTACGCCGAGCCATGGCGTTTAATCGCGAAGAGGATATTCCGGTTGCCGCCGACAGTCTGACATTTGGCCTGTCGGCCCTCGCCCACTATATCGAAGACCCTGAAGACGTATACTTTGTAAAATCACCTAAATCCTTCCTGGGTGCCAATGGGTTGAAACCTCAGCAATTGGCGCTGTTTGAGGATTTGGTCTGCGCCATGATGTTCCACATCAAACGTCAGGCAGAATCTGTACTGGCATCAGAAATCAGTCAGACAGTGATTGGCCGTCCAGTCAACTTCCAAGGCTCTGGCGGTGAAGACGCTAACCGGCAAGCTGAAGGGATTTTACTGCGCGCCGCACAACGCGCCGGTTTTCGTGATATTGCTTTCCAGTTTGAACCGGTCGCCGCAGGGCTGGATTTTGAAGCGACGCTGACAGAAGAAAAAACCGTACTGGTGGTGGATATCGGTGGCGGTACCACTGACTGCTCGGTGCTGTTAATGGGGCCGAAGTGGCAAGGGCTGGCAGACCGCCAACAAAGCCTACTGGGCCACAGTGGTTGTCGCGTTGGCGGTAACGATCTGGATATTATGCTCGCGTTTAAACAATTGATGCCGCTGTTTGGCATGGGTGGCGAGACCGAGAAAGGGATTGCTCTGCCGTCACTGCCCTATTGGAATGCTGTTGCGACTAACGATGTTCCGGCACAAAGCGATTTCTACAGCACAGTTAATGGCCGCTTCCTGCGTGATCTGATCCGTGACGCGGCAAATCCACAGCAAGTAGAACGCCTGCTGAAAGTGTATCAACAGCGCCTGAGTTACCGTTTAGTCCGGGCGGCGGAAGAGAGCAAAATCGCACTGTCCGAACAAGCACAAGTGGCGACTACACTGCATTTTGTCGAGCCCGCGTTAGGCCAGATTATCAACCAGCAACAGCTTGCCGAAGCCATATCTCAGCCACTGCAACGGATTCAGGAACAAGTCAGTTTGGCGTTATCCACCAGCCATATCACTCCAGATGTCATCTATCTGACGGGCGGCAGCGCTCGCTCTCCGTTACTACGAGCGGCCCTGCAACAGCAACTACCGGGTATCCCGCTAGTGGGTGGCAATGACTTCGGCTCAGTGACCGCCGGTTTGGCCCGTTGGGCGCAGACCCTGTATCGCTAATGCTATTTTGATTACCCACTGCATAGTGGGTAATCAAAAAACAGAACGCATCACTTAATCGAATATCAACTGCAACCAAATCCTATCAATTTTGAATCCTAAAATTATAAAAACCAAAATCTCACATACCCTGACACTACTTTCATATTTCCTCCATTTTTATCCGGTAAATCCCCGCTAAACTAGTAACATATCGATACCCAATTGATTGCATCTATGTGCGCATAACAAAATAAACAAAAAGGACTACCGCCATCATGAAAGCTCAATCCAAACGCACTTCCAGGGTACTGATGGTACTCGGGGCGGTGGTGGCGATTATTGTTGCTGTCTTTGTCTGGCGCGACTTTAGTGCCGCCCCTGCCAGCACGCCGCCAGGTGCGCAGCCCACCGCTAACGGGACCACCACAGCCCGCGCCAGTGGGCGGCGGAATATGCCCATGTCACCGGTGCAGGCCGCCACAGCAACCGAACAAGCTGTACTACGCTATCTTACCGGCTTAGGTACCGTGCTTGCCGCCAACACGGTTACCGTGACCAGCCGGGTTGATGGCCAATTAATGGCAATCCACTTTACTGAAGGCCAGCAGGTCAACGCTGGTGACTTACTGGTGGAAATCGATCCGCGCCCTTATCAGGTACAACTGACCCAAGCACAGGGCCAATTGGCGAAGGATCAGGCCACGCTGGATAATGCCCGTCGTGATCTGGCCCGCTACCAAAAACTGGTGAAAACCGGTGTTATTTCACAACAAGAACTTGATACCCAAGCCTCGTTGGTGCGCCAAAGTGAAGGCAGTGTTAAAGCCGATCAAGGCGCTATCGACAGTGCCAAACTGCAACTGACTTATAGCCGTATTACCGCCCCCATCAGCGGTAAAGTGGGCCTAAAACAGGTTGATGTCGGTAATTACATTACCAGCGGTACCGCAACCCCCATTGTGGTGATCACTCAGACACATCCGGTTGATGTGGTCTTTACGCTGCCAGAAAGCGATATCCCCGCAATCATGCAAGCGCAGAAGAATGCAGCCCAAAATAACACTACCGTGCCAGTAGAGGCTTGGGATCGCACCAATAAACAGCGACTGGCACAGGGCTATCTGCTCAGTATTGATAATCAAATTGATACCACCACTGGCACCATTAAGCTGAAAGCACGCTTTGCCAATGACGATGACGCCCTGTTCCCAAACCAATTTGTTAATGCCCGTATCAAGGTAGATTTACTGCAAAATGCCGTGGTGGTGCCAACCGCAGCCGTACAAATGGGTAATGAAGGGAGCTTTGTCTGGATCTTAAATGACGAGAATAAAGTCAGTAAGCATCTGGTCACTACCGGTATTCAAGACAGCAAACAAGTGGTTATTAGCGCCGGATTGAGTGCGGGTCAACGCGTGGTTACTGACGGTATTGATCGCCTGACCGAAGGCTTGCAGGTCGAAGTGGTAACACCACGGGCGGCGGCGGCGAACCAGACGGGGGCCGCAGAGAAACCGACCACCGAGGAGAAAGCCACACATCGGGGCGGAAAAGCGGCGGGTAGCATTGTTCCTGCGGAGAAATCCTGATGCAAGTGATGCCTCCAACACCCGGTGGCGGGCCGTCACGGCTGTTTATTCTGCGCCCGGTTGCCACCACTTTATTTATGATTGCCATTCTGCTGGCCGGGATCCTCGGTTACCGCGCACTGCCAGTCTCGGCCCTGCCAGAGGTTGATTATCCGACGATTCAGGTGGTGACACTCTATCCTGGGGCCAGCCCAGACGTGGTGACATCATCCATTACCGCGCCGTTGGAGCGCCAGTTTGGTCAAATGTCTGGTCTCAAGCAGATGGCATCACAGAGTTCTGGTGGTGCGTCGGTGATTACGCTGCAATTCCAGCTTACGTTGCCACTGGATGTGGCAGAGCAAGAGGTGCAAGCAGCCATTAACTCTGCCACCAACCTGCTGCCCAATGATCTGCCTTATCCGCCGATTTACAGCAAAGTGAATCCGGCTGATCCGCCGATTATGACCTTGGCCGTGACCTCCACAGCCATCCCGATGACGCAAGTAGAAGATATGGTCGAAACCCGGATTGCGCAGAAAATATCGCAAGTCACCGGGGTCGGTCTGGTCACTATTTCTGGCGGGCAGCGCCCGGCGGTGCGGGTGAAACTGAATGCTCCGGCGGTCGCCGCATTGGGGCTGGACAGCGAAACCATTCGTACTGCCATCAGCAATGCTAACGTCAATTCCGCCAAAGGTAGCCTCGATGGCCCCACCCGTTCGGTGACATTGTCGGCTAATGACCAGATGAAATCTGCCGAGGATTACCGTGATCTGATCGTTGCATACCAAAATGGAGCACCGATCCGCTTGCAGGATGTCGCTACCATCGAGCAGGGCGCGGAAAATAACAAACTGGCCGCGTGGGCCAATACCCAGCAGGCGATTGTGTTGAATATCCAGCGCCAGCCGGGGGTCAACGTCATTGCCACCGCAGACAGTATTCGCGAGATGCTGCCGGAGTTGATCAAAAGTTTGCCCAAGTCGGTTGATGTTAAGGTACTAACCGACCGCACCACCACCATCCGCGCCTCCGTCAGTGACGTGCAGTTTGAGTTACTGCTCGCCATTGTGCTGGTGGTGATGGTGATTTATCTGTTTCTGCGCAATGCCGCAGCCACCATTATCCCCAGTGTCGCAGTACCGCTGTCACTGATTGGGACTTTTGCCGCGATGTATTTTCTCGGTTTTTCAATCAATAACCTGACATTAATGGCACTGACCATTGCCACGGGTTTTGTGGTCGATGACGCCATCGTAGTGATAGAGAATATCTCCCGTTATATTGAAAAAGGCGAGAAACCGCTGGATGCGGCGCTAAAAGGTGCTGGTGAGATTGGCTTTACCATTATTTCACTCACCTTCTCATTAATTGCCGTATTGATTCCGTTGCTGTTTATGGGGGATATCGTGGGCCGGCTGTTCCGCGAATTTGCCGTAACACTGGCGGTGGCGATCCTGATTTCAGCGGTAGTTTCGCTGACGCTGACCCCAATGATGTGCGCGCGGATGCTCAGTTATGAGTCACTACGCAAGCAAAACCGCCTGTCACGTGCCAGTGAGAAATTCTTTGACTGGGTGATCGCCCATTATGCCGTAGCACTGAAAAAAGTACTTAACCATCAGTGGCTGACACTGGGTGTGGCACTCAGCACACTGGCGCTGACCGTGATCCTTTATCTGCTGATCCCCAAGGGCTTTTTCCCGTTGCAAGATAATGGGTTGATTCAGGGGACACTGGAAGCACCGCAATCCGTGTCATTCAGTAATATGGCGGAACGCCAGCAGCAAGTAGCCGCCATTATCCTGAAAGATCCGGCGGTAGAAAGCCTGACCTCATTTGTCGGGGTTGATGGCACTAATGCCACGCTGAACAATGGCCGGTTGCAAATTAACCTTAAGCCACTCAACAGCCGTGACGATCGCATCCCGCAGGTCATTACCCGCTTACAGGCAAGCGTCGCCGGTGTACCGGGGATTAAACTTTACTTACAGCCGGTACAGGATCTGACCATTGATACTCAACTGAGCCGGACGCAATATCAGTTTACCCTGCAAGGCACGACACTTGAGGAGTTGAGCACTTGGGTACCGAAGCTGGTTAGCCAGTTGCAGCAACAAGCCCCCTTCCAGGATGTCACCAGTGATTGGCAGGACAAGGGATTGGTGGCGTTTGTTAATGTCGATCGCGATAGTGCCAGCCGTTTAGGTATCACGATGGCAGCTATCGACAGCGCGCTATATAACGCCTTTGGTCAACGCCTGATTTCCACCATTTATACCCAAGCCAACCAATACCGCGTGGTGCTGGAACATGACGTGCAGGCCACGCCGGGGTTGGCGGCATTTAACGATATCCGCCTGACGGGTAGCGACGGTAAAGGGGTGCCACTGAGCAGTATTGCCTCCATTGAAGAGCGTTTCGGGCCGCTGTCTATCAACCATTTGAATCAATTCCCGTCGGCCACTATCTCTTTCAATCTGGCACCGGGCTATTCCCTGGGTGAAGCAGTAAACGCGGTGACACAAGCTGAGCAGACAATTCAGCTACCGGCTGATATCACCACCCGCTTCCAAGGCTCTACGCTGGCATTTCAGGCCGCACTCGGTAGCACGCTGTGGCTGATTATCGCCGCGATTGTGGCGATGTATATCGTGCTCGGCGTATTGTATGAAAGCTTTATTCATCCGGTCACTATCTTGTCAACCCTGCCCACTGCCGGTGTCGGTGCCTTGCTGGCGCTAATGCTGACCGGCAATGAGCTGGATGTGATTGCCATTATCGGCATTATCTTGCTGATCGGGATTGTGAAGAAGAATGCCATCATGATGATCGACTTTGCGCTGGCCGCGGAGCGGGATCAGGGGATGACCCCGTATGATGCCATCTACCAAGCGTGCTTGTTACGTTTCCGCCCCATTCTGATGACCACATTGGCCGCGTTATTTGGTGCATTACCCTTGATGCTCAGCACCGGAGCCGGTGCCGAGCTACGCCAACCACTAGGTGTGTGTATGGTGGGCGGGCTGATTGTCAGTCAGGTACTGACCCTGTTTACCACGCCAGTTATCTATCTGTTGTTTGACAAACTGGCGCGCAACTCTCACGGCAAAAACCGCTATCGCCATCAGGATACTGACGCATCTGAGTCACCCCATGGGCAGGAGCAACCGTGAAATTCTTCGCTCTGTTCATCCAGCGCCCGGTGGCTACCACCTTGCTGACAATGGCTATTACCCTCAGCGGTATTATTGGTTTTAGCTTATTACCCGTATCACCGCTGCCGCAGGTAGATTATCCGGTGATCTCGGTGAGTGCGTCTATGCCAGGGGCCGATCCTGAGACCATGGCGTCTTCAATTGCCACCCCGCTGGAACGCGCACTGGGCAGAATTGCAGGCGTCAATGAAATGACCTCTACCAGTTCATTGGGCAGCACACGGATCATTCTGCAATTTGATCTTAATCGAGATATCAACGGTGCGGCCCGTGATGTACAGGCAGCGCTTAATGCCGCACAAAGCCTGCTGCCCACTGGCATGCCAAACCGCCCGACCTATCGCAAGATGAACCCGTCGGATGCGCCCATCATGATAATGACGCTGACCTCGGATACCTTTACTCAAGGTCAGTTATATGATTTTGCCTCAACCAAACTGGCGCAGAAAATTGCTCAAACCGAGGGAGTCAGTGATGTCTCGGTGGGAGGCAGTTCCCTGCCTGCGGTGCGGGTTGAATTGAACCCCGGCGCATTGTTTAACCAAGGTGTCTCGCTGGATGCGGTGCGACAGGCAATCAGCACCGCCAACGTCCGCCGCCCACAAGGTGCTATCGATTCCAGTCAGCAGCACTGGCAGGTGCAGGCCAATGACGAGATCAAAACCGCAGAGGGTTATCGCCCGCTGGTGATTCATTACAACAATGGCTCAGCGGTACGGCTACAGGATGTCGCCACGGTGGTGGACTCGGTGCAAGATGTGCGTAACGCCGGGATGTCCGATGGTAAACCGGCGGTGCTGTTAGTGATCAGCCGCGAGCCGGGAGCAAATATTATCGCCACCGTCGACCGGATCCGGGCAGAGCTTCCGGCCCTGCGCGCCTCGATCCCCGCCTCGATTCAGTTGAATATTGCACAAGATCGCTCACCGACCATTCGTGCTTCGCTGGATGAAGTGGAGCGCTCACTGATGATCGCCGTGGCACTGGTGATCCTGGTGGTGTTCCTCTTTCTGCGCTCAGGGCGTGCCACGCTTATTCCTGCGGTTGCCGTACCGGTTTCGTTGATCGGAACATTTACCGCTATGTATCTGTGCGGTTTTAGCCTGAATAACTTGTCATTGATGGCATTGACTATCGCCACCGGCTTCGTGGTTGATGATGCCATTGTGGTGCTGGAGAATATTTCCCGCCATTTGGAAGCGGGGGTAAAACCGATGGCTGCCGCCCTGCGCGGGGTGCGTGAAGTGGGCTTTACCGTGTTGTCGATGAGTATTTCGCTGGTGGCCGTGTTTATTCCACTGCTGCTGATGGAGGGGTTACCGGGCCGTTTATTCCGCGAGTTTGCCGTAACACTGTCGGTGGCTATCGGTATCTCACTGGTCATTTCCCTCACCTTGACGCCAATGATGTGCGCTCATTTGCTACGATCACACCCGGTTGGTCAGCAACCCCGGATTCGCGGGTTTGGTAAAATACTGCTGGCTATCCAGCAAGGTTATGGTCGCTCACTCAATTGGGTACTTGGTCATACACGTTGGGTGATGGTGGTACTGCTTTCCACTATTGCGCTCAATGTTTGGCTCTATATCAGTATCCCGAAAACCTTTTTCCCTGAGCAGGATACAGGCCGGATGATGGGCTTTATTCAAGCTGATCAAAGTATTTCGTTTCAGTCGATGCAGCAAAAGCTGAAAGACTTTATGAAGATTGTCAGTGCTGATCCGGCCGTCGACAATGTCACCGGCTTCACCGGTGGCTCGCGCACAAATAGCGGTTCGATGTTTATCTCGCTCAAACCCTTGAGTGAACGCAGTGAGAGCGCTCAGCAAATTATCACTCGTCTGCGTGCCAAGTTGGCCAAAGAGCCAGGAGCCAGCCTGTTCCTGGCACCGGTGCAGGATATTCGCGTCGGTGGCCGCCAAGCCAACGCCAGTTATCAATTTACGCTGTTAGCAGACGATTTAGCCGCACTACGTGAATGGGAGCCCAAAGTCCGCGCCGCGCTGGCTAAATTGCCAGAGCTGGCAGATGTCAACTCTGACCAGCAGGATAAAGGCTCGGAGATGGCACTGACTTATGATCGCGAAACCATGGCACGCTTGGGGATTGATGTGTCCACTGCCAATGCCCTGCTAAACAACGCCTTTGGTCAACGGCAGATCTCCACTATTTATCAGCCATTGAACCAATACAAAGTGGTGATGGAAGTCGCGCCTCAATACACTCAGGATGTCAGTTCGTTGGATAAAATGTTTGTGATTAATAGCAGCGGTCAGTCAATTCCACTGTCTTATTTCGCCAAGTGGCAACCGGCCAATGCGCCACTGTCAGTTAATCATCAAGGCTTATCTGCCGCCTCGACCATCTCATTTAACTTACCGGAAGCTGGCAGTTTATCTGCAGCAACCGCCGCCGTTGAGCGGGCAATGACCGAACTTGGGGTACCGGCCAGCGTGCGCGGCACCTTTACCGGTACTGCGCAGGTATTCCAGGAAACACTGAAATCGCAGTTGTGGCTGATTATGGCCGCTATCGCTACGGTGTATATCGTGCTCGGGATTTTGTATGAGAGCTATGTTCATCCACTGACCATTCTGTCCACACTGCCCTCTGCTGGGGTGGGCGCGCTACTGGCGCTGGAATTGTTCGACGCCCCCTTTAGCCTGATCGCACTTATTGGCATTATGCTGTTGATTGGTATCGTGAAGAAGAACGCTATCATGATGGTGGACTTTGCCCTCGACGCGCAACGTAATGGAAATCTCAGCGCCCGTGATGCTATTTTTCAGGCCAGTTTATTGCGCTTTAGGCCGATTCTAATGACCACATTGGCCGCCTTGTTCGGGGCGCTGCCACTGGTGCTAGGCAGCGGTGATGGGGCCGAATTGCGTCAACCACTGGGGATAACTATCGTCGGCGGGCTGGTAATGAGCCAGTTGCTGACGCTGTATACCACACCGGTGGTTTACCTCTATTTTGACCGATTACGCAACCGCTTTAGTAAGCAGCCGCTAATGAGGCTGGAGTAGCCTATGGCGATATACTCAGGCGGCAAGCGAGAAAACAGGTAAAAACATAATGAGAATCGGCATTACCGGAAAACTGTTTATGGCGATATTTGCTACCTGCATGCTGGTGTTGATCACGATGCACTGGGGGGTTAGAGCCAGTTTCGAGCGCGGTTTCATTGACTACATTAAACAGAGCAATGAGCAGCGCATTGCCATGCTGGGAGATGCGCTTGAGGTACAATATCAACGTTACGGTAACTGGGATTTCCTGCGTAATAATGATCAGGTGATTTATCAGATCATGCGATCTTTCGAGCAAAGCGGTGATAACAGCCGCAACCTGCCACCACGGGGCTGGCGCGCTCAGTTCTGGGTGGTCGATAATCACAATAATCTACTGGTCGGGCACACCGGTCAGGTTCCGAAAGAAGCCAGCCGTCGCGCCATCAAGGTGAATAAACTCGTGGTGGGCTGGGTGATGTCTACCCCTCCCGAAAAACTGACGCGCAATGCCGATATTAACTTTGACCAACAACAACGCCGTACCAGTTGGATTATTGTCGGTTTATCAACCCTGCTGGCGGCGGCGGTGACCTGGATTTTATCGCGCGGGATGTTGGCTCCGGTAAAACGGCTGGTGGAAGGCACGCATCGGCTGGCTGCGGGGGATTTCAGCACTCGAGTGGCAGTCAGTAGCCGTGACGAACTGGGCCGGTTGGCGCAAGACTTTAACCAACTTGCCAGTTCGCTGGAGAAAAACGAGCAAATGCGGCGCGACTTTATGGCCGATGTCTCTCATGAGCTACGTACACCACTGGCAGTACTGCGCGGCGAGTTGGAGGCGCTACAGGATGGTGTGCGGCAACCAACACCTGAATCCTTGATTTCACTGCAAGCCGAGGTAGGGATTTTGACCAAACTGGTCAACGACCTACATCAGTTATCGCTCTCGGATCGCGGTGCTCTGGCCTACCGTAAAACCCAACTGGATGCGGTGCGCTTGTTACAAATCGCCATCGCCAGCTTCCATGGCCGTTTCCAAAGTAAAAATATCACCATCACCGCCCATCTGTCTGAACAGGCGGTAATATTTGGTGACCCCGACCGATTGAATCAGCTATTTCATAATTTACTGGAAAACAGCCTGCGCTATACCAATGAGGGCGGGCAGCTTGAGATTATCGCGCAACCAGAGGAAGAGAGATTAATCTTACACTGGCAGGACAGTAAACCGGGCCTTAGCGATGAACAGCTCCAACGTATCTTTGAGCGTTTTTATCGCACCGAAAGTTCACGTAACCGCGCCAGCGGCGGCTCTGGGCTAGGGCTGGCGATATGTCACAATATTGTCGAGGCACACGATGGCAAAATCAGTGCTGAACATTCACCTTTGGGTGGCCTGCGGATTACGGTAATATTTCCGTTATTCCATTCCATAGGGTAATTCATTGTAATGCAAGAGCCACTTCAGTCTGCCAGCCAGTCTGGCTCCGTATTGATTGTTGAAGATGAACCGAAGCTCGGCCAGCTATTGGTCGATTACCTGCAAGCTGCGGGTTATCAGACCCAATGGCTAACCAGGGGAGACGAGGTAGTCGCGGCAGTCCGTCAGTCGCCACCGGCCATTATCTTGCTGGACTTAATGTTACCCGGCAGCGATGGCATTACCATTTGCCGAGAAATCCGCCGTTTCTCTGATGTGCCAATTATGATGGTGACGGCAAAAACCGAAGAGATTGATCGGTTGCTGGGGCTGGAAATTGGTGCTGACGACTATATCTGCAAACCCTATAGCCCGAGGGAAGTGGTGGCGCGGGTCAAAACCATTCTGCGCCGCTGCCGGCCGCTCCCGCAGCAGCCCAGTGAGACGGTGCCACTGCTGATTGATGAATCCCGCTTTCAGGCCAGTTATCAGGGCCACTCATTAGAATTAACCCCGGCAGAATTTCGTTTACTGAAAATACTGGCAACCCAACCGGGCCATGTGTTTAGCCGTGAACAACTGTTGAATAATCTGTATGACGATTACCGCGTGGTGACGGATCGCACCATCGATAGCCATATCAAAAATCTCCGGCGCAAGCTGGAATCACTCGATGGCGAAAAGCCATTTATCCGCGCGGTATATGGGATGGGATATCGCTGGGAAGCAGAGATCTGCCGTTTACTGTAATTTCCATATTACCCAGTCCGAATTATGCTGGAGTAAGGCGTATTAAGCTGACTTCCTATGAACGTTGACTACACTGTTAGAGGTATCAACCAATAGGAGAAACACTATGGCCATGGGTCACTATGAGATTAAGAAAGCAAAAAATGGGCAGTACCATTTCAATTTGAAAGCCAGCAATGGCGAAATTATTCTCTCCAGTGAGATGTACGCCAGTAAAGCCTCGGCTGAAAACGGCATATCATCAGTGCAAAGCAACTCTCCGCTGGAAAGCCAGTATGAACTGAAGCGTAACGTCAAAAACGAACCTTACTTCGTTTTGAAAGCAAAGAATCATCAGATTATTGGTATCAGTGAATCTTACAGTTCTGAAGCTGCCGCCAAAAATGGCATTGCCTCTGTAACAAAAAATGGCCCGACCACCACAATTAAAGATTTGACGCTGTAACTTTTATTTATCTGATAGCGCTATTTTACCTACTTATCCTTATACCCAATAGATTTCAACGCGAAAATTTGCAATTTGAAAGATGATGGGAATACGCGCGGGGCAGTTGACCGCGCTTTTCTCTTTTTATATTGATCCAGATCATTTAAACCTTACAAAAATTGTGCGATGGCTGATTTTCCTGATTGGCAAGGTTACAATCCCCGGCTTTTAACCACCCCTTCGGGCGTGGTCCTGACTTGAACTCAGACTGAGAGCCGTTTATATGTCTTCATCTATCCCTTTTACCCCAGAATTATTATCGCCTGCCGGTACCCTTAAAAACATGCGTTATGCCTTTGCTTACGGCGCAGATGCGGTTTATGCCGGCCAACCGCGTTACAGTCTGCGGGTGCGTAATAATGAGTTTAATCACGAAAACCTGGCATTAGGTATTCAGGAGGCGCATGCACTTGGTAAGCGCTTCTATGTGGTCGTGAATATTGCCCCCCACAACTCCAAACTGAAAACCTTTTTGCGTGATTTAAAACCGGTGATCGATATGGGGCCAGATGCACTGATTATGTCAGACCCCGGCTTGATCATGATGGTACGCGAGGCGTTCCCGCAGATGGATATTCATCTGTCAGTACAAGCCAACGCCGTCAACTGGGCTACCGTCAAATTTTGGCAACAAATGGGTCTGACCCGCGTTATTCTCTCCCGCGAATTATCACTGGAAGAAATTGCAGAAATACGTGCGCAAGTTCCTGATATGGAACTGGAGATTTTTGTTCACGGCGCACTGTGCATGGCCTATTCCGGCCGTTGCCTGCTGTCTGGTTATATCAATAAACGCGATCCGAATCAGGGAACCTGCACCAATGCTTGCCGCTGGGAATATAATGTTCAGGAAGGCAAAGAAGATGAAATCGGCAACATCGTGCATATTCATCAACCGATCGCGGTAAAGAATATTGAACCAACATTGGGTATCGGCGCACCGACCGACAAAGTGTTTATGATTGAGGAAGCACAGCGCCCTGGTGAGTACATGACCGCCACCGAAGATGAGCACGGTACTTACATCATGAACTCAAAAGACCTACGCGCTATTCAACATGTGGAACGCCTGACTCAACTCGGGGTACATTCGCTGAAAATTGAAGGTCGGACTAAATCTTTCTACTATTGCGCCCGTACCGCACAGGTTTACCGCCGCGCTATCGATGATGCCGTTGCGGGCAAACCTTTTGATCCAACCTTGTTGACCACGCTGGAAGGCTTGGCTCACCGTGGTTATACCGAAGGCTTCCTGCGCCGTCATGTGCATGAAGAGCAACAAACTTACGATTACGGCTATTCAGTTTCTGAACGCCAGCAATTTGTCGGTGAGTTTACCGGTGTGCGCCGTGACGGCTTGGCGGAAGTGGTGGTCAAAAACAAATTCTCGGTCGGTGATAGCGTTGAGCTGATGACGCCAAACGGCAATATTCAGTTCATACTCGCCAGCATGCAAGATAAAAAAAGTCAGCCCGCTGATATTGCACCGGGTAATGGCCATATCATGTATTTGCCAATCCCCGAGGACATTAATGTAGAATATGGCTTACTGGTACGTAATCTAAACGGGACAAATAGCCGAAATCCCCATGAAAAAGCGTAACATAAAGCAATAAAAAATAATGCCATCACCCAGATGGCATTTTTAGCAAATATTAGAAATAGATCACATCAATTATAATTACGCTGAGGTAACATAGCTCGAGTACAATCAAGAACTAAAAAAGTTTTAAAACAAGACTAGGAACCACCTCCTTGGCTAGCCCAATCTCCCTTGGGCTGGCCTTTTCTTTTTTACGTATCTATCCAGCTGATTATTATTGAATTTACCTACTTTTTTATTATTGATGGTTCTTGTTAAGTTATTAACTAATAATAAGAAAACCGGTTTTCTGAATAACCTCACCATCAAACATTAATTATCTCCATTAAATAAATACCCTAACAAAAATAAAACCTCTTTTTATTAAACTTAACGATAATTGATATTTGCCATATTGCCGGAATAATCTCATATAGCTAAAGGCGTTAAACTCACCACCAGCAAGTGATTTGGGTGACATGTATGCCAGCCCGCAGGATGAGGCGCATTAATCCCGAATCACTTATTCAAGTAAGTGATTCGGGTGACAAATCTGTCGGGAGCAGATTTGAACACTGCTTGCGGTAGCCTCAACGAGGCGAGGCCCAAGGATGGGCCGAGTAACGAACGCCGCTAACCCCCCTGCAAGTTCAAGTAAGAAGGGGATAGGTAAAATAAACAGCAATGGGTTACTGTTACTCCTATCGCAGAAACGATTGGAGCACCTTATGACCTCAATGCCACGTACCCTTTTGATCTTGAATGGTAAGGAATCGGGTAATCTTGAAGTTCGCAATGCCGTTAAGAACTTACGTGAGGAAGGTATCACGCTTCACGTTCGAGTCACTTGGGAATATGGGGATGCGAAGCGTTATGTTGGCGAGGCAGCCGGTCTGGGGGTCGATACTGTAATTGCCGGTGGCGGAGACGGCACTATTAATGAGGTCGCCAGCGCACTGATGGGCTTACCCTCTTACAATCGGCCTAATTTGGGTATTGTGCCCTTAGGCACAGCCAACGATTTCGCTACCAGTTGTAATATTCCCCTGCACATAGAAAATGCGCTGCAATTAGCGGTCAAAGGCCGGGCTGTTACCGTTGATATCGCTCGGGTAAATGACGAACACTACTTTATCAATATGGCAACCGGTGGTTTTGGCACCCGCATTACCACTGAAACCCCCGAAAAACTCAAAGCCGTACTAGGGGGGGCTTCATATTTTCTTCATGGCCTGATGCGTATGGATACAATTAAAGCAGATAGCTGTGAAATACATGGCCCTGATTTCCAATGGGCGGGTGATGCTCTGGTGATAGGTATCGGCAACGGTCGGCAAGCCGGTGGTGGACAGCCTCTCTGCCCCGACGCACTGATTAATGATGGCTTGCTGCAATTGCGGTTGCTGACCGCAGAAGAATTGCTTCCTGCCCTACTGACCAGCGTGTTCAGTGGTGAGAAAAATAAAAATGTAGTGGAGGCCACCTTGCCTTGGCTGGAAATCACCGCCCCCCATGACATCACTTTTAATCTGGATGGCGAACCACTGGCAGGCAAACATTTCCGTATCGAGATAATCCCCAATGCAATTGGATGCCGCCTGCCACCTAATTGTGAACTGCTAGGTTAAATATTTATAAGTGGGCTTCCCAGCGGTTAGCCCATGATTCCTTTGGGCTTTATTACCCCTATCTCTCTGACAAACTTAACGCTAATCAGGCTTTAGTCTGATCCAACACATTTATTTCACGCCATAACCTTTCATTTCAATCCCATTTTCTTTTAACTTTAATTTTCACTTTGAAAGGTTTATCTTTCAAAGTGTGATCTATATGCAATAAATGAATCTGAAAAATGATTATGGTAGTTCACATGGCGACAGACAAGATGCTGAAGTTCATTCTGGTACCTCAGTATTTTGAATACCGTTTTATCACGCGGTTCCTGAAGTTTCTTTTCAAAACAAAAGTTTATAAAAACAGCCATAACCTCGATTACAGGAGAAAAAAATGATTGAACTTATAACCCATGGAGCCGAGTGGTTTATCGGACTCTTCCAAAAAGGGGGCGAAGTTTTTGTTGGCATGGTCACCGGGATTTTACCTTTATTAATCAGTTTGTTAGTAATTATGAATGCGCTGATCAAGTTTGTTGGTCAGGACAGGATTGAACGATTAGCACAGCGTTGTGCTGGTAACCCCGTTTCACGTTATCTGCTACTACCACTGATCGGTACTTTTGTGTTTTGTAACCCGATGACCTTGAGTCTTGGGCGCTTTATGCCTGAAAAATATAAACCAAGTTATTACGCGGCCGCTTCTTACAGTTGCCACTCGATGAATGGTTTGTTCCCACACATTAACCCAGGTGAGTTGTTCGTGTTCTTAGGTATTGCCAGTGGTTTAACCACATTAGGCTTACCACTCGGTCCGCTGGCTGTTAGCTACTTCCTGGTTGGATTGTTCACCAACTTCTTCCGTGGCTGGGTTACCGATCTGACGACCTCCATCTTTGAACGCAAAATGGGCATCCGTCTGGACCGTAACGTACAACTTTAATATGTAAATTAAATACATACTGTGTGGAGCAGATCATGAGTGAATTCATCAGGATTGAAAAAGGCGAAGGCGGCTGGGGTGGGCCATTAGTGTTGCCAATCGTCCCAGGTAAAAAAATTGTCTATATCACCGCAGGTACTCGACCAGCCATCATTGACCGCATCAGCGAACTGACTGGTTGGGAAGCGGTTGATGGCTTCAAAGAAGGTGAGCCGCCAGCCGAAGAGATCGCTGTGGCGATTATTGACTGTGGTGGCACCTTGCGCTGCGGCCTGTATCCGAAACGCCGTATTCCAACCGTTAATATCCATTCAACCGGTCAATCCGGGCCGATGGCGCAATACATACTGGAAGATATTTATGTTTCCGGTGTGCGTGAAAAAAATATCCATAAAGTCAGTGGAACCGATCACGCCACCGCAACGACTGCACCAGCAGAACCGGCGACAGCAACGTCAAAACCAGCGGAAACAACTACAAGCAAATCTGGCCGTGATTACGATACCAGCAAGAAAATCACCGAACAAAGTGACGGTTTGCTGGCAAAAGTTGGGATGGGAATGGGGTCGGTCGTGGCGGTGTTCTTCCAGTCAGGCCGCGACACTATCGATACCGTGCTGAAAACTATTCTGCCGTTTATGGCCTTCGTTTCAGCATTAATCGGCATCATCATGGCATCAGGTTTGGGCGACTTTATCGCCCACGGTTTAACACCTCTGGCCAGCAGCCCGATAGGGTTAGTGCTCTTGGCACTGATCTGCTCTTTCCCGCTGTTGTCACCATTCTTAGGCCCAGGGGCCGTTATCGCACAAGTTATCGGCGTATTGGTTGGGGTACAAATTGGTTTGGGGAATATTCCACCACAATTGGCCCTGCCAGCATTATTTGCGATTAATGCTCAGGCGGCATGTGACTTTATCCCGGTCGGTCTCTCTCTAGCCGAAGCCAAGCAAGATACCGTTCGTGTCGGTGTTCCATCGGTTCTGGTTGGCCGCTTCCTTACCGGTGCCCCAACAGTATTGATTGCCTGGGCAGTATCAGCCTTTATTTATCAGTAAGTATTAAATTATCGGTAATAAATTCAACGGTTAAGGATGTACGTATGAATACTATTTATCAGACAACTATTACCAATATCGGCGACAGCGCCCGCGAGGCGCTGCTTGATGACATGCTTATCACCTTCCGCGAAGGGGCGCCCAAAGATATTGAAGAGTTCTGTTTTATCCACCAGCACAGCGATACCGATGGGGAGTTACAGGCTGGCAACATTATGGAACTGGCTGACCTGCGCTATGTGATAACCGCAGTCGGCGAGGTGGCAACTCAGAACCTGCGTGAACTGGGCCATGTCACCATTCGTTTTAATGGTGATAAGCAGCCTGAGTTCCCCGGTTCTATCCATGTGATAGGGCCAACACCCAGTGATATTGCTATCGGTAGCTCACTGAAATTTATTCGTTAACTTATTTATTAATTTATACCCGATGTCATTAGCATCGTAGTTAACACTGCGGATGCTGCAAGAGCTAAGGGTATTAGCCGAAGTAATTGGAATTGCAGCAAGGCAGCAGACGAACAAATCCCGATGAGCTGACACTCGTCAGTGATTCGGGAGCATTCAACTAACACCGCTGCGGCTTCAAGTACCAAGGATAATTTTGGAGGTAGTTATGTCACAAGTAGCAGTCGTTATTGGCGGTGGACAAACTCTGGGCGCATTCTTGTGTCATGGTCTTGCCGAAGCAGGGTATAAAGTTGCAGTTGCTGATTTGAATTCAGATAACGCACAGCTAGTCGCCGATCAGATTAATGCCGAATACGGCGCAGATAGCGCCCGTGGTTTTCAGGTTGATGCAACCAATGAAAGCAGCGTGCAGATGCTGGCAAAAGCAGTAGACCAAAGTTTCCATCAAACCAACCTGCTCGTTTACAGCGCAGGCATTGCCAAAGCTGCACCGATTACTGATTTCCCACTGGATGATTTTGACCGCTCACTACAGGTGAATCTGGTCGGTTACTTCTTATGTGCCCGTGAATTCTCCCGCCTGATGATCCGTGATGGTATTGCTGGGCGAATCATTCAGATCAATTCCAAATCAGGTAAAGTAGGCAGTAAACACAACTCGGGTTACAGTGCTGCCAAGTTTGGTGGTGTTGGTCTGACCCAATCACTGGCTCTGGACCTGGCTGACTACGGTATTACGGTACATTCCCTGATGTTAGGCAATTTATTGAAATCACCGATGTTCCAGTCACTTTTACCTCAGTACGCCGCAAAACTGGGCATTAAGCCGGAAGAAGTTGAAAAGTATTACACCGATAAAGTGCCACTAAAACGGGGTTGTGATTATCAGGATGTGCTTAACATGCTGTTGTTCTACGCCAGCGATAAAGCGGCCTATTGCACCGGGCAATCAATTAATATTACCGGCGGTCAGGTGATGTTTTAAGTTCGATGCTGTCTGAAAAAACAGTTTGTAGTCCCGGCGAGCGAAGGGTGACTGTTTCTAGCGGCCTCAACGAGGCAAGGCCCAAGGATGGGCTAAGCAACGAACGCCGCTAATATCGCTGCAACATCAAGTAAGAAGGATAAAATATGTCCCCCACATCCGCACTGATCAGTATTGTTATCATCGCCTGGGTACTGCAAATCATGCTCGGCTGGTGGCAAATCAATCAGTTTAACCGTGCTTTCGATCGCCTATGTCAGCACAGTAAATCAGTCGGTGTTGGCCGTTCTGGCGGGCGTTTTAAACCCCGCGTGGTGATAGCACTGGCTTTCGATGAAAATATGCGGGTCAGTGACAGCATGATCATGCGCGGCATTAGCGTGTTTGCCCGCCCTCGCCCATTACCCCAGCTTCATGGCTT
Source organism: Yersinia intermedia (assembly GCF_900635455.1). Lineage (NCBI taxonomy): Bacteria > Pseudomonadati > Pseudomonadota > Gammaproteobacteria > Enterobacterales > Yersiniaceae > Yersinia > Yersinia intermedia. The sequence continues at coordinate 1,257,405 of NZ_LR134116.1, read as the reverse complement.
ACATCAGCAGGATTTAATCCCGGATGTGATCTTCCCTACGGATAAAGCATGTCAAACTGCACTATTATTAGCGATTAAACCGAAATCATGATATTTTCACAATGAAAGTTATTCTTTTTCATGTGAAAGTTATGCCTGGAGAAGAGGCAATGGAAATACTTGAGCGGGGATCGTTATGAAACCAAAGCAGCGACAGGTTGCAATCTTGGAATATCTTCAACAACACGGAAAGACGGCCGTCGATCAACTCGCCGCGCATTTCTCAACCACCGGTACCACTATCCGTAAGGATTTAACCAGCCTTGAAAATGAAGGGGCGGTTATCCGTACCTACGGTGGGGTAGTATTAAATCGTGATGATATAGAACAACCCATTGACCGTAAAACCCACATTAATACGGATAAGAAAAAGCAAATTGCTCAAGCTGCCAGCAAACTGATTAAAGACGGTGATAGCCTGGTTTTTGATGCAGGTAGTACCGTGCTGCAAATGGTGCCCCACCTGACAAAATTCAACAATATCACGGTGATGACTAACAGCCTGCATATCGTCAATGAACTGGTTGAACTGGATAACGATCAGACTATCTTGATGCCAGGTGGCACTTACCGTAAAGGCTCAGCCTCTTTTCATGGTAGTCTGGCGGAGTCTGCATTTGATAATTTCAGTTTCGATAAGCTATTTATCGGTGCGGATGGGGTCGATCTAAAGGCGGGAGTCACTACGTTTAACGAAGTTTATCATGTCAGTACAGCTATGTGCCACGCCGCTAGCCGTATCATTTTGCTGGTCGACTCTTCCAAATTTGGCCGTAAAAGCCCAAATGTAGTGTGCCCGTTAAGTGCCGTTGATACCCTGATTACAGATAAAGGTATTAGCCCAGAATATTTGCAAGCACTACAGGACATGGGCATTAACATCATTCTGGTTGATAAAAATGACTAATCCGTTAATTACCTATGCCCGCGAAACACTTGAAATTGAACTGACCGAAGCGCACAAGTTGCTGTCACGTTTAGATGATAATTTTGTTCGGGCCTGTGAGTTATTGTTAGCCTGCACCGGTAAGGCTGTAGTGTCTGGGATTGGCAAATCTGGTCACATTGGTAAAAAGATTGCTGCATCGCTGGCCAGTACCGGCACCCCTTCTTTCTTTGTACACCCTGCTGAGGCATTGCACGGCGATTTGGGCATGATTGGCCCACAGGATGTGGTGATTTTTATCTCCTACTCTGGCCGCGCCAAAGAACTGGACCTGATTCTGCCATTACTAGCGGATAGCAAAATTCCCGTGATTGCCATCACTGGCGGTAAAGAGTCCCCGCTGGCGCTAGGTGCTGCCTGTGTACTGGATATCAGTGTTGAGCACGAAGCTTGCCCGATGGGGTTGGCTCCCACTTCCAGCGCGGTTAATACCCTGATGATGGGGGATGCCCTGGCAATGGCATTAATGCGCCATCGCGGTTTCGGTGCAGAAGATTTTGCCCGCTCACATCCTGGCGGCAGCTTGGGCGCAAGGCTGCTTAATCGGGTCCATCATTTAATGAGAACCGGTGATAGCCTGCCGATGGTACATGAATCCGACAGCGTAATGGAAGCCATGTTAGAACTGAGCCGTACAGGGCTAGGGCTGGTGGCCGTATGTGATCCAGAGCAACGGGTAGTCGGGGTATTTACTGACGGCGATTTACGCCGCTGGCTGGTAAAAGGCGGCACCTTACAACAACCATTGGGAAGCGCTATCACTCGGCCAGGCTACCGATTACCTGAGCAGTGGCGTGCAGGAGAAGCGCTGGAGGCACTGCATCAGCACCATCTCAGTGCTGCACCGGTGGTGAACCTGGACGGGAAACTGGTGGGAGCCATTAATCTGCACGACCTGCATCAAGCGGGCGTTGGCTGATATCTCCCGCGTTAGCTGTATTCACCACACAGGCCTCGCTGCTACGAGGCCGCTACAAACAGCATTCAAATCCGCCAGTAGCATTTATACTGATATAATCAATTGATTAATCTAGATAAATTCGCTTATTAGCGCCCTGCCTGCATCGTTAACGCTATTGAGTTTAGCATCTTTGATAAATACGCCTGAATCACCAACCATCAGTGCCAATTAGGATCTTGCTGTAACTGTTTTTTTAGCATGGACTGGATACTGTCATCAGGGCGACCTAGCCATTGATAAGTCGCGAACTCACTTGGCTTATCAAGTGCTTGTGGCTTGTCGGCAACAGAGATACGCATTCCCCACGCCTGCCATACTTGTTTTTTATTCTGGCTAAACGCCACCCACATAAAGTTATTACTGCAATCATGAGGTTTACAAATTCGCCCCACCTTGTATTGCTGCCCTTGCCAATTTAGCACCTCATAAGGTGCCGACGTCCCTGTCCCTTTGCGCGCCCATGCTGGGAGATTCTTTTGGCTTTTCACCATTTTTTGCCAGCTATTCTTATAAACCGGCTGTTGCAGCAAATCTGCCGTAGTCGTGCGGATTTGGGCGGGAGACATCTCAGCGGCTGACGTGACAGCGGCAGTTGTGGTGGCTGACTGCGCGAAGGCCCAAGAGCTGACACTGAACATCACCGCTGCAACAAGACAATGGCGGGTTTTGTTACCTTTCATTATCGAAATCCTTATTATCTGATTAATCTACTCGCCGAGCAGCGAACCTGGCTCTGTGCAACGGCTCAGCGGGCGTGGTATTGGTTTGCCTGTCTATGACCATCAACCGGCGAAAAAGTTGATCCATAGCACGAATTTTCATCCTAATTCCAGTTATACCATAATCTGTATGACAGCTTGAGTTAAGCTATGAACCAGATAGCTATTAGCCGATCACAACACGATAAAAGGCCATGCCATGTTAACTGTTGAGTTACCCGAAGAACCCGAGAAGCTGTATTACTCTGCCGGGGATGCCCACCCGCTGGCTAAGCTTGAAACGGATAAAATTATCCAGATGGTTGTCGATCTGGATGTTGCTAACTCCGACAGCGAACATTATGTTACCGGTTGGATGGGGCTAAACAGCGTGGTGGTGGTACGTAATTACCAGAATAAGCGCGGTACGGCCAACGGTTTTGTGGTGAATAAAGGCGATCGCTATCGTCTGAGCATTCAATCCATTGAATTCCGCATTCCTAAGGCTGTGTTGTGGATGAGCTTTCGCCGTAAACCTCGCACCATGGAGTTAATCACCTACGAAACATTGGGCGAGCAACCTAGCGGTATGCAGCAATACCGTAATATCCTCGATGAAGAGCTGCTGCAGCAACTAGATGCTGATTGGTGCGAATTGAATGATTATCTTGGCGCAGCCTGCTGGCAACTTGAAAATGGCACGCCTTTGTGGCAGCAAACCCAGCAACAGATTACGCCGGAGGCTATCCGCCAGTTAGTCGATGCCCCTATTTTCCGCACCAAACATCTACAGGCTGATGGAGATTACGCTGGGTTCTGGGCCGGAGAGTACTTTTTTGCCGTTCGCCAACCTAGCACAGGCAACCCCTTACCTGCGGTACAAATTTCCTGGCGTGAAGATGAAAAAGATATCGGCAGTTATCAATTTGATCTGATTAACGGTGCAGCAGGCGAGCCAAAACTCTCACTGTGTATTCGCCCGCGCAAGGGTGCGGACAGTTATCTGCTTAACCGTTTTGATGCCCATCATTTGCAACGAGCTATCGCGATGTTTGCAATGACTCAGCGCTATTTATTAGCATAAGAATCTCTGCTATTCCAATAAATAAGGCATGCACTTCATCATTGGAGTTGCAGGTAGGCGGCAAGTGAACACATCCCGATGAGCTGACTCAAGTCAGTGATTCTGCGGGGGGAGCGCAGCTAACAACCCTGTAGCTTCAAAGGCGAAGGATCCCCAAAGTCATTGGAGTTGCAGGTAGGCGGCAAGTGAACACATCCCGATGAGCTGACTCAAGTCAGTGATTCGGGGGGGAGCGCAGCTAACAACCCTGCAGCTTCAAAGGCGAAGGATCCCCAAAGTCATTGGAGTTGCAGGTAGGCGGCAAGTGAACACATCCCGATGAGCTGACTCAAGTCAGTGATTCTGCGGGGGGAGCGCAGCTAACAACCCTGTAGCTTCAAGGACGAAGGGGATTACCACCACTGGTGGAAATGATGCACCGGCCCTACCCCCTGCCCGACTTCAAGGGTATCGGCTTGTTCTAATGCACCTTGCAGATAGTGTTTGGCGGCATTCACCGTATCATCCCAATCGCGGTGCCGTGGCCGCAAAGCCGCCAATGCTGCCGATAAGGTGCAGCCGGTGCCGTGAGTATGACGGGTCTTCACTCTGCGGGTAACAAAACGCTGTTCGCCTTGTGCCGTAAACAGCCAATCAGGGCTATCTTCACCACTCAGATGGCCCCCCTTCATCAATACCGCCTGGCAACCCTGTGCAAGTAGCGCCCGCCCTTGATCACACATTTGTTGCTCATCGCAAGCGGGTTGGCAATTGAGTAACGCCGCCGCTTCTGGCAGATTCGGGGTAATTAAAGCAACCTGCGGTAACAGCAATTGGCGTACTGCGTCCACGGCCTCTGGCGCCAGCAACGGATCACCGCTTTTGGCGACCATCACGGTATCCAGCACTACAAATGGGATGGGATAACGGCGCAGTTGCCTGGCAACGATATCGACAATGTCAGCGTTAGCCAGCATACCGATTTTAGCACTATCGATGCGCACATCACTGAGAACGGAATCGAGTTGAGCTGCGACAAACGCCGGTTCGATGGGATAAACTGACTGCACACCACGGGTATTTTGTGCCACCAGAGCGGTGATCACACTGGTGCCGTAAGCTTGCAAAGCAGAGAAAGTTTTCAAATCAGCCTGAATACCGGCCCCACCACTGGGGTCAGTTCCGGCAATCGTGAGCGCATTAATTCGCTTCATGAATGTCTCCCGTACTCATATCAATGGGAGTTCGAATAGCAGCAACAGCGAGAATAGCTAAAGAGAAAACGGCAGGTTGAACAAACATATTCCTCCTAACCGGCGGTCAAGAAGGCGGTACCCTAAGGTGCCGAGACTTCCCTACGCTGGCATAATCCAGATCAGGTAATACGGGTAATATCTCAGCCATGCCACTGTTTGTGGCAGGCACCCCGAGTCAGAATTGTTATTATCACGGGCAGGTGGTAGAAGATCAATCATGTATTGGTTAAACCAATGATCAATGTCGCGAAAATGCCCTGTCTGGGAGGTATAACCGTAGGATGAGCATCAAGATTCGTCAGTATCAGGAAAGTGACCGACCATTCCTGCGCACCTTGTATCTGGCATCACGTAAAGCAGCATTTACCTGGCTGGACGTTGAACGCTTTAGGCTGGAAGATTTTGATCGTTCAACGATAGGTGAAACGGTGCTGGTTGCCGTTGATGGCGATCAACACTTGGGTTTTGCCTCAATTTTTATGGAGGAGAGTTTCCTGCATAATCTGTTTATTGACCCCGTGGTGCAACAGGCCGGTACGGGGAAAGCCTTATTGCAGGCAGCACAACAGCGATTTGCCAGCCACGGCTCACTCAAATGTTTGGCAAAAAACCAGCATGCGCTGGCGTTTTATCAAAAACAGGGGTGGGTGGCTATAGCTACCGGTATCAGTAATGATGGCGAATATATATTAATGCATTGGCATAATGAAAAGGTTAAATAAGGCAATGTTGAATCAGAATCAGGTAAAAACCTGATTAGCTATTTTAATCCTTTACTTAAAATAGGGAAAAAAGGCAATCAACTTTCACCTCCACTTAATTAAGGATTATTTATGCAGCCCATATCAAATGAATTGACTGTCGCAACGATAAACCTCACACAAAAAAATACTCCACTTTCAGGTGAAAATAATAACAGCCCAATATTAAATAGTAAAATAGAAGCCACAGATTATATTAAATCATTGATCCAAGACCAATATAGTAGTCAATTTGATGTAGAGAACACCATTGGGGAGTTAAATGGAAGAATAGAAATATCACTTAACACGCTTGAATTTGGCGTTAGTGAAAAGCTATATTATGTTACTGCAAATATGGACCCTAGAAACTTTTTCTATCTCGAAGAAGGAGCTGACAATCATTGGGATATCAACACATTAAATATTAAGGACAATCATACTCGTCAAGTGGTTTTTATTTTTGACACTAATTTACCCTCAGCCACCCTGCCTGTTGATATGAAACTGGTGACCGAAAGAATAGAGGAATTGAATGGAGTTTATTATGTACACTGCAATCCAGAAATTAAGTTTTCTTTACATGAATTAACATTTAAAAATGAAGAAATAAAGCAAAAGTCGGATTTAATAAACAGTTTTAAACTCGATCCACAAAGAAAAGAAAAACTAATAGAATTATTAAAAAATTGCTCATCCAGAAATAAATTTTGTTCTAATAATGATGCGGTGGAGCTCTGCAAAAACTTTCGCGACCTTTTTGACAGTACCGATGAGATTACACCTCAAATGCAAAGAAACACACTTAAACTGGCAAATGAGTTGGCAAAAAGTCATTAATTTATAAGGGAGCCTTAGCTCCCTTATTTTAATACACTATTCCCCGCGCAGCGCCTTCACATCATCGGCTTTTATATTCAGTGCCAATTGTCCAAATTGCTGTGGCAAATAATGACTCAAACTAATAACCTGTGGCTGCGGTAATCTGCTTTTTTATCATTAATTTCTAACTTATAAACCACCGCTTGTGGGCGCACAACTGCACCAGCCTGTGCTGCTATTTCGACATGGATAATACCGTTATACATGGTACCAATCGGGCAAATAGGCATACCAGCGCAGTATTCATCCGTTGTATTTATAGAAGTAGATCATGTTTTCGCCTCCATCATTACCTCAATACGATTAAGGATATACGCCACTTGATGCCAAACTTGCTGATATTCGGTTGAGTTATAGGTATGCAAGAATTCCACCAAGAGTGCTTTAGTTTGTTGCCATATTGCCTCATCGACAGGATGGTCTTTATTTGTCTCAAAAAAGGTTTCCAGTGTTCCCACTTTTTGCAAGTAAGCATCTAATCCTGTAGTCCATTCGCTTATATGTAACTTGTGAGAAATTTGCGCCAGCAGCCAGGGAATATAGTCACGGCTGAGACTAACATCCCATACACCAACACCTGTTGCGGACCATGTGGCATTCAGAGCACTGCAATGCATGCCTTTATCATCGGTAAGTCCATCCAGTGCACAAATGCTCTTTTCTACATCAAGCACATAGCCTAAAGCCGGACTATTAATGAATACTGCATCATGGGGGGTTCGCTCATTAAAGTTCACTGCTGCACCAATATATTCGCCTAATTTTGGCCCGGTCAGCACACCGTTGAAGTTAATATATTGTGGTTTGTCATTCATATAAAAATGCAAAACTTTATTTTTATAGCCATTAACCAGATAATGATATTCCCAGTCAGCCATAAAGTACCATTTTTTGTTGTACATATTATAAGCAACACCATTATCACAACGGTATTCTAAACTATTATCACTGTAGTTGCTGCGGTGGTAGGTAAAACTAATGGCTGAAGGTTTGTCAGATCCATCATTCAATAATGAAAGGCATGAGGATTCTATTAATGCCTTACCTTCACTTAATTTATTGTACGCCATCAAGTATTGAGTTTCTGCATTATAATAAATATGATTTAGGCCATCTTTATTGCCCAAATAGATATAGGTATCATCTGGTTGATCCAAACGATGGGTAATTACCTCACGGTGGTCATTTACGCCGTTTGATTCAAGCGTTTCTTTATATTGTAAAAAGGGTCTAACTGCGTTTTCCTTCCACGTATCAATAGTAGATTCATCAAACCATACCGTATTTTCATCAATGAACACACTCTGCGGAGAATGTTCATTCCTCCCGCCATAAAGAATATTAGTTGGACCAGTATGTAACCTCACATAGAAGCCAATTTGATCCAATGATAAAGCGCTACCTGTTCCCAGATTAACTAATCGTAGTTTGTTTTCTACCATTTTGGGAAACCAATTTTGGCCAGAGTTATTAAAATCGCAATAGGTAAATGCCACATTTGCATCAAGATTATTACTACGCCGGTCCACCGGTGACAAGCAGTAGAGGTTACGATCAAACCCTTGCCCGATAAAGGCCGTCATTATCTGCCCTGCATGACTATAAAAGAGGTAAGAACTTTGTCCATTGGCATCAATAGGCTGACTTTGCTTAGTTAAAAGGATGCTATGACCATTGTTAACATAATAATCATAGCTGAAATATTTTTCAGGAAAAATATCTGAATGATAATTGAATATCACCCGATGGTTCTCAGAGTATAAATTTTTTGGTAATACACGATAAGAACTGATGTCTGCTGTTAATCCATACGTTGCTAACTCAGCCGCATTGGTGTTTTTATAAAATGAAGCCGCTTTTCCTAGAAAAGAATAATCACTGAACACATCAACCCGTAAATTAGAAGGGATCTTTATTGATGCAATATTGTTATTCCACTGACTAAATAGCCATTCATCTTCAGTATAATAAGGCACGCAAAATTTTGTACCATCCTCTTTTTCAGAATAATTATCTTTTGAATAAAAACAGACATTATCTTCATTACGATGGTCTGCTATTGCTGGCATTGATATAAAAACACATAGGATAATCAAAATACTAATTTTAGCATTCATATTTCACCTGTTAATTATAAAGAAACCAAAGGTATCCTTTACATCACATGGGAAGGTAAGCATCACGGTTTTTATATTCACATACAGCAACCTGACTTAAAAGCGATACTCACAAAAATGCCGTTCGTTTTTTATTTATCCGTAAAGATAAAATATAAATGCTTATTTCATCGCAACCAAAGTAAAAAGCCCCCGAAAGATCGGAGGCTTAATTAATGTCACAACACTATCTTATCGACGAGTTAAGATACTTATTCCCACTCAATGGTAGCCGGTGGCTTGCCACTGATATCGTAAACTACACGGGAAATACCATTCACTTCATTGATAATGCGGTTTGAAACGCGGCCCAAGAAGTCGTATGGCAGATGCGCCCAATGTGCGGTCATAAAATCGATGGTTTCTACTGCGCGCAGTGAAACCACCCAATCGTATTTACGCCCATCCCCCATCACGCCAACAGAACGCACTGGCAGGAACACAGTAAAGGCTTGGCTCACTTTATTGTACAGATCGGCTTTATGCAGCTCTTCGATAAAGATGGCATCAGCGCGGCGCAGCAAATCACAATACTCTTTTTTTACTTCGCCCAGCACACGTACACCCAAGCCTGGGCCAGGGAACGGGTGGCGATATAGCATGTCGTACGGCAGACCTAATTCCAGGCCAATTTTGCGTACTTCATCTTTAAACAGCTCTTTCAGTGGCTCCACCAGCCCCAGTTTCATCTCTTTCGGCAAACCGCCCACATTGTGGTGAGATTTAATGACGTGTGCTTTACCAGTGGCAGACGCTGCTGATTCAATCACATCAGGATAGATGGTGCCTTGTGCCAACCACTTAACTTGATCTTGCTTACACGCTTCTTCATCAAACAATTCGACAAACACGCGGCCGATGATTTTACGCTTCGCTTCAGGCTCGTCGACACCGGCCAGCGCTGCAAGGAAACGGTCTTCGGCGGCAACATGAACAATATTCAGACCGAATTTATCACCGAACATTTCCAGCACTTGGTCGGCTTCGTTCAACCGTAATAATCCGTTATCGACAAATACGCACGTCAGACGGTTACCAATAGCACGATGCAGTAGCATTGCCGTCACAGAGGAGTCAACACCACCGGACAGGCCAAGAATCACATGATCTTCACCAATTTGCTCGCGCAGGCGAACAATGGCATCTTCGATAATCTTGGCCGGGGTCCACAATGCTTCGCAGCCGCAGATATCCAGCACGAAGCGTTCTAACAAGCGTTGGCCTTGCTTGGTATGCGTGACCTCAGGATGGAACTGCACACCATAAAAACGTTTCTCTTCGTTAGCCATAATGGCGAACGGACAGGTATCGGTGCTGGCAACCGTCACAAAATCAGCAGGGATGGCAGTGACCTTGTCACCATGACTCATCCATACATCCAATATTGCTTCGTTGGTTGGATTGATAGCATCTTTGATATCACGGATCAGTGCGCTGTCAGTTTTGATTTCAACCTGCGCATAACCAAACTCGCGCTGATTTGAACCTTCAACTTTGCCCCCTAATTGCATCGCCATAGTCTGCATGCCGTAGCACACACCTAATACCGGCACACCCGCAGTAAACACGTAATCAGGTGCGCGTGGGCTGTCGTGTTCAGTGGTGCTTTCAGGACCGCCAGAAAGAATGATGCCGCTTGGGTTAAATTCACGGATCTGAGCTTCGGTTACGTCCCACGCCCATAGTTCACAATAAACACCGATTTCACGAACGCGTCGCGCCACCAGTTGGGTGTATTGCGAGCCGAAATCAAGAATAAGGATGCGATGCTTATGAATATTTTTTGTCATGTGCGGCGTATTCCACAGAAAAATAATAAAATTAAATAGCTACCATAATTATTTATGAATCATTCCAGTCGGCGAAGCCAAACAGTTGGTTAACGCCCGCAGCACGGCATGCGCAGTTGACACCAAGTCAATGAGCAATGCGAGCAGCGAACGATGACCAAATTCGCCGGTTTAAGCCCCTGGAATTAGCCCATGCGATAGTTAGGGGATTCTTTAGTGATAGTCACATCATGCACATGGCTTTCTTGAATCCCTGCACCACTGATACGCACAAACTCAGCTTTGGTGCGCAATTCATTGATAGTGGCACAACCGGTCAGACCCATGCAGGAGCGCAAGCCCCCCATTTGCTGATGCACAATCTCTTTCAACAAACCTTTGTATGCAACACGCCCTTCAATCCCTTCTGGTACCAGTTTATCGGCAGCATTATCAGTTTGGAAGTAACGGTCAGAAGAGCCTTTGGACATCGCGCCCAGTGACCCCATACCACGGTAAGATTTGAATGAACGGCCTTGGTAGAGTTCAATTTCGCCCGGAGACTCTTCAGTCCCTGCCAGCATAGAACCGACCATGACACAGGAAGCACCCGCCGCAATGGCTTTCGCAATATCGCCGGAGAAACGGATACCGCCATCGGCAATCACCGGGATACCGGTCCCTTCCAGTGCTTCGACCGCGTCAGCAATCGCCGTAATCTGTGGCACACCAACACCCGTAACAATACGGGTGGTACAGATTGAGCCTGGGCCAATCCCTACTTTTACGGCACTCACACCGGCATCCGCCAAGGCTTTTGCCCCTGCGCCCGTCGCAACGTTACCGCCAACGATTTGCAGGTTAGGGTATTTAGCACGGGTTTCACGGATACGTTGCAGAACGCCTTCAGAATGACCATGGGATGAGTCAATCAGTAAAACATCAACACCAGCGGTGACCAGCGCGTCGATACGCTCTTCATTACCCGCACCGGCACCCACGGCAGCCCCGACACGCAGACGGCCATGCTCGTCCTTACAGGCGTTAGGCTTGCGCTCTGCTTTCTGGAAGTCTTTTACGGTAATCATGCCGCGCAGGTGGAAGCTATCATCAACAACCAATGCTTTCTCGACACGTTTTTCATGCATTTTTTGCAAGACAACTTCGCGAGCCTCGCCTTCCTTGACGGTAACCAGACGCTCTTTCGGTGTCATCACCGCCGTCACGGGTTGGTCTAAGTCAGTCACAAAGCGCACATCACGGCCAGTGATAATGCCGACCAGCTCATAATCTTCGGTAACAACTGGGTAACCAGCGAAACCGTTACGGGCAGTCAATTCTTTCACTTGGCGCAGTGTGGTGGTTGGGGTAACAGTCTGCGGCTCGGTAACAACGCCACTTTCGTGTTTTTTCACGCGGCTAACTTCTTCAGCCTGGCGCTCAATGGACATATTTTTGTGAATGAAACCTAAACCGCCCTCTTGTGCTAGCGCAATGGCCAGACGAGCTTCGGTAACGGTATCCATGGCTGCGGACAGCATAGGGATATTTAGGCGGATAGTTGCGGTCAGTTGAGTGCCAAGTTCGGCCGTATTAGGCAAAACTGTGGAGTGGGCTGGAACCAGGAGAACGTCGTCAAATGTCAGAGCTTCTTTCTTGATACGTAGCATGGGCAATATCTCACCAAGGTGGATGTGAAAAGATAAAATATTGCCGTGGCATTATACAGAGCGTAATCGGTTGCCTCCAGCACTTTCTCATAATTTTTCTTGCCAACCGGTCTGAGGTAGGTAATATCGATCAATTAAGTGCTTGTTTTAAAATTTGATCCAGGTCACATGTCACAATCTTCCGCATCAACAATTTTTACTGTTAGCCGCCTTAATCAGACGGTACGACAACTGCTGGAAATGGAAATGGGCCAGATTTGGCTCACGGCCGAGATATCCAATTTCTCCCAACCATCATCCGGTCACTGGTATTTCACCCTAAAAGACGCCCAAGCGCAGGTGCGTTGTGCGATGTTTCGCAACACTAACCGCCGTACTACGTTTCGCCCACAAAATGGTCAACAAGTGTTGGTTAGGGCATCGATTACCCTGTACGAGCCGCGTGGCGATTATCAGTTAATTGCGGAAAGCATGCAGCCTGCCGGTGACGGATTGCTGCAACAACAGTTTGACCAACTCAAGCAACAACTGGCGGCGGAAGGGCTGTTTGATCAACATCATAAACAACCGCTGCCAAGTCCTGCCAGGCAAGTTGGTGTCATCACCTCTGCCAGTGGTGCGGCGCTGCATGATGTTCTACAGGTTTTGCAACGCCGTGACCCATCATTGCCAGTAATTATTTACCCAACAGCAGTGCAAGGTGTTGATGCTCCATTGCAGATAGTCCGTGCCATTCAGTTAGCTAACCTACGTGCCGAGTGCGATATATTAATCGTCGGGCGTGGCGGCGGGTCGCTGGAAGACCTGTGGAGTTTTAACGACGAACGGGTTGCCCGCGCTATTTTCAATAGCCACATCCCGATAGTCAGTGCGGTCGGCCATGAAACCGACATCACTATCGCTGATTTTGTCGCTGACTTACGGGCACCAACACCTTCCGCTGCCGCAGAATTAGTAAGCCGTAACCAGATTGAGCTGGTCAGGCAAATTCAAGGGCAGCAGCAGCGGATGGAAATGGCGATGGATTATTATCTGGCGCAGCGCGGCCAGCAATTCACCCGCCTTGAGCACCGTTTACAGCAACAACATCCACATTTGCGGCTGGCACGTCAGCAGACCCTGTTATTAAAGCTGCAACGCCGCCTGGAAGAGAGCGCGCAAAACCAAATTCGCGGGTTAAGCCGGCGCACCGAACGGCTCCAGCAGCGCCTCGCGCAAGTGCAACCGCAAGGGCAGATTCACCGTTACAGCCAGCAAGTGCAGCAGCAGGAATACCGCTTGCGCCAGGCATTAGAGCGCCAGCTTAATGGTTATCGGCAACGTTTTGGTATCGCCTGCTCGCAGTTAGAGGCTGTCAGCCCATTAGCAACGCTGGCCCGTGGCTACAGTGTCACGCAGACCTCGGCAGGGGTAGTGCTGAAAACCACGAAGCAGATACAGGCAGGCGATAAGCTGACGACCCGATTGCAGGACGGTTGGGTAGAAAGTGAAATCACCCAAATCAATGTGGCGAAAAAGGCTCGCCAACGGAAAGCGGCAAAAGAGTAATGCTACCCGGCTCAATTGCGGCCAGTCAAATCGTCGGCAAGTAACTAAAGTGAACGCGGCTTTTCGAAATGAGGCCGTGACCGTGCTGGCAGAAATAGTCAATTGCGCCACATGCCTTCAGTACCTGCAACGGTTTAGCGCAATCAGGGCACTCCGCCTGTGGCTGATAGTTGCCATGGCAGTTAGAGCAATGAAAGTGGCCACTTACTTCGGTCATCAGTTTTTGGCAAACCGGGCATAATGCATCCATCTATTTCTCCTTAAAAAACTACATCACCCCAAGTGATCGTAGGAAGTAAATCCCCAGCGCGGTGGTAAAAAATGAACCGACCGTGGTGATAGCAATGATATTCGCCGCCAGGGTGGCATTGCCCCCCATGGCGCGGGTCATAACATAACTGCCAGCCGCCGTTGGGGTGGCAGAGAACAGGAATATAATCCCTAATGTCGCCCCACGAAAGCCCATTAACAAGCCGCCAGCAGTCATCAATATTGGCACCACGAATAATTTAGCTGTTGAAGATAACGCGGCCACATTGGATGAACGGAACATCGCGTGCCAGTCAAGACTCGCACCGGTGCACAACAGAGCCAATGGCAATGCCAAAGCAGAGATATAACTCCCCGTTTGCACAATCACCTGAGGAAGGGGTAATTGAGTTTGTGCATAGAGTAAACCGCACAGTAGCCCAATTATCAGCGGGTTGGTCACAATGCTGCGTAGCAATGATAATTTACTGATTTTGCCGCTCTGCCCAGCTTGCAGGCTGCGAGTCAGGGTGATCACCGACAGCATATTAAATAAAATCACTGTCACCGTTAGATACATCGAGCCGAGTGCCACCCCTTCAGCACCATATGCCGTCATGGCAAAAGCCAACCCGACGATAGCGGTATTGGCTCTGAACCCTCCCTGCACGAATACACCACGCTCTTTTGGGTCTTTTACCAGCCACTTGGCGGCGACTTCCAACAGCAAGAAGGTCACTAACGTACCAATAGCGCCGTAGACAACCAAGGGTAGGTTATCCAATAAGCTGACATGATTGGTCGCGACACTGAAAAACAGCAGACAAGGGAGGGCGAGATTGAAGACCAGCTTGGTCGCACCATCACAGAAGCGATCATCCATCAAGCCAACGCGCCGTAACAGCACACCGAGTAACATCATCAGCAAGTTAGGCATCGTAACACTAAATGCAAAACTCCAGGTTTCCCAAGACATGACTGGCTTTCAACTCCCTTTGTTTACCGTTAAGCGGCCAAGGCTGCACTTTACTGACGGCGGTCATTAAATGTGCAAAAAGCGCGGAATGCCCGCGCTTTGCTGTTACTACTTACCTTTTTTCAGGTGCGACATCAAACGCTTACGTTTACGCATCTGATTTGGTGTTAATGGATTGCGCTTACCCGCAAATGGGTTCTCACCCTCTTTAAACTGGATGCGAATTGGCGTACCCATTACTTTTAGTGAACGACGGAAGTAATTCATTAGGTAGCGTTTATACGAATCCGACAGGTCAGTAACCTGGTTGCCGTGGATAACGACAATCGGCGGGTTATAACCCCCAGCATGGGCATACTTCAATTTGACACGACGGCCACGTACCAAAGGAGGCTGATGGTCTTCTTCTGCCATTTGCATAATGCGGGTCAGTAAGGATGTGCCCACACGTTTGGTTGAGCAGTCATAGGCTTCTTGAATAGATTCAAACAGATTACCCACGCCACTGCCATGTAAGGCTGAGATAAAGTGAATCCGCGCAAAATCGACAAAGCCAAGACGCAGATCCAGCATATCTTTAACCTGCGCACGCGCTTCTTCTGTCATGCCATCCCATTTGTTGACCGCAATAACAAGTGAGCGCCCACTATTGAGAATAAAGCCCAACAGCGACAGGTCCTGATCCGAAATACCATCACGAGCATCAATAACCAGCAAGACAACGTTGGAATCTTCGATTGCCTGCAAGGTTTTAATTACTGAGAATTTTTCAACCGTTTCAGTGATTTTGCCGCGTTTACGCACACCCGCAGTATCAATCAGGATATATTCACGCTCATCGCGAGTCATAGGAATATAAATGCTGTCACGCGTGGTGCCCGGCATATCATAAACCACCACACGATCTTCACCGAGAATGCGGTTTGTTAGTGTGGACTTACCTACGTTAGGACGCCCGACAATAGCCAGTTTGATTGGCAGAGTCCGTGGGTCAAAATCATCTTCTGCGTCATCTTCAGGAACAGCGTCGTCCTCAGCTTCCTGTGCAGCCCAATAAGCAGCATTCGCTTCTTCATCGGTCAATTCAACTTCAGGCTCTACAGCATCCATATAGGGTGCCATAACATCTTCAATCAACTGAGTCACACCACGGCCATGGGACGCCGCGATGGCATGAACTTCGCCTAAGCCCAATGAATAGAAATCTGCTGTAGCAGTATCTGGATCAATACCATCAGTTTTGTTGGCAACCAGGAAAGTCGCTTTTTCACGGCTGCGCAGATGCTGGGCAATACCCTGATCCGCAGGCATTAACCCCGCTCTGGCATCAACCATAAACAGGACAATATCGGCCTCTTCAATCGCCAATAACGATTGACCTGCCATCTTGGTTTCTACGCCATCTTCTGTGCCATCAATACCTCCGGTATCGATAACAATAAACTCATGACCCTCGACCTCGGCACGACCATATTTACGGTCACGCGTTAGCCCGGGAAAGTCCGCAACTAACGCATCACGAGTGTGCGTTAAGCGGTTAAATAGAGTGGATTTACCCACATTCGGGCGCCCGACCAGCGCGATGACAGGTATCATTGTTGAAGCCTCATTACTTAATTTTCAAATCATTACAGCGCTGTACCAAACCCGCAACAGCGCAGTTTTTAGAAGACAAACGGCCCCTGAATCTCAGGAGCCGCTTAAAACCCTTCGTTCTTGAACATTGCTGCGGTATTAGCGGCACTCACTAACCCGAATAACTGATGGTCTCAGTTCATCAGGGTTCATTTGTTTGCTGCCTTGCTGCAACACCAATAACGTTGGGTATTGACCTATTATTGGCCTGTTAAACAGGCACTAAATCAGGATTAACGGGTAAACGCGTATACCGTGCCGCCTCTCGCCTGAACCAGCAACTTATCGCTGGCAACCACTGGCGCACTCAGGAAGCCGGAGCTGTCTACGCTCTGTTGGGCCACAAAACGACCATCATCGGTATTCACCCAATGCAAATAACCTTCGGCATCACCTACAACCAGATACCCATTATACATCACTGGGGCAGTCAAGTTACGATGTAATAAATCGCTTTGACTCCAAAGGGTTATACCGCCATCTGTTTTCAGCGCAACAATACGGTCATTTTGATCGACCAGATAAATGCGGCCCGCGTCGACAATAATGTCATTCACTGACCCCATTTCACGCTTCCACAGGATCTGGCCGGAACGCAGATCTAATGCAGTCAAATTACCATTGTATGCCAATGCATAAACCACACCATCGACGACCACAGGCGTGGTATCAACGTCGTTCAGGCGGTCAATTTCAGTGGTACCCGTCACTTGGGAAATACGCTGTTGCCAGATCAACTGGCCCTGTTCCATCATTACTGCACTGACGCGACCATTGTCACCCCCGACAATCGCTGCACCGAATGCGACTGCTGGCGCAGATTCACCGCGCAGAGACAGCGCTGGTGTATCGAGGTTTAATGTCCACTTAATCGCACCATCTGATTCATTCAGTGCTTGCAGCATGCCATTTGATGTATGGATCAGTACCACCCCATCGCTGACAATCGGACGAGATAATGCTTCCCCCGCCACCACTGTCTGCCATGCAACCTGACCATCATCGGAATTAAGCGCATAAACTACCGCTTTCTCGCTGCCGACATACACATGCGCACCTGATGCGGTGACGCCACCAGATAGCATTGCAGAACGGTTGCTGGAAAGGAAGTTGGTCTTCTCAGACAAGTCGGTTTGCCAGATTTGCTTACCGCTGTCAGCGTCCATGGCCTTCACCAACCCTTTACGGTCAGCGGCAAAGACAGTTGTCCCCTGCCAGGCTGGGCGTAAATGGGAGTAATAATCACCGACACCGCCACCGACTGAGGTGCTCCACACTTTAGTTGGTGTGAATTGATTCTCAACTTTTGGCAGTGGTGACATGGTAACCACATCTTCTTCACTGTTAAACAGTGAACAACCGCTCAATAGGGCAACAGATACCAGTCCTACTAAGAGTGTTTTACGCAATTGCATGGGAATACCCCTTAGCTGGACAAATTATTCAATTTCATACGCAGCAAAGCTTGCAGCGCCTGAGAAGCATTTGATTCGACGCCTTTGCTGTAAGCAGCCCGCGCACCTGCGGTGTCACCTTTGCTTAATAACGCATCGCCACGAACATCTTGGGCCATCGCAGTCCAACCATCACCCTGCACTGCATCCAGTGTTTTCAATGCGTCGTCTGGTTTCTTCAATTGCAATTGCAGACGTGCAAGGCGCAAATTAATCAGTGACAACAGATTTTCATCTTTGGTCTGACCCAGCGCCTGAGTAAGTTGTTGTGCCGCTTTATCAAACACGTTTTGCTCAACAAAGTGATGAGCCAGCTCTAACCCGGCCAGTACGCCGTAGTTATTGTTATTGCCCTGAACAAATTTTTCAGCAAAGGCAACACCGTCGGCGCTATTCGCAGACAAAGCATTACTGGCTTGCTGATAGGCAGAGGAGGCTTCCGTCAAGACAGTGTTCTGATGACTCTGCCAGTAACGCCAACCCACTAATGCACCAATCCCGAGCACCACACCCACGGCCAGCGCTTTACCATTCTCACTAAAGAAACGGCGCACTGCATCAACCTGGTCATTTTCAGTGGTATAGACTTCCACGGTGTCTCTCTCCTTAACCCAACATCAAAGCCAGACGCGCAGCAACATCCGCTTGCGCCAGCGTTTCTTGTTCACCATTTCGCAAATCTTTTACGACCACTTGCTGTGCTGCTACTTCGCTTTCGCCAAGCATTAATGCAACACGGGCGCCCCACTTATCAGCGCGGGTAAATTGTTTTTTAACATTACCACCGCCGTAATTGGTCATTAATTTCAGCGTTGGCATAGCATCACGCAGGTTTTCAGCAAGTAGCATTGCGGCACTTTGCGTATCCTGACCAGACGAAATGACATAAACATCCACTGTCGCTGGTACCTGGAAGTCAGCATTGACGGCCTGCACCAACAGAACCAGACGCTCAAGGCCCATGGCAAAACCAACCGCAGGCGTTGCACGCCCACCGAGTTGTTCTACCAAGCCATCGTAACGCCCACCGGCACACACGGTGCCCTGTGCGCCCAGGCTATTGGTGACCCACTCAAATACCGTACGGTTATAATAATCTAAACCACGGACTAAACGCTCATTGACGGTATATGGGATGCTGGCCTGGTCTAAAAGTTCACACAGACCTGCAAAATGTTGTTTTGACTCTTCATCCAGATACTCAGATAGCTTAGGCGCATCATTAAGTAGCAATTGAACATCGGGATTTTTGGAATCCAATACGCGCAGCGGATTACTGTACATCCGACGCTTACAATCTTCGTCCAGCACCTCAACATGCTGTTCCAGGAAAGTCACCAACGCTTCACGATAATCAGCGCGTGCATCCAATGATCCAATGGAGTTCAGTTCAAGTTGCACATGCTCTGAGATACCTAAAGCACGCCACCAGCGAGCCGTCAGCAAAATCAATTCGGCATCAATATCCGGCCCTTGCAGACCAAAAACTTCTGCGCCCAACTGATGGAATTGACGATAGCGGCCCTTCTGCGGGCGCTCATAACGGAACATCGGACCGATGTACCACAGACGCTGTTCCTGATTGTACAGCAGACCATGTTCAATACCCGCACGCACACACCCTGCGGTACCCTCAGGGCGCAGTGTCAGACTTTCGCCATTGCGATCATCAAAGGTATACATCTCTTTTTCAACCACGTCGGTGACTTCACCGATCGCGCGCTTGAATAACGGGGTCTGCTCTACAATCGGCATGCGAATTTCGCTATAACCGTAACCTGCAAGCACTTGCTTCAAGATGCTTTCAATACGCTGCCATATTGCCGTATCGGCTGGCAGGTAGTCGTTCATACCACGGATGGCTTGAATGTTCTTTGCCACGTCTGTTCTCTGTAGTTTTATACCCTGTTTACTTGAAGCAGCAACGCCGTTCGCAGCCACTCTAATTACTTTGGGCATGGTGCAAAAAATAAAGCCGATTATAGAGGCTTGCCACCCATATATTCAATGATGACAACTTGTTACCCCTACAGGCGCAATGTAAAGCGGGCTAAAACCCGCTTTTGTGCTGACCGACAACCCATGACCAGTGATGCTTACTTATCATCCAACTGATTGATTGTAATCCGATTACTTGCATCAAGCATGGATGCTTTCGCTCGAATTTTGGCTTCCAACTGGTCAATCATATCTTTGTTATCAAAGCGTTCTTTTTGGCGAACACCGTCTTCGTAGAAACCGCTTTTGTTATGGGCACCGGTCACACCGATAGTCGACACTAATGCTTCACCTGGCCCATTGACCACACAACCGATGATAGAGACATCCATAGGTGTAATCAGATCTTCTAACCGTTGCTCTAAAGCATTCACAGTACCGATAACATCAAACTCCTGGCGCGAGCAAGTTGGGCAAGCGATAAAGTTAATCCCACGGGCACGAATGCGCAAAGATTTAAGGATATCGAAACCAACTTTAACTTCTTCAACCGGATCAGCCGCCAACGAAATACGCAACGTATCGCCAATACCTTCAGACAACAACAGACCTAAACCAATGGCAGATTTAACTGAACCACTGCGCGCACCACCCGCTTCGGTGATACCCAAATGCAAAGGTTGATCGATTTTTTTGGCTAACAAACGATAGGAGTTTACTGCCAGAAACACATCGGAGGCTTTCACACTGACTTTAAACTGATCAAAATTGAGGCGGTCAAGAATGTCGACATGACGCATCGCGGATTCAAGCAGGGCTTCCGGCGTAGGTTCACCGTATTTCTCCTGAATATCTTTCTCCAGCGATCCACCATTGATACCGATACGGATGGGAATGTTGTAGTGGCGAGCGCTAGCAACTACGTCCCGAATACGGGCCTCGTTACCAATGTTACCGGGGTTAATGCGCAAGCAATCAACACCGTATTCAGCCACTTTCAGGGCGATACGGTAGTCAAAATGAATATCGGCAACCAGCGGCACAATGACATCTTTATGCTGCTTGATTAATTTAAACGCCTCAGCCGCTTCCATAGTGGGCACTGAGACTCGCACGATATCCACACCAACACGCTGTAATGCTACGATTTGGGCAACAGTCGCAGCAACATCCGTGGTTTTAGTATTGGTCATCGATTGCACTGCAATCGGCGCACCATCACCAATTGGCACTTTACCGACGTAAACCCGGGTAGATTTACGCCGGATAATTGGGGATTCGTTATGCATTACACACTCTCCTTTACAGTCGTGTAGTTTATACAACAAAGCAGTTTTTCAAAACTACAGTGGCTGTTTAGCTGAACCACTACATAGTTTGTCAAAACCACAATATTACTCTACACCGACGGTCAGGCGGGCTACGCGATTAGCCTTAATAAACTTACTCAAATCTACCGGATTACCCTGATACGTGATTGTCAGCGCACCAGGTGCACCAATAGTCAGCTTATAGGGTGACTTACCCGATAGGTTGAGGGTCGCGCCTCCTTTTTGGATGCCGCTAAACAATGTCTTCCCACTAGCATCAACAACCTGTAACCAGCAATCAGATTTAAAATTCATTACCAGTGAACCCGCAGACGCTGCGGCACCATTTACCCCAGCGTCTGCTGTGGGTAGTGGTGATTGCACAGTAGAAGCATCAGGCACATGTGCCTGACTCGGGGAAACGACCACAGACTCCGCCGGAGCCGCCCCCTGATTGGTTGCTGTTTCGACACGGTTATTTGCCGTATCTACAGGCGCTGCGCTGTTTGTTACAGGTGCAGCACCACTTGCCGTTGGTGTAGAGGCAGGCTGGCTAGTTGCCACCGGAGCCTGGGTATCTGTCGGCGCGTTAGGATCACTATTCTCATCAGACAGCGGCACAGATTGCCCGCCATTTTGCGACAACTGGGCAGAGGATTGATCAGCCATAGTGATTATCTCTGCTTGCTGCGCCTGATGATTTTGCCACCACCATGCTCCTGTCAACCCCAGCACAACCAACACAATAAGCCAGGTGAAACTCATCAACCAGCCATCACGTTTTTTATGCTTCTTCCCCAATGAAAAACTTTGCATTGGGGCCACTTTTGTTGCCCTGATTGGCGCTTGTTTTTCCAACATGGGTAACAGTTCATCTTCAGGGAGGTGAACCAATTTGGCGTAAGAACGAATGTAACCACGGTGGAATGTTGAGGCGAGATTAGCTTGCGCTTTATCCTCCTCAAGATCACGGATTGTGGATACCTTCAGACACAGACGTTCTGCAACCGTCTGCTGAGTTAGCCCTAGAGCTTCACGGGCTTGACGCAGGCGCACACCTGTCGTCTCTGTAACTGTTTGATCTTGGGAGGCTTCAGTATTCATTAGCTAGAAAATGCTGGTACTGTTTGGATTGTGGAAAACTTCGCGCAAGCTGCTTGCCATAGCGTTGAACACTATCTTGACGGCCTGCTAGCGCGGCGAAACGAATTTGTAACCATAAACTTTCAGCACTGGCCGGAAGCGTATGTTGGTAAACATCCAGTAATAGTTGCGCCTGAGCGCGATTCCCTTCTCCAAAATGCCTTTGAGCTTCTGCAAGCAGCGGCTCACCTTTATCCGGATCATACTTCAATGCCCGACTCAACAGTATCCGAGCCTGATCATTTTGATTGGCCCGTAAAAAGCAATATCCCGCATTTTCCAGACTATCTGCAACCTGACCGTAGTCAGGCAACAACGCTGCTGCGCTAAACTGTTGTTGGGCCGGTACATACTGCCCTAAACCACACAGAAACGCACCGTAATTATTCAGTACCGTGCCATTTCCCGGCGCCAGTTTCATCGCTTGTTGATAACGCTGCTCTGCGGCACTGTTTTCACCGATACGTTGCTCGTAAAGCGCCATACCCAATTGAGCGCGATAATCCTGTGGATCAGCCTCTACAGCCTTCTCAAGATTCTGCCGCGCGGCATTCAGATCACCCTGCGCCAAATACTCTAAACCCAGTTGTAAACGCGTTTGCCCGGCGGTGGGTTGGCTAACCTTTTCCGGCGATGAGCCGGAGCAGCCAGCCAATACGGTCGCTATCAGGCAAACTCTCCACAGTCTTGTCAGCTTCATGCTTTCTCAATTGTCCTTATGTGTGAAGATACCCGCCATACTTCAAGCACATTAGCTACAGCAACGCTCACGACTTGAATTATTTAGGGTATAACTTTTTTAGTATTGAGCATCTAACAAATTATAAGTTAAATAACAATTAGTTATATAGAAGAAATCAATACTATCAATCAGACTGTCTTAATAGAGATAGGTTCACCGGCCATTTTCTTTTTCAAGGTGCGCTTGGTGCGGTCAATCACCTCACCCGCTAACTGGCCACATGCAGCATCTATATCGTCACCACGCGTTTTACGAACAATAGTGGTAAAACCATACTCCATCAATACCTTGGAGAAACGATCCACCCGGCTGTTTGAACTACGGCCATAAGGTGCGCCAGGGAACGGGTTCCATGGGATCAAGTTAATCTTACAGGGGGTGTCTTTCAGGCATTCCGCCAGTTGATGAGCTTGTTCTACACTGTCATTGATGTGATCCAGCATAACGTATTCAACAGTAACCCGCCCGCCATTGGCTTTGGATTTATCCAAATAACGCCGTACCGCAGCCAAAAAGGCTTCGATATTGTATTTACGGTTGATGGGCACGATTTCATCGCGGATATCATCCGTTGGGGCATGCAATGAGATAGCCAATGCCACATCAATCATATCACCCAATTTGTCCAACGCTGGAACTACCCCGGAAGTCGATAAGGTCACACGGCGTTTAGATAAGCCGAAACCAAAGTCGTCCATCATGATATCCATGGCCGGCACCACGTTATTCAGGTTGAGTAAAGGTTCACCCATCCCCATCATCACCACATTGGTGATTGGGCGGATACCCGTGGCTTTTACTGCGCCGATAATTTTGGCCGCACGCCATACCTGACCGATGATTTCCGATACCCGTAGGTTACGGTTAAAACCCTGTTGTGCCGTGGAGCAGAATTTACACTCCAGTGCGCAGCCTACCTGAGATGAGACACACAGCGTTGCGCGGTCACCTTCCGGGATATAGACAGTTTCAACTTGCTGATCGCCCACTTTGATGGCCCATTTAATGGTGCCATCCGTTGATCGCTGCTCTTCGGTTACTTCTGGTGCACGGATTTCTGCTACTCGCTGCAATTTGGCGCGTAGCACTTTATTGATGTCAGTCATTTGCTCGAAATCATCAAAGCAATAGTGATATATCCACTTCATGACCTGATCTGCACGGAAAGGCTTCTCGCCCATTTCAGCAAAGAATTGGCGCATTTGCTGGCGATTTAAATCGAGCAAATTAATTTTGCCAGTGACAGGCGCGGCAATAGCGGGCGCGTTGTCTGTCGTAGGGACAGCATCAATTGGTGCTGATGAAGTTAATAATTGTTCAGACATGAGTTGTCGTGGCCTCGTTGTTACACTTTACGGCGCTGCGTGTTAAACCGGATAGGCTTTCGAAACGGCGATAAATAAATAATAGAACGCCCCGGGAAAGATGTCTCCACCGGGGCGCGGCATTGTACGAATTTTAGAGCATGGATTCCATGATTGGAAAGGTGTCGGAGCAACTTTATTGTTTCAGTTGATTAAATCCCGGCCATTTCTACACAGAATCAACTCATTAGCGACGGGTAAAAATCTCATCCGCAGCGAAGAAATAGGCAATTTCACGCTGAGCTGATTCAACCGCATCAGAACCGTGTACTGCGTTAGCGGTAAAACTGTCGGCAAAGTCAGCACGCAAAGTACCCGCCAGTGCGTTATCTGGGTTAGTAGCCCCCATGATATCGCGGTTGCGCTGAACGGCATTTTCGCCTTCCAGAACTTGCACCATAATTGGGCCAGAGGTCATAAATTCAACCAAACCATCGAAGAACGGGCGGCCTTTATGTTCTGCGTAAAAACCCTCTGCTTGTTCTTTGGTCAGGCGCAGCATTTTTGCAGCAATGATTTCGAAACCAGCACTTTCAAAACGCGCATAAATAGCACCAATGTCGTTATTGGCAACAGCATTGGGTTTGATAATGGAGAAAGTACGTTCTAAAGCCATGATAACCTCTATTGAATTTCTAATATTGACCGGACGTGGAACCCGCCCCGCTAACTACCCTAAATAAGGATATAAACTTGGCTGGCGAACGGTTCCTTTACTACAAAATTATGCCGCCCCCTGTACAGTGGCCGCCGATTATAAGTGCGCGATTAACGCTTGCATACGGGAATCACAACATTTCATTAAAAAATATTTATCTTAATTACTCATTTTTGCGTACAACTCACACTTTGCATAAAAACCCATTTGCCATACTCGCAGTGCTTTGCAGGCAAAACGTTATTAATATCAAAGTTCATTGATAAATTGAAAGCCCACCTTTTTTTTCACAATGGCAGAGGGTTGGCTGATCACATCCGATACCAGTGCGCGTTTCCCTTTTTTGGCCAAATAGCCGGCTAATGCTCTGATAGCCGCTGTACCTGCGCCTCTGATAACACCTTCAGCCGTTGGATGTAGTACATAAGCTGGATGAGTCAGCGAGCCGGCAACACCAGCATCAAACTCATTAATATCAACGGCCAGCGTGATGCTAATAACCTCTCCTGATAGACGAACGATCACATAGATATAATCGTCACGGGGTGTTATTAGCCAACTCTGCACCACGTCACTCACCAAATTCGAGGCAGAAATAACCACATCCATCCCCTCATACAGATTGGGATTGCCTATGTTTTCAATATTCGTTGCGCTTTTTAAAGTCTGCGCGGCCTCACGGTAGCGCCGTCGCCATTCTTCGATATCCGGGAGGACATGTTGCCTGGCAGCCAACGTGTCTTCGGTTGCGCCGCTAATGATTTCAATATCAAAGTGCATTTCAGGCTGTTCTAGCCATTGATTGTGTTGCCGTATTCTGGGGATGGTTTCGACAAACTCGAAATTTTGCAGTGCCAACTCATAGCGCCCTTGAGGTAGTAGCTGTGCTACTTGTGGTGTTTCGACATTAAAATCCAGACTATTGTGATGTAAATAAACAGAATAGCTAAGTTGTGAAAAATCAAATGCTGTCTTTAACAAGGCGATATTATCAATATTCTCCGCGATATAGGTTCGGACACTTTCAATAAACCGCGCATCAGTCGCTGTATCTAATGCCGCATAACCGGTATCACCTGAGCGGATAATCCGTGCAATAACCCGACCAAAATTTTCAGCGTTCCAACTATCAAGACTGTCACCAAAGAGCAGTGTAAAATCAGTCAAAATATTCAATGTCCAATCAATGCAGGGGGGAATAAGCTGGCGGCGAAAGCGTAAATGAGGGAGCACTTCATCTTTCATTGAAACTTTACAGGCCCGTGCACTGGCCGGTACTGTCAATGATTTACCGTTCATATCAGAATTAATTTGAGTCAATATACCGACCGGCTCAGTGGACAACTCAGTCAAAAACACGTCAGCAGACAACGCTTCATTCGTCATTAATTTAGGGAGGGGCTTCGAAGAACCGGATACTTGCAATATCTTATTGTTAGCGCCATTGAAAAAATCATAAGCATTAGTGACAAACCGGTCTACCTGATTACACCGCCCTTGGATAACATAATTATAAATATTAAGCAGGGGAATTAACCAACAAGCGGTTGTTCCAACCAGACTTCGCCCTTCCCTACTTTGATTTTTTTCAGCCGTCAGCACTATTTTATTTATAATTAATGGATCAATTTTATTTGCATTATTAATAAAAAATCTAACATTAGTGTTATCTACATCAAACAAATAGGTGATCAGTGGATAGTAATAAACCACCTGGTCGCCAATAGACTCTATAAGTTGAACCTCGAAATAGCCACCGTTAAATGTCGATAACATCGATAATGTATCGCTTTCATTGCTCAATTTGAATATAGAACTATGACTTCTGCTTTCATGAATAAAAAAAGCCTCACGACCTATTATCTTAAATATACCACCGCCAATTATTTCTATAGAGTAATTACCTTTATCATTCAAATCAAAACTTACCAAGGTTTGTTTTTGACCTATTCGTTCATCACCCCAATATCGACCAAAGGCGTATTGTATCGGAATAATCATCCTATTCTTTACAACACAGTATTGGTCGCAAATAAAATATTCTTGCTGAGAAACCTGAATGCTGCTAATACTATAATCCATGCCTATTTTTTGCAAATCAAAAGCTGAGTAATCATCAGTCAAAGTAAAATAATCGCCACTGTAATTATCATTTTTATAAACGGTCACTTGGGTATTTTGCGGTAGTTTTATCGAACTAATTTGATCATTAAGTGGGTTTAAAACATGTGATTGTTTTCTACGGCGATCAGTATTATTGAACAGATCAATATATTCGTTACCAGAGAGGCAAATTGATTCACCTAAAAAATTATCTTGCTCATAAAAACAGGCAGCGCTTCGAACTCTAAAGGAACTAATCTCATTATTTAAATCAGCCCAACTGCGAGAGGAAAATAAATCAACATCATCTCTAAATGTCAATGCTTTACCTGAGAAATCATTATTTTCGTAAACCGTGACAATCATACCTGAGGGAACAAAAATAGATGATATTTTGTCACTCCATTCATCCTTAAGATCACTTACTTCTTGCCCCTGCCCCGCACAAACTGATTTCCCCGTATAGTTATTATTAGCAAAGAAACACACTTTTTCCTCTTGAGCAGAAACGTTTTCAGTTAATATTAGCGTGAAAAATATCATTAAGTAATTATGGTTCATCTAATAATCCCCAGCAATAAGTAGCAGTGCTAAAAACCATGATGTAATTACTTTATCTGGCTAATAAAAGCATTGATATCATTTTATTTATCACAGGGGTGTTATTTTAATGATAAATACCAAAACCAATTAACCATTGTTATTAATTAGTTTTATCAGTATTACTATTCCATACGGAACATTATATTACCCACCTGACCACTTTCATCCAATACATTAAGCTGATAACCGCCCGGCACAGATAAGCTTTGTACCCATGACTGATTATTCTCGGTCACCGCCACCTGCTCCCCATTGAGGAACCACCAATGTTGACCTCTCCCGCCTTGCGCTACCAGGCGCAGATCAAGGCTATTATGGCCAGGTAAGCGCTTAACAACGGCACCGTCACGTATACCTAAAATCAGCAATGGGGCGGCACTGGCCTCCCTTTGTGGTGGGCATTGCTGGCTTGCTGCGGGTAACCGTTGATTGCGGCGCTCAGCCAGTGGCAACCAAGGCTCCAGTGGCAACGGCCACAGGGCCACTAGCGCTGGCTTGGCCCCTAAGCAATCCGCAGCAACCCGTTCGCCTTGCTGATTTAACCACACACTGAGTTGGCTACCCTGCATATTTTCCTGACCGGGTGCAGCCAGTGTGGGCGGTACAGTACCATCGAGCACCCAACTTTGACGCCGTTGTCGACAGTTGCTATCGCCAACCGCCAACGGTTGCCCACCCGGCCAACAAATCTCTTCCCGACTGACTGACGATGGCCTTGGATCTGACGGTAACCTGCGAATGCTTTGCTGTAACCCTGCCATCAACAGGTTATTGACCTGATTAAGTATCGGTATCGCAGTAGCATAACCAAACTGCCCGGCAACCGGAGTGCCATCTGGACGCCCCACCCACACGCCTATTGTATAACGCGCATTGATGCCAATAGCCCAAGCATCACGATAGCCGTAGCTGGTACCGGTTTTCCATGCCAGTGGTACGCTGGCTGGCAAAATGTCATCCGGTAATGGTCTGGCTTCACCGGCCATAATGCGCCGGGTAATCCATGCCGCTCCCGGCGAGAATAGCCGCCGTTCTTGTATTTGTTGCTGCGGTTCAAAGCGTAGTGTTGCCGCCACTCCGCCACGGGCAAAAGCGCTATACGCGGCAACCAATTGATCCAACCGTGAACCGGTTCCGCCTAAAATTACCGCCAGACTGGGTTCACTGTGAGAGGGGAAACGTAAGTTCAGACCACCATTGCGCAAATTGGCGGTAAAACGTTTTGGGCCATAGGCTTCCAATAATTGAACCGCCGGTAAATTCAGCGAACGCACCAGAGCTTCACTGGCACTGACCGGCCCATGGAATCCGGTATCAAAATTGCCGGGCCGGTAATCACCAAAGCGGCGCGGCACGTCCTGAAGCAGAGATTCAGCATGGATCAGGCCGTCATCTAGTGCCATGGCATACAGGAACGGTTTGAGTGTCGATCCCGGAGAGCGCCATGCACTGACCATATCCACATGACCAAAGCGGCTATTATCCTGAAAATCCACCGACCCAAGATAAGCGCGCACCTTCATAGTGGTATGGTCAACCACCAGCAAGCCTAGTGAGGTTTTCTCTGGTAGTTGGTGACGCCAGCCGGTAGCCATATCCTCCAATTGGCGCTGTAATCCGGTATCCAGCGTGGTGTGGATCACTTCGCGCTGATTACCACTGGTTAAACGGCGAGCCAGTAAAGGAGCCAATTGTGGCATCTGACGTGGTGCCAGCCAGACGTCCTCTTGTTTGATATCAGCCACATTCTTTGCGGTCCAAACCTGATAGTCCGCCAGCCGGGTTAACACTTTGTCTCGGGCAGCCTTTGCCCGTAGGGGATAGCGATCGGGGCGTAGCCGGCTGGGAGCTTGCGGTAATGCTGCCAGCAGCGCGGCTTCTGCCGCTGTTAATTGAGAGGGCGGCTTACCTAAATAGGTCCAACTGGCAGCACCAATCCCTTGCAGGGTGCCACCAAATGGAGCGCGATTAAGGTAGATCTCGAGGATTCTTTCTTTAGAAAAATGCCATTCCAACTGAAAAGTACGCCAGACTTGACGTAATTTGCCAGCTAACGTGCGCGGATGAGGGTCGATCAAGCGGGCAACCTGCATCGATAACGTGCTGCCACCTGAAAGTATCTTACCGGCGCGCAGATCCTGCCAGGCGGCACGAGCCAGCGCCAATGGGTTCACCCCAGGATGGGAGTAAAACCAGCGGTCTTCAAAAGTGAGCAGTGCTTGCAAATAATACGGCGAAACTTGATTCAACGTCACCGGATAACGCCATACGCCGTCAGCATCAGCAAAACGCCATAACGGTGTGCCATCTTCGCCTACCACTACCCGCGCTACCTGAACCTCAGCCAGAGGCAATGGCCAAAGCCTATCCGCCAGCCAAAGAGTGGCCGGAAACAACTCCAGAATAAGCGCTAACGCCCAGCCCATACGCCGATAGCGGGAATAGATTTTTTTGCGCATTAACCGTATTACTCCCCCTGACAGCTATTTTGCCGCTCAGGGGAAGTAAATATTCACTTAACGATTTCAAGCTGCGCCGGAGTACTCCCCAGCGCACGCCAATCGGGTACATACATCGATTCTACTTGTGGCGCAGGTACCTGGTAGATGCCTGGCGTGACCGCCCGCGCCAGATAGAGCAGCGTGGTGTGACGGTAGCCATCGACACTGACGGCAGCGACATAACGATCATCACGGAACTCCTGATGCTTGATATCGGATTGCTGCATATCCTGTAGTAGCTCAGTCACGCTGCTGGCGCTCTCTCCCAAACTGGCGCTGCTATCGCCCAGATTCTGGTTTTCCAGTTCCAGACCAGCAGGCAGCAAATCGACCACCAGCGCATCCGGCACCCGTTTATCGGCCCAAACATCCAGATGCACCAAGACTAACTCACCACTTTTCAGTTGTGATAATTGCAACGGATTGCCATCTAGCCCAATGTAACTCCGGGTGATATGTAAATTATTACTGAATGGTGCCGGGGTTTGCTGCGGATATCCCACCACTGCAACGCGGCTATACAATGGTGTATCCCCCCGATTTTGCAGTTGCATCCCCGCAGCCAGTTGTGATGCCGACCAGTTTTGGTTTAACGCGGTACTTTGGGTCAGAGTCACACTATCTGCAATTGGCTCAGCTTGTGGCGCGATAGCAACCTGCCACGGCGTTTCAGCGCCGTTCATCAAGGTGCGCCCCGCAAGGAATATAGCATTGCTCTCCTGCGTTGACAGGTAGTTGCGGCTGGTCAAGGCATCAGACAGGGCCAGCAGACGACTATCACGTGCTTGTGGCAGTAGATTGTTGTCGGTTAACAGTGCCAGAATAAGGGCATCATCGCGTATCGGGCTACCGTAATCCTCCAGCCAGTAGTCCTTATCACTGCGTGTGGTATTTAGCCCCTGAGTGATGGCTTCTTTGGCACGCGGCATGTCGCCCATCAATTTCAATGCTACCCCCAACTGCACCAAGGGTAAGCCAGAACGCGCTTCACTGTTGCGGCTATATAACTGCCGTAATGCGCCGAGCGAAGCCTGCTGCTGCTGCGCCAATACCAACCCTGCATAGGCTTGCACCGCAAAGCGGGTATGCTTGGTTTGCTCGCTGTAACGAATTTCAACCTGATTAGGATCCTGTAAATAACGCTGTAAGCGGGTATTCGCCGCCGTCAGTGCCGCCGTTGGTACGCTGTAACCTTGTTGGCTGGCACGATACAGGAAGTCGGTGGCATAGGCGGTGAGCCAGAACTCTTCCGGGCTGTCGTTGCTCCACAAACCAAAACCACCGTTGTAGCGCTGCATACTCAGTAGGTGTTCAATCCCGACATCAATTGTCTGCCGCCGTTTTTCATCGCTATCGGCCTTGATGCCCAGCGCGGTCAACTGTGCATGGTTACTGTACAGTGAGGGATACAATCCACTGACTGTTTGCTCCAGACAGCCATAAGGATAGGCGTATAACTCACTGATATAACGAGCCAAATTAAGAGGTGGACGGCTGGTTATTAGCAGTTGGCCTTGCAATGTTTCAGCACTCAATCCCGCCGTAGCCTGCGCAGGCAAACTCCAGCTTTCACCACTGCGCAGCACATTAGCGAAATGGCGCGTTTGGGCCGGATAGGCTGGCCGCACGCCGATCTTCCAATGATGCTGGTAATCTGGCAGTTCTTCGTTTGGCAGTACCATGCCACTGATCGTCAGACCAAGATCACCCTGCCCAAACCCGTTCAGCGCCCGAACCGGGATCAGTACCGTTTTACGCTCACCGTTCGCCAGCGTAACGGACTGAGTTTGCGCACCATTTAGCGCCAGTAAATCACTGGCGGCCAATTTCAGCGCTAAGGTTTGCGCCTGACCGGATAAATTACTTAAGTCCAGAGCCAGTTGGGTACTGTCGCCACCGGCCAGAAAACGTGGCGCTGCCAGTTGCGCAATCAATGGTGCAGCCACCACCACTTTCGACTCTGCTTTGCCGAACTCTTCATCACTCCAGGCCTGGGCCATTAAACGTAGCTCACCGTTAAAGTCTGGAATCGCCAGCTCAACGGTGCCTTCACCCTGTGCGTTTAATGTCACCGGTTGGGCTTGCTGCGCCACTATGGTCACTTCGGTAATGGGTTTCTTGCCACCACGGGACAGCGCATCTTCCTCATCACCATCACCACCAAAACGTAAGCTGGCTAAGCGCCCTTGCCCTTCTATCAATTGCCCATAGACATCATAGCGATCGGCGCTGTAGCGCTTACGGCCAAAAAAGGCATCGTAAGGATCTGGTGTGGCGTAATCCGTAATATTCAAGATCCCGCTGTCAACGGCTGACAGTAAAACTTGCACTTTTTCCGGTAACGGCGCACCACTGCGGCTGGCCTTCACTTTTACCGTTAAAGTTTGATTGGGCCGGATACGCTCAGGAGCATCCAATTGCAATGCCAACTTGCGGGTTTCATCCACCAACGGCAGATGCAATAAACCAATCGCTCGTTTTGGCGTCGCCTGTTGTGATTTATCACCGGGGCGAATCACTGTGGCACTGAGATACAGGTCATGCCGATTCCACTCTTTGTTAATCGGCACGTCGACCTCTGCACCACCCGCAGGAATAGTCACTTCCTGCCACCACAGCGGGCCGTCGCTGGATTCCACCAGCAGATAGCCATTACCAGCAGCCGGTGCTTCAATATGTAGCTTCACTTTTTCGCCCGGACGGTAAGCGGGTTTATCCAATGTTAATTTGACCTGATCAGGACGCACCGCTCCACTGCCAGCGGTATTATCCTGCCAACTGTAACCGGCCCAGAAGCGAGAACTGCTGATCAATTCATTATCTGGGTTACTCACCTCAATGCGGTATGCGCCCCACTCCACCGGGAAACTGACTTTAGCGCTCCCGTTGGCGGTGATATTCACACTTTGCTCTGCCAGAGTCAGATCTTTTTTATCAAACAACGACTGCCAGCCGTCACTTTCTGACCACTGCCAGTAGTAATCACGCCGCTCACGTACCAACTTCACTTTAATGCCATTGGCGGCCAGTTTTTCGCCGCTGGCATTCGCATAGATAATTTCAAAATCAGCCTGCGTATCTTGATCCACCATCGCCTGCGATTTATAGCTGTCACTGCGGTAATCATAAACCTGCTGTTTATTGAACAGCGGGCGAATCCCCACCAACGCATCAGCAGGCCACACCGCTTGCTCCGCACGGCGAGTGACTGGCCGACCACCCGACTCCAACAAACTGGCCTGTAAAATCAATTTCAGTGGCGATTGGGCATGCTGCCAACTGTTATCCACCGCAATATCTGTCTGCCCCTCGTTATCTAAGGTGGTATCAAACTCATCTAAAGTGCGGGAGAGGTTCTCTTCGATAATCGAACCAAATTCAAAACCGGGCAGTGTGGCAACAGCTTCACGCAGTGGGCGCAGGAATAATTGGCCTTGCAGACGGTTGCCCGAGGCCGGGGCACCGTATAAGTAACGGCCAGTGACGGCAAAGCTAGCTTCACTGTCAGTGGCGATCGGTTCTTTATTGGTGGCAATATCAAGCGCCATACGTTCTGGCAGAAAATCCTCTACCTTGAATTTGTACAACCGTGGTTGGTTATCACCCAAATTCAGGCGCAATGACCACTCGCCAGTTGGGCCACCTTCAGGTAATGCATATTGGTATTGATACAAGCCATCCTGTGGTTGCCAGGTAAAGCTGCGCACCACTTGATTATCCGGTTTGAGGATATCGACTTTAACTGGTTGGGTTGTTAGGGGTTTACCATCAGCATCGCGCAGTAACCCATTAACAATTACGGTTTCACCTGGCCGATACAGATCACGGGGGCCAAAGACAAAGAACTGCTTCTGGAAACCCTCTGGACCGGCAATATCAAACTCGGCCAGATCTAAAGCGGGTGCATTAAGGTCGATCAGACTGGTCTGCCCATTTTGCGCGGCGAGTAGCAATTTGGCGTTAGCGTTTTTTTCCAACTGCGCATGGCCCTTGCCGTCGGTTTCGGCCTGAGCCAACACCTGGCCTTTATCATCTAACAGTTGCAGTGACACGCCTTTCAACGCCGCTCCACCGGCCAATGCCTGGGTGAACACATCCATCTGGTTATGGTAGCTATGCAGCGAAACACCGATATCACTCAGGGTAAATAAGGTGGCAGCATTGGTATAGCTATAGTGACCGGCTTGCTGCATAACGGCCAGATAGACGCCGGATTCTTGTAACGGCTTGATATCGGCTAAGGGCAGCAACAGCTTTTCACGGGTATTAACCGCAGGGTTGAGATCAAAACGGCCGGTATAGACTAAATCAGCCATTTTCAGTAGTTCGTCCGATTCCCAGTTAGAGAGCGCACTGCGGTTTTGCCAGTTAGCGAGGAAGTTAGCCAGGCTGCTTTGCTTAATGCGGAAGAAGTTAACATCGACGTTATCAACATTGAGCGCCATCACCGGCAATCCCTGCGCCAGTTTGCCCGGCAGCAAAGAGCCTTTGCTGGCAAAACCGACACTCGGTTTAATATCACGGGTGGTGATTTGCTGCTGTTGCTGTGCACCCAGTTGCGCGCCACCGACGCCTTTCAGCGTGCTGTCGACAGTTAACAGCAATTTACGCTCCGGTTTGAGGTGGCGTAAACGCAGCTCCATTAGATTATCGGATAGCTCCCAGGCACCGTCGATGTTGCCACTGACAGTATCAACCAAATGCACCTGCGCGGCGAAGTCCTGCTTGGGATCCAGTGGCTGCGAGAAGGTCAGTACCATGGCACTGGCCCCATCAAGTTGCAGCTCAGAGGCATCCAGCAAGGTGAGCGGCTGGCCAGCATGGCGTTTTGCCAACTCCGCCAGTACCACTGTATCTGTGGGTTTACTCGCCGGTGTTTTTGCCGCCGAGGTACTGGCTTGAGCCGCAGGCGGTGTGACCACACCCTTATTATTGCTGTCATCACAAGCGGCTAATAACAACGCCGCAGCGATCAATATAGCCGCCCGACACCCTTTAATTCCTGACATTAACCGACGCAAACCATTGTGATTCATATCTTGCTCCCTGGCTGATAGCAAGATTATAGCATCGGTATGAAAGGGAATATAGGGAGGGAGGAATCAAGTCATTCTCTTCATAAAAAAATGCGCATTGGCTCGCATTTATATCGCCATTTCTAAACAACGCACACCAAAAACCTATTTAATATTTTTTTAATAAAAATTAAATTATTCAATCCGCCAATGAAAGAAAAGACAGCACCAAGATAAAAACCAATAAAATCAATACAAAAACAAGAAAAACATCACAACAAAATAAAATTAAAAATCAAATTAATATAAACCACCTGAATTAATATTTTAATAAATAGGAATGAGCGGCTTACCAATTTATATTTCATCCAACATTTTGTCGTTATTACCCCTTTTGAGTATTTCGTCTTTTAAACTCATCTATAAATAGGAATGTATAAAACCATGGGTCATCGCAACACATTAAATACACGTTTATTGCCGTTATCTATTTTGGTCTCATCATTGATATCTGGTGGGGCAATTGCTGCGTCAACATCTACGTTTATACCCGGTGCAACTCTCGGTATGGGCAATGCTGGCAGCTTTATCGTAACCACTAACACCGTGGTTAACACCAAAGCCCCTGAAGATATCTTGCTGGAAAGTATCTTCCCTGAAGGCCAAACAATTACACCAGAGATGATTACTCAGGTTGAGTCGCAAATTACGACAATGCAACAGGATCACCAGCAGCAGATTAAGGATTATGAAACCAACATTGCTGCATTAGCACCGGCACAACAAAAACAAGCGAACAAAGAACTAGACTCATTTAAAGGTGTATTTGAAAAAAATATCGCGCAGTTAGAAGCCGTTGTTGCTTATGCAAAAGACAAGACCGAAGACAACAAGAACAAACTCAATGCAGCAGCAAAAGATGCTTTTACAGCCTCACTCAATAACAAAGCGCCGGGGCAGTTCACCGCTGAAGAAGCCAACTCACTGTTTACTGCGTCATTAACCAACGATAATTCAACTATTTCGCCAGAACTTGAGCAAAAAGTCACCGTAATAAAGCAGCAACAAACAAGCCAAAATACTCTGACTAAGGTACAAAATTACCTGACTCAAGGTGTGATTAGCCAGGAACAAAAGGAAAAACTGGCGGCTTATTTTGCCGATAAACAAGTTAAGTTCAACGAGCTCGCTGTTGCTGAACAGGCGCATAAAAAAGCAGAAGAAGCAGAAAAAAAAGCAAGTGTTGATGTCGTACGTCTGACTCCTCAATTAAAATTTAATCAAGCAAAGCTCAAACTCGCTGAGAAAGAAAAAACTCAAGCTGAAGATAACTTAAAACAACTTGATACTGAAAAAACCACGGCAATTAAAGCTGTCAATGTAGCCTGGGATGATAAGACACCAGATCTCGACAACGAGCTACAAAAACTGATTGATGATCCAAACACGCCTGTGGACAAAAAAACCAAGGCTGAAGACGCGCAAAAGGCCATCAAGGATGCAGCAGCCGCAAAACTGTTAGCTGATGCCGCAACCAAGAAACATCAGTCTGCCGACGTTGCTTTTAATGACATTGAGCTTAAGGTTACTGCTGCCAATAAGATTAAAACTGACGCTGCGGATAAGCTCGCAACCAGCACGACAGAAATGCACAATGCGACAGCAGAATTAGCTAATTTAGAGAAAGTAACGACTACGACTATTGATATACCTGCATTTGAGCAAAGAATTGCCAGCACCGAGCAACAAACTGTCGCTACAGGAACCTTTGCACTCGATACCCAAGTATCGGGCGGCACGCAAAATGTGGAAAAAGACGGCGAAATCATTGGCAGCATTGTTAGCGAAGATGGCACCGTAAAGTTGGCGCTTGGCGCATTGGCAAATAGCACTGTTATCACCAAAGGCATTATGGAAAATAACGGTGGTACGGATAAAAATACCAATGTTGGTGCAGAAGGTCAGTTGAGCCTTAAAGGGATAAATGAGACTGAACGAGCCAAATCAGAAGGTGCGGTGATTGCTAAAGGTGGCAAGGTTACAGCCGGAGAGTATTCTTATATCAATGAGATAGTTAGCGAAGGTGATATTACTGCCAAAGATAACGCTATTATTTCTAAAGCCATCATCAAAGGTGGGAGCTTAACCCTGCAAAGCAAAGCTATCGCAGCAGATACCACGCTGAATGGCGGTGTTTTCACCGTTGAAGCTGGTGCGGGAGCGATACGTACGACTATCAATGATGGCGAATTCACGGTTAATGACAAGGCGAGTGCTTCTAACACCACACTTGAGAACGGTACCTTCACGCTGGCAACTGGTGCCACAGCAGAGTATACGACGGTTAATGGCGGCAAGTTCATTGTTAATGATGGTGCCACCACCGATCATACCGAACTGAATAACAGTCATTTCGAGCTTGCTGGTAGCGCAAACGCCCAGCATACCACGGTTAATAACGGTGCAGAATTCACCGTTAGTGGCAATGCGAAAGCTGATAACACCACGGTAAACGGCGGTATCTTGAAGCTTAAGTCGCGCATGCAAGCCAATAAGATACTGGTTGAAGACGGTTATGCACTGATCTACAGTTCGCTGAAAGATGCGGAGTTAAATGGCGGTACCACCATTTTCACCCAAACTGCCGCAGTCGAAGGGATCATTAATGCCAACCAAGGCAGTTTCCTGAGCGTCCATGACGGTGCAGTAACCCAAAATGCAGACCTGAATTTAGCCGGTAACATGGTGCTGGTGGCCGAAGATGCACCTTATGTCAGGCTACACCCAACTTCCCGTGCGGCCTTTAGCGCCATGAATGGCAAACCCGCTAAATTCGCCTTTAAAGATGTCACGCTGGCGGGCGGTTCTATCGATATGAGCCAAACGAAAGCGCAACTGACCATCAGCTCATTGGCAGGTAACGGTAGCTTTAACCTAGGTTCATCCCTGCATAACCACGCTACTGCACCACTGAATGTAACGGGTGATGCCAATGGTGATTTCAACGTTCAGATCGATGCCAGCGGTGTTGCTCCGGCTAACCTGAATGTCGTTGATGTGGCAGGCACCAATAACGCACGCTTTGCACTGGCTAATGGCCCGGTAGATCTGGGTAACTATAAGCACAACCTGGTCAGTGATGGTCAAGGTGGCTTCAAACTGGTAGCTGATAAAACAACCCTGACACCAAGTACTGCGGGTGTGCTGGCTGTCGCCAATACCATGCCGGTTATCTTTAATGCTGAATTAAGTTCGATTCAGAATCGTTTGGATAAGCAAAGCTCGTCGGCTAACGAAAGCGGCGTGTGGCTCACTTACCTGAACGACAGCTATAACGTGAAAGGCACTGCGGCCAACTTCAACCAGAAGTTGAATGGTATGACTTTAGGTGGCGATAAAGCCATTGATTTAGGTAATGCCGTATTCAGTATCGGTAGCTTCGCCAGCTACAGCAGCTCAAATATCAAATCTGATTACCAGAGCAGCGGCAGTGTGGAAAGCAACTCATTGGGTGCTTACGCGCAATATTTGGCTAATAGCGGTTATTACATTAATGGTGTGCTGAAAACTAACCAGTTTAAACAGAACCTCAATGTGACAGCTAAAGGCGGCAGCGCCACCGGCAATACTAACTTCTCCGGTCTTGGTCTGGCCATGAAGGCGGGTAAACATATCAATATCAATGAGATGTATATCTCTCCTTATGTCGCACTGAACACCTTTAGCTCCGGTAAGAGCCAGTACCAACTGTCTAACGGCATGGAAGCACAGAGCCAAGGCGCACGTTCTACCACTGGTACTCTGGGGATGAACACCGGTTATCGCTTTGTGTTGAACGCTGGTACTGAAATTAAGCCTTACGCTATCTTCTCAGTGGATCATGACCTGATGGCCAGTAACAAGGTGATGGTTAACAACGAAATGTTTGATAACAGCCTGAAAGGGACTCGTGCTAACGCGGGCGTGGGTGTCAATGTAAACCTGACCTCTAACCTGTCAATCGGTTCTGAAGTTAAAGTCTCTAAAGGTAAAAACATTGCGACCCCAATGACTATTAATATGGGCGTTGCTTACACCTTCTAAATAACACGTTAAGTTCTTCATGTAGCAATGAGAATGGTGTGTCAAAAAAGGGAGCCAGTTACGGCTCCCTTTCCTATATCGGCCTAACCTGACCCACCAACAGCGAATTAATGGCTGGTCGAGGGAATAACGTTTCTCAGCCAACTGCCCCAGCGGCGCTGATAAAACGCCTGCGTATGAGTCATCAGATAGTGGCTTACCCCACGCTCTTTCTCGTTAACCAGACAGAAATCGACCGGGCGATCATCTGGTGCATGGTCACTGGCCACATTGCCCGCTTCCTGAATCAGTTGATCTATTTCCTCAGGCGAGGCATCTACTTCCAAGCCAATCAGTAAGTTAGGCTGCTCATCCACACTTTTATCATGCATCAATGCCAGGAAAGCACGCCGCACCGGTTTGCGCTGGCTGAACAGTTTGATCAGGGCATCAACCATCACCGCCGGATACTCTTCCGGCTGGCCCAATAAGATTTGGCTCTCTTTATCCACACTCATTTCAGCCGGTTGGGCTAAACCGCCATTTTCCAATAGCATCGCCACTTCCTGCGGCCAAAACTCTTTACCATGTTCTGATTTCGGGTTCAGGAACAGGTGCGCACCCTGCGTCATTTCAAATAACACTCGCACTGGCATTGCAATAAAGGGCTGTTTTTCACTGTCAATCTGTTGATCTTCGGCGATATCCAGCGCCTGCTGCAACACTTCTATCGAGGTAAAGAATGGAATGACCGATTCACCATCCTGCTTTTCCCAATGCAGAATATTCACCCCATTGCCCGCAGTGAAGGTCATCTCGCTATCCTCACCGCCCGGTTCTGAGCCGGCCACCAGCACTAACACCGTGGCATCCAATAGTGTGCGGAAAAAGGCAGTACGATAAATTGACTCCGTCGCCGCCAGTTTTAACAACGACTCCAGACTCTGATCCTCATCATGGTGATGGTGATCGTGGTGATCATCGGCAGGTGGTTGTAGCAAACTCATCTTGTACTCCGAAAAACGTCGAGCAGATCGAACAAAGGGACGTCAATGCGCCCCATTGGTAGCTTACAAAGCCAAACGCAGGGGAAGCGCACCGTTCGGACGTAGCGCCGTGAGCTGCCGGAGTGCCCGTAAGTGTGCTAGCCCCTTCATTCACCAAACTTACTGTTTAGCTTTCGCCAACAACAGATTAGCAATGGTACGAACGCCTAAACCTGTAGCACCGGCAGACCATTGTTCAACTGCACTTTTACGGTAAGTAGCAGAGCAGTCAATATGGAGCCAACCTTGTTGGTAGTTTTTCACAAAATGCGACAGGAAAGCAGCGGCAGTGCTGGCACCTGCACTGTAAGCCGCGCCCGCTACATTATTCAATTCAGCAAAGTTAGACGGTAACTGGCTGCGATGGAATTCCGCCAGCGGTAAACGCCAGAAAGGTTCATGTTCACTTTGCGCGCTGTTCAGCAGCGCTTGTGCCAGTTCATCATCAAAGCTGAACAGTGCATGGTAGTCGTTACCCAATGCTGTTTTGGCCGCGCCGGTTAAAGTGGCAGCATCTATAATCAGCGGTGCGTTTTGTTCAGCGGCATCAATCAGGCCATCAGCCAGTACCAGACGCCCTTCAGCATCGGTATTCATGATTTCTACAGTTTTACCATTGCGGTAACGGATAATATCACCCAGTTTAAAGGCATTACCGCTAACCATATTGTCGGCACAACACAGATACAACTTTACGCGCTGTTTCAAGCCACGCGCCGCCGCCAAGGCCAAGGCACCCGTCACGGTGGCTGCACCGCCCATATCAGATTTCATCGAGTCCATGAACGCGCTCTGCTTCAGGCTGTAACCGCCGGAATCAAACGTAATCCCTTTACCTACCAGACAGGCCATTACCGGCGCATCAGGATTACCGGTTGGGTTATAATCCAATGCCAGCAATACCGGTGCACGATCAGATCCACGCCCCACGGTATAGATCCCAGCATAGCCCTGCTCACGCAGATCTTCGCCTTTAGTAATACGGTAACTGACCGCATCACACGAGACGGCACACATCAAATCAATGGCATTTTTGGCCAATTGCTCTGGACCTAAGTCTTCCGCCGGTGCGTTGATCGTGTCGCGCACCCAGTCGATAATTTTTATGCGTTGTTC
Source organism: Yersinia intermedia (assembly GCF_900635455.1). Classification (NCBI taxonomy): domain Bacteria; kingdom Pseudomonadati; phylum Pseudomonadota; class Gammaproteobacteria; order Enterobacterales; family Yersiniaceae; genus Yersinia; species Yersinia intermedia. The sequence goes on along the minus strand of NZ_LR134116.1, from coordinate 1,215,762 downwards.
CAGTTCAGTTTTTTCGTTCTCTGGCAGTTCTGCCCACTCCACACTACGCTGACCTTTTGGCCCACGGAACCCTTGCCAGAATGCCCAACTTTGCTCCAGCCCCCAGCCCTCTCCGGCCAGTTTTATGCGTTTGATTCCCTGACCATCTATTTTGCGCGCGGCACGTTGAATCGCACCTAATTTACCGTTGCCCGTCAGGTGGATAGTCATCCCCTCGGCATCGCTACTCAACAGCGCTTTCTCGCCCCAACGGGCATCTGCCGGATTATGCGACAGGGATACTTGCATCAATTCTGTTGTCATGACAACCTCTTCATTATTATTTTTTGCTGTTATTCAGCTAGTTATACGCAGCCCTGTGTTGACTGCGGCGGACCCAATAATATTTCTTTGTATAAGGTATCAGATCAGGTAGAAAAAAGGCCGCTTTCGCGACCCTACAATACTTATTCAAACTCATCCAACCACACTAATAGAATGGCCTCTAGCACTTTTTCATTCGATTTCTGCGGATCATCGTCAAAATCGTCCAAAGAGCAAATCCATTGATGCATATCGGTAAAACGCACGGTTTTCGGATCGGTATCAGGGAATTTGTCGTAAAGTGCTTCGCCGATTTCTTGGGTATCTTGCCATGTTAAGCTCATATCAATGTTCCCGAGCATGGTTAATGGTATAACGCGGGATCTCAACCACCAAGTCTTCGTCGGTCACTCTGGCTTGGCAGCTCAGGCGGCTCTCCGGCTCCAGACCCCAGGCTTTATCCAACATATCATCTTCCAACTCATTGCTTTCTGGTAAGGAATCAAACCCTTCACGCACCACGCAGTGACAGGTGGTGCAGGCACAGGATTTCTCACAGGCATGCTCAATATCGATCCCATTGCGCAAGGCAACGTCGAGTATAGTCTCACCTTGGGTTGCTTCCAGTACTGCACCATCCGGGCAAAGGTCTTTATGGGGCAGAAATACTATTTTGGGCATGATTAAACCTCATCCACTGAATGACCCGCCAACGCTCGGCGAATGGAAGCATCCATCCGGCGCGCGGCAAAATCTTGCGTTTGCGTATCTAACGCTTTGATCGCAGCTTCGATTGCGTGTGGGTCGTTGCCCTGCATCTGCTGCTGTAATAAGGCCATCGCCTGTGCGATAGCGGTACTCTCTTGCTCACTGAGTAATGCTGCGTCTTCTGCCAATGCGCCTTGTAAACTCTCCAGCACACGGGATGCTTCGACCTGTTGCTCCACTAACTTACGCGCACTGACATCACTTTGCGCATTTGCCATCGAATCTTTAATCATATTGGCAATTTCATCATCAGACAGCCCATAGGATGGCTTAACCTGAATCGATGCCTCAACACCGGTGGATTTCTCCATCGCAGTGACACTCAATAAACCGTCAGCATCTACCTGGAAAGTAACACGAATATGCGCGCCACCAGCGGGCAGTGGCGGTAGGCCACGCAAGGTAAAGCGGGCTAATGAACGACAATCTTGCACCAATTCACGTTCGCCTTGCAGCACATGGATGTTCATCCCGCTCTGACCATCTTTAAAGGTGGTGAACTCCTGCGCACGGGCCACTGGAATGGTGGTATTGCGCGGAATAACTTTCTCCACCAGGCCACCCATGGTTTCCAGCCCCAATGAGAGCGGGATAACGTCAAGCAGCAGCATGTCACTATCGGGCTTATTACCCACTAAAATATCGGCCTGGATGGCGGCACCGATTGCCACAACTTTATCGGGATCAATCGAGGTGAGCGGCGTGCGACCAAAGAATTGCCCGACTTGCTCACGCACCAGCGGCACACGGGTTGAGCCACCAACCATCACCACTTCCAGCACCTCATCAGGGGCCACTGCGGCATCTTTCAACGCACGGCGACAAGACATTAATGTGCGTTTGATTAACGCGGTGATCAGCGATTCAAACTGCCCACGAGTTATCTGCCCCTGCCAGCCAGCAACGGACACCTCTGCAACCTCAGCGTCACTCAACGCGATTTTAGCCGCGATCGCTGCATCAAGTAATTGCCGCTGAATGCCATGATCATCACGGGAGTCAATACCTGCTTGTTCACGCAGCCAATCGGCTAATAGATGGTCAAAGTCATCACCCCCCAGGGCAGAATCACCACCGGTTGCTAACACTTCGAACACGCCACGGCTCAAACGCAGAATAGAGATATCAAAGGTGCCACCGCCAAGATCATAAACGGCGATCACCCCTTCCTGACCTGAATCCAGGCCATAGGCAATGGCCGCTGCGGTCGGTTCATTAAGCAGACGTAATACATGTAGCCCCGCCAGACGTGCCGCATCTTTGGTACCCTGACGCTGAGCATCATCAAAATACGCCGGCACGGTGATCACGACACCATCCAGATCACCGCTCAGTGCCGCCTGGGCGCGAGCAGACAATACTTTAAGAATATCCGCAGACACTTGGATCGGATTCACCAACCCGCTGGCAGTCTGGATCATCGGCAAGCCATTTTCACTGGGCTGGAATTGGTAAGGCAGATTAGGATAGCGCTGTACGATATCCACCAAAGAGCGGCCCATCATACGTTTAATTGAACTGATGGTATTGACCGGGTCCAATGCCGCCAGATTGCGGGCATTCCAACCAACATCAATACTATTTGCTTGATAATGAACCACTGAGGGCAAAAGATCCCGCTGCTGCTCATCAACCAGCGTTTGCGCTTTACCACTACGCACGGTGGCGACCAATGAATTGGTCGTACCTAAGTCTATGCCTGCGGCCAGCCGACGTTGATGCGGCTGCGCAGTTAAACCAGGCTCACTAATTTGTAATAAGGCCATGTTGAGCTTCCATCAATCTATACTCGTCATACTTCAAGCTGCATGTGTGTTGGCTGCCATCACTCACCCAAGGCGTTATCTCAACTCCTTGGGTTCATTCACTTGCCGCCTTCCTGCAACTCGAATTATTTAGAGCATATAAAAACGTTAGTGACGCGCCCTAATAAGAAGTAGCTGGGCATTGCAGTCATCAATAAATTGATCTTTATTTATTTTTATCAATTAGATACAACTTTTCACTTCACTAAACTATCGAGATAAATCATCAAACAGGCGCTCTTCAAGTTGTTCAACCTGCTGTTGTAACTTATCCAAGAAACGCAATTTACGCACGGTATCAGCCGCCAGCTCCCACTGTTGCTTATCCAGTTGTTCCACCATTTGCTGACTGCGCGTTTGCGTCATCAACGCTAAGCGGCTACTGAATGCAGCAAGCTGTGTTTCAGCATCGGGTTTGCGCTCAATCTCATCAAGCTCTTCACGCAGTTCCAACTGCTCCATCAAAAACGCAGTATCACGCATGGTGTGCTGTTCATTACCTAAATCAAAACCCTGCAAAGATAACATATACTCGGCACGTTTTAACGGATGCTTGAGGGTTTGGTAAGCGTCATTGATGGTGGCGGCTTGTTGCAACGAGGCTAAACGCTCGCGTTCAGGCTGGTTAGCAAAACGGTCAGGGTGGAATTGACGTTGTAATTCCTGATAGCGGGTAGTGAGTTGGTTGCCGTCAACCAGATAGCGAGGCGGCAGCCCGAACAATGTGAAGTAATCCATAGCATGCTCTGGAATATAGTGATGGCTTAGCAAATATTATACAGCCCTCTTGTTATGCAAGAGAGCTGTATGAAGCACAAGTACCTGAGGTAGAAACAAAAACAGGCGTCAGACGTTAAAGCTTTCACCACATCCGCACTCACTTGAGACATTCGGATTGTTAAACTTAAAGCCTTCGTTCAGCCCTTCCTTGACGAAATCCAATTCGGTGCCATCAAGATAGACCATGCTTTTGCCGTCGATGATCACTTTCACACCTTTGTCTTCAAAAATGACGTCATCGTCGTTCATTTCATCAACAAATTCGAGTACATATGCCATACCTGAGCAGCCCGATGTTCTTACGCCCAAGCGCAGACCCAAGCCTTTACCACGGTGATTTAAAAAGGCACTGACCCGTTGTGCAGCACTGTCGCTGATTGATATCGACATACACCTTCCTCAACTCTGCTAACAATTGATAACCTATGTTACAACTACTTGGCAGTATGTTTGCTTTTGTAGTCGGCGATAGCTGCTTTAATGGCATCTTCTGCCAGAATCGAGCAGTGAATTTTGACTGGCGGTAACTCCAGTTCTTCGGCGATCTGAGTATTTTTGATCGCTTCAGCCTGATCGAGAGATTTACCCTTCATCCATTCAGTTACCAGAGAGCTGGAAGCAATGGCTGAACCGCAACCATAAGTCTTGAAACGAGCATCTTCAATAATACCGGCTTCGTTGACTTTGATCTGCAATTTCATGACATCACCACAAGCGGGTGCGCCAACCATGCCACTACCAATAGTAGGATCTGCGTTGTCGAATGAACCGACGTTGCGTGGATTTTCGTAATGATCGATTACTTTTTCGCTGTAAGCCATGTGATTACTCCTGAGTCTTAAAGTCTGGAATTAATGGTGAGACCATTCAATGCTGCTGATATCCACGCCCTGTTTGAACATATCCCACAACGGGGACAAGTCACGCAGACGGCCAATGGATTTACGCACCAGCGCAATGGCGTAGTCGATCTCTTCTTGAGTGGTGAAACGCCCCAGAGAGAAACGAATTGAACTGTGAGCCAGTTCGTCGTTCATCCCTAACGCACGCAACACATAAGAAGGTTCCAAACTCGCGGAGGTACAGGCTGAACCCGATGAAACAGCCAGATCTTTCAGCGCCATGATCAGCGACTCACCTTCAACATAGTTGAAGCTGATGTTCAGAATGCCAGGTGCGCCATTCTCTAAATCGCCATTCAGGTAAACTTCTTCGATATCTTTCAAACCATTCCACAAACGCAGGCGCAATGCGCGCAGACGCGCAGCTTCGCTTTCCATCTCTTCTTTGGCGATACGGTAAGCTTCACCCATGCCGGCTATCTGATGGACTGGTAAGGTGCCTGAACGCATACCACGCTCATGACCACCACCGTGCTGTTGTGCTTCGATGCGAATGCGTGGTTTACGGCGAACAAACAGTGCGCCAATGCCCATCGGACCATAAACTTTATGGGCAGAGAAGGACATCAAATCAACTTTCAATTTGCTGAGATCAATTGGTAATTTACCGACACTTTGCGTCGCATCGACGTGGAAAATGATCCCGCGACTGCGGCACATTTCGCCGATTTCAGCGATATCCTGCACCACACCGATTTCATTATTCACGTGCATGATAGAGACCAAAATAGTGTCTTCACGCATGGCCGCTTCAAGCTGTTTCAGGTCGATAATACCGTTAGACTGGGGTGCCAGATAAGTCACGTCGAAGCCTTCACGCTCCAGTTGACGGCAGGTATCCAACACCGCTTTATGTTCGGTTTTACAGGTGATGATGTGCTTGCCTTTCTTTTGATAGAAATTAGCCGCACCTTTTATTGCGAGGTTATCAGACTCAGTTGCACCGGAGGTGAAGACAATCTCGCGAGGGTCAGCACCTACCAGAGCAGCAATATCATTACGTGCAATATCAACAGCTTCTTCTGCCTGCCAGCCGAACTTGTGAGAACGCGAGGCGGGATTACCGAAAATACCGTCCAGAGTCAGATACTGCATCATTTTTTCAGCGACACGAGGGTCTACCGGGGTAGTTGCTGCATAATCCAGATAGATCGGTGTCTTTATTTTTGATTCGGTCATTGCTCTTATGCTCCGTACATCACTTCCAAAACGTAAAATTCCGCAGATTCTGCTTATGCGCGCAGATTAACGTTAATCGTCTCTTGCGGTCGGCCATTAGCCGTACGGCGCGTATCGTTATTCTGACGATCCGCAACCTCTAGGATATCTTGGTTATTTACCAGCTCTGCCAGCGTGATATTGTTGAGGAAGCTGCTGATGCGCTCACTCAGATCACGCCATAAGGTGTGAGTCAGGCAACGATCACCGCCCTGACAGCCTTCTTTACCCTGACAACGGGTAGCATCGACAGATTCGTCTACAGCGGTGATTACTGCACCTACTGCGATTGCTGATGCATCTTTACCCAGCAGGTAACCGCCACCTGGACCACGAACGCTGGCAACTAAGCCATTTTTGCGTAACCGTGAGAACAGTTGTTCTAAATAGGATAATGAGATCCCTTGGCGTTCAGAAATATCTGCCAGAGGAACTGGCCCGTCCTGGGAATGTAATGCCACATCAAGCATGGCGGTCACGGCATAACGGCCTTTGGATGTCAGTCTCATAGCTAAAATTACCTGTTGGTGAAAACAAGCCAGAATTTTGACATTCTTGAGTGTTTTAGTCAACTATTTAACCTAGTAATTCACTCAAGTATTATTAACTCATTCCATTTTGAATAATATGGCAGAATTTTAATAATAACCAATTGATATAAAGCCTTATTTTTTGTTATCTAGCGCACTATTACCCGCATCATGCTGTGGGTATTTATCCTGTTTTTCAATGGATGTCAGCATACCGCGCAAGATATTTAGCTCTTGAGCCTCTGGGCGTGCACGGGTAAACAGACGGCGCAATTTACTCATAATCTGGCCTGGATGAGCCTGTCGGATAAAACCAGTATGGGATAACACCTGCTCCAGATGCAGATAAAAACGCTCTAGATCATCCACCAAAGGATAAGGGGCTTCCTCTTCTTCTATTGCCGGTGCCGTAGCCTGCTGGCGATCAAGGAATGCTACCCGCACTTCATAGGCTAAAATTTGCACGGCCATTGCCAAATTCAATGAACTGTATTCGGGGTTTGCCGGAATCGCCACATGATAGTGGCACTTTTGTAGTTCATCATTTGTTAGCCCCACCCGTTCGCGGCCAAATACCAAGGCAACCGGAGCATGTTCTGCTTCGTGGGCGCTACGCACACCACATTCACGCGGCTCTAACATTGGCCAAGGTAAGGTGCGTGAACGAGCACTGGTACCGACAACCAGACTACACCCAGCCAATGCTTCATCTAAAGTATCGACAATAGTAGCATTACCAATGACATCGCTGGCACCAGCGGAGAGTGCAATCGCCTGAGAATCGGGTTTGACTAAAGGATTGACCAGATACAAATTGGTTAATCCCATGGTTTTCATAGCCCTGGCTGTCGAGCCCATATTACCGGTGTGTGAGGTCTCGACCAAAACGATACGAATATTGTGTAGCATACAAACTCTGAAGATAACGGGGAATCGCCATATCTTAACACAGACATATACCCAAGCTACTTCGAGTTGCAGGCAGGCGGCAACCGAGTGAGTCCTGGGAGCTTAGATAACTAAGTGACCAGGGCAAATAAGGGCAGCCAACACCTCTGCATCTTGAAAGGTGACGGGTATAGGCATTTATCAGAACCCCTGCTATACTACGCGCCGTTTCTCGTTCTTTAACATCCTAGTGGAAGATACCCATGCATCCGATGCTGACTATCGCCATACGCGCTGCGCGTAAGGCCGGTAACCTGATTGCCAAAAATTATGAAACCCCAGACGCTGTCGAAGCGAGCCAGAAAGGGACTAACGACTTTGTTACTAATGTAGACCGTGATGCAGAACGCCTGATTGTCGAGGTTATCCGTAAATCTTACCCAAAACACACCATTATTGGTGAAGAATGCGGTGAGTTGGTTGGCGAAGACGATGATGTGCAATGGGTTATTGATCCACTGGATGGCACTACCAACTTCATCAAACGCCTCCCTCACTTCGCTGTATCTATCGCTGTTCGTATCAAAGGCCGTACCGAAGTTGCGGTGGTTTATGACCCAATGCGTAACGAACTGTTTACAGCCACCCGTGGTCAGGGCGCTCAATTAAATGGCTATCGTCTGCGTGGCACCAATGCGAAAGATTTAGACGGTACTATTCTGGCGACCGGTTTCCCATTCAAAGTAAAACAACATGCGCCGGCTTATCTGCGCGTTGTGGGTAAACTGTTTGAGCAGTGTGCAGACTTCCGTCGCACCGGTTCAGCGGCGCTGGATCTGGCTTATGTAGCCGCAGGCCGTGTTGACGGTTTCTTTGAGATTGGTCTGAAGCCATGGGATTTTGCTGGTGGCGAACTGTTGGTACGTGAGTCAGGCGGCATCGTGACTGACTTTGCTGGCGGTCATAACCATTTCAGTTCTGGCAATATCGTAGCCGGTAATCCACGAATTGTTAAATCTATCGTTCAAGCGATGAGCGATGAGATTAGTGATGCATTGAAACGTTAATATCATATACCCGTCATCTTTCAAATTGCAGGTGTGTTGGCCGCTCTCGTTCACCCGAATCACTTACTCGTGTAAGCTCATCGGGGTTCTCTTGTTTGCCGCCTTCCTACACCTTGAAATCTATAGGGTATATACGTTTCCAGCCATATAAAAAAGCCAGTCGGCTAATCCTGACTGGCTTTTTTCATTGTTAACTTTAGCGGCCAAAGGGCCGTATGCCGCCGATAAACTCCGGCTGGCTGGAAAGATAGAGCAGCACACCGGCAAACAGCAGAATAATCCCACCGGTTAATGCCAGCGTAGACCACGCAATTGCTCCCCAGGCCGCAGGGGCACGATTACGGCTTAAATGCACCGCCAAACGCCGCGCATAATGAACAAATAGCGCCAGTAGTGAAATGGTCAGGGATGTCCCAATTGCCATTGCTATCGCTGACAAAATTCCCCACCAGTAGACGCCGATCACTTTGGCAAATAACAACACCATAATCGCACCAGAACAGGGCCGCATCCCCATGGCCAGAACAATCGCCAGACGGGTGCGCCAGTCATTGCCAGCTTGCAACTCTTGAGCGCTGGGGAGATGGCGATGCCCACAGCCACAATGGTCACTATGAATATGGTTCGCAGGCAAAGGTTGTATACGCTGGATACTGATTTTTTGCGGTTTCACTGCTTTTATTTGCTGATAAAGACGCTTTAATGCCCGCAAACACAGCAAAATCCCCAGTGCGATAACCAGTAAAAAACTGCCCTTCTCCAACCAGAAGCTGCTTTGATGCAGATACCGTGATGAAAGCTGTAAAACACCAAGCAGTAACGTTACCAGCAAGATTGCTACACCACCTTGCAATATTGAGGCGGCAAAGGTCAGCTTCAGGCTACTTTTTAATTGTGCCGGATGGGTCGCCAGATAAGTGACAATCACCACTTTGCCATGCCCTGGCCCCATAGCATGCAATACGCCATAAATCAGGCTAAACATCATCAATGTCAAACCGGTCTGATGGGGATTGGCTTTAACCTGTTGCAGTAATTGGGCCATCTGCTGATGCATGTTCTTCTGCCAAACCACTGTTTTGAACAGCAACTCAGGCCAGTAGAGCCATGCGACCTGGGCTGCACCGGCTAAGACCAGTAAAAACAGCAATAGTGGCCATAAATTTATCAGCCAGTGCCGAGGCCGTGAAACTGCCGTGATACCTACTGACATTGTACGGTGATCCGCTGTGCAAATTGTTTTCCTAGTTCCATGTCATCTCCCGGAGAATCACTTTTATCCAACGATAATGCATACGCCTGTAACGAAGCATTGGGATTTGGGGTAAATAAGGTTAACTGGCAACGTTGCTCCATTTCGGTTGATAACCTTACCATCTTGTTACTGGCATAACTCATATCAACAAAATAGGTCGGGTCATAAGTGGAGATAATGAACGGCTTACCTGCCAACGGTTGCGGTTCCGCCAGGGGTAACACAAATTCTAAAACTGCCTGATGCCCCTTGCGGGACAACTGATACTCTGTTGGTAAATTTTTATATTTCACCGGCTTACCGTTGCGATAAATATCAGTAAAATAGTGCTGCCCCAGCACATTGGCCATCACTTCAGCAGCCAGTTTTTTCCAGATTTCGGAGTCACTTTTAGCATTTTCCGCATCATATAACAGATCAGCAGACGTGATTTCATCCATAGTCCATACCATTTTCATGCCCACCAGCATCTGTTTATCACTGACGAAAGTGGCGTCCATATCAATAAAACTATGGGGATGAGCCTGTGCCAACTGGCTATAAACAAAAATCCCACCCGCCAACAGCAAGGCTATCGACCGTTTAATCACCCAAAAATAGTTATGATATAACATATCAAACATTAATCAATCCTTAGATATTCTACGATATGCTCAAAATCATGGGAGCACCGGTGCCCTGTAGCATCAAACACGAAGGGAAAAACTGTGATGCAAGTTGTAAGTCGATATAAAAGCCCATTAACCCACCAAACCGAATAGAATCTCTTTTGCTATGCTTAAGCCTGATAAATAACAACACATCCATCACGGAAGGTTATATGAGCTTGGACACTACCCCTGTGCCCCAGTTATCCGATCAACCGCTATCCGGTCAACAGCGACGCTGTCATATGGTGCTGATGTTGTTCATGCCTGCGCATAAAGTACAACTGGAGGCTATCAGCCAATTCAATGGCGTTGGGCTAGCGACTACTCGGCAAGATATAACCGAGGTTGCTAATGAAATCCAGCGTTTCTACCATTTGCAACTCAATGCCGATAGCGACAATAGTTGTCTGATTCAGGGCAGCCACCTGGATAAAAGACTGTGCCTAATTCATTGGTTACGGCGTGGGCTACGCTATTGCCCACATTTCGTGGAAAATCAGTTTGCTCCCCACCTGTATCAGGCATTGTCATGGGATAACACGGTGTTATCACAGCATCTGCCACAGATAGTTAGCCAATGTGAACCCCATCTCAGTCGGCAGTTAAATGAAAAAGATCGTCAGTTTTTACAACTGTATCTGGCTTATTGTGCTTGGGAAAACCAGCAGCAGGTGTTGCCCGAGTTATCACTGACCCAGCAGCAATGGTTAGAATGCAAGCCCGCACTGGCAGCGGCTGACAGTTTGTTTGATTCATTTAATCCATTGTTAGGTCATTCGCTGAATAGAGTTGAACGGGATATGCTGATTCTGATGTTGACGATGATTAAAGCGCACAGTTATCACAGTACTCAATCGGCAGAAGATACCCGCCTAATCAACGCTATTGACCAATTGATCACGCATTTTCAGCAACTTTCTGGTATGACACTCAGTAGCAATGAAGCACTGATCAGCCAGCTTTTCGCCCATCTTGCTCCCGCTATTGAGCGCTGTTATTTCAATATCGGAATTGATAATTCCTTGCTAGAGGACGTTATCCGAAAATACCCGCTACTGTTACAAACCACGCGACAGGCGCTGGTTACTTTCGAACAGGAATATCAGATTCAATTTTCTGCTGATGAAGTGGGTCTGATTGCCATTAGCTTTGGTGCCTGGTTGATGCAGGAAAATGCATTACAGGAAAAGCAGATTTTACTGCTGACGCGGAATAACCCCGAATTGGAAGAGCAAGTGGAACAACAAGTACGTGAACTAACGTTACTGCCACTACATATTAAATATTTGCCCCACGACGTTTATCTGCAATCAGGTGCCCCAACCGGTACCACCTTGGTGCTGACACCGTATGCCGTAAGGCAACCTGAATCAACGCCCCCGCTGATTCAGGTACAATTACCGCTCACTGAGCAACAAAACAAACAGTTACGCAGTGTGTTGGAGCTGCCTTAACTGGCAGACTGATTGGGCACAACCTGAGGCCGGATAAACAGCACAGGGATCACAATCAATGCCATCACCCAGAACACCCCGCCCTGATAATGCTCAAACAGGAAACCGGATATCACCGTCATGACCGCAATTCCACCGCCCATCGCCAGTGCAGAATAAACTGACTGTAAACGGATCACATCCGGCCCACGCCGTGCGGCAATAAAACGCATCGCCGCCAAGTGGCAAACAGTAAACGAGCCACAATGTAAAATCTGAATCAAAATTAGCCACGGCAAGTCGGTGGTCGATGCCATCAGGCTCCAGCGGATAAACCCAGTTATCGCGGAAAGCAGTAATAAGCTGCGGGCGGTCCAGCGGCGAAACAGCACATTGCTAAATGCGAACACCAGGATTTCAGCGACCACGCCCAATGACCATAAATAACCAATGGTGGCGGCCGAATACCCCGCATCTTGCCAATAAATAGAGCTGAAGCTGTAATAACCAGCATGTGCGCCTTGTAACAGGGTCACGCAGAGTAAAAAGCGCCAGACCTGTGGTTCCGACAGCAATACCCTCCACTGGGTAGCAGCAACATTACGGTGTTTAACCTCGCCTTGCGGCATAATACTGGGCTTTAACAACGCCCCCAGTAGCATGGCGGCAATACCGAAAGTCAGGCTATAGAGAATAGCGGTGTGGCCCCAAACAGAGACCAATTTACCGGTCAATGCCGAACCGATAACAAAAGCCAGTGACCCCCACAGCCGGACCTTGCCGTAATCCATGGTTATCTGTTTCTGCCAGGTGGCCGCCAGCGCATCGGTTAGTGGCACTAATGGGCCAAAAAACAGGTTAAAGCCCGCGATCACTACCATCAACCAGGCCCAACCGTTACCAAACCAAAAACCGACGGCGAAGGCCAATGCCAGTAGTGCCAAAATTCGGATTGCTGTAACCAAATGGGAAGGATCTTTGACGCCGGGGGCAATAATCAGACTGCCGAGGAAACGGGAGATTAAGCCTGCGCCCAACAAGATACCGATGGTTTCAGGTGGAATGCCTTCCCCTTGTAACCAGATGCCCCAAAAAGGCAGGAAAATGCCATAAGAAAAAAAATAAGTGAAATAGCTGAGCGACAGCCAACGTGTTGATTGCAATACCATGAATCCCTCCAGGCTCAGCCCGACACTGTGACAGAGGCCTCGCCTGCTGGCAACTTTGTCATTAGGTAAACATAGAGTTTGAGATAATCCTCACATTTAAACATTATGTTTTACAAAATAGCCACAAATTGCGCGGCCGCTATCGCATCGTTACCTTCACGCCACAGATATCAATATCAGCTGTAAAAAAACCCGCATTCGCGGGTTTTTTTACAGCTATAGATCCAGCAATATTATGCGTAAACCGGTAAGCGGGCGCAGATATCCAGCACTTTCTGTTTCACACGCTCAATGACTGCTTCATCATTGATGTTATCCAACACATCACACATCCAGCCAGCCAGTTCGCGAGATTCCGCTTCTTTGAAGCCACGGCGGGTAATTGCCGGGCTACCGATACGCACGCCTGAAGTCACAAACGGGCTTCTCGGATCGTTAGGTACGCTGTTTTTGTTCACGGTAATATTTGCACGGCCCAAGGCGGCATCGGCGTCTTTACCGGTGATATCTTTATCCACCAGATCCAACAGGAACAGGTGGTTCTCAGTACCGCCAGAAACCACTTTATAGCCGCGATCCTGGAACACTGACACCATCGCTTTGGCGTTTTTAACTACCTGATGCTGGTAAATTTTGAACTCTGGTTCCATGGCTTCTTTCAATGCTACTGCTTTACCGGCAATAACATGCATCAATGGACCACCCTGGTTGCCAGGGAAAACAGAAGAGTTCAGTTTCTTGTACAGGTCTTCATCACCGCCTTTCGCCAAAATCAGGCCGCCGCGTGGGCCAGCCAGGGTTTTGTGCGTGGTAGTGGTAACGACATGTGCATGTGGAACTGGGTTAGGATAAACGCCTGCAGCAACCAGACCTGCTACGTGAGCCATATCCACAAAGAACCATGCGTCGATGCTGTCAGCAATTTCACGCATTTTTGCCCAATCAACGATACCGGAATAAGCAGAGAAGCCACCGATGATCATTTTTGGTTTATGAATTTCGGCCTGACGCGCCAGATCTTCATAATCAATCTGACCAGATTCATCGATACCGTAAGGCACGATATTGTACAGTTTACCGGAGAAGTTAACCGGTGAGCCGTGGGTCAGGTGGCCGCCATGGGCCAGATTCATCCCCAATACAGTATCACCGGGTTGCAGCAATGCAGAGTAAACAGAGACGTTTGCCTGGGAACCGGAATGTGGCTGGACGTTGGCGTAATCGGCACCGAACAGCGCTTTAGCACGATCAATAGCCAATTGCTCAACAACGTCAACGTACTCACAACCACCGTAGTAACGCTTGCCTGGGTAACCTTCAGCATATTTATTCGTCAACTGAGAACCTTGCGCCTGCATAACGCGCGGGCTGGTGTAGTTCTCAGAGGCAATCAGTTCAATGTGCTCTTCCTGGCGCACCACTTCTTGCTCCATTGCATGCCATAAATCTGCATCATAATCGGCAATGTTCATTTCACGCTTTAACATCCGGCTCTCCTGACTTAGCTAACAAGTTATACCTAGTGGGCTACCCGTTTGGGTTCTAGCCCACAGTGTAAACTGTTTTCCCCCCGGTAAGATAGGTCTTGACAGAGGTTTTTACGCAAACGATTGGCTCCAGACGGTGTAAGGCTTTGAGCTGTTCAGACTTCATCCAATGCAACGGAATTATCCTCATATTCAACATGTGATTTTTTCACATTCTGTGAACTAACCCGTAAGAGTAATCGCTTATAAGTAGAATCTACATTTACAAATTAGGGCACAATCTATAAGATGCATTTAAAATGCATGTATTAATTTACACACAATAATACCCAACGTAATTCGCGTTGCAGCAAGGTCGCAAGCAACGGGCTCGTAAAGGCGAAGCCTGTAGATGGGCTAAGTAACGAGAGCAGGCTAACACTGCTGTGGCGCCAAGTACCAAGGGAATAAGGAGCACACCATGCTAGATAACCAAACCATCGCCACCGTTCAATCCACCATCTCGCTACTTGCCGCCACTGGCCCCAAACTCACTGCACACTTTTATGATCGCATGTTCGGGCACAACCCCGAGCTGAAGCACATTTTCAATATGAGCAATCAGTTTAATGGTGATCAGCGTGAGGCTCTGTTTAATGCGATTTGTGCCTATGCAGCCAATATCGATAATTTGGCGGCTCTACTTCCCGCCGTTGAGCGTATTGCCCAAAAACATACCAGCCTGAATATTCAACCAGAGCACTATGCCATTGTCGGTCATCATCTCATCAGTACGCTGGATGAAATGTTCTCCCCCGGCCAGGAAGTGTTAGATGCCTGGGGTAAGGCCTATGGTGTGCTGGCGGATGTTTTTATTCAGCGAGAAAGTCAGATTTATCAACAGGGGGAGGCCAGCACCGGTGGCTGGCGCACCTTGCGCCGTTTTCGCATCATCAAAAAAGAGATGCAGAGCGAGGTGATTTGCAGCTTTGTGTTAGCGCCGCAAGACGGTGGCCCTGTGCTAGATTTCAAACCGGGGCAATATCTGGGGATTTATATTGAAGATGAGCAACTTGAATATCAAGAAATCCGCCAATATTCCCTGACAGCAGCACCCAACGGTAAGACTTACCGTATTGCAGTGAAACGTGAAGAGCAAGGCACCGTTTCTAACTATTTACACCAACAACTGCACGAAGGGGATAGTGTGCGTATCGCTCCTCCTCGTGGCGATTTCTTTCTCGATATCTCACCAGAAACGCCTGTTGCACTGATTTCCGCTGGTGTAGGCCAAACCCCAATGTTGAGTATGCTCAATACCCTTCATGATAAGCAGCATGCTGCATCAATACATTGGCTGCATGCTGCTGAAAATGGCCGAGTACACGCATTTGCCAATGAAGTCGCGGCTATTGCACAGAATATGCCTAATCTTAGCCGCCACGTATGGTACCGCGCGCCCACCGCTCAGGATATTGCCGGTGAGGATTACCACAGCCAGGGGCTGATGGATCTCAGTTCACATCAGTGGCTGGCAGCCGATCCCAATAGACATTATTATTTCTGTGGCCCGCTGGCATTTATGCAATTTGCTGGCCAGCAGTTATTGGCGCAAGGGATCGCACCTGCACATATTCATTATGAATGTTTCGGCCCACATAAAGTCATATAATTATTGAGTTTCTCATGGAGAGGCCGCCGCGCCTCTCCTGCATTTCCGTTCAAAAAACACCTCTAATTATTACGTTTAAATTTGGCGCAATGTGATGTGTATCACATATATCCTGACTCATTATTGCCACGATGATACATTGGACAAGTGTGTCAATATCTATACAACTGAAAATTATCCGTATGGCTAAAATTACCCTCTTACTATTTATTACCCGCTAACATCATTAACTATCGGGTGAAATAAGGCTGAATTGACCTACCATGAGTAAGAAATTCATAAAAAAGGAAGGGTTGGCATTGGTATCAATAGCGCGCTATTTAATTGGTGAGCGCTCTGGTAATCGGCTTAAAACCATTGATGAATTATCAGAAGATTTTGGTATTTCCGTCGGTGTAGTTCAGCACGCATTAAAAGTTTTGGAAGCTGATGGGGCTATCGTCGTTGAGCGTCGAGGTCGTAATGGTACTTTGCTTATTGACCTCAATATGTCGCAGCTACTGCAACAAGCTGATTTGGGTAACATGGTATGTGCCATGCCGCTGCCTTATACCAAGCTTTATGAAGGGCTGGCCAGCGGTTTAAGAGAACAATTTACCCTACTCCCGCTCTATTTTGCCCATATGCGGGGGGCCGAAGTGCGTATCGAATGCCTAATAGACGGTGTTTACGATATGGCCGTTGTGTCGCATCTGGCAGCGAAAAGTTATCTGAACGAAGGGAAAGTATCACTGGCATTAAATCTGGGAAACGGCTCTTACGTGGATGGCCACCAGCTTATTTGCCGCCCTGGTGAACAGCACAAAATCCGGCGGGTAGGATTGGACCCGCGCTCGCCCGACCAATGTTTACTGACTGACATTAAATTTTCTGGTCAACCCATTGAACGGGTTGAATTACCTTATAGCGACTGTATCGCACATATTAGCCGTGGTGATATTGATGCAGCTATTTGGAATCTGGCTGAAGATATTCCTCATGAACATTTGCAGGCGATAAAATTACAAGGCGATGAGCGTTATATTCAGGCCTCTCAGGCGGTGATCCTAACCAGGCCAGATAACCATCCAATCAAATTATTACTGGAAAAAGGCATTAATGAAGCATTGTTGCTGCACCATCAGCGGGCAGTACAGAAGGGCGAGATAGAACCTCGCTATTAATATTACTTACCTGGCTGCAAGCTAAGCCGTTTTCAGGAGGCCTACTCTTTGGCAAATTGTATTGATGCGCGTCTTAATATTCTGTGTCAATCAGGGGTTATCGATACTGATATTGGTCAAGGTTTAGATCAAGTTATCAACCGGTTAGAAAATTTTTGGCAGTTACCCGCCAGGGGTGAACAGGGCATTATGGCCATTACGCATATGGCGAATGCATTAATGCGTACCCGCCGGGGCGAAGAGATCCATGCTTTGGATCCGGCGATATTAGCGGAAATTACCCAAAGTGAAGAGATTCACTATATCCGTGAAATCAATCAGGATTTATTGGCCTATTTTTCACTAAAACCGGCAGAAAACGAAATAGGATATTTACTCGCTAACCTTTACGGTCTATACATTTCTAGTGATATGCCCCCATTGCGCTGAAACAGCGCTTAGCGGGATGCGTTGTTGAACAACTAATATCAGGGTCTTTTTTTAGTAAATATTCAAAATAATAATAATTAAACAAAATAATTCTGCCTCAGGGAGTTAGGACATCAAATGTTTTTAAAAACCCTTTTAAAACAAAATACCAAATTAATCGATGCCGCTATCTCCTACTGGCAACAGGGGGAAATCTATCCAGATAGTTATGTTATTGACGTGGAACAAACTGAAGCTAATGCCCGTTTACTGGTTGCAACGGCCAATCGATACCAGATAAAACTGTATCTGATGAGTAAGCAGTTCGGGCGTAATCCTGAACTATGCCGCCGCCTGCTGGCATGCGGTTTTCAGGGAATGGTCGCGGTCGATTTTAAAGAGGCGCGGCAGTTATACCGCCATGCTATTCCTGTCGCCCATGTGGGTCATTTAGTGCAGCCGCCCTCAGCAATGGTAGCGTCGATAGTGCGCCAGCGGCCAGAAGTGATTACCGTTTTCTCATTGGAGAAGGCACGGGAGGTCTCTCAAGCCGCCCACCACCAACATCATATCCAACCGCTGATGCTGAAAGTATTTCAACCCGGTGATTTGCTGTATGCCGGGCAGGAAGCCGGTTTCGCATTAGAGAATTTACCCGCAACCATTGCTGCGATCAATGAAATGCCAGCGGTGCGCCTGGTCGGAATAACACACTTCCCTTGTATGTTGTATGATCCCCTATCACGGCAGACCTTACCGACGGCCAATATGCACACTTTACTGGCCGCCCGCGATATCCTACTGACGCAAGGCATTAGCCTTGAGCAAATCAACGCCCCTTCCGCCACCAGTTGCACTACCCTACCCCAATTAGCCCAGCTAGGCGTAACACACAGTGAACCTGGGCATGCACTCACCGGCACCATTCCCGCCAATCAGCATGGTAACCAACCTGAACAGATTTCCATGCTTTATCTGTCGGAGATTTCGCATCATGTCGCTGATAGCAGCTATTTTTTTGGCGGAGGTTATTATCGCCGTGGTCATTTGCAAAACGCATTGGTCTGGCATGGCAACCGCTTCAGTCAAAGCGTAGTATCACCGATGGAAGATAGCAGTATCGATTACTGTCTGCGTTTGGCGGGTAAATTCCCCATTGGCAGCCCGACCATCATGAGTTTCCGCACGCAGATATTTGTTACCCGCAGCGACGTAGTATTGATTGATGGAATTCAGAGTGGCAAGCCCCGTCTACTGGGCTGTTACGACAGTCTGGGTAATCAGCTCAGGTAAAACAAGAAGCCAACGCTTTAGCCCTGGTAATATGTTCTCGTGATACTCTTATTGAATAATAGGGTTAATAAACCATATTGTTGCTGTACTGATTAATAAAACTGCCGATATAGTAGTGTCATTATCATAAGCGATATTAATGAAATCAATCATCCTGCAATAAAAGACTGTCGATATCCGGGTGAACTTTGGCCCCTATACCGCCCTTCGTCGGAGCCTACTCGATGATCAATCCCAATGGATACACCTACGCACACGAACATCTCCACATTGACTTGTCTGGCTTCAAAAATAATCTGGACTGCCGCTTGGATCAATATCAGCCAATTTGTGACGAAATGCGTGAACTGGTGAGTAAAGGGGTGGTAAACATCGTCGAAGTGACCAACCGTTACATGGGTCGTAACCCTCAGTTTTTATTGAATCTGATGCATGACAGTGGCATAAATATCATCGCATCAACCGGTTACTACACCGACAGTTTCTACCCGCCGAAGGTGCGTACAAGTACCGCACAGCAATTGGCACAAACCATGATTGATGAGATCGAGACAGGTATTGATGGCACCGAACTGAAAGCGGGCATCATTGCTGAGATAGGCACCAGTGAGGGGGTGATTACCCCTGATGAAGCAAAAGTCTTTCATGCCGCAGCACTGACTCACCATGCAACTGGCCTGGCCATCTCAACCCATACCAGTTTCAGTACCATGGGGTTGCAGCAAATTGATCTACTCAAACAACATGGTGTACCACTTGATAGAGTGGTCATCGGCCATTGTGACCTGAAAGAACAGCCTGATCTTATTGTGCAAATGATCGATAGGGGCGTATATGTCCAATTCGATACCATCGGTAAAAATAGTTATTTCCCGGACCAACGTCGGGTCGCGATGTTACTGACGTTGGCTGAACGCGGGTTGCTGGATAGAGTCATGCTATCGATGGATATCACCCGCCGTTCACATTTAAAAGCGAATGGCGGCAGCGGGTTTAGTTATTTAGTTGATTCGTTTGTTCCCATGTTACTGGCCGCAGGGATTTCCCACGCTCAGGTGGAAATGATGTTGCGCCACAATCCTAATAAATTTTTCGCCACGCAAGGAAAGTGATTATGAAGAAGATTGGCATTGCCGGGCTGCAACGAGAGTTAATACGCGAAATGATCGAGCAGACGGCACCGAATACCTTTGAGACATTTATTCTCTCGGACATGGATGCGGCTATCAAAGTGAAAGAAGGCCAGTTGGACTATTATATCGGAGCCTGTAACACCGGAGCCGGAGCAGCATTGTCGATGGCTATCGCGATTATCGGTTATAACAAAAGCGCCACTATCGCCAAACCTGGCATCAAAGCTAAACCTGAGCAAATAGCGAAGTTGGTGACCGATGGCAAAGTGGCATTTGGCTTATCCGTCGAACATATTGAACATGCCATCCCACTGCTTATTACACAGTTGCGCTAAGGGGAGACCACCGTGGATTATATTCATATAGTTGTGGTTGCTCTACTAACAGGGATGACCGCGCTGCTTTCTCACCGTTCCGTTGCCGTGTTCCATGATGGCATCCGCCCTATTTTGCCACAGTTGGTTGAAGGTAATATGAGCCGCCGTGAAGCGGGTAGTATCGCTTTCGGTCTGAGTGTGGGTTTTATCGCCTCAGTCGGTATCTCATTTACCCTTTCGACCGGCTTACTTAACTCCTGGTTACTGTTTTTGCCGACTGACATCATTGGTGTGCTGGCAATCAATAGCTATCTGGCATTCGCACTGGGGGCCGCGTGGGGTATTTTGGCCCTTACCAGCTTACCGGCGGTTAATACTGCGCTCACCTCATTGCCAGTGAATTTTATCGGCTCTCTGGGGGAGTTGAGTAGCCCGGTGATATCAGCCTTTGCCCTGTTCCCATTGGTGGCTATTTTCTATCAGTTTGGCTGGAAAACTGCGGTTATTTCCGCCTTTATCGTGCTGCTAACCCGGCTACTTATTATCCGCTTCACCGGGTTATTCCCTGAATCAATTGAAATTTTTGTCGGTATGATCCTGCTTATCGGCATTGCTATTGCTCAAGACTTACGGGCAAAAACCCACTTGGGGGGTGGTGGCGGGCACTCTGTATTTGAAGAGCGAACCCAGCGAATTATTAAGAACTTACCGATGCTGGCGGTGGTGGGTGGATTAATTTCAGCCGTCGCCAGTATGAAGATTTTTGGTGGTAGCGAAGTGTCCATTTATACACTGGCAAAAGCTTACGCACCGGGCATCACGCCGGAAGAGTCATTGGCATTAATCCATCAGGCGTCGTTGGCTGAGTTTATGCGTGGCCTCGGATTTGTGCCGCTGATTGCCACCACGGCGCTGGCGACCGGTGTTTATGCCGTTGCCGGTTTCACTTTTGTGTTTGTGGTCGGTTATCTGGTCCCCAACCCCTTGCTGGCGGGGATAATAGGCGCGGTGGTGATATCACTGGAAGTGCTGATGCTGCGTTCAATCGGAAAATGGTTAGGCCGCTTCCCATCAGTACGCAATGCGTCTGATAATATCCGTAACGCCATGAACTTGCTGATGGAATACGCGCTGTTAATCGGGGCAATTTTTGCATCGATCAAAATGGCGGGTTATACCGGTTTCACCATCACCACCGCCTTATATTTCCTGAATGAAGCCATTGGTCGCCCGGTGATGAAGATTGCCGCACCGGTGGTGGCGGTGATTCTTGCCGGTATCGTGCTGAATCTATTCTATTGGCTGGGGTTATTTGTTCCAGCATAAATCCTTGGTACTTGACGTTGCAGGGGGGTCGCTTGCGGCCTACCTGCAACGCCAAGTACGTCGAATTTAGGGGTAAAAAAAGCCCGCTGGTGGAAACGGGCTTATTATCACGTCAATAGGTGGGGGAAATGTACCGAATGGGTCGTAGCAGTGTGCACCGCCGGAGTGCCCATCGGTGCAGTCGCCAAATTTAAATCGCTTCTTCGTCTTGCTCACCGGTACGGATACGCACCACGCGTGAGACATCAAATACAAATATTTTGCCATCGCCGATTTTGCCGGTCTGGGCGGTTTGCATAATCGCTTCAACGCAGGTATCGACAATATCGTCAGCAACCACAATTTCTATTTTTACTTTTGGCAGGAAATCCACCATATACTCAGCGCCACGGTACAGTTCGGTGTGCCCTTTCTGGCGGCCAAAACCTTTTACTTCTGTCACTGTCATCCCGGTGATACCGACTTCAGCCAGTGCCTCACGGACATCATCCAGTTTGAATGGCTTAATAATCGCGTCAATTTTTTTCATGGTGAATCCCTGTTTTACCAATTCTTGCGGCCAAAGCCTGATGTAATCGGATAGCGTCTATCTTTACCAAAATTGCGGGCGGTAATACGTGGCCCGACAGCCGACTGACGCCGCTTATATTCATTGATATCTACCAGGCGGATGACCTTACGCACGATAGCTTCATCAAAACCGTCTGCGACCAAATCAGCCACCGACTTATCCTGCTCGACGTACCCTTCGAGAATAGCGTCCAAAATATCATAAGGTGGCAGACTGTCCTCATCTTTCTGATCAGGAGCCAGCTCGGCAGACGGTGGGCGAGTAATCACCCGCTGCGGAATCACATAAGAGACGGTATTACGGTATTCCGACAGTTTAAATACCAGGGTCTTTGGCACATCTTTCAGCACATCAAAACCACCGGCCATATCACCGTACAGCGTGGCATAGCCTACCGCCATTTCACTTTTGTTACCGGTAGTTAATACAATACTGCGGCGTTTGTTAGACAAAGCCATTAACACGACACCACGGCAGCGTGCCTGTAGATTTTCTTCTGTCGTATCGCGGCCAGTACCGGCAAACATCGGTGCCAGTTGGCTCATAAAGGCATCAAACATCGGCTCGATGGACAGCACATCAAATTCAATACCGAGAATTTCAGCTTCTTCTTTAGCATCGGCAATACTGATATCGGCGGTGTAGCGGAACGGCATCATCAATGCCTGAACTTTATCTTTGCCCAACGCATCAACTGCAATCGCCAAGGTCAGCGCCGAGTCAATCCCCCCGGACAAGCCCAGCACTGCGCCATTAAACCCATTTTTTGTCACATAATCACGCACCGCCAACACCAGCGCTTCATACACTTGTGCTAATGGCGGTAACTCTGCGGCAGGGGCCGTCATGGGTACCACATTGCACTCATTCAATTGCAACATGGTGGTCTGTTCCGCAAAGGCCGCTAAACGATGCGTCATATTACCCGCCGCATCGAACACTTTGGAACAACCGTCAAAAATCAGCTCATCCTGCCCGCCAATCTGGTTGAGATAAACCAGTGGCAACCCAGTGCGCTGGCAGTGGCCTGCCATCAAAGTTTTACGAATATACGGTTTTTCACGGTTATATGGCGAAGCATTGATCGACAATATCACTTCTGCACCGGCAGCTTTAGCGGCATCTACCGGGCCATCGAACCATAAATCTTCACAAATAAGCAGCCCCAACCGGTAGCCATTAAGTTCCACGACACAGCTTTCATGGCCTGCGGAGAAGTAACGTTTCTCGTCGAACACGCCGTAGTTAGGCAATTGCTGTTTGAAATAGCGCCCCAGCAATTTGCCTTCCGCAAACAGGGACAATGCGTTATACAAGTTGCCCTCTTCACGCCACGGGTGCCCTACCAGCACCGCCGTCTGCTGTGTTGCCGCCTGCAAACGATCCAGTTGTGCTTCACAACGTTGATAGAAATCATCACGATACAGCAGATCTTCTGGCGGATAACCGGACAAAGCCAGCTCGGAGAACATAACCAGTGAAGCACCCGCCTTCTGCTGCTCATTTAAGGTTTGCAACATACGTTCCGTGTTGCCTTCAATATCGCCAACCAGCCAATTCAACTGGGCTAACGCAATGGAAAGTGATCTGCTCATTTGTGTTTAAACTCTATTTCAGCTTTATCAGGGAATAATTATTACCACTAACTCACAATAATTATTCTTTAAAATCATTGGCATCCAGCTCATGGCGCGACAACAACTTGTAAAACTCGGTACGGTTACGCCCTGCCATCCGGGCAGCCTGGGTCACATTACCTGTAGTGATTTGTAGCAACTTACGCAAATAATTCAATTCGAACTGATTACGGGCTTCAACAAAGGTTGGCAATGCCGTATTTTCCCCTTCCAGCGCCTGCTCAACCAGTGCCTCACTAATGACCGGAGCCGAGGTGAGTGCGACACATTGTTCAATCACGTTGACCAACTGGCGCACGTTCCCCGGCCAACTGGCGGTCATTAACCGCTTCATGGCATCGGTTGAGAAACTGCGGACAAATGGCTTATGCCGCTTAGCTGATTCACGTAACAGATGATTAGCCAGTAGCGGGATATCTTCTGAGCGCTCATGCAGCGCCGGGATCTTCAGATTCACCACATTCAAACGATAGTAGAGATCTTCGCGGAATTCATTTTTTGCCATGGCTTTAGGCAAATCACGGTGGGTGGCTGAGATGACCCGCACATCGATGCTTAAATCACGGTTGCTGCCCAGTGGGCGCACTTTGCGCTCTTGCAACACTCGCAGTAATTTAACCTGTAAAGACAGTGGCATATCGCCAATTTCGTCTAAAAACAGCGTGCCGCCTTCTGCGGCCTGAAATAGCCCTTCACGGCTACTGACCGCACCGGTAAACGCACCTTTGGCATGGCCGAATAATTCAGACTCCAGCAACTGTTCCGGCAATGCACCACAGTTAATGGCAATAAAGGCTTTTTTCGCCCGAGGGCTGGCAGCATGAATAGCTTGTGCCAGAACCTCTTTACCGGTTCCACTTTGCCCGATAATCAGCACACTAACGTCAGATTGCGCCACCATTTTAGCCTGCTCTAGCAAGCGCAACATAACCGGGCTGCGGGTCACTATCTCTTCACGCCAGGTATCATCACCGGCAGGAATAGAAAGCTCTAAAGCTGCATCAATGGCTTTATATAAAGCATCGCGATCAACGGGTTTGGTCAGGAAACTGAACACCCCTTGCTGGGTGGCAGCCACGGCATCAGGGATCGAGCCGTGGGCGGTCAGGATAATCACTGGCATGCCTGGCTGATGCTTCTGAATTTCCACAAACAGCGCCATGCCGTCCATTTCATCCATCCGCAAGTCACTGATAACCAAATCTATCTTCTCACGCATTAACAGGCGCAACGCTTCCTGGCCGCTTTCAGCCGTAGTGACATTAAACCCTTCGCTGGTTAAACGCATCCCCAGTAACTTAAGTAAGCTGGGGTCGTCATCAACCAGCAGTAGATTGGCCGGTTTGCGTGGCGTCATGAGATTCCTTATTGGTGGCAGGTGGTACATCCGTTGGGGGTACCACTGGCGGAGTATAAGTATCAGCCGGTTTTTCTACCGATTGCGGAGCCGGTTTAGTGTCAGCTTGAGGTGCTGTTGGTTTGGCTTCAACTGGCTTAGCTTCAACTGGTTTAGCTTCAACCGGTTTGGCTTCAACTGGTTTGGCTTCAACTGGCTTAGCTTCAACTGGCTTAGCTTCAACCGGTTTAGCTTCAACTGGTTTAGCTTCAACTGGTTTAGCTTCAACTGGTTTAGCTTCAACCGGTTTAGTTTCAACCGGTTTAGCTTCAACCGGTTTAGCCTCTACTGGCTTAGCTGCAACTGGTTTAGTCGCCTCAACTTTTGGCTGAGGTTTAGCCTCTACCGATTTCGGCACGATGGCTGATTTGCTATCTGCATCAGTATCTGGAATTTCATTCTGCAACTGCTTGCGTGTTGAAAGCTGCCGTTCGATATCAGTCAGGTTTTCTAACTTACGGGTGGTATCCAGCAAGTTATATTGCAACCGGGTCTGGCTTTCCCGCAGGCGATCAATCTGGGCGTCCGATTCGTCTTGTAAGCGCTGATAGCGAATGCGCTCTTCTGCCAGGGAGATGCGCAGCACCTGTTGCTCACGCCATAGCTGAATCAATGGGCGCACAGCCCCAGGGACGCTTTGGCTATAATTGTTTAAACGCTCAACCACTTGGCGACGTTCCGCCATTGTCGGCTCAGCACTGCTAACTAAAATGCCCTGCTTAAAGGCCGAAGGCCATGCCGTTACCGGTAGTGACTTCGCTAATACTCGTGCTTGAGTAGAACCCAAGCGTTCAGCACAATCCATTGCCCGTAGCCAGTAAAGGGAGTTCTCCAACGTCTCTTTATCATCAAGATCCCATAACACATCGCAAGATAAGGTCCGATAATCAACAATTTTCGTTTCCGGTATGACCATCTGTACTGCTTGTGAAAAACGGCTACTGGCTGGATTATCACTACATCCAGTGAGCAAAAGTGGAGCCAGCAACAAAGCTTGCCAAAAAATACCCATAGCAGATTTAGCCGCTGGCATCGCTGCCGCAGTTGATGTCGGACATGATAAAAAGACGGTCTTTTTAATAACGCTGCTCATAGACCTTTTGTACATTATTCATTCATTCTCGGCGGTTAGTGGCAATTCAACACGAAAGCAGACCGCAGCGTAATCAACGGCCACCAGTTGCAAGTCGCCCTGCATACGTCTGATGCAGTCCTGGGCAATACTCAGCCCCAATCCACTGCCTTTGACAGCCCCTTTTCGCTGGTGGCTTCCCTGATAAAAAGGCTCAAATATCATGGTTTCTTCAGAACGCGGGATCGGAGCCCCAGTATTGGCAATATCAATTTGTACGCGGTTATTCACCCGACGGCTGCGAATCCAAATGGTACCGGATTCCTCGCCATAGTGCACCGCATTGGAGTAGAGATTATCCAATACCCGCATTAATAGTGTCGGATCTGCCCAACAAATGTCCGCCTGAAGATCCGTTTCGGTGCGCAGAGCCTTGGCCCTTGCAGGTAAACTGTGGGCTGAAATAACATCCTCGACCATTTCTGCCAGCTCAACATTTTCATGTTCGCCGGGGCCGTCTGCCAGTTTACGGTTATAGTCTAATAATTGCTCAATCAATAATTGCAAATGGCGGCTACTGTTATCAAGGATAGCCACAACTTCTTTTTGATCTTGCGTCAACGGCCCGGCAACCTCATCCGCTAACAATTCAGTCCCTTCGCGCATACTGGCTAATGGTGTTTTCAATTCATGAGAGATATGGCGCAAAAACTCGTGGCGTTGTGACTCTAACCACGCTAAGCGCTCGCTGAGCCAAATAATACGTTGTGCCAGTGATCGTAACTCGCGTGGCCCTTTAAACAGCGCAGTATTACCCAATGGCCGCCCTTCACCCAAGCGATTAATCATCCGCTCAATGCCTTTAACCGGCCCGATTATCATCCGAGTGAATAACACCACTAACAGTACGCTGACTAAAAACAGCAACAGGGATTGCCAACCAAAGAATTGCCCACGTTCGGCAATATCTTTTTGTAGTTGCTGACCACGGGAGAAAATCACATCGCGCGTTGCCTGTACCATCTCGGCATTCGAGCGGGAGAACTGCTCCAACAGCGTTGACGCACTTTGTTCCGGGCCACTGTTTTTACATTTAATATCAGAAAGTTGTGCCAGTAAACCGCTCAGGGTCTGATAGTAACGGGCATCTGGCAGGATAGGGGCGTGAGTATCAAGCATTTGAGCGTACTGTTTACGCTGATGCTGATATAACTTTGCCAGTGTTGCGTCACCTAATACGCAGTACTGGCGATAGCTACGCTCCATTTCGAGCGCCACACTGGTCATCGCCTCACTGCGCCGCGCATCTGCCAGCGTAGTACGATTAATGTCGGCCGCCTGCGTGCTTAGGTGGTCAAGGCTTTGATAAGCCTGATATGCCAGCACCAATAAAGGTAACAGCACCAACAGAAATGCCATGAGCACCAATTGACGTAAAGAACGGGGGAATAAACGCCATCTTTTCAACGAAATCATCTCATTACCTATCATTCTGTGGTGATGCTAACTGACTGCGTGAGGATTACAATGCTTGTGGCCCAATTACCCGTCATATTTTAAGTTGCAGGTGTGTTGATTGCACTCAATAACCCGAATCACTGACTGATGTCAGCTCATTGGGATTAATGAGCCTCATCCTTGAGGCTCACCCTGCGGGCTAGCAGAAATACTGTTCAATCGGTTCCCGACCGATTTGTATCTCGTTTGTCGCCTGCCCACAACTTGAAATCTATTGGGTATGTACCAGGAACAATGTCTCTTGATTGAGATAAAAAAAAAGCACCTGGCTTTGAGCTAAGTGCTTTTAATTAAGGCTGCTTGTCCATATCGTCAGATATCATCATCAGACCTGCTTTTATTGTTATTTGCAGTAAAAACGGCGAGCTTAGCTTATCTTTGACCGTAATATACCCTGAATAATTCGTGAAGTATGGCGGGTATAGATGTGACAACGGGGCAATAAATTGCCCCGTCGCAGAATATGTGGATGCCCTTAAACATCGTCTCCAGTTTGATGAAGCCGAAGCAATCATCGGGAGGATGAGACGAATAGCATCCAAACATGTCCAAAATTGATGAACCATTCATCACAGCAGGACATAGGCGGTACCTCACTCAACGTGTCGTCCGATGTTTGATAAAGTGAATTCACACGATATCGGTTTGGTGGACGATAGGTACCAGTCTTAGGCATCATTCGATGGTTTATGAAGCGCATATTCCGCTTAATCGCGGGACTATCATAATAAGTTGAATGAGCAACTGTAAGTAATAATGCAGCTTGCGTGCCAAGTTTATCAAAAAAATATTAAACTTATGATTTAAAAAGAGAATAAAATAATTAAGAAGATTATCACCGAGGTGTCACCCGCCAGCTTTTATCAATTACCGCTGTTTTGTCGTCTATTCACGACAGCAATTCCCTGATTAAATAAATATTATATAAATCAAATACTTATATGTCTCCTATTTGAGACAGATTATCGGGCTATTGTCGCAATTTACCGACAAAATAATAAAGTGATTTAGAATCAACAAGTTAAAAAGTCATGATGGCATTTAATTATCCGTGTATCTCTGGCTGCCTGTTACTCTTCCCTTTGGAAGCATGCTGTTTAAATCATTATTACTTTATAAATTATGATGTTTAATAACTCACAAGAATGAGTCACGTTGATTACTTGACTCAGGTACCGACAAGAAATTGCCAACGTACAGCAAAAGAAAACACTGGTAATGGTTTATGCCCATAAGGTGATTCACAGGTATCTGCCGTGGAGTTGCACAACTTATCATTAGGAAGGTACTCATATGAAAATCAGTCTTATGATTCTCGCCAACATTATGTTGATCAATTTATCTGTAATGGCACAACCTATAACCCTTGAAGATTTACGGGTAAAACCCATACTGATAAATAATAGTCATATTCTCACTGATAATTTTTCCGTACATGGCGTGCAAACACATTATTGGCTCGAAAACAGTTCGGGTGAGATACCGATGACGGTAACAACGCTTGAACACCTGCTAATTACGACCTATCTCTATGATCAATATGATGATGAGAAAACACAGACTGCGACACTTATCGATAATCGCTCTAAGAATATGACCTTGTTTTTAGTGAATTTGCCGCCTGGGAACTATCGATTAGTTGTTACAGGATTGGCAACCGACCACCAGATTTCTAGCAAAACCTTTCATATGACATTAGCGAATCAGACCTCGGGGTATGACTCAAGTTATTAAAGATAAATGAATATATCTTAAGCCCTTATCAGCATGCGTAAAAAAGGGGCATCAACTGATGCCCCTGTTATCACAATCAAGGCTGATTCACTTAACCCAATTGCTTACGCGCATTACGGAACATACGCATCCATGGGCTATCTTCGCCCCACTCTTCTGGATGCCATGAGTTACTGACCGTGCGGAAGACCCGCTCTGGGTGCGGCATCATTACTGTTGCCCGCCCATTGGCGCTAGTCACCGCAGTAATCCCGTGAGCTGAGCCATTCGGGTTAGCCGGATAAACCTCAGTCACTTCCCCCAGATTATTCACAAAGCGCAAAGCCACCAGATTGTTCTGCTCAAGCAGCGCCAGATGTGCCGCATCACGCACTTCAACCCGCCCTTCACCGTGTGAAACCGCAATAGGCAGGCGAGATCCGGCCATATCTTGCATAAACAGCGATGGGCTATTGGCCACTTCAACCAAACTGAAACGCGCTTCAAAGCGATCAGACAGGTTGCGGACAAAGCGTGGCCAATGTTCAGCCCCTGGAATAAGTTCACGCAGATTAGACATCATCTGACAACCGTTGCAGACCCCCAATGCCAATGTTTCTGGGCGATGGAAGAAGGCTTCAAACTCATCACGAACCCGGTTGTTAAACAGAATAGATTTCGCCCAACCTTCACCCGCACCCAGCACATCACCGTAAGAGAAACCACCACAGGCCACTAAGGTCTGGAATGATTGCAAATCAGTTCGGCCGGCCAGCAGGTCACTCATATGTACATCGATTGCATCAAACCCGGCACGATGGAAGGCGGCAGCCATTTCTACGTGGGAGTTAACACCCTGCTCACGCAATACGGCCACTTTTGGCCGAACCTGCTTGATGATATAGGGTGCAGCGATATCTTTTGCGGGATCAAAGGTCAGTTGGACATTCAAGCCCGGATCAGTTTCAACCTGTTTAGCCTGATGCTCTTGATCAGCACAATCAGGGTTATCGCGCAGGCGCTGCATTTGCCAGGTGGTTTCTGCCCACCACAAGCGCAGAGTACTGCGTTTCTCGCGGTATACCACCTCAGTACCACTGAGAATATCGAAACTATCACCTTCAACAGCACGGCCCAGATAGTGAACACAGTTTGCCAGACCGTGATCTGCCAGCACTTTTTCCACTGCGGCACGTTGTTCAGCACGAACCTGAATCACCGCACCCAGTTCTTCATTAAACAGTGCCGCCAGCGCGTCATCACCCAAGGTGTGAATATCAACTTGCACCCCACAGTGACCGGCAAAGGCCATCTCAGCCAGTGTCACCAGCAAGCCGCCGTCAGAGCGATCGTGGTAGGCCAATAAAGCCTGAGAGGCTACTAAGCACTGCATCGCGTTAAAGAAGCCCGCCAGTTGCTGTACATCGCGCACATCAGCAGGTTTATCACCTAACTGACGGTAGACTTGCGTCAGTGCGGTTGCACCCAGCGCATTGTGGCCTGCACCTAAATCAATCAGTAACAGCGCGTTATCGCCTCTATCGGTGCGTAACTGTGGTGTCACTGTATGGCGAACATCCTCAACACGGGCGAAGGCAGTAATGACCAGAGAGAGCGGCGACGTCATTTCGCGCTGCTCATCACCTTCCTGCCAGCGGGTTTTCATCGACATAGAGTCTTTGCCCACCGGGATAGTAATCTCCAGCGCAGGGCATAGCTCTTCGCCCACCGCACGCACCGCGTCATACAAACCGGCATCTTCACCCGGATGACCGGCTGCTGACATCCAGTTAGCTGACAGTTTAATGCGTTTTAGCTCGCCAATCTGAGTGGCTGCGATATTGGTCAGTGCTTCACCTACCGCCAAACGGGCCGAGGCGGCAAAGTCCAGCAATGCCACTGGCGCACGTTCGCCCAATGACATCGCCTCACCATAGTAGCTGTCCAGACTGGCACTGGTGACCGCACAATCAGCCACCGGAATCTGCCACGGGCCAACCATTTGATCACGCGTCACCATACCGGTCACACTACGGTCACCAATGGTAATCAAGAAGGTTTTCTCTGCCACTGCCGGTAAATGCATCACCCGTTTGACCGCATCAGCGATGCTTATCTCAGCACGTTGCACTGCATCACCCTGCGCCTGAAGGCGGGTGACATCGCGCAGCATCTTCGGCGTTTTACCCAGCAAGACATCCAAAGGCATGTCAATTGGCTGATTATCGAAGTGGCGGTCATTCAGTGTCAGATGTTTTTCTTCCGTGGCTTCACCAATGACGGCATAGGGCGCACGTTCACGACGGCAAATTTCATCAAACTGAGCCATCTGCGCAGGGGCAACGGCCAGAACATAACGTTCCTGAGACTCGTTACACCACACTTCCAGCGGGCTCATGCCCGGCTCATCATTAAGAATGTCACGCAGTTCAAAACGGCCACCACGACCACCGTCGCTGACCAGTTCTGGCATGGCATTAGACAGCCCACCCGCACCGACGTCATGAATAAATAAAATCGGATTGTGATCACCTAACTGCCAGCAGCGGTCAATCACTTCCTGACAGCGGCGTTCCATTTCCGGGTTATCACGTTGTACTGAAGCAAAATCCAGATCCGCATCTGACTGGCCAGAGGCCATGGAAGAGGCCGCGCCGCCACCCAGACCGATATTCATTGACGGGCCGCCGAGCACCACCAGCTTGGCACCGACTGTTATCTCGCCTTTTTGTACATGGTCGGCCCGAATATTACCGATCCCACCGGCCAACATGATCGGCTTGTGGTAACCACGTAACTCAGTGCCGTTATGACTATTGACGCGCTCTTCATAAGTACGGAAGTAGCCCAGCAGCGCCGGGCGACCAAATTCGTTGTTAAAGGCCGCGCCGCCCAGTGGGCCTTCGGTCATGATATCCAGTGCGGTCACAATGCGATCCGGCTTACCAAAATTCTCTTCCCACGGCTGTTCAAATCCGGGAATACGCAGGTTAGAAACAGAGAACCCCACCAAACCGGCTTTAGGTTTAGCGCCACGCCCGGTAGCACCTTCATCACGGATTTCGCCACCTGATCCCGTAGCGGCACCCGGCCAAGGTGAAATTGCCGTCGGATGGTTATGAGTTTCTACTTTCATCAGGATATGCGCAGCTTCCTGATGGTAACCATAAACGCCATTATCAGGTGCAGCAAAGAAGCGCCCGACCTGAGAACCTTCCATCACCGCCGCATTGTCTTTATAGGCTGACAACACGTAATCCGGTGTGTGTTCAAAGGTATTTTTGATCATTTTAAACAGTGTTTTAGGCTGAGAAACACCGTCGATTATCCAATCTGCATTAAAGATTTTATGGCGGCAATGCTCAGAGTTTGCCTGAGCAAACATATACAACTCAATATCCGTCGGGTTGCGCCCCAGGCCGGTAAAGGCAGCCAGCAAGTAGTCAATTTCATCAGGAGCAAGAGCCAGACCCAACTTAATATTGGCCTGCTCCAGTGCACTGCGGCCCTGCGCCAAGATATCCACCCGTTGTACTGGCGCGGGTTGATGATGAGAGAATAACTGCTCTGCTTGCTGCAAATCGGTGAATACCGTTTCCATCATGCGGTCATGCAGCAGCGCCGACAATTGTTGCCATTGGCTTTCATTCAGCTCTGGGCCTTGAATATAGAAGGCCAGACCACGTTCCAGACGCAGAACCTGTGGCAACGCACAGTTGTGCGCGATATCCGTCGCTTTGGAAGACCACGGAGAAATGGTCCCCGGCCTTGGCGTAACCAGTAACAAACGCCCTTCCGGTGCGTGTTCAGGGAGAGAGGGTCCATACTTAAGCAGCCGTTGAAGTCTGGCGTGTTCATCAGCACTTAACGGGGCGCTAACATCGGCAAAGTGAACATATTCGGCGTAGATATCACTCACTAAAAGGTGAGCATCCAGGCAACGGGACAGCAGTTTGGTAATGCGAAAAGCCGACAAAGCGGGCGAACCACGCAGTATTTCCATAATCTAAGTTTCTCTCTCTTCGAAGCGACTGGAACAGCACTTCATTGGGCGCAGCATTTATT
This sequence comes from Yersinia intermedia, assembly GCF_900635455.1. Lineage (NCBI taxonomy): Bacteria > Pseudomonadati > Pseudomonadota > Gammaproteobacteria > Enterobacterales > Yersiniaceae > Yersinia > Yersinia intermedia. The sequence continues at coordinate 1,182,244 of NZ_LR134116.1, read as the reverse complement.
GGCGCAAAACAGGGGAAAACGCGCGCCATTATAGTGAATCTAAACCTCCGACGAAACCGTTTGCGTAGCTATTATTAATAATTGCGTCAGAAATTGTCGTTATCTCTAGAAGATGAATAGCAGATAAATAAGCTCGCAATAAAGTTGCACACTGACGATTTGTTGCGCAAAATGCCACTCCACTGGGGATTTAACCATGTCGATTCTTACTTCACAACACACACATAAAGAGCGCTGCCGAGAGATAACTATTTGACGCGCATAAAATTAAATTACTTTGTTATCGGTGTAGTTGCCTTACTTCTGGCCCTCGCGCTGTGGCCCAATATTCCCTGGCGCAGTAGTCAAGAAGGACAACTAGACCGTATAAAAGCCCGTGGCGAGCTACGTGTTAGCACGATTAGCTCACCACTTATCTACTTCACCGGAAAGGATGGCCCTTCCGGTCTTGACTACGAGCTAGCCAAACGTTTTGCCGACTATCTGGGGGTTAAGCTAGTCATTACCCCGCATCATAATATTGATGACTTGTTTGATGCACTTGATAGCGATGATGCAGACATGCTGGCTGCCGGGCTAATTTATAACCGTGAGCGTCTTAATCGGGCGCGTACCGGCCCTGCCTATTATTCAGTCTCGCAACAATTAGTATATCGACTGGGTAAACCACGGCCAAAATCATTCAGTGATCTGAAGGGTCAGTTGATTGTCGCCTCTGGTTCAGCCCATATGACCACCCTCAAACAACTTAAGCAGAGCAAATATCCCGATCTTAACTGGGGATCATCCATTGATCGTTCTGGCAAAGAGTTACTGGAACAGGTCGCGGACGGCAAACTTGACTATACCTTGGGTGATTCGGTGACAATCGCCCTACTGCAACGCATCCACCCGCAATTGGCGGTTGCTTTTGATGTCACAGATGAAGAGCCAGTCACTTGGTATTTCCAAAAGGGGGATGATGACAGCCTGTATGCCGCAATGCTCGATTTCTACAGCCAGATGGTTGAAGACGGCAGTCTGGCACGGCTGGAAGAAAAATATCTCGGCCATGTCGGTAGCTTTGATTATGTCGATACCAAAACATTCCTCTCAGCCATCGACAGTGTGTTGCCCGCTTTCCAATCCTTGTTTGAAAAACATGCCGGGGAAATTGACTGGAAACTGCTGGCAGCAATTGCTTATCAAGAATCCCATTGGAACCCGCAAGCCACCTCGCCCACTGGCGTGCGCGGTTTGATGATGCTAACCCGCGCCACAGCAGATGGTTTAGGGGTTAAAGACCGGGTTGATCCTGAGGAAAGCATTAAAGGCGGTTCCATTTACTTGCAGCGGTTAATGCAAAAAGTGCCGGAGACCATTCCAGAAGATGAGCGTATCTGGTTTGCGCTGGCTGCCTATAATCTAGGTTATGGCCACATGCTGGATGCTCGTCGCCTGACTAAAAATCAGAATGGTAATCCAGACAGTTGGGTTGATGTAAAAATGCGTTTACCCATGTTGAGTCAAAAACGCTACTACCCAAGCACCACCTATGGTTACGCCCGTGGTCATGAGGCTTATAACTATGTCGAAAACATCCGTCGTTATCAGGTCAGTCTGGTGGGATATTTGCAGGAAAGAGAGAAAAAAGCAGCCCAACATGCCGCTATCGAAGCAGAACTGGGTAAAGCTTATCCCGTTGTCGGCCCAGGCTGGTCAATCAATAACTAAGATGCTGCCAGCAGTGGCTCCGTAGAGGGAGAGGCCCACGGATGGGCCGAGTCATGGCTGACGGGTAGAGGCTTGCTGCGCGAGTTTCAACGCCTTTTGCTGCTCACGCCGTAGGCGGAAAAAAGCACTTAATTGGTGGGAACACGTCTCTGCCAGTACCCCGGCACTGACCTCTATTTGATGATTCATCCCCGGATGGTGCAAGATATCCACCAGCGAACCGGCAGCACCGGTTTTTAAATCATTAGCCCCATAGACCAAGCGACGGATCCGGCTGTGTATCATGGCTCCGGCACACATTACGCATGGCTCCAGCGTCACATATAGCGTGGCTTCCAGCAGGCGATAATTCTGCACCACCTGCCCGCCTTGCCGTAGCGCCATGATTTCTGCATGAGCGGTAGGGTCGTTATCGCGAATAGATTTATTCCACCCTTCACCAATAACCTGATTACCCAGCACCAACACCGCACCTACCGGGACTTCCCCCTCATTCTGCGCCCGCAGAGCCAGCGTCAACGCCCGCTGCATCCAGTACTCATCACTGTATTCAGCAGGCGAATCAAATTCAGAAGACAAACTTTTATCAGCAGACACATAAACCTCTCTGGTACTTTGGCGGCGTGCATTATACACAGCCAGCGACAACCGCTATACCCGCTATCTCCAATATAAAGTAGCTCAGTCCATAATGATCGGTTAATGTTCCGGCAGGATAGAAATATGAGAAGGCAAACACATGAAACTCAGTAAGAAAAATGCCGCTGTGGTGCGTAAAACCCTGAGTGGATGGGCCAGTGAAGGCGTTATCCCTGAGGGCGAGCATCAACGTCTGTTACAGAATATCGATATTCAACCTTTTGACTGGCGCAGATTAGCCGGTTACGCCTTTCTTGCCGCACTGGCTTCGCTGGTTATCGCCATTGGCAGCCTGATGGCTGATACTTTCCTGCTCAACTGGATAAGCCAGTTTTTCCGCTTCGATCCCCCGGTACGGGTGGTGGTCACTGCGATATTGGCCGCCGCTTTTTACGGTTGGGGCTTTAACCGCCGCCGGCGAGACGCCAGTAAGATCTACAGTAATGAGGCCGTACTCTTTCTCGGCGTAATATTTACCGCAGCCGCCATCGGCCAACTCGGCGTGTGGCTGGATAACGGTAGTGGGCGCATTTCAGTATTACTGCTTTTGGGTACCGTCATCTACGGTGTCGTGGGCTGGTTTGGCCGTGCGCCGTTGGTATGGCTATTTGCCTTGCTGTCACTGGGTAATGCGTTTGGGGCGGAAACCGGTTATCTGTCCGGTTGGGGAGCTTACTGGCTGGGAATGAGCTACCCGATACGCTTTATTGCGTTTGGCCTGCTACTTTGTGCAGCGGCACTGACATTACAACCACAGTTGGCACAACGCAGGCTAGATAGGGTGTCACAGGCGATGGGGCTGCTTTATCTGTTTATTGCCCTGTGGTTATTGTCTATTTTTGGCAATTACGGTGACCTGGACTATTGGTACCAGGTGCGCCAGATCGAGTTGCTGCATTGGAGCCTACTGTTTGCTATTGCTGCCAGTGTGGCTATTTGGCTAGGACTAAAGCGCGATGATGCTATGTTACGCGGGTTTGGCCTAACGTTTCTAGCCATCAACTTATATACCCGTTTCTTTGAGTTCTTCTGGGATGCGATGCCGAAAACTATTTTCTTCCTGCTGCTCGGCATCAGCTTGTGGTTATTGGGCCGACATGCCGAGCGCATATGGCGGCTTGGCCACCATGACAATGACGTCACCCACTAAAATCCAAACCGCTTAACATGGCGAATGACTTCAATGGACGTTTATTCTAATTGCTGTAATTCGCCGCTTTTACTGACCCGCCAGCGATGCTCGCAAAAATACAATAGCGGGTTATCCTGCTTGCTGTCCGAGTATCCGCTATAAAGTTTCAGCGGTGATCCCAAACGCTGTTCCAGTTGCACCACTTTCTCTGGCCCCAAACAGCGTAAAGGTAGCACCCAACCGCCATGACGCCGCGCCATGCGGCTACCGACCAGCCGCAAACGGTGAATAAATGTAGAATCATGATAAACCTGTTCCACCAGCCGTTGCGGCGAGCCGGTTATCAACCATACCTGTACGTCATGACTCTCCAAATATTGGCGCAAACGCATCACGACCACGGGAAATTCCGTCACTTTCTGGCGAAAATCATTCACAAAACGTAATTCCAGATCGTTCAAATGCGCTTCGCGCCGACCGAAGGTTATCGCCCACAGTAACAGGCTCATAGGCCAACGAGCGCAACGGCCTCCCGCCAGCAATCCCAGCCCAATCACCGGCAATAATGGGACCACCAGCAACAGATTTAGCGGCAAATGTCGCAACAGAAAACGCAAAAAACTGCCGAACATGTCCTGTTGATGCAACGTGCCATCCAGATCAAAGAAGACAATGCGTTTGGCACTTGTTGATGGTGCCTCAGCCGTCCCCTCGCACTTATTGCCAGCATGCTTAAAGGTTGATGTAGCCTGCTCTGCGCTCAAACGTTACTCCTCAGGGTCATTGAATCCCATAAACCAGGTAAATATAAAGCTTACGAGTATGGTGACAACCATCGTAGCTAAATACAACATCACTTTGCCTGTGGCACCAGGGCCAACAATCAACTGATGCTGGCTCCCTGAGTGTGAGTCTTACAATGCAGCACGCAAATAGCCGTTATGCTGCTGTAGGTCCTGACGAGCCTGCTCGGCACTCACGCCTTTCAGAATCATCAAAATGGCCGGTTTTACCTCAAACTCCGTTTGTGATAAGGCATTTTCAGCCTCTACACGGCTGGCACCGGTGGCTTCAACCACAATGCGGCAAGCGCGATCGATCAGCTTCACGTTGGTCGCTTTCACATCGACCATCAGATTTTGATAAACCTTACCCAGTTTCACCATCGCCCCAGTGGATAACATATTCAGCACCAACTTTTGTGCAGTACCCGACTTCATACGCGTAGAGCCAGTGAGGGCTTCTGGCCCGACTACCGGTGAAATCGCAACCTGAGCTTCCTGCGCGATGGGAGAGTCTGGGTTACAAGAAATGGCCGCCGTTGGGCACCCAAGCTGGCGGGCATAACGTAGCGCACCGATGACATAAGGCGTGCGACCAGACGCTGCCAACCCGACCACCATATCAGTGGCTGTCAGCTTTAAATCTTGCAGATCCCGTACACCGAGCGCGATATCATCCTCAGCACCTTCCACCGCCTTAAGTAAAGCGCCTGGGCCTCCGGCAATTAAGCCGATCACCCTGCCATGAGGTACGCCAAAGGTCGGTGGACATTCGGAAGCATCCAACACGCCGAGCCTCCCGCTGGTACCGGCCCCCAGATAAATTAGCCGCCCACCTTGCTTTAAGGACTCTGCGGCTAAATCTACCGCTTGAACGATAGCCGGTAAGACCAAACGAATGGCCTCCGGCACTTTGCGATCTTCATCATTAAAGCAGGTCAACATCTCGAGCGTAGAAAACTTATCCAACTCCATCGTAGCCGGATTACGACTTTCTGAAATCAATGTACCCAAATTCATGATATGTCCTTCATTGAATTTTTAATTCATAACATTTAATTTACAAATGAATATTATATTCATTTAAGCGACTATTTTCTTGCGCTATTCATCTAATGAACACAAAAAAGGGTGCTATGCTCCATCACTTGCCGTTTATCTTGAGTATTTCCGGGTATTATTTTTCCCGCATTCAGGAACTGATTTATGAGTAGTCTTCTTCGCATCCGTCAGCTTTATCCGACGCTGGCACAAAATGACCGTAAGTTAGCCGATTTCCTGCTAACCAATCCTGAGCAGGCACGCCATCTTAGTTCGCAAAAGTTGGCGCAGCAAACCGGTGTCAGCCAATCTGCGGTAGTTAAATTTGCCCAAAAATTAGGCTACAAAGGCTTCCCGGCGCTAAAACTGGCCCTGAGTGAAATTGTCGCGGCCCCAGCACAGGCTGTAACACTGCATAATCAAATCTTGAGCACTGACAGTTTGAAGATCGTCGGGGAAAAACTCCTGAGCGAGAAAGCCGCAGCACTACGGGCAACTCTGGATATCAACAGTGAACAACGACTTACGCAAGCATTAGAGATGTTATTGTCGGCGCGAAGAATTATTCTGACCGGTATTGGAGCATCCGGGCTGGTAGCAAAAGATCTGGCTTATAAGCTACTGAAAATCGGTATTATGGCGGTCTCGGAAACCGATATGCATGCACAATTGGCCGCAGTACAAGCATTGGATGCGCGGGATTTACTGCTGGCTATCTCATTTAGCGGTGAACGCCGCGAGATAAATCTGGCGGCTGAAGAGGCACAGCGTTCTGGTGCCAAAGTGCTGGCACTGACCAGCTTCTCCCCTAACAGTTTGCAGCAACGTGCCGACCATTGCTTATATACCATTTCGGAAGAGCCAGCGATTCGCAGTGCAGCGATCTCCTCAAGTACCGCGCAATATGCTCTAACTGATCTATTATTTATGGCGATGATCCAGCAAGACTTGGAAAGCGCTCAGGATCATATTAAGCACAGTGCGGCACTGGTAAAAAAACTGGTCTAAGGATACCAGAGGGGTATAATCCCCCGCAGTTGAGAATACCCGACCTAAGGTAAAAGAAAGCATGGCCCTGTTGATCACTCGTAAATGTATTAATTGCGACATGTGCGAGCCGGAATGCCCTAATGAGGCAATTTCCATGGGTGCAGAGATCTATCAGATTGATCCGATGCGCTGTACGGAATGTGTCGGTCATTACGAAACACCAACCTGCCAGTTGGTCTGTCCTATCGATAATACGATTGCTATCGATCCTGCCTGGGTTGAGAGTAACGAACAACTGTGGGATAAGTTTGTCCAACTGCATCACGCCGAACGTTTGTAATACCCGCTGCAATATTCGTTTTTAATACCTACATTTGCGCATAGCAAAAAGGGCTGCATTCTCATGCACACCCTCGTTCTCTCTTGCCACGGTTAGCCGCTAACACTGTCTTAACTTTCAATAATGACGGTCGCGCAGGCATAACGCCGTTCATCGGCCAAACTTACATGCAGGGATTTGACACCCAGCTCAACGGCCAATTCTGCCGCTCGTTGATGTAAATGCAATGTCGGCTTACCCAGTGCATCGTTAACGACTTCAAACTGATTAAATGCCAAACCATTACGAATACCGGTGCCAAATGCCTTAGCTGCGGCCTCTTTAACGGCAAAGCGTTTTGCCAGAAACCGAATTGGCTGTTGATGCTGCTGATAATGCTGCCATTCCGATGGGCTAAGGATACGCCGAGCCAGTTTTTCGCCACTGCGTTCCACCACGGCCTCAATCCTTGAAATCTCAACAATATCAGTGCCTAACCCCAAAATCGCCATTAACGACGCGCTTCCCGCATTAATACTTTCATATCAGTAACGGCAGCCGCCAGGCCCGTCATTACTGCCTGACCAATAATGGCATGACCGATATTCAGCTCATGCATCTCTGGTAAGGCTGCGATCGGTTGCACATTGTGATAAGTCAGTCCATGGCCTGCATTTACCTTCAATCCTTTGCCTGCGGCATAGGTCGCGGCTTTGGTTATGCGTACTAATTCAGCCTGACGCACCAAATCGGTAGTAGCATCCGCGTATGCGCCGGTATGAATCTCAATATATGGGGCACCCACGGCAACGGCTGCATCAATCTGGCGCATGTCGGGATCGATAAACAGTGACACCAGAATACCAGCCTCAGATAATCGGCTCACCGCAATGGTCATTTTATCGAGTTGACCGGCAACATCCAGCCCGCCTTCGGTGGTGACTTCCTGGCGTTTTTCCGGCACCAGACAGCAAAAGTGCGGTTGTAACTCACAGGCAATATCAACCATTTCATCAGTAACCGCCATCTCCAGATTCATGCGGGTCTGGATGGTTTGGCGCAAGATGCGTACATCCCGATCAGTGATATGGCGACGATCTTCACGTAAATGCACGGTAATACCGTCGGCACCGGCTTGCTCGGCAATAAACGCTGCCTGAACAGGATCGGGGTAAATGGTCCCACGTGCATTTCGTAATGTCGCAATGTGATCAATATTGACGCCCAACAATAAATCAGCCATGACAGCCCTCCAGATATGGATGCATCTTTAATAGGTCAATAAGCACGCAAAGAAAGCCTGCCCTTAAACGCGTAAGTGCCTCGCAGTTTACACCGACTAGACTGTCAGCGGATAGGTTACTGTGCGGGAAAGTTGATGGTGGGCAGTTTAAAAAATGAGGGGATTGCCGCTATGGTGTGGGATCTGCTGGCGGTTTAATCACAAACTGGCGAAACAGTTCACGGCTTTTTAACGGCTTACCGCCCAGATAGGGTTTAAGGGCGATGCGGGTGAATCGCTTAGCGGCGCGTAAAGTATCAGCATCAGGAAACTCACGGTTAGCTAAGGCTGATAATTGGCGACCGGTAAAGCTATAGTGATCAACCACTAAGCTGGCGATAAATCCTTTTTCTTCCCGATAGCGGTAGGTCATGGTATCTGATATTGGCTGACCACTCCCTGCACAATGGAGAAAGTCCACACCATAACCAAGATGGGCCAATATCGCCAACTCAAACTGGCGCAGAGCATATTCAGGCGATCCATCGCTGCCTGCCAACGCCTGTAAGCAATGCAGATAATCGAAGAATAGAGCAGAGTAATTGGTTTGATGTTCTAACACGCGGGAGAGCAGCTCATTGACATATAAGCCGCTGTATAACATAGAGCCAGTCAATGGAAGAGCCAATGATACAGGCTCAGCACTGCGTAAGGTTTTAACTTCACCGCGCCCAGCCCAACGGACCAATAATGGCGTAAAAGGCTGCAAGCAGCCTTTTAGATTAGAACGGCGACCCCGTGCACCTTTTGCCAACACCCGCATACGCCCCTCCCCTTCAGTGAATAAATCCAGCATTAAACTGGTTTCACTGTAGGGCCGCCCATGCAGGACAAATGCGCGTTGCCAACCGTCCATTGGCGAGCCTTACTTCAGATCGTCGGTATAGCCTAAGCTGCGCAATGCACGTTCGTCATCTGCCCAACCTGATTTCACTTTCACCCACAGCTCAAGATGTACTTTTGCTTCGAACATTTGCTCCATGTCCTGACGGGCTTCAATACCGATGGTCTTGATTTTCGAACCTTTATTACCGATGACCATTTTCTTCTGGCCTTCGCGTTCAACCAAAATCAGCCCATGGATGTTATAACCACCGCGCTCATTTGGTACAAACTGTTCAATTTCAACCGTTACCGAGTAAGGTAATTCCTCACCCAAGAAGCGCATCAGTTTTTCACGGATGATTTCTGACGCCATAAAGCGCTGGGAGCGGTCTGTAATGTAATCTTCTGGGAAATGATGACCCGCTTCCGGCATAAGCTTGCGTACAATGCTGGCGATGGTATCCACGTTCATTCCTTTCTCAGCAGAGATAGGAACAACATCCAGGAAATTCATCTGCTTACTTAAGAACTGAATATGGGGCAACAGCTTGGTTTTGTCTGTTACGTTATCAACTTTGTTGATCGCCAATAATACCGGGCATTGTAAACTGCGCAGCTTATTAACAACCATTTCATCGTCGGCAGTCCAATTGGTGCCTTCAACGACAAAAATCACTAATTCCACATCACCGAGAGAGCTGCTTGCCGCGCGATTCATTAAGCGGTTAATGGCGCGTTTTTCTTCAATATGCAGCCCTGGGGTATCAACATAAATGGCCTGATAAGGCCCTTCAGTATGGATCCCCATAATCCGGTGGCGTGTGGTTTGCGGTTTACGTGAAGTGATGGAGACTTTTTGCCCCAACAGTTCATTTAGCAAGGTAGATTTCCCCACATTCGGGCGACCTACAATTGCAATAAAACCACAATACGTTTTTTCTACTTCGCTCATTCAAGCTCCAACTGTTTCAGCGCTTGTTCCGCTGCCGCCTGCTCAGCTTTACGGCGACTTGAGCCGGTACCTATTACCGGTTCATTCAAGCCACTCACCTGGCAGTGGATAGTAAATTCCTGGTCATGCGCTTCACCGCGAACCTGCACAACCAGATAAGAAGGTAATGGCAGATGACGGCCTTGCAAATATTCTTGCAAGCGCGTTTTTGGGTCTTTCTGCTTATCACCAGGGCTGATCTCATCTAAGCGACTGCGATACCAGTCGAGAATCAGCCGTTCAATCATATGAATATCGCTATCGAGGAATATACCGCCAATTAAGGCTTCGACGGTATCTGCCAAAATTGATTCACGGCGGAAACCACCACTTTTCAATTCACCCGGCCCAAGGCGCAAACATTCACCAAGGTCAAATTCACGGGCCATTTCGGCGAGTGTATTCCCTCTAACCAATGTGGCGCGCATCCGACTCATATCCCCTTCATCAACACGGGGAAAACGGTGATACAGCTCATTGGCGATAACAAAACTTAATATAGAGTCACCCAGGAACTCCAAACGCTCATTGTGTTTGCTATTGGCGCTACGATGAGTCAGTGCTTGCAGCAAGAGCTCCTGCTGTTGAAAAGTGTAGCCCAGCTTCCGCTGTAGCCTGTTTATTACGATGGGGTTCATGAGTTACCAATAGATCAAGAATGCGTCAAAAACTACAGCATACGGAACAGGTCTGATCCGCCAATATGCAGGACAAAGCTGTTTCGTTTGCAGTGGCTCCCATAAAGAAGCCAACTTTTATCGCTCGAAAGGTTATTCTACAACGAGTGGAAATATAATGCTGCGTTTAAATACCCTGCTTACTTGAAGTTGCAGCAGCGCTAGCGGCTTTCGTTACTCAGCCCATCCTTGGGCCTCGCCTTTACGAGGCCGCCGCAAACGGCGTTCAAATCTACTCCCAGCAGATTTGTCACCCGAATCACTGACTTTTGTCAGCTCATCGTGATTTACTCGTTTACTCGCTTGCTGCAACTCCAACGATTTTGGGTATAGCCGATATTAATGAATTCCACCAATTCGACTTAAACGAACACCCGTTGGCCATTCACCTTCTTGCTTTTCAAAACTCATCCAGATAGCCGTAGCTTTACCAACCAGATTACGTTCCGGCACAAAACCCCAGAAGCGGCTATCGGCGCTGTTATCCCGGTTGTCGCCCATCATAAAGTAATGGCCTTCCGGCACCACCCATACCCCTAACGGCTGGCCAGGTTGCTGATAATAAGAACCAATCGGATCCTGACGCCCAGGGACAGTCAGAATATGGTGTGCAACCGGCCCAAGCGTTTCAGTACGCTCGCGCAGACGCACGCCACCATCAGGCACCGCTTGGTTTGTCGGGATCTGGAAGAAGCCAGCAGAAGCCTCACCATTGCCGCTATAGCGGAATGTCTGCACAAAGTCGCTTGGCTCAGATGCACTGTAAGTAATCGGCAACGCGCTATCACAAGAAGTACCGGTATTACACGCAGGCTGAACCGTGACCTCTTTGCTGATTGGATTATAACTCACCCGGTCCCCCGGCAAGCCCACGACTCGCTTGATATAGTCCAAACGTGGATCTAGCGGATATTTAAATACCGTAATATCGCCACGTTTGGGATGCCCCGTAGGGATCAGCGTGGTTTGCGTGATGGGGTCTTTAATCCCATAAGCAAACTTCTCAACCAGAATGAAGTCACCGATCAAGAGCGTTGGCATCATCGAACCAGAAGGGATCTGGAAGGGTTCGTAAATAAACGAACGGACGATAAATACCAGAGCTAACACCGGGAAGACTGACGCACAAGTCTCTATCCAGCCAGGCTGCCTTGCTGCCTGTGCTAAAGTCTTATTATCTACAGCACAACCCGTTTGTGCCTTGATCGCCGCAGTTTGCGCATTAACAGCCGCAATTTTTGCCTGGCGAGCCGGTCCCCATTTAAACCGCTCAAAGCACCAGATAATCCCTGTCAGCAGTGTCGCTATCGCTAAAATCAAGGCAAACATGTTAGCCATCAAAACTCCTTATTTGCTGTCTTTTCCGACGTGCAGAATAGCCAGGAAAGCCTCTTGCGGTAATTCAACGTTACCGACCTGCTTCATACGTTTCTTACCGTCTTTCTGTTTCTGCAAAAGTTTCTTCTTACGGCTAACATCACCGCCATAACATTTCGCCAGTACGTTTTTACGTAACTGTTTCACAGTAGAACGAGCAATAATGTGGTTGCCGATAGCAGCCTGAATAGCAATATCAAATTGCTGGCGCGGGATCAGTTCTTTCATTTTCTCAACCAGATCACGGCCACGGTATTGCGCATTATCACGATGGGTAATAAGCGCCAGCGCGTCAACACGTTCGTTGTTGATTAACACATCAACACGCACCATGTCAGAGGTTTGGAAACGTTTGAAATTGTAATCCAGCGAGGCGTAGCCACGGGATGTTGACTTCAGGCGATCGAAGAAATCGAGAACCACTTCAGCCATCGGGATTTCATACGTCAGTGCCACTTGGTTACCGTGGTAAACCATGTTGGTCTGCATACCGCGTTTTTCAATACACAAAGTGATGACGTTACCCAGGTATTCCTGTGGCAACAGCATATGACACTCAGCAATCGGCTCACGCAGCTCTTCGATGTTGTTCAACGCAGGCAGCTTGGATGGGCTATCAACGTAAACGGTTTCCTGACTGGTGGTGATTACTTCATATACGACCGTCGGTGCAGTGGTGATCAACTCCAGATCGTATTCACGCTCCAGACGCTCCTGAATGATCTCCATGTGCAGTAAGCCGAGGAAGCCACAGCGGAAACCAAAGCCCAATGCAGTAGAGCTTTCTGGTTCGTAGAACAAAGAGGCGTCATTAAGACTCAACTTGCCCAGCGCATCACGGAAAGCTTCATAATCGTCTGAACTAATAGGGAACAGACCTGCATAAACCTGTGGTTTTACTTTCTTAAAGCCAGGTAATGACTTCTCTGCCGGGTTACGGGTCAGAGTCAATGTATCGCCGACCGGTGCGCCTAAAATGTCTTTTATCGCACACACCAACCAGCCAACCTCACCGCAGTTCAGCACATCGCGATCTATACGTTTTGGTGTAAAAATACCGAGGCGTTCAGCATTATAACTCTGCCCGGTACTCATTACTTTGACCTTATCGCCTTTACGCAATGAGCCATTTTTAATACGAATTAACGATACAACACCCAGATAATTATCAAACCAGGAATCGATAATTAGCGCTTGCAATGGGCCATCAGGATCACCCTGTGGCGGCGGAATATCACGCACCAAACGCTCAAGGATATCAGGCACGCCTACGCCGGTTTTCGCTGAACAACGCACCGCATCGGTGGCATCAATGCCTACGATATCTTCAATCTCTTCAGCAACGCGCTCAGGATCGGCTGCAGGCAGGTCGATTTTATTCAAAACCGGCACCACTTCCAGATTCATTTCCATCGCGGTATAGCAGTTAGCCAGCGTCTGCGCTTCAACACCTTGCCCTGCATCCACAACCAGCAATGCCCCTTCGCAAGCCGCCAAAGAGCGGGAAACTTCATAGGAGAAGTCAACATGGCCAGGAGTATCGATAAAGTTGAGCTGATAGGTTTGACCATCTTTAGCATGGTAATCAAGGGTCACACTCTGTGCCTTGATGGTAATACCACGCTCACGCTCCAGATCCATAGAATCCAGCACTTGAGCGGCCATTTCACGCTCAGCTAATCCGCCACAAATCTGAATAATACGGTCCGACAGTGTCGATTTACCGTGGTCAATATGGGCAATAATAGAAAAGTTTCTTATGTGCTTCATTTATATGAATTTTTCTCTAGTCGTTGTCTTTAATTGATTATTGGTGGACACAGCGATGGACTCAAACCCAAAACTACCCACATAAATATGCACGCATCTTACACTGTAAGTCTGCCTCGTGAAAGGCATCACACTTAGCTTGTTAGCTGATTTGCCCTGTTAAAATGTATCAGCGCTTTACCTCACATAGTGATTGATAGCACACACGCTTAGCGCTACTCCTGGCTGATATCCCGGTAAAAACAGCTTAATACCTATAATTATATTATGGCTATAGCTTATAGCCCTTGCTGAAACCCAATATTTTACTGATAACAATCAGTGATATAGATACAATAACGCCCTAACTTAGTCGGTTGATATATTTCTATTTTGCCAAACTGATTATTCATTCATTTTCGGAAAATGCTCATTTACCCGGTTGGGTAATAATCTAGAGTAGTAATGTGACTTTATAACACCAAGTGAAATATTCTCTTGGCGGACATATGGAGAATATTATGATTGACGAAGGAAAAATACTGAGCCGCCATGAGTTTAGAAAAAAAAACTCCCTAGCAACAATTGCCGCAATAATATTTATATTGGTATTTAGTTTTGTAATAATTACGCTATCAGTGACAACATCTGTTTTTTCAACCCCGTCGGTTCTTTCAATCTTATGTGTCACTATTGCAGCTATTTCGCTGAGTACCTTCCTGTATTTACGCTTATACAGTAATCCAATGTTTACCTACTTCCTTTATGAGAAAGGTGTCCGAGTTTTCAATCATCATAATGGAAATGTCTATTTTATTACGTTTAGTAAAATACAATACATTCATAAATACCATAGCGGAATAAACCCTAATGGTAAAATAAACACCATGGCATTTCGCACTTCAAAACTCCAACCATGGAATATTATAATCAATAATATAACCAATGCTTATCCTCTGATAAATACAATAATCCATCAGCAAGTCATGCATGTCGGGATAATCAGTTTGAATATGTTATCAAGAGGAAATACGATTGTATTTGATGTAATTAAAAAAAATGATAACTGGCTAAAATCACTCATATACAATGGTCTTTTAAATATCATCATGATAAAAAATGTTCCGATGGACACCACGCCACTGTCCCTTAGCGCACACTCATTAATTACAACGGAGGGTATTATCAGCATTGAAGATATTCTGCGTATCGAGACGTTACGTGAGAAACATCATGATAAAATCCGATTATTCGATGCCAAAGGTAACATGCTTTTCTCAGTAGATTACTCAGCGCTGGTCAGTGCCGACCTTTTTATTGCTTTAGTTGAGCACATGATACAAAACCGTATTCCAGCCTATCATGGGGAATAGGAAAGGGATAATTACTCTTACTGAATACGTATCGCTGTTGGTGGTAAACCGATCTGCAAAATAGTCGGTTGATAATCACTCTGCCCTTCAATTCTGCTGGCTAATGTTCTGGCTAGCAAGAAACCAAGCCCCGCCCCCAAAATAGCACCAAGAGCAGTAAAAGCATCGGTGATAAATAAAGTTTGGAACAAACCACCACCCGCGATTAATCCGGCTAAAGGCGTTAAATAAACCAGAGAAGCAGAACGTAATAAGCTGCCTTCGCTAATGCCAACTTCAACCTTTTGGCCTGGCTCAAGCGGTTGCGAGATGGCTATTTGCAATTGGTGTTCCGATTCCGGCCCCAGCTCATTTAATAAATGACTACCGCATCCAGTACGCGCATTACAGCTCCCACAGCCAGACTGTGGTTCACAACGCAGCAGTGCTACACCATCTTGCCACGAGATAACCGTAGCCCATTCTTTCATCATTTAGCTGATTCCAAAACGATACTATCAGCAATACGTTTCGCGGTTGAAGGCGGCAGTTCACCCACTATGGTGATTTCAATATTATTACGCGCTTCAGTATGCACAGTTCTCCGCCCCTGACGCAAAGATTGCTCTGAAGGCGCATCTTTACCCGCTGGGTTTATATTTACTGAAAAACTGAATAAGCCATCAGAATATAACCGTGATTCGGTTGGTGCATCCATATTTGGTAATGTACGGCGGCTACGTGAAACTTCGCTAACACCGTCCGGTAACCAACGAGGAACCCAGGTAAAGTCGACCTTAGTTTTAGCCGGTAACGCCAGCAGTGGCGGTAACGAGAGTTTAACCATGTCTTGCAGAATATCCTTGATAGGTTCACCGATGGCAAAAGAAATCACACGAAACTGCTCGAGTGTTTCACCATCACGATCTAACAGATCTACCCGCATCGGGAGTTTGCTCGTTTCATCCATCCAAATAATATAGCTGTATCGCGTGCTATCACGAGCTACCACCCGAATAACCTGAGATGGTCGGTCTGCAATGCGGGCACGACCAAGTGCAATATAGTTATAGTATTTTGACAATTTTTCAAAATCGGGGAATACAATAGATGGCAATGCATCAACTATATGCTCACCAGACAATGTGAAAGCGTCGAAACCGGGTTCGAAATAACTTATTTCATTACCGCGCTGTAAAATCTCAGTACGCGGGCCATCCATACGCAGTAATTGCGCAAATGTTTTTTTATCTAGAATGGCATGCCGGTAGCGGAGGGAATCAATCCCTTGCTTGTTAACATTAATATAGGATAGCTCATAGTTGAGCGACTGGCTGGCACTGCTCATATCCTGCAACATTGCTATCGGCGTCGTTTCCGCCGAAGCAATTGTTGGCATGAGCAGGCTGCCCGCCATTAAACAGACGGAAAACCAAAGTTGCTTCATTACTGCTGCTGCATTCCTAAGGACTGAGTTCCAGGGACCTGAATAGCGGCTTGCGTTGATGTTGAAGGCTGCTGCAACACATCCGTTTGTGGCAAGCGACGTTGCAACTCAAAATCTTGCAATTGAGTCATCATATTGACGCGCCGACGTTGCTCCTGAACCTGATGTTGTTGAGACGTTCCGAAAGAACCATCAGCAGGCACACCAAAACTTACTGGTGAGGCTTTGCCCATCATCGGTAAGGTATTAAATGCAGGTGATTCTGATTGCAAATTACCGGTTTCAGGTTGGTTATATTGTTGGACACCAACAATTACCGCTAAAGAAACACACGCGGCGACACCAACCTGAGTAATCTGACTTGCCCATGGGCGGATTTTTTGCCAGAAAGGCATTTTCTGCCAGACATGAGGTTGTGGCTGAGATTCGGGCACAGCAATAGGTACAAAGCGAGCTGGCTCGTTTTTGAGTGCCTCTGCGACGCGGCTGGCGATATCCAGATGCAAGACTTCACCAACATCCCCCCGCAGGGTATCACGGATTAAATGATAGCTCTGCCAGCTTTGCTGCAATGCTTTATCTCTTGATAAAGAACCAAGCAGCTCACTATCGAGAGTTTCTCCGTCCATCAGAGCGGAAAGCTTTTCATTCTGCATGCCAAATACCCTTTATGTGTCCGCTTATCGCTGAATTAGCGGCTGAACTTTGTTATCGATAGCCTCTCTGGCGCGGAAGATACGGGAACGAACAGTACCGACCGGACAGTCCATAATCACAGCTATCTCTTCATAGCTTAGACCATCTAACTCCCTGAGTGTAATCGCCATCCGCAGATCCTCAGGAAGTGACTCTATGGTTTTAAAAACTATCTGCCTCAATTCTTCAGACAACATTAAGTTCTCAGGGTTCGATATTTCTTTCAATGCACCTGCATTTTCGTAATTTTCAGCATCATTTGCATCTACATCACTGGATGGCGGACGCCGCCCCTGAGCAACTAAGTAATTTTTTGCTGTATTCACAGCAATACGGTAAAGCCATGTATAGAAAGCACTATCGCCACGGAAAGACTCCAGCGCACGATAAGCTTTAATAAAAGATTCCTGAACTACATCAGGGACATCGCCCTGAGGCACATAGCGGGATACGAGGCTCGCAACCTTATGCTGGTATCGAATTACCAGTAAATTGAACGATTGCTGATCACCTTTCTGGACCCGTTCAACCAGCATTTGATCCGTTAACTGCTCGCTCATCCGAGGTGAACTCTCCCGAAATCTATCCCCACGCTAAAAGTAGTACTGCCAGCCATATCTTTATTTTCCTGAGCAAGCACACGCTTGGAGTTTATAAAAATTGCAAAGTTCCATGTTGCCAGATTATTTGTCTGAATATTCTTTAGACATCTTATAGCCATAGCTTTTGCTCTGGCAGATAGGCTAACATGAATTTCACTCTTCTTCTGCACACATCATACGATATGCAATCATCATCTGAACACGTTAGCGATGTATTGATCATCGGGAGTGGCGCCGCCGGTTTGTCATTGGCTTTACGCCTGGCGCCACATTGTAAAGTAACTGTTCTGAGCAAAGGGCCACTTAATGAAGGGGCCACGTTTTATGCTCAGGGGGGCATTGCTGCCGTTTTTGATGAAACTGACAGCATTAGTTCACATGTCGATGACACCCTGATTGCTGGGGCCGGGCTTTGTGACAAAGACGCCGTAGAGTTTATTGCCAGTAACGCCCGTTCTTGCGTGCAATGGCTTATTGATCAAGGCGTTCTGTTCGATACCGAAACCAATGCCAGCGGCGTAGAACGTTATCACCTTACCCGTGAAGGCGGCCATAGCCATCGCCGTATACTGCATACTGCTGATGCTACAGGTAAAGAAGTAGAAACCACACTGGTAGGTAAAGCAAGGACCCACCCTAATATTTTAGTGAAAGAACGCTGCAATGCTGTCGATCTTATCACGTCCAACAAAATTGGTCTGACAGGCACTAAACGTGTGGTCGGCGCTTATATCTGGAACCGTGAGCTTGAGAAAGTTGAAACTTTTCGGGCTAAAGCCGTCGTTTTAGCTACCGGTGGTGCCGCCAAAGTTTACCAATATACCACCAACCCAGATATCTCCTCTGGCGATGGTATCGCCATGGCATGGCGTGCCGGATGCCGTGTTGCTAACTTAGAATTTAACCAATTTCATCCTACCTGCCTATTCCACCCGCAAGCGCGTAATTTTTTGCTGACCGAAGCATTACGTGGTGAAGGTGCTTACCTTAAGCGCCCTGATGGCAGCCGCTTTATGCTTGATTTCGACCCGCGTGGTGAACTGGCCCCGCGTGATATTGTCGCCCGCGCGATTGACCATGAAATGAAGCGCCTCGGTGCTGATTGCATGTATCTGGATATTAGCCATAAACCGACTGATTTCGTGATGCAGCACTTCCCAATGATCTATGAAAAGCTGTTGTCGCTGGGTATCGATCTGACTAAAGAAGCCATCCCTATCGTGCCTGCCGCCCACTATACCTGTGGCGGTGTAATGGTAGACCAACATGGGCGTACTGACCTCGATGGTTTATATGCGATTGGCGAAGTCAGCTATACCGGCTTGCATGGCGCTAACCGTATGGCTTCTAACTCTCTACTTGAGTGTCTGGTGTATGGCTGGTCTGCTGCTGAGGATATTCTTATGCGCTTACCACATGCCAAATTGGCGAAACATTTGCCTGATTGGGATGAAAGCCGTGTTGATAACTCTGATGAGCGTGTCGTCATTCAGCATAACTGGCATGAACTGCGTTTATTCATGTGGGATTACGTCGGTATTGTACGCACCACTAAACGCTTAGAACGCGCTTTACGTCGGATTAATACATTACAGCAGGAGATTGATGAGTATTATGCCAATTTCCGTATCTCCAATAATTTGCTGGAATTACGTAATCTGGTGCAAGTAGCCGAGTTAATCGTGCGCTGTGCCATGGCGCGTAAAGAGAGCCGTGGTTTGCATTATACGCTTGATTATCCTGATCAAATAGAGAACCCACAACCTACCATTCTCCACCCATAGTAGCGTTTCAGGGCGCGGTTCAATATCGCGCCCTGCTTATCTTGATTTATCACTACAATCATTTATCACTACAACTAATAGTTGAGATAAAACTCGCTGATCAACTGACAAAACTCAGCGGAATAGACCCCCTCAGATTGGCGCAAAGCCAAATGCTGATATTCTGTCTCTCCCGGCTGGCGCGATAACGTCAATAGCATTCGATTTAACGGCTTACCAGGGCGATCCCTGATGTCTACCTGGCAGCGCACATACCAATTTTGTTGAACAGCCCGGCGGGAAAGCTCAATTCCCAAGTCGTGAGGTAAAACCACACAAAACACACCGTTCTCTGTGATAAGCTTCTCTGCACAGTTTAATAAAGCATCATGCGTTAAGGAGCCGGTGTAACGCGCAGTATCACGGGCTTCATCCCGGCAAGCGACCGCCGGAGCGAAATAAGGTGGATTACTGACGATCAGATCGTATTGATGAGAGTGGTTTTCAGCAAACTGGTGCACATCCTGCTCATAGATACAAACCCGCTCAGCCCAGGGAGATAATGCTGCATTGCTGCTTGCCTGCCGCGCGGCTTCTGGCTCCAGTTCAACGCCATCAATCAATACCTCAGATGTTGAACGCTGAGCAATCATTAGAGCAATAAGCCCACTGCCACAACCGATATCCAACACTTTACGGGCTTTTTCTACCGGCACCCAAGCCCCAAGTAGAACACCGTCAGTACCGACTTTCATCGCACAACAGTCATGTGCCACAAAGAATTGTTTAAAAGTGAAACCACCACCACGCAACGCCGGTTTTTTTTTCAATTGATCGCCCACATTAGTCACCAGAATCCATAACCGGCGTAGCATAGGACAATATGATTGAAGGGAAAAGACATCATTACCGCTTAAACAGGTGAAGAATTCGGCTAACCCGTCTATAATCGGCGCCCCAAGTAGAGGAAGACCATGACTGTAACCAATTTTTCCGAACTCGATCTCGATGAACGCCTGATTGACGCATTGCGCGACAAAGGCTATGAGCGCCCTACAGCCATTCAAGCTGCGGCTATTCCGCCAGCTATGGATGGGCGCGATGTATTGGGTTCGGCTCCAACAGGTACTGGCAAAACTGCCGCCTTTTTGCTGCCCGCCTTGCAGCATTTGCTCGATTTCCCACGCAAAAAATCTGGCCCACCACGAATACTGATCCTGACGCCAACCCGTGAACTAGCTATGCAAGTTGCGGATCAAGCCCGTGAATTGGCCAAGCATACACAGTTGGATATCGCCACGATCACCGGCGGTGTGGCTTATATGAACCACGCGGAAGTGTTTAGTGAAAATCAGGATATTGTTGTTGCTACCACTGGCCGCTTGTTGCAATACATCAAAGAAGAGAACTTTGACTGCCGGGCAGTAGAAACCCTGATTCTGGATGAAGCCGACCGGATGCTGGATATGGGCTTTGCGCAGGACATTGAAACCATTGCCGCAGAAACCCGCTGGCGTAAACAAACCTTACTGTTCTCCGCCACCCTTGAAGGTGAAGCTATCCGTGAGTTTGCGGAACGCATCCTGAATGAGCCGGTAGAGTTGGAAGCCGATCCATCTCGTCGCGAACGTAAAAAAATTCAGCAATGGTACTATCGTGCAGACAATATAGAACACAAAACCGCGCTGCTAGTGCATCTGCTCAAGCAACCGGAAGTGCAGAAATCCATTATTTTCGTGCGCACCCGTGAAAAGGTACACCAACTGGTCAGTTGGTTACGTGAGGCCGGAATTAACGCCTGGTTCCTTGAAGGTGAAATGGTTCAAGCTAAGCGTACCGAAGCAGTTATTCGTTTAGGCGATGGCCGAGTTAACGTTCTGGTTGCCACTGATGTAGCTTCACGCGGCCTGGATATCGACGATATCAGCCACGTCTTCAACTTTGATCTGCCGCTGACGTCTGACGTCTACCTGCATCGAATTGGCCGTACTGGCCGTGCCGGGCGCAAAGGTGTTGCTATCTCATTAGTTGAAGCACATGACCATTTATTGCTGGGTAAAATTGGCCGTTATCTTAACGAGCCGCTGAAGCCACGGGTTATTGATGAATTGCGCCCGACCAGCAAGGCACCAAGCGAAAAAACCACCGGCAAGCCCTCTAAAAAGGTTTTAGCAAAGCGTAAAGAGCTAAAAGAAGCCAGCAAAGAGAAGGTCAAGGTTAAGGTCCGTCACCGCGATGCCAAAAATGTAGGTAAGCGGCGTAAGCCAAAGGAAAAACCAGATACCAAGAGTGCCGATTGATTTAGCATCCTTGCGAAAAAGCCGCTTATAACAGCGGCTTTTTTATTATCAGCACTATTGCGACAACCGCAGTGTGTTTCGCACCCAAGTCGCGTTTTAGCCTATCCGGCGAATATTCTGCTACTGCTGATAGACCTCAGCGAGTTTCTTCCCGCGCAGCCAGGTATTCAATTGCTGGTGTTTTTGCTGCATTTCAGCACTTTGAATATTCAAAGGCGTCATCGCAAAATATTGTTGAAAAGTTGCCCCCTGCTTGTTGCGTAATTCAGGGTCAGCTCCGGCTTTTAATAACCGTAATGCCAGGTCTGGCGCATTGGTTTTACCCGCTAAATGCAGGGGGGTATCCCCCATCCGATCAGCTATATTCGGATCAACCCCGGCAACCAGCAGCAGGATCACCTGAACCCCGCGCCCCGCCATAACAGCAGCGGCCAAAGGCGTCGCCAGTGTCACACTATTGCGCACATCAGGTTTCATGCTGCCTTCAAGTAAAATTTGCATGTAATGCGCATCTTGCACGCTGGCCGCCGTATGCCAGGCGGTATCACCCTGCATCCCCGACTGAAAAGGATCAGCATGTGCTTGCAGCAACGCGGCTAAACTTTCTGGCTGTTGGTTGAGAATAGCCCACTGCATCAGTGTTACTGACCGATCACCTTGCTGCTGTAACAACTTTTCATTTGCTAACTGATGGATCTGTTTCACATCTCCGCGAACAATCGCATCAGCGATCGGCATTATCGCCGGATCAGTAAAAGCTGTATTAATATCTGTCATCGCCTGCCCCTCAAAACTGATTAATGGCATCAAAACACCGTAGATGGCATAACGCAAATGGCGCTTAACCCTCATTGCCAGTGTCGATTCAGGCATACTGCCGCTCCCAAGGTTGTTGTTCACTCATTGAGCTGATCACTTTATCAATGCTATGTGCCGATAAGCCGCGTTCAAGGTGCTTATGTGGCAGCCAGTCATCCACTCCGGTGAGTTTGTCGCTATTTGCCAGCGTGATTTTATGGCCAATCGCATCAGGAATTAGCGAGGTCGATTCCTGAGCATCTGTCGGCAAATCATATTGTTCGCTATAGCACCTTACACCGCCGTTTCCTGCGAAAATGCGTGCTTGAGTCGGGTCCATGCCAAGGCGATTTATTGTGTAGTCTGAAACACCCGCGGCATTAAATGTCACCGCAAATGTTCCACTCGCTAATGCTGCGGTCGCCGCCAAACCGCCTCCCAATGAGTGCCCAGTGATCACCAGCGCATCACCAAATGCCATTTTTGCTGTTTTACCTAAAGCAACTGCTTGATTATACTGAACATCATCATAGCCAGTGGCTTGCCGGATGTTACTTAACCAATCACTGAAATCATTGGTACCCGCAAAGGATAAAACATACTGCTGACTATCACGGTAAACTCCAGCCTGAAAGCCTGAAGCACTATCAAATAAACTTGCCGGATCTATTCCCGCAGTGAGTAACTCACCATCACTCAAACGTGTAAACCCGCCGATGCTCCCGACAGCAGGAGCGTAAACATCTTTAGCAAGTAATGCTAATGAATAGTCCCCTTGCTGTGATCCTTGTCCACTAGATATCGCAACACGCTCACTCCCTATGGTGGATCCATCACTTCGTGGCAAGCTAACGTTAGCCTGCATACTGTAACAAAGCTCATTACCGGCCAACGTTGCTGCTGTAAAATGAGTTGTTTGCGCCACTGAAGGCTTGTCTGCGGTGGTAGCATCGCTCCCGACCAGTTCCGATGGATTCACTTGACTCATTAAGCCTGCTAATGCAGTAGGCCCAATCAAACTGACAGATCCACTCATGCCAACTCCTTGTCGAAAGATAATCCAGATAGTTATTTCGGCGTTATGAGTTTATCTATCGACACATCGGATGAGTTCTTAAATGGAAATGGTAAGATTTATTTATAAATACAGAGAAGTGTGATCGTTATCAAATTTATCGACCAATAAATAGCAGATATGAAAAAGGGAGCCGAAGCTCCCTTAAGATTTTTGAATGACTTAAACGTTATGGCAAAAATTACAGACTTTCAGTGAAAGTACGGGTAATCACATCACGTTGTTGTTCTGGTGTCAGTGAGTTAAAACGCACTGCATAGCCAGAAACACGAATCGTCAACTGAGGATATTTTTCTGGATTTTTCACTGCATCTTCCAGTGTTTCGCGGCGCAGAACGTTAACGTTCAAATGCTGACCACCTTCAACACGCACTGTAGGCTGCACTTCCAGTGGAACTTCGCGATATTCGATCTGGCCTAACTCACTGGCAGGAACTATCTGATCTTCGGCATAACCGGCTTTAGCGCAAACGCAGCGCAGTTCAGATTTTTCATCATCCAACAGCCAAAAAGAGTTCAGCAAGGCTTCATTGTTAGCTTTAGTAATTTGAATACCAGTAATCATTTGGTGCCTCCATAATGCGGATATAAATTCCAAGGGGGAGAAACTATCTTGGTTATTTGGTAAAACCATTGTTGTCTTATTGTTCTGTATACCAGCCAGACAGCCGCAATTCTTTGACTTAAATCAATCTTTCAGCCACACCAGCAACGGCTCAATCAGCAAATTTATGTTTTATATCAATTTTATCAAAAGCACTGACAGCAATTATTTTTGTAAATTTTCAACATTTTTTGCATAAAGAGGTCAAAAAAGCATCATCACGTCACAGAGTCAGGTTTAACGGTTTCACTCACCGGTTTGAACCGGTAAGCTAACGCACATCAATACTTTACAGAAACCAAGGAGAGTGTTTATGTCTGCCTCCCTTACCTGGCACGATGTGATCGGCCTGGAAAAAGAACAGCCTTACTTCAAAGATACACTGGCCTATGTGGCAGCAGCGCGCAGTGCGGGCAAGACTATCTATCCTGCACAAAAAGATGTCTTTAACGCCTTCCGCCTGACCGAACTGGATCAGGTTAAAGTGGTTATTTTGGGGCAAGACCCCTACCACGGCCCCAATCAGGCACATGGATTATCATTTTCTGTGTTACCTGGCGTGCCGGCTCCCCCCTCTTTGGTGAACATGTACAAAGAGTTGGCTACTGATATCCCCGGTTTTGAACGCCCTAACCATGGTTTCTTGCAAAGCTGGGCTGAACAAGGGGTATTACTGCTTAACACGGTGCTAACCGTTGAAGCAGGTAATGCACACTCACATGCTAACCTTGGTTGGGAAACCTTCACTGATAAAGTCATTGCAGCACTGAATGAGCATCGTGATGGAGTGATTTTTCTGTTGTGGGGGGCACATGCTCAGAAGAAGGGCCGAATCATTGATACCCGACGCCACTTTATTTTAAAAGCACCACACCCATCACCGCTGTCTGCCCATCGTGGTTTTCTTGGTTGCAAGCACTTTTCACAAGCAAATCAGTTACTAAAACAACAGGGTCAACAGCCTATTGATTGGCAACCAAAACTACCAACAGCAGAATAAACTACCAAGGTAGTTAAATAAAAAAAGGCACCCGAAGGTGCCTTTTTCACGTCAAAACACCTTAAGCTTTCGCTTTAGATACCGCAACCATCGCAGGGCGTAGCAGACGACCATTCAGCGTGTAACCTTTTTGCATCACCATCATCACATGATTTGGTTCATGATCAGCAGATTCAAGCATCGTCATTGCCTGATGAACATCAGGATTAAACGGCACATGGGTATCAGCAACAACTTCAATGCCGAATTTACCTACTGCATCAAGCAGTGATTTCAGCGTCAACTCGACGCCTTCAATCATCGAAGTCAGTTCGGCATTGGTTTTATCAGCAGTATCCAGTGCACGTTCCAGATTATCGATCACTGGCAATAATTCAGATGAAAATCTTTCCAGTGCAAACTTATGCGCTTTTTCAACATCCAATTCAGTACGACGACGGATATTCTCAACTTCAGCCTTAGCGCGTAGCAAGCTTTCGCGCTCACGCTGTACGGCTGCAGCCAACTGCGCTTCAAGCTCGGCAACACGCGGATCTACACCTTCACCCGTCTCTTGTGTCGCTTCCACTTGCTGCTCTGCTGCATTTTCCATTTCTTCCGAGACTTGCTCGTTTGGTGTTTTCTGTTCTTTACTACTCATGGATATCTCCGCGTTTTAGCATTAATCTCGCTACTTGGCTTATTATGGGGATCAAAACCGGGGATTCAAGGGAACCGGTCATAATGTGGGGTAAAAGACGCCCCCAGTAAGGAAAATCACGGCAATGAATAATAAAAGATTCAATTGTATTGGTATTGTCGGTCACCCACGGCACCCGGCTGCACTTGCCACCCATGAGATGCTCTACCACTGGTTGAACTCCAGAGGTTATGCCGTGATGGTTGAACAGCAGATCGCCAAAGATCTTAATTTAACCGATGCCGTTACCGGCAGTCTGGCTGATATTGGCCAAAAAGCTGATTTAGCCGTGGTGGTCGGAGGCGATGGCAACATGCTCGGTGCCGCACGAGTACTCGCTCGCTATGATATCAAAGTCATCGGTGTCAACCGAGGCAATCTGGGCTTTCTAACTGATTTAGACCCAGATAACGCCCAACAACAACTTTCAGATGTATTGGAAGGTGAATACCTAAGCGAACAACGCTTCTTACTGGAAGCACAAGTGACCCGCACCAATCAACAAAGCCGCATCAGCACAGCAATCAATGAAGTGGTTTTGCATCCGGGTAAGGTGGCACATATGATTGAATTCGAAGTGTATATCGATAACCGCTTCGCGTTCTCTCAGCGTTCAGACGGCCTGATCATTGCCACCCCCACCGGCTCGACGGCTTATTCGCTCTCGGCAGGTGGCCCAATCCTCACCCCCACACTGGACGCCATCGTATTGGTCCCGATGTTCCCCCACACTCTAACCGCCAGACCCTTGGTTATTAATAGTAGCAGCACCATCCGATTGAAGTTTTCGCAAATCACCAGCGACCTGGAAATAAGCTGTGATAGCCAGATAGCGCTACCGATTCAAGAAGGTGAAGAAGTATTAATTCGCCGTAGTGATTTCCACCTCAATCTTATTCATCCAAAGGACTACAGTTATTTCAATACGTTAAGCACAAAATTGGGTTGGTCGAAAAAATTATTCTAAAAAACACCGCAAGGACTTTACTGTATATAAAACCAGTTTATACTGTATTCAAATACAGCCATGTGTTTATGTACAGGAGATTTACCATGCTGGCCCAATTAACCATCAGTAATTTTGCAATTGTGCGTGAGTTAGAAATTGATTTTCAACCCGGAATGACAGCAATTACTGGCGAAACAGGGGCAGGTAAATCTATCGCCATAGATGCATTGGGGCTATGCCTTGGTAGCCGCTCAGATGGCAGTATGGTGCGTTTAGGTGCAACGCGTGCCGATATTTGTGCTCGCTTTTCACTGGCAGACACCCCATCGGCCCGCCAATGGTTGGAACATAACCATCTTGATGACAGCAATGAGTGCCTACTGCGGCGAGCTATTGGAACCGATGGCCGCTCAAGAGGCTTTATTAATGGTACAGCAGTCCCGCTGTCACAACTGCGGGAGTTAGGCCAGCATCTCATCCAGATTCACGGCCAACATGCCCATCAGTTGCTATTAAGAGCAGATCATCAAAAACAGTTATTAGATGCCTACGCAGACCAACCTGCTCTGCTAAGCGAAATGAAAGCAGCCTATCAAATCTGGCACCAAAGCTGCCGGGCGCTGGCACTTCATCAACAGCAATCGCTGGAACGTAACGCTCGAAAGGAATTATTGCAATATCAGTTGAAAGAGCTAAATTCATTTGCCCCACAAGCGGGGGAATATGAACAAATTGATATCGAATATAAACGCCTGGCCAACAGTGGGCAATTGCTGTCACTCAGCCAACAGACCTTACAATTACTGTCAGATGATGAACAGAATAACATTCTCAGCCAACTCTACTCCGCCAAACATCAGTTAACTGAACTGGCTAGTATGGATGAGCAATTTAATAACCTTTTGAATATGCTAGAAGAGGCTTCTATTCAAATTAGTGAAGCCAGCGATGAATTGCGCCACTATGCAGAACAATTTGATATGGACCCTAACCGCTTGTATGAACTGGAGCAACGGTTATCTCGTCAATTAAATCTGGCCCGTAAACACCATGTAACGCCGGAAGAATTACCGTTGTTTTATCAGCAGTTGCTGGATGAGCAAGAACAGCTATCACGCCAAGAAAACGATCATGAGCAACTCAGCCATGCAGTAAATACTCACTATCAACATGCTTTAGAGATAGCTAAGCGGTTGCACCACGAGCGCCAGCATTATGCTGATGAATTGGCCGCGCTAATTACCGAAAGTATGCATGAATTATCAATGCCACATGGTCGATTCACGATTGATACCCATTTTGAGCCAGAGCACCTCAGTGCTGAAGGGGCGACCCGCATTGAGTTCTGCGTCACTACCAACCCTGGTCAACCGCTGCAAGCGCTGGCTAAAGTGGCCTCCGGTGGTGAACTGTCTCGCATCGCATTGGCGATTCAGGTGATTACAGCGCGTAAAATGGACACTCCGGCGCTTATCTTCGATGAAGTAGATGTTGGTATCAGTGGGCCAACGGCAGCCATAGTAGGCCGCCTGTTGCGTCAGCTTGGTGAATCGACTCAAGTTATGTGTGTCACTCACCTTCCGCAGGTTGCGGGTTGTGGTCATCAACATTTCTTTGTGAGCAAACAAACCGATGGCACAGAAACCGAAACCCATATGCATCGGTTAGATAAAAAAGCCCGCTTGCAAGAGTTGGCGCGCCTTCTGGGTGGCAGTGAAGTGACGAAAAACACCTTGGCAAATGCAAAAGAATTGCTCGCAGCGTAGAAAAGATTAACTTTTTTCCTTTCCAGAGGTCATACAGGTGCCCTGTAAAGGTTTCCAACTGCTGCAAGGTCTATTATCATCGTCATCCTACGCCCTAAAGGAATGTGATTACTATGCGCTGTAAAATGCTGACTGCCGCCGCTGTGATGCTTGCAATGCTTACTGCGGGTTGTTCAACGCTGGAGAAGGTGGTCTACCGGCCTGATATTAATCAGGGTAACTATTTATCACCTAATGACGCGTCCAAAATTCATAAAGGTATGACCCAGCAACAAGTGGCATATACCTTAGGTACACCAATGCTACAGGACCCGTTTGGCACTAAAACCTGGTTCTATGTGTTCCGCCAACAACCTGGCCACGAGAAAGTAACACAACAGACGTTGACGTTGACCTTTGATAGCAGCGGTGTGCTGACTGATATCAAAAACGAACCAACATTAGCAGGAAATTAATTTATCCGAAGATTGCAGAGCAGATGAAGGGAACGAATACTGATTATGGTTTTAGGCAACAAGCCGCCTAATACTTATGCAACCATAGGATAGCGTGCGCTTTTTCTTCGATAGCAGTTCAGGGCTACAATAAAAATAAGGCACAGACAGTGCCTTATTTTTTTGCCTGTTCGGCGCGTTGCCGGCGTAACTCTTTAGGGTCTGCACTCAGAGGGCGATAAATCTCAACACGATCGCCCGTGTTAAGCTTATCGCCCAGTTTTACCGGGCGGCTGTAAACACCCACTTTATTTTTTGTCAGATCAATATCTGACCGTAACTCAAGTAAACCCGACGCTTTAATAGCATCCTCAACAGTACTGCCCGCCTCAAGTGAAACAGTGCGCAAATATTGGCGTTCAGGCAAGGCATAAACCACCTCAACGCGAATCTCAGACACTGTATACCTCTTTAGCGCGTTGAGTGAATGCCTGCACCATATTCCCAGCTAATTCTTTGAATATTTTACCAAAAGCTAATTCAATCAGCTTATTGGTAAATTCAAAATCAAGGTGGAGCTCAACTTTACAAGCATCTGCACTTAATGGGGTAAAATGCCATCCACCCATTAATTTCCGAAACGGCCCATCAACCAGTTGCATATTAATGCTCTGGTTATCCGTCAATGTATTGCGTGTAGTAAATGTTTTACTGATACCTGCCTTGGCGACATCAACTGCGGCCGTCATTTCATTTTCAGTAACATCAAGCACCCGGCTACCGGTGCAACCGGGCAGAAACTCTGGATAAGAGCGAACATCATTAACCAGTTGATACATCTGTTCTACGCTAAACGGAACCAACGCAGAGCGGCTAATCTGTGGCATAACATTTCCTGTGAGACATAAAACGCGCTGATAATAGCATTTATCTACCGTCAGACAAAAAATCTGCTAGGCATTGCGTGCAACAAATGAGACAAAATGCACAGGCATCCTACGGGAAAGGATTTCATTCCCCTCGGCATACAGTATAATGATCAACACTATGACAAAGAAAAAAGCATACAAACCCGGTTCCGCAACCATTGCGCAAAATAAACGTGCCCGCCATGAATACTTCATTGAAGAAGAGTTCGAAGCGGGTCTTGCACTGCAAGGTTGGGAAGTAAAATCTCTGCGTGCTGGCAAAGCCAACATTAGTGATAGCTACGTAACCTTTAGAAATGGCGAGGCCTTCTTGTTTGGCGCCACCATTACGCCGTTGAACGTTGCGTCGACTCATGTTGTCTGCGAGCCAATGCGTACCCGTAAACTGCTACTAAACAAACGTGAGCTGGATTCTCTGCTCGGTAAAGTTAATCGCGACGGTTTTACCGTAGTTGCCCTTTCCGTATATTGGAAAAATGCTTGGGTTAAAGTTAAAATCGGTGTCGCAAAAGGTAAAAAAGATCACGATAAACGCGATGACATCAAAGATCGTGAATGGCAGCTCGATAAAGCCAGAATAATGAAACACGCTAACCGTTAAGTCTCTGGCTTATCAGCGTATAGTTCTGGTATACTACAGAAGTTCTTTGGGGCTGATTCTGGATTCGACGGGATTCGCGAAACCCAAGGTGCATGCCGAGGTGCGGAGGCCTCGTAAAAAACCGCAAAAAAAATAATTGCAAACGACTCGCAATACGAATCTGCTGCTTTAGCAGCTTAATCAGCCTAAGAAACTGAAGATTCCCTCTCTCCCTAGCCTCCGCTCTTAGGACGGGGATCAAGAGAGGTCAAACCTAAAAGAGATCGCGTGGACACCTTGCCTGTGGTGAAAGCGTTAAACCCAATCAGGATAGTTTGTTAGTGGCGTGTCCGTCCGCAGCTAACCGGCGAATGTAATGACTGGACTAAGCATGTAGTGCCGACGGCGTAGTAATTTCGGACGGGGGTTCAAATCCCCCCAGCTCCACCACTTTTAGTTTTACCGAAGTATAGTAAAGTCTATTAAGCCCGCATGGAACCAGCCTTGCGGGCTTTTTTACGTCTATAGCAGTCTACTGAGAATTGCTAGAAACCACTACTTATGGCACCCTCCTTGGGACCCAACACAAAGGGTCCAAAACTTGAGGGTCCCAAAATGGCAAAACTCGCAAAAAAACTCACGGATACTGAAATCAAAAGCACTAAACCTGCAGACAAAGAAATCAACTTGTTTGACGGTGATGGCTTAATGCTAAGAATCGCTCCCCTCTCAAGGGGTGGTAAGAAAAATTGGTATTTCAGGTATGCAGTGCCAGTAACTAAAAAGCGAACAAAGGTAAGCCTCGGAACATACCCCCACCTCACGTTAGCAAGAGCAAGAGCTTTGCGGGATGAATACCTATCTTTACTTGCCAATGGCATCGATCCACAAGTCCATAACAACGATAAAGCTAATGCATTAAAGGATGCTACTGAGCACACGCTCCAAGCCGTTGCTCGAAAGTGGTTAGATGAGAAGGTAAAGACATCTGGTATATCCAAAGACCATGCAGTAGACATCTGGCGTAGTCTTGAACGAAATATCTTCCCCGGATTAGGCAATGTTCCTATCAAAGAGATCCGGCCTAAGTTATTGAAGCAGCATCTTGACCCAATTGAACAACGCGGTGTATTGGAAACCCTGCGCCGAATCATTTCCCGCTTGAATGAAATCTTCCGCTGGGCAGCGACAGAAGAACTTATTGAGTTTAATCCTGCTGATAACCTCGGTCAGCGTTTTAGTAAACCTAAAAAGCAAAATATGCCCGCCCTTCCCCCCAGCGAACTACCAAGATTTATGGCTGCACTGGCTAATGCCTCAGTCCGTCTGGAAACCCGTATGCTGATTGAATGGCAGTTGCTTACTTGGGTTCGCCCCGGAGAGGCGGTTCGTGCGCGTTGGTCTGACATCGATACAGAGAACAAAGTCTGGAACATCCCTCCCGAATTTATGAAGATGAAACGTCTTCATAAGGTGCCGCTCAGCAAAGAAGCTCTTCGTATACTCGAAAATATGCAGCCTATCAGCAGCCATCGAGAGTGGGTATTTCCCAGCATAAAAACCCCACTGACCCATATGCATGAGCAAACAGCCAATGCAGCGTTAATCCGTATGGGTTTAGGTGGTGAATTGGTTGCACATGGGATGCGCTCGATAGCAAGGACTGCTGCAGAAGAAAGCGGTAAATTTAGGACTGAAGTACTTGAGTCAGCTTTAGCTCATACCAAAAGC
Organism: Yersinia intermedia; assembly: GCF_900635455.1. Classification (NCBI taxonomy): domain Bacteria; kingdom Pseudomonadati; phylum Pseudomonadota; class Gammaproteobacteria; order Enterobacterales; family Yersiniaceae; genus Yersinia; species Yersinia intermedia. The sequence continues at coordinate 1,150,022 of NZ_LR134116.1, read as the reverse complement.
ACTGAGATTATAGCTGCTTACAATCGTGCAGAGTATCTCGTCGAAAGAGCAGATCTTATGCAATGGTGGGGGGATTATATTCAAGTGCAGAAACATAAGGCTATTGCTGCGTAATAGTGATGCGATCTTACGGCTCCAACAAGATATGTGTTAAAGAAATCCAAAAGAGGTTTGTGGTCACGGTTTCCATTCAATGGCGTGTATGCCTTGATCGAATCTGGCTTATAGTCTGAGGATGCTATTGAACGCCAGATGAACCATCAGGAACGGAGCAACGTTTGCGCTGCTTACACCCACCTTGCTGGACATCTCAATGAACGCAAGCCGATGCTCCAGTGATGGGCTGATTATCTAGATGCAAACCGTAAAGGTATTGTCAGACCGTTTGAATTTTGAATATTATAAATTATCTTGAAAAAGAGGACTACACTGCCTTTTTTCAAAGATTTTCCCATCAAGCCGGAGCTACATCTTTTTCAGGTTTATGATTTTGCGCTATTGATGGTTTTCGTGTTAGAACAGAACGAACCGCTTCATCATTCAGCAACCTAATAAAGGCTTTTTTTCTCGATTTACTTGTCAATTTTATATATTGAATTCCATTTTTATCATTTACCACCTCAATATTCTTGCCTATTGTTGGAAAACTATCTTTTATCTCATTAACTATATTAATATCGACATTTAATTCTAATATCCCATTTTTAAGAACTCTGGCTAATTTTCTCATGAAGCCACGATCCTCTTTCATATCATCAAAAAGCTGTTCTGGTTCAGTCAGAACAGATTTATTAACGATCTCCAGCTCAATAATTTTAGGTGTTACCTCATTCACCATGTTATCTATAACTTGAGTAAGACCATATCTTTCCTCCAATAATTTAATATTGATAGCATAACTAACCCCATCAAAAATGAAGAAATCAATGATTTTTGATATATTTATCATATCGTAAGGTATAGGCACTAAAACATCATCTTTCCCTAAAAAAGATAATCTTGATTTTTTATGTAAAAAGTTCGGATATCTATGCTGGTATAAATAAATATTTTTATCACCATCGCTAATATGATAAACAAGGCCTACGATATCATCAAGACTAGCATCATTAAATTTGAAATCCACAGGATTGTCAGCTAAAGTTAGAGATGATATTTCCTCTATTGTTTTAATTACTTCACCCCTATCATCATCTGAAATATCAAAATAATAGACACCTTTGTTTTCATAGTTCATATCTGTAATATTATCTATTATCTCACCACCATTATCGTCAACTGTAATACGCTTGAGAATTTCATTGGCGATAGATAATTTAAAGCTTTCTGTTATAAGCGGCTCTGTATTTTCATCATGTAAAACAACTCGTCGATAAATATAGTTATTGTCATTTTTTATAATAAAGAACATCTCACCAGAAAGACCGTCATTTTGAAGAAACTCCTCCAACTCTGCTTTCATTTAATAGAATCCTTAATAAAATTAGATAAGTTTAGCGATTAAAGTATCGTCATCAATTTTCTTAATTTTCACTTGACTGCCATTTGATAGTTTCCCTCTGCATATTATAGTGTATTCCTTACAAGAAGAATCACTCTTAATAGAGCACTTATATAACCTGAAACCTAGAATGGCAAGTGAAGGATTGGCATAAAACCTGTTAGTTCTTACATAAATCACCCCAATAAAACAAATCATTAGCAATAAATTTATCACTGTTCTTTTGCTGTTTACGTCTGTAAAAACAAGAGGCATGACATATGTAGTCAAAAACTCCAAATGCTCGTGAGTTTGGTTTTTTACATTTATAACCTTTCTAGTGCTTCCCCAACCTCTGGATAAAGATGAGAATAAATAGAACACAGAGGTAATACCAAATAAAACCATTGAAATACAGAAAATAAAAACAAAATTCCTAATTTTTAGCTTATAAGCATTATTGACTATATAGTCTGGCGTGTATTGTAATGATAGGAATTTCATTAGCCTTTCAAAAAAGACCCAATCAAATGACATTATTGATACAGATAAAAATAAAACCCATAAAGATAAAAAATAAAGATAGTATTTAAACTTTATATTATCGAATGATGCACTGTTAGAGTTTGTGCTTGTCATCATATACCTTACTGAAAACACAGTGCCATTAATGGAATACCTGCCATTCTATCAGAGGCATTCCGCATGAAACAACCATAAGCATAGACAATGATGTTGTGAACTACAGAGTTTTGGAGATACATCTCATATTTTCTGAGAGTCTAGATGGTGAATACTGGCAGTCAACGCGTAATGCTAGATTGCAGCATATTATATATCTTTATGATTATAAAGTGTTTATTATGTCTTGTGACGAAGGTACATATCGTTGTAACCTATGACATACGCGGATAGAGAAGATTTAGATGAAAAATGATAGAACGCAAGCTTTTTGAAACCTTATTAACTAAGACAACTGAAAAACTCTCTCAAGACCTGAACTCATCAAGCGAGTATCATAACTCGAAGAAATTTGAACAGCGAGTTAGAGAGGTTTTAGGTGAAATATTAACGGACATGGGGTTATCAGTGGACATGAGTCCGCCCGCACAAGAGTTTCCAGATATAATTATTGGAAACTTTGGTGTAGAGGTTAAGTATTCAGATAATAATACATGGCGATCTATAGCAAATAGTATCTTTGAAGGAAGTCGTAAACAAGGGGTAGATTATGTATACCTATTATTCGGAAAAATAGGTGGCACACCTGAGGCTAAATGGGGACACTATGATGAATGTATCATGCATGTAAGAACGTCTCATGTCCCAAGGTTTGAAGTGGAAATTAATGCTAAAGAACCATTATTTGATAAACTAAATATAAATTATAATGATTTCCGAATTTTAAGCCCTGAAGAAAAAATGCCATTCATCAGGAAATATGCTAAAAATAGAATGAAACCCGGTGAAAGGCTTTGGTGGATTGATGATCAACCTAATGAAAGGACATTACCCTTAGAGGTCAGGTTATATACAAAGCTTCCACAGCAAGAAAAGAGAAAGTATCGAGCAGAGTCAGCAGTACTGTGCCCACAAATAGTTAAATCTAGTCGGGCATCAGGAAAATATGATGATGTGACTATGTTTCTTCTTACATATTATGGAATATTATGTAATCAAGCTAGGGATTTATTTTCTGCTGGAAGTGTCGCCATGCGGTCGTCATCAGTAAGAGGTGGAAACTATATAGAAAGAGCACTAAATGATATAGAAGCAGAAATGCTTCTGGCATTTTTTGAGTTAGAAGATGCCTTATTTGAAGAGTATTGGGGCATAAATACCCCTAGAGAGGAAAGAATCAAGTATTGGTTAAAGTTGGCTGATTCTTATGCTGTAGGTTGGACTCCATCGGAAACCCTATTTACCGCAGTTAATAAATAGAGAGCGTTTAAAAGGATACCACGATAGTATCGTTTATTAATCATGGCATCCTCAATATAAATTATAATTTATCTAAATATTCTTCAACCGCTTGTGCTAAATGCCAAGCTAAAGCCGGAGGAACTGCATTTCCAACCTGCCTTTCAGTTTCCCTTAAGTTAGATTCAAAAACAAAATTATCAGGGAATGTTTGAAGACGCGCAGCCTCTCGCATCGAAATACGACGATCTAATTTGTAATGAAACTGAATATTGCCATGACACTCAGCTCTTATAGTTTGAGATGGCTTATCTTTCGTTAGGCGTCGGCTTCCTTGGTCTGGACTTTTTTTAGCCTTACTCCAAATATGATTAAAGGTTCGATCCTCATCAAGCTTTTCCAAATCATGAATCGCGTCATTACAAGTCAACCATTCATTTTTGTGTAGTATATCCACAGGTTCTTTAAATAGAGGATTTCCATGTAGTGTTCCAACTATAAAAACACGCTCTCTTGTTTGTGGAACTCCAAAGTTTGCCGAGTTATAAAGTTTATAACTAACATTATAACCCAACTCACTGAAATCCTTTATAACACGAGCCAAAGACTCTTCGTTGTATTTCATAAGCAGTCCTTTAACATTTTCTGCGATGAAAATTTTTGGACGCGAGCGCTTAACAGCTTCTACCATAGCAAGATATAAACCACTGCGTTTTCCATCAACTCCAGCTCTTTTCCCATTAATGGATATATCTTGGCAAGGGAAACCTCCAATTAATACATCACATTCTGTAGGGACTGAATCGATAAGTTCCCATATATCGCCTTCAACTATATTATGTGAAAAGTTTTTCTTATATGTTTTTACTGCATTAGGATTAAACTCATTAGCCCAAATAATTTCAAATTTTGTTTTTTTATATTCTTTATTCAAAAAAGAAAAATTACCACAAAAACCCAAATCCATACCACCACAGCCTGAGAAAAGAGAAATTAGCTTATACTTTTCTTTTTGAAAAAAATCGCTATTCGATGCCAGCGCCATAGATATTTTATTTTCAATCCATGCAGCCAAACTTATGCCTTGTTGCTCTGCTAAAATTTTCCAATTTTTTTTCTGAGATGGTGTAATACGCAAATGTATTTTTTCACTTTTAATTTCTTGTGTAATGATTGTCATTTTCTCACTCTCATACTTAGCATATCTTTGCCTGATCTTTTATACATGATAATCAAAACACCTTGTGTGCACAACAAAAGTTACACACAAAAGAAAAAAAATCATATATTATTGATTTTACTATAAAAATAAAAAATAAAAATTGCGCAAAATTCACAAAAAACGCCAAAACTCAAAGTGAAAGGAAATTTTAGAATCATTTAAACAGAGTCAAAAAGGACCATTCGGCTCTTTTCAATCTCGTAAAGAGAACTATCCAAAGGGGGTAATAGATCCTCCGTATATGGAGCACTCAGACACTTTATTAAAATTAACACTTTAAACAACCATTATAAAATATAGTATTATTTTTTCTCTTGTTAAATATATTATTAAAAATATCATTTGAATAACATTATGATATTTGAAAAAATAAAATAAAATAAAATAAAATAAAATAAAATAAAATAAAATAAAATAAAATAAATGTTAAAATAAAACTCTCAACATCACATTGTTTTTAATTATAACTATCAGAATTAATGACAATATCAAGTACTTCTGAGAATCAACCTAACATAAGTAATTTATCAACGTTATGGATGTCGCAGTTTAACACTTTACACCCTCAACTCTTAAAATGATCTTCTAACGCATTTCTATTAGCTTGAATAATGATATCTCTTTTAATTTTAAAACTATTTAGGCACATCTGTACTGATGCTACTTAAATTTTTTTCTGCCCATCGATATATGCTTTATCATCTTCATCCATTACTTCCTATAAATTAACAATAGCTTGGCTCTCTTTAGCAGAACAAAAGCTATATTTACTAACTACACGCCGTTGCCGACCATGATGCAGAATAAACCATATGGCATTTTTCCCAGTTTGCACACGATTCGCAGGAAGGTGTCGTGACTCCAGCCCAGCCAGTTTGTAAGGTGCAATAATTGCCATAGTTAGAACCTCCCGGTTGCGTCCAGTAGCGTGCTACAGGGATTTTATTAGCTGAACATACAGGATTACTCCCGTAAATAACTTCGACCTTTCCACCTGAACCCCAAACACCGGATTGACAAGACAGCATATCCCCTACACTTGATCGCCCAATAAGCCCATTAGGTGAACAGGCTGCACCAGATACAGCAATCCCATTTATCTGAACATACTCATCTGATGTGATACGCCCTGTCGACTGAATATAACCAGAATAAACACGCTTACTGTTAATATCCGAAGTCGTATTGATATTACCGGTTGCGTTAATCACATTATTAACCTGAACAACACCTCCATAGGTTGAAGCACCACTGACCGATAAGGTAGACTTTGCTTCTACAGCGCCAGTCAAAGTCGAATTCCCTATAACGGTTAAGGCATCGCCTACATTGGTTGATCCTGTCGATTTTAATATCTCCGCCCTCACAGTGCCTGCAGCAGTAATATCTTTGGCGTTATTAATATTTTTGCCGCCCATATTCAGATCTCCCGTCATTGGCAATGTGCCATCACGGCGCAGATAAACCGAATACATTGATGAGTCATAGCCTACACGATAGGCCAATAAACCTTCTGAAGTGATATTGCTGTAGTCAGATGCTTTTTCATTCCATTGACCACCATAACCAGAAGCTACAGTGGGTGAGCGGGTCATTCCGCTGTCTATTCCTGCCGATTGCATCGCTTTACCAAGGAGGTCATAGCGAACTTTCCCTCCTTCATTCCATATTGCCGTTGTCATCACAAGGCCATTGATCACATAGTTAGGAGCTATACCTGAACGTTTCAATAAAACCTTATATAAAGATTTATTGGCATTTATCCCGGTATAACTGACAGGCAATAGTCCTTCAGTAATTAATGTCTGATACGTGATTTCACAGCCATTGGATGAACAAATTCTTGGCCCCGGATCATTGGATTGACTGGTACTGCTTGTCAGGGTTGAAAGCTTGTCATATCGAATACTGATATAGCGATTAACCGCTTCACCGACTTGCTTTATCTGCGCTCCTACCGTATTAGCTATAGCAACATCTTGCTCATTTTTCATATCTTGAAATTTAATAAAAGCCATTGCAGTGCCAACCCCTAAAACCAATACCAACTCTAATAAGGAAAATCCTTTTTTATATTGTTTAATCATTTTCGCGTCCTTTTTTATTTTCACGTAATCATTAATTAACAAAAATAAAAAAGAGGTCAAGATGAACGAAGAATATTTTTAACATAGCGGAATAAAGAAATAGGCTACCGCGCCTTACTGGGCTTGCTCAACAGCTCACCGGCTTAAAAACAAGTTTTAAACCGGTTCACCGTTCGGACGTGAAATAATTATTTAATGATAAAGGTATTAATGTAGGTTTTACCATTATGTCTGTATTTTTCGATATCACTCTCATGAAGATTTTGGATATCGAGCAGAACCCCAAAGACTAACTCTTTATCTACATAACCAATATCACATCCTAAGACTTTGGCAACCTCTGCACCGAAAATAATTTTCTGACGAGTATTCTCTTTTTTTGTTTGTTGTTTCTTTTTAGCTTCCAAGAAGTATAGGCGTTCCTGTGCTGAAGCAATTTGCTGTTTGATGGTTTTTGTTGTCATGATTTATCTCCCCAATGTTTTTTCTTGTTGGCATAAGGGACATCCACATAATCATAACCATTACCAATTTTTTTCTTGATTGATTTAATCTTCAATTTGAATTGTTGCTTTATCTGGCGCTGCTTTGCTTGTTCCCGTATATTAATTACTATTTTCTCTGCTTCTAAATAGGCTTGTTCTGTATCGGTATAAATCCCATCATCAAGAAGTCGCTTGGCTTCCCAATCGATAGCTTCATCATTATTTTTATACATTAAACCTCCTTGTATTTGTTGTTCATTATCCTTTACCATATTTTGGATAATTATCAATACAAGGAGCGATATTTTTAAGTGTACATTTAATTAACTAGTAAATAATCCAAGTGCTTTTGGGAGACACAAATGCACTTAGATTAATCAACCGGAAAATTAATGACGCCAGATGTTCATTATAAAAAACATCCTTTTGACTATCATTCCATTTAGAGACATCAATTTCTAATCTGAAGGGTTTATTTATCTGCTTATCTCTAGACAAAAAAGTCAAAACATATTTATCAGAATTTCGATCAACAATAGTATTCGATTGAATACTTCCAAAATAAATTGCAGGCTTTATATAGCGAATTCCATTCTTATATATAATTAATTGAAATGTTTTTGCATAAGTTCTTTTTTCATAAGTTCTTTTTTCATAAGGCGGCATTGAAATATACTCATCGTGAGTGGTGTTATTGATGTAATAGTCAACTATGGGTTTGATACTTGAGGTTGACACAGGATGTTCATTAGTATATTTATCTTCATTTGGTAATTTAACATGTTTACTATAATGCCCATCCCTTTTATTTCTTTCAGGAACATTAAGTTTCAACAAGGAAATCACTAGCGCAGGAGGAGAGTTTTCTTTTCTTTTCTTTTCTTTTATCATTAGAAGAATGATCTTTACTATTTTTGAAATCGTGAATACCGCAACCTTTCCTAAGATCATTTCCGTGAATAATTTCATCATTTGCACTATCTTTGGCTATAGTCATAATAGATATCCATGCACAACATAAGTCTCTGAATTTTATCCAACCATACCATCTCTTTTCAACTTGATATTCTTAAATCCTTGTAAAAAACCGAGTTATGCTACTGTTATATAGTGCATAAATTTATTGCCACATTGTAATGCCACAAAAAAACAAACACGTAACAAATGATTAAAAGATAAATAGAAAAACCATAGAAAATAACAACCACTAATAATTTTATTTAATACTCACCTCGTTACTTAATTTTTTCGTTAGAGTTTTTCATTTCACATGTTAAATTTAAATTCTTATTTCCCATCCTAACCTGTGAATTGTGCAACAGGGAAAAGCATCTAACAACATGCTTACTTTTCTATTTTAGTGTTTTACCGCCTTACGGTGGGATAAATTAACACTACCATTGTCCTTCGGACACTACCTAAAACCCAACTATGTAATATCGCGGAATACTTCGACCTTTAATCAAGATAGCGCCGCTGAATTCGGCGTTTTATTCTTACTTCGTTTTACAGACCTTAATATATTTTGTATTAATTAAGTAAGCGGTTTTTACACGCCCCAGAAAAGCTTGAATAAAACACTGGGTTCTGCTGTCTGACATTTTGCTTTTGGGCTGGCGAAACAACGGACCATCAACATGAAGTCATTGAACATGCGTTGGCGTACCAACTGGCAGATAAGGTGGCAGCGGCATATCTACGTGGGACGTTATGACCTAAACGTGTGGAGCTGATAGATGATTGGACGGGGTATTTTTAGCCAATATTCGCGCTGCTTACGTGCCTTACTGAGTGGTGTTGATTGTCGTGACAGGTTGATACTTTCTTAGTCAGAAACGGATAATCGAAGTATGTAAATAACATGTAGAAACTAATGCCGTATATGTGAGTAAACGGCATCAGCTATATTAGGCTTTAGTCGGTAATTTTATACTTCTTGACATGAGATGAAGTTGCTCCATATCTTCATCCCATAAATTATTAGCCTTCATAATATCTCGTATAATTAGATAGTCTTCACTTGTATGTAATATTGTCGCCGATACTGCCGAAAATATTGCACTTTTTTGACATTCATTCAGTATACCTCTAACAGTACCGATTAATTTTCTCTTCTTCTGATTTGTTGGATTTGAAATATACTCCTCAAATAAAACCACAGAATCCTCTAGTTTTTCCGAAATTATAGTTCCTGTTTCACACCGTGGTTTTACTAAATGTTCTCTATCATTAAGATTTAAAACATCTATAGTCAAAGTGCCAATTCCATTTTTTCCTTTTACTCTAAAATTTTTAATATAAAAATATTCTGCTGGGATATCATTGAAAGGATTAATTATTGGTTCATGGACAACATCATGAGTCCCTTTCGAACTATTACAATGACGACATGAGGGTAATAGATTATTCCACTCTATTACATCATCGGGGTAATCATTCTTATCCTTAAAATGCTCTACCTCATGGTAAGTACTTTTTTCACCAAGTTTTACCTCACAATACGCACATTTTTTATCACTTATTTCCATCAACGAATTTTTTACATCATCATGATGCCATACATGTGAACCATTATTCTTAAATCTTTCAGTTAAACGACTAACATTCTGCGGAGAAAAGAATAGAGGTGTAAAGTTTCTTTCCAGCTTAATCATTTACTTTTCAACCTCCTCGCTTATTGAGGAAAGGTCAATGCTAAGCATTTTTCTAAGTACATTTGATGGATGAAGTGCCATATCTAATTCTCTATAAATACTTTCTGCTTCAATTTTATTTTCTTCATCAATGGCTTTGTCAAATTCAGCAAGCATATTTTTTAATTTCTGGCTTCTGGTATCTTCCATTCCCATTACATCTTTAAGAACCTCGTCTAATGTCCATCCAGTATAACCAAATTCATTACTTGGAAGTTCTCTGACATAAGTAAATCCATTACTATCGGTCCCTAATGCAATTATTTGATTAGGCTCTGCATTTTGTATAACATGAGGACTATGAGTAGTAACTATGAATTGTGTTGCAGGGAATGTATTTCGCAAAACAGAAACAATTTTGGATTGCCATTCAGGATGAAGATGCATTTCTAATTCATCGATTAACACAATGCCATCAAAATCTTGCGCTAAACAATCATCATCTGACATTCTCAGCTCAATCTCTTTGATAATGCCGAATAAAATACTCAGACATGATTTAAATCCTGAGGATAGATATTCGTACCAAATTTCTCCATTTGGAGTACATACGAAGACATCGAATTTTTTCGCATCCACACGAGAAAAACTATATTCAACATTGAGCAATGAAAAACATTTTTTTGCCAACTCCAAATTAATTTTGTTATTATCACTCAAAGCATCTGGAGTATTAACGAAAAGACAGCGTTTTGCGAACCAATTTTTCATATCCGCAACCGAAATCCCATTTGTCAAAAGTGAATATATGCTATGTTCTTGTCTTTCCTCATCTTTAGAAATATTAGATAAAGATACATACTTGAACATCCTAGAGATATTCAAATAAATTACTTTCCTTCCTGCTTGACCCAATCCATTAATATAAGAGTGATCCTCAGGATCAAATTTCTCAAAAGAAATATTGCTTTCTTTGATGCTATCGCAATCATTTAAAACAATATTTATCTGACCATTAGTAGATTGGGCATGTCTTTTGAGGACATTGCTGTTTGTAGAAATAAAGCTATGTGCCACAGAGTCTAAAATTGTAGTTTTCCCTATTCCATTTGGACCACAAATAATATTCATGTATTCATCAAAGTCTATAATAGCTCTTTTTATACCACCAATATCTTTTATATCAATTTTTTGTATTTTCATTTAAACACCTACTTTATAAAAACTAAAATACTAATATTGCCTTGGCAAATAATAATCACACATTAAAACATTTAGTTAACAGCTAACTCCATATTTCTCAAGAATACTTAACGCCTACTATCAACATATACCAATTCTAACCTAAGATATCGCTAAGAAGGCAAAAAATCGTTACAACAACAGCTCAAAGAATGTCTTCTAGGACACAGTGGTGCCTTACAAGAGATAAAGTTTCCCTGTCTGATACTGCTGTTGTCTTGTTAAAGGATTTACCACGCTTTAAGAACAATAACTTTGTGCTCCCTGCCCCGCTAAAAGAACAACTTTCGTAATTGGGCTGGCGAAGCGGCCACTACCCGCATGGAGATATTGAACATGCGTTTGCTTATCAGCTGGCAAATATGGCCTAAGCGTGTTGCATTGATGTATGACTCATCATTATATTGTATGAGCAATAAATGTCCAAATCTGTAACAACAAAATCAATGCATTGTGCTCTGAGAGCCGTTAATGATGAGTGAAAACACCATCAACAACGCGTTTAGTTAATGGGCTATGACACCAAAAGAGAAGTTTGTGATCATGGTTTCCGCTCTAAGGCTTGTATTGCCTTAATTGAGTCAGGTTTATGGTCAGAAGATGCTGTTGAGCTTCAGATGAGCCACAAGGAAAGCAACAGCGTCCGTGCAGCATATACCAACAAAGCGCCGCTTGATGCTCCAGTGGTGGGCTGATTTCCTTGATGCTAACAGCAATAGTATGGTCAGGTCGTTTTAATTTGCTAAAAAAATATAGCGATTGCAACCAAGAATGGTTGATTCTTCTTAGAGGGATGAGATACTGACAGAAGTATCTACATAAAGTTAATCAATAGAATAGGATTTTCAACATTGATAAACCCTCTCTCTTTTTTCACATTCCTTTACTCGTTAAGCAAAGATGCCCCAGAGGCAGTAAACATTCAATACGAAGCACCGATGCCAAGTTTGTTGCCGCCCGAATTACATGATAAAGCAGAAATAGAAGGATTTTTCACCTCTCAAGTATGGGTGGAAAATCTATCTGGAAGAGTATTAGATAATATAAGGATTAATCTTACGGCACCTTTATCCTATGCCCCAATAGTGAGAACAAATAAAACACACCGTATTATAAAATACAGTTACGACCCAAAAACATATGAACTCACATTTCAAAAATTAGATCCCAAAGAATCTCTGAGAATAACATTCTTTCCATCCTTAGATTTCATATCTTCTTTCAAAAAACCACAAATAATAATTGACAACCAAGAGCTAAGTAAATCGAGAGAGTTTGTTGGGTTTTGTCGAAAATACCCACCATTAACTTTCGGAGTGATTTTTTCTATCTTATTTGCAATCTCAATATTAACTTTCACAGGATACAATACCCTTCGACATCATGGGATAATAGATAAAAACTCTGACATTTCATTAATGAATCAGGCAAATGAAAGAATGAAGGGTTATGGATGCCCATTGAATGTTGGAGTTGTTGACGAAAAACTAAAAGAAACTGTAAAAAATACATTTGGATACCCTTCTGCAATACTTCAGTTTAATGGCGTGAAAAATACACAAGAGCTATGGGCAAAAGAGAAAATAGTCTATCTCGATTGCAACCCTAACTAATATAATTACAAGGACCTTTTATGGATTTTTTCTCACCTGTAGTAAACGAAGATAAATTCCATGAGAATTTTAAAAGAGTATTATTAAAAAATGATAAGATGTCTCAAGCGCTTTTTAATCAATGGGCTGAAGGATTTGTTGACCGAGATAACAAAATAGTAAAAGAATTTCAAACATCATTCAACTCAACCTTTTGGGAAGTATATATACATGCAGCTATAAAGCATTATAATTTAAATGTCGACTTTACTTTTTCCTCACCTGATTTTTATATCCCTGATGCTCAAATAATTATTGAGGCTACAACAGCAAATGCGGCAAAAGATAAAACACCTGAGTGGGAGAAAAAATACACACCAGAAGAGATGATAAAGTTAAAACGGTTTGGTGAGTTGAACCGAGAAGCTATTATAAGACTCAGTAGTGCTATAACACAAAAAGACAAGAAATATAATAGCCTCTATTCGAAATTGAGTCATGTTAAAGGTAAAGCATTTGTTTTAGCCGTAGCACCATTTGAACAGCCATTTTTTAACTTGCAGTATGATCGTGCAATCAGAGCTGTGCTATATAGTGATTACGTAAATGAAGATGTTTATTTAGATAATCCAGAGTTATATCCTGAAGGACCTCCAAATCAACATTTAGATTATATTATCAAAGATAATGGCGCGGAAGTGCCGCTCGGATTTTTTTGTGATGAGCAGTACGAGAATATTAGTGCCATCATTTTTAATTGCAACGCAACTTGGGGTAAGGTTGTTGCATTAGCGAATAAAAACAATCCAAATGGTCAAATCAGCTCAGTTTGGGCAGTTCCACCAGAAGGTAAACCGAAGGGTATAATATGTAAGCCCTCAGAATATAATGAAAACATTCTGGACGGTTTGATGATATTTCACAATCCCTATGCAAAAAATCCACTTTCTCCACGTGTTTTTAGATCTGATCGAGTAGTTCAATTCTTCCCCGATCATAAGACTATGACGCTACAAGTGGAAAACTATAATAACTGTCTACACTCCAGAAGTGTAATTATCGCCAATTATAAAAGCACGGTCACCAGATAAATCATAAAATATAAATACTACAATAAGAAAAGAGCCTTTCGGCTTTTTCTTTTCCCTTGAAGGGAACTACCCGTTGGGTAGAGTACATATCCCCATACTTGGGGCAACTCAATCAGCCCATTGGACTGTAAACCACTCCCCATATATGGGGCAATCAGACACTTCGTTGAAGTGAATATTCGCAAGGAACACTTATTAAATATAATATTAAACATCGATTGTCAAATATATTTAACTATTTAAATAAATGATTATCATAATCGCTTACTCTGGATAAATTTAATCTCCCATAAAAATCTGTAGGATCAAAAAATATTTATCCCACATCGCTTTTATGAGTATATTATTCCTGCCTTCCCACCATATCCTCAAGAAATCTTTTTCCTCGCAACTTAATTCTTGCTTTAGCCTCCACATTAATATTCGAAGCCTGTAATAACATTCCCAATACAAACTCCTTATCGACATCTTCTACTTTACAGCCAATAGCTTTAGCCACTTCTGCCCCTAAAATAATCTTCAGACGTGTTTCAGCACTCTTGGTCAGAGATTTTTCTTTGCACTTAAGTCGATTCAGATGCATCTGTGCCGAAGCTATTTTTTGTTTAATTTTTTTTCTATTCTTGGCTCTCTGTTTTTATCATCCACATTCATAATTACTTTCCCTTTAATTTGTTAAAAACATGAAATACAATTAAAAAAGGGAAAGGTCAAACCATAGGCAGAAAGTTGAATGCTGTTCATTTCAAATTAAACTACGCAGCGCGAGATGATTGTTCCAGACAATCAGTTGCTGAACAGGCTTGCCCTGTCAACGATGGGATTCATCCAAAAAATGGTGTTTTGGTTTTAAAAATAAGATACTAGTAAGCTCAAAGTAAAATTGTGCAACACAAGTGAGTGCAATCACTAACTCAAAATATTTAATACTCTCCGCGTTACTTATTTTATCAAATCAATGAAAGCAATTTCACCTGTTTTCTTTTGATTCTGATTTCAGTTCTTAACCTGTGAAATGTGCAACACGTAAAAGTAATTTTTATTTTCACTATTCTATCTTAATTCAGCTTTCCCGCCTTACGGCGGGAGCGAAAAACTCTTTTTGCCCTTACGGGCGCTCTCTAAAACCAATATATTCAATACAACTATGCAACCTCAGCCATCCATCCGATTCTAGCCCCGTTAATTTCACAGTCTGTAAAACTAGCGTTATTATTAATAATATAGAGAAACTTAAAACATTGTCGTTATTTTTAGCTCCTTTAGGAGATATAAAAATAAAGCAATGCCCACTTATACACTGCTACGCAGCGTGTGGGGTCTACCGACGGTTGCTGCCGCAGGCTAAAAGCAAAATAAAGTTCAACGTCAACCTCTGAGTTTTTCTTGCGAAAAACTAAAACCAGCATGGTGAGCGTTGATGTTTAGTTGATAGTTTTTATTATATTAAGGTCTTTTATTATATGGCAATATTTCATCTGGAGTTTAAAATTGTGAAACGCTCGGAGGGTATGTCTTCCTGTAGGAAAGCTGCCTACCATACACGTTGCAGAATCACAGATGATCGCACTGGCAATACCTACGATTTTAGCCACCGTTCTGATTTATTCCATCATCAGATATTAGCCCCTGCTTCTGCTCCTTCTCATATTATCGAAAGCTCAACAGCCTTATGGAATAAAGTCGAAGAGGATGAGCGTCAGAGCAATGGTCAAACAGCTCGCTATTTTGATGTCGCTATTCCCACTGAAATTAACAATGAAGATAAGATAAAACTGGTTTTAGATTACTGTCAGAAGAACTTTGTCGATAAAGGCATGATTGCTGATATCGCTTTTCATGATCTTGATAGCCAAAACCCCCATGCACATGTGATGCTGACATTAAAACCGATCACTGCTGAAGGCTTTGGTAAAAAAGACAGAAGCTGGAATGACAAGAAAAACGTGATCAAGTGGCGTGAATCATGGGCAACATTTACTAATAGCTATCTGGCTGCCGCTGGCAGTGATGCACGTATTGACCACCGTTCTATTGAGATCCAGCATGATGAAGCTCTTGAGAATGCCACTATCACATTTGACGTTGAAGAAAAAGCATTATGGATTGCTAAAGCAGCATTAACCAGTCGTCCAGCTATGCAACGTATACCTCGTGCTAAATGGAACAGTCAAACAGCTCAACAACAACGTGCTGCTGAACAGGCTGTTCGTGATGAGATGAAGCAAGAAGCTGCAGCAACATACAATACGTTTAAAGATTTAGATCTGCAGATAGTAGTAGACCTAAACAGTTTCACTGTTTCACATATGCCTGAGCCTGTGGAAATTATATTAACTGATGCAGGTTCACAGTCAGCATCAGAAGAGCAAAAACCTGTTCTGGTTGCTCCTACGCCTCATACACGCACTAAACTGAAAACCTTGTCCTCTTCAACACCCGGAGCAATTAAACGCGCTCCTGTTAAATCTAAGAAGAAACAGGTTAAACCTAAGAAGAAAGGTATCTTTAAGCGCTTTACCTTGCTGGTAGCTGAATTCTTCAAGGGAAGATTTATCTGGGCTAAGAAGAAACCTGCCCCTGTTTCCGTGGATGCTGAACATGATAAACGTATTGCTGAAAACTATGTCTTTGATGAGGTTCAGGGGATCTATGTTTCACGCTCTGAGCATGAAAAACGTGTCAGGTTTAACAGCAATGACTATCGACCTACCCCTGATAAGATCAGGAGTTTTCCAAGCCATCCTAAAGAAAAACAATATAACGCCGCTAACAATTTGGATTTCCCTTCTCAAGATAATCAAATTAAACCTTCAAGTATAAAAATGGATAACCAAAATTTTCGACCATAAAATTACAAGTAAATATGAATTGCAACATAGATAAGAGACGTGATATTTTTTGTTAATTATCAAATTAAATATATAAGGCTATCATGATTAGTTCAATCACAGCAAATGGCACCGATATAAAACTAAGAAACTCTAGTGTAGGCGACATTAACATCTACTCTATGGATTCATTATCTTTGCTTATAGGTATAAATGGTTCGGGCAAGACAAAATGCTTATGCAGTATAATTAGTCATTTTTTCCCTAAAAACAACATGCAATTAATAAGTGAATGCAATATATGGAACTCCCGTGGCGAGAGAATAGATAATTCTGAAATTAAAAACTGGGGTGTTATATACTTTACTCCTCTACCATTTAGACCGAAATTAGATATTAGAAATAATAGGTTTATTAATGCATCTCCAGCACCAAGTGGAAGAAACACGGTATTTGATCTTATAGGGTATGAAGATTTAATATCTGACTTTGGGATTTCTCCAAAAGTTGTCGCAATGCGAACAACTAATATTAGCAAAATTGCAAGATTGATACTTAATATAGCCTTAGACAATAAAGATCTTAATAAAGATAGCATACTGTTAAATCACGGGCTAGCTAATATATTGTCGCTACGAGAAGAAATAGATAGCAATAACTACAATTCTAATAATGACAACACCGGAGTATACAATAACAATAAAAATATTCAAACTGAAATTGATCATATCATGGAAAGTTGTTCTGCACATTTAATCGATACGGTACATAGCGATATAGGTGAGGATAAGCTTTTTTCAATATTCAGCATAATAGATTGGGCAAGCACAAAGAAGCAGTTCAATAATAATGTAGTTGTTTCACTATTAAACAGATACTTAGGGTTAAATATTCGTTTAAACAGAAAGTACAGAGAAAACAAATTACAATTTGAATGTGAAAATAAAATTGATAGCTTATTTTATTTTTTAAAACATGAGGTAGCAGATTATAATATAACTAGGAATTCACGATTTAATGAGGTACTTTTAAAACTTGAATTTGAAATAAAACCTTATGAGGGTAAGGAAATTTTAACAAAATACAATTTAAATGATATATTTAAAATTGAGTTTTCTGAAATGAGTTCTGGACAGACAGCTATTTTAGCTCAAATTGGTGCCATATCTGATTCTATTACCAAACTTTCAGAGAGAGGTATTACATCAATACTATTGTTGATAGATGAAGGGGATGCTTTTTTGCACATGGATTGGCAAAGAAAATATATTTCTAGTTTGAACAAAATGCTAGGAAAACTGAAAGTATCTCTAGGGATAAAACATTTACAACTTATTTTAGCCACGCACTCTCCACTATTAGCGACAGATGTCCCCAAAGATTTTATAAGCAGGCTATCAGTTGAAAATAACGCCTTGAGTGGTTTTGCATCCCCTCTTTATATTTTACTAAATGAATCCTTCGGAACTAAAACCATTGGAGAGTTTGCAACAGATAAAATTGAAAAAATCTTTAATAAAATACCTTATAATAACTTGACTGAAGAAGATCATTACCTTATAGAAAATATAGACAACCCTTTAATAAAAAATGAAATTGAACGGTTAGTTCTACAGTATAAGGATTGAAGGAGTTTATGTATGATAATTTCAATTAAAAACAACTGGCAAAATGCAATGAAATTACATTCAGATTATTTAAATGATTTAATATGTGATTATCTAAATTCAACAATTCGCCGTTCCACTGGATGGGACGAAGCTAAAAATTTCATTGCAGAGGTACATCATTTATTAATACTAGCAGGTAAAGTTGATATTTTGGAGAGTATCAGAATATATAAAGCATACAAAAGCAGATTGTTAATAACACCTAATATATCTAAGCAATTCGATAAAGAAATAAAGTCTGTCTTTAATTACAACAAATTTGTTAGGAAATCTGGAACATGGAATGCTTATTCATTATGTAATAAATCAATAACCAGAACATGCCCATATTGCAATCAAGCATATGCATTTTCCATACAAAAAAAGAATAGAGGCTTTAGACCTACATTAGATCATTTTTATAGTAAGGATGATTACCCTCACCTTGCATTAGTTATTAATAATTTAATCCCAAGTTGTAGCGCATGTAATTCGAGCCTTAAAGGTAAAATTGATTTTTTCGCAAATGAACATTTAAACCCACTATGGGATGATGAAGCTATAAATTTCGTCCTAACACATGAAGATGGAATTTTAACATTAATAGATGGAATGATTTCATCTCCAGAAAATATAAAAATAAATATATCTTTCGATTCAAAAAAACCTTCAATCAAAAACTCTGTTGATACTTTTTTGATAAATGAAAGATATCAAGAACTGACAGTTGAAGCAATAGAATTTGCTACAGCAAAATTAAACTTAGAGCATGCATTGTCTACTGGATTATCGTATTTCAGGAATAGCTCAGAAAGTAATATATTAAGATTTGACAAAAAAGAATATAAGAGGTACTTACTTGGAAAGTTATTTTTAGATATATACAATAACATACCAAATACGAATATTATCAGCACTCGGTAATTTTACCATCAACAAGAAAATACTATTCTCTATCCAAAATCTAACGAATGGTATTTTCTATAAAAATTAAATTTACGCCTAAAAATATTTGCAGAGAAAATATCCTTTCCAGCAATATTTAACAACATACCAACTACGACTAACAGAATCATATGTAGGCATATAATATTCAAAACATACCCTTGTGAGTAGATTCAACACTGAACTGAAGCTTACAGCTTGTACAGACATGAATCCCCTTCTAACTTTTTCAGACAGAAAGGGGATCGGATGATTTTGTTTTATACAATAGCTTCTTAGTTAGCTTTCCAGCCATCATTGGTCTTAACCAGAACAATTTTCGTTTCTACGGGTTCATCCATACCCTTCACACCAGAGAAAGCATTCTTATCTACCCAACTTGGAACACCTGCTAGTTTCCATGTAAAGGTCACTTGCGTCATTTTAACGCCATTACCTTCACTTGGTTCAGTCCAGCTTTTGATCTCAGCAACCGCACGATGTCCAACGCAAGCCCCCTTCTCACGGTTCCAAAAATCAATCTCTTGGCCTTTGTCTGTGACGTCTAAAACAGTCATGCTACCAAAGCCATTAGGCTCCTGTGAAACAGTGAGCAGACCCTGTTCAGCTAACCCATTCAAGATTTCATCACTGACGTTGTATCCAGAAGAACGATACCCGTTATTAACTTTCACAGGGAAACCTTTGTTAAAAGCAAAGTCATTGTCCTTCAGTGAGTAACAAAGTTCTGATGTTGAGAGCCTTGCATTGATCGCTTTTTCAAAATCGCCCTTTTCACCGCAACCGGATAACAGCACAGTAAGCCCAGCAGCAACTAATAATTTACGCATCGTTTTTATCCCTTTTAATGATTGATGGTGCCATTGCTCAATACAACCAGACGAACTGGCATATCCGCGTTGTTGACGGTAGTGAATCCCCGGACTTCGAAATTGCTTACCGTTCCGGTGATGCTGACTTTCTGGCCTTTCTTATAGGTAAGAACAGCATCATCAAGGCCGGAGTAATAATTGATCCAGACCATACCGCCGCAGTAGTTGGTATCAGAGGTTTTAAACAGAAGGTAGTAGTTCGCATGAGCTGCTTTTTCCATACCTGTCATCATATCGCTGGCACTTCTACCTTTAGTAACTTCAAGAACAATCGCATTAGCAATTGAGATCCGTTTGCCTGTCCATTTCTTCTCTGCCGCCATGGCGTTTTCTTCATAGTCTTTACAAACAGGACCGAGGCCAGAAACTGAGGATGCCGGGCCGGTACCTTGTTTTGCTGTGGAAAGACCTAATGCGTTATCTACTGTTCCGTTCAATGAGGATAACGAGGTATTAATCGCCCCATTGACCTTATTCACGCCTTCATTAAGTTGCTGGCACCCTGATAAAGCTATAACCGTCAGTGCCAGCGATAGCGCAATGCTTTTACTCATACACACCCTCGAAAGAAGTCAGTTTGAGAGGATAAAGGCCGTTCCGGCACCAATAAGATGGCTCTATACGAGGCATCGATTGATACGAAGGAACAAACCAACTTTTTAACCAATTGATAGGATTAAATTATTTTTGTTTTTCGTCATATCGTTTGTAACGATCAAAATCAAACTTATGATAGGTTTAACCTATCACAAATACATTATCGATCGTTATAATCAATTAAAAAACCGATCGATTAGAGCATATCAATCGTTAAAAGCTATCGATATTGATTTATAGATCGTTTTAATCGATCATTTTCTTGCTATATTGAGAGTGGATGAGTAGAGTGAGCTGAAACTCAGAGAGCGATTTAATGGCTATTTGAGTAAAACAGATGAAAAAGTCATCTGACAATATGTAGTTATTCATACAATATCAGGGAAAGTCTTAACAACTTAAAGATCATGACTTATATAGTGACTTAATAACGAGAAAGGCCAGCATCAGACTGGCCTTATTAAGCCAAGAGATGTTTCAATTATTTCCTCCTCAAATCTGAGTTTTATCTAAGTATTTAATATGTTTCATCAATATAAAATATTACAAAAGCACTGCAAACCAAATGCATTAAATGATTTATATTAATTGATATTTTTATCTTTAAATTTAACACCAAGTTTTAGAAAAAAATTTCCTGATATAATTGTTCTCTTCGTTTTAGTAAAAAATTATTGAGACCTTTTTTGAAAACATCTTTATCTTATGAGCTAAAGCTCATGGTGCTGTCGCACGGCTACGCCCCAACGATGATATCAAAATTGTTTTCTTCACTCGGTGAAGTAGTTTGCATCTATTTCAATGCTAAATATGAAGGTAAATGAAACAACAGTGAATAAATAGTATCATTATCGATAAAGTATTACTCTTAATCCCATATATCGGAAAAATATCAATTGATAGCAGCGCTTTGTGATTGTCATTCACAATCACTCTGCTGTGAGGAGCTTGCCTCCGATAATGATGGATTTATCCATAAAAAATCGCGGCGTAGCCGCTAATACAATGACACGGAAAAACAAATTAACAGAACGTCATTAGGTGCCATTTTATTCGGCACTCGATAAATAAAAAGAAAAGCCCGTCATCTATTATAAAAATCTAGGGCGAACGCCCAATCCTCTTAGTTCTTATATTTCTTATACTTCTTAAGGGGAAATAACTTATTTAGTAACAATAAGTTAGAAGTCTATTTTCTTCGTTATTGTAGATCTTTCTTCACGATTGTAGATTTTTCTTCGTGATTGATGGTGATTACTTCATTATTGATGGTATTTACTTCATTACTCCTATAAAAATGAAGATAAAACTTCAAACTATATTTGACATTTCTATTAAAAATATTATATAGATTAAAACATAATAATAAAAAGGAGTATTTATGGCTGGAAAAACATTTAACCAAAACCCATTTATTTTCGAAGATGATATTGAAATAGAAACCAGAGGCCGAAAAAGAACTGTGGCGCGTGGAGAGAAGTTTCAAACACCCGAAGGTGATAAATATGAAAAAGTCATCCACTCGATACAAGAAGTGGATAAAGCTAAGTTCGTAAAAATATTCATATCACGAGTCCGGGTTTTATTTGATCTAACCCTTACCGGCAACAAGCTTTTTTATATTTTTATGTTCGTGATATCTGACGTCATTGGTAAAGATGAAGTCTATATGAACTTTGAAAAAGCAAAAGACATTGCAGCTCAATGTGACTTTAATTTATCTAACCCTGTTTACTATAGGGGCATCAAAGAACTTATTGATAAAAAGATCATCGCACCAAGTAAATCAAAATATATCTATTACATTAACCCTGCAGTTCTTTTTAATGGTGATAGAGCCAAGTTTATTGAAGAGATTAGAGTCAAGGAAGAAAAAAGCTAAAGTAATATATAATACAACACTAAGAGAAACCGTAGATTATCTATCCCGGCCTCGTTAGAGGCCAGATATCAATCATAATGGTTAGACTAACCCTTCACTTATTTTTTCTTTCAAGATAACACCGAGCTTCTCTATGACTTGGTCTAAATCTACCTCATCAAGGTTTTCATTATATCCATAGGTCTCAACCATATTTTCAAAGTTATTGAATATATACATAACGATATTGCTTATCAGAAGTTTCAATAAAACATCGTTGCTTAATGAATCAGTTCTATTACCATTGTAATAGCTGCTTGTTTCATCAATACTTTCCTGACATGCTATTAAGGATACTGCATAGAAGAAAAATGAATCTTTATTTTTAAAATCTTTGACAGTTAATCTATTTTTCATTTAACACCTCATTATATTTAGTTCAAATTGATGGCGTAGTTCTATCAGCCCCTTTCGGGGCTAAATAAGCATTGCTGGTATTTTTATTAACTTACGATATGCGTTAATATATGACTAATGTTCTTATTGAAAATCAGCACTCGTTTATTTCTAATGCCTCTGTGTGAGTTTCAAACAGTGCTCTTTTCACTGCTTTGAAATCAACATCTGCTAGTTTTTCATCTGCGCCATAACGTTTGACATAGTGATTAAAGTTTTTCTCTATGAGACTTATTATTTCTGAAAAGAATGCATCCATAAATGGAATATTCATTGCTCGATCACAAAATAAACTATAACTTTCTTCTGTATCACTGACCGCCTCTACATAAATCTTCATTGATAACACATAAAAAAACTCTGTTGCTGTATTTTCAAAAGTTTTAATCTTCATATTTATTACCTTATTTTAGTTAAAAGAATTCCATACAGTTTTTATCTGTATTTTTTATAACGATATTTTCATTTTATGATATTGAAGTATCAGGCCGATTTATTTCGGGATAAATAAATCATCTGATCAATCCATTCATCTATTTCACTCTCGACAAATGCTATTGCACGCTCACCAAGCTTTATAGGTTCAGGGAAACGATCTTGACTAATAAGTTTATAGATCCAAGCTTTGCAAAGACCCGTTCTTTTCAGCACTTCAGGTAAACGGATAAATCTTTTTCTTTCTGT
The DNA here is from genome assembly GCF_900635455.1 of Yersinia intermedia. Lineage (NCBI taxonomy): Bacteria > Pseudomonadati > Pseudomonadota > Gammaproteobacteria > Enterobacterales > Yersiniaceae > Yersinia > Yersinia intermedia. Next base: position 1,126,375 of record NZ_LR134116.1, on the reverse strand, counting down.
CATACATTTCTCCATTGTTGTTTTGATGGAGGTAGTATCTTCAGATCGCTTATGACGATCAACTCTCAAAAAGCACGAATTGATCAAGATGTGAGGGATTTTTAGGCAGATTAGAGATGGGAGTAACGAAAGCCAGTTGCCGTGGGCTTTGAAACATTTTTGCAAAAAGTGCTATTTTTTTACTCTATTTGAAGTTATTTAATATTTTGTTATTTATCATGCAGTTAATTCCATTAAGTTTAAATTCTGAACTATCATCTGTTATTCAGCTTGCTTCAGGCTAAAAAAATGTTCGGGTAGGTGTAAGATTTACCACTGAGCGTTAAATATGCTATCTCTGACCTTAATAGATTTTGATGCTTGTCGTGAGTTCAACTCCTCGGCATCAGTGCTATCGATGATTTTAACGCTGAAAAACAACACAACTTTGCTCATGTTGTTTCTTTGGTCCCTTCATTGAACCCTCAATTAAATATAAAAACAAAATAATTATAAAAATCAATTTATTATACGTGTAATTACAGAGACCCCAGCCCACCAAATGTTAAACCGGTTATTACCAGATAAGTCCGGTGAAGTACGAAAAGCCCGCATTCCACTTAGGTTTGCGGGCTTTTTTGTGTCTGTAGTAGTCCGAGGAGATCCGCCTGAAACCAATGTCTATTGGTATACGAATTGGTACACGCTAAGATAGATACCAATAGACGTATACCAATTAAGGGAAGATCCTTACATGGCACGGACTACACACCCCCTCACCCACACCGAAGTACAAAAAGCGAACGCCATCGACAAAGACCTAACTCTCCATGATGGTGATGGCTTACTTTTGTTAGTCAAAGCCACTGGTAAGAAAATTGGGCGTTTCCGCTATCAGCTTCCTAACAGTAGTAAGCGCACTCTGATCAGCCTCGGCGCTTATCCTGCTCTATCCCTCGCAGATGCCAGAGAGATACGCGCTGAGAAACTAGCAATGTTAGTCCGAGGGACAGACCCCCAAGCAAGGGCTGGTGAAGAGGCAGAAAAACTCCAGATAGCTCAGGAAAGTATTTTCGCAAATGTAGCTCGTAGATGGTTCGAATTGAAAGAAAGCCACGTTAGCGCAGCTCATGCGAAAGATATTTGGCGTTCTATTGAAAAAGACATCTTACCCAGCATCGAAAATGTTCCCGTTCAAGAACTCAAAGCACGCACACTAATTCAGGTATTAGAACCAATCAAAGCACGTGGGGCATTAGAGACGGTCAGGCGATTGGTACAACGTATAAACGAGATAATGATTTATGCGGTCAATGTAGGTTTGATTGATGCCAACCCAGCATCAGGCATTGGTAATGAGTTTGAAAGGCCTAAAAAGCAGCATATGCCCACCATAAGGCCAGAAGAACTACCTAAGTTAATGCGTACCATTTCCATGAGCAATCTCTCGATACCAACTCGCTGCCTGCTTGAATGGCAGCTACTGACGCTGATACGCCCTGCCGAGGCTTCAGCAACAGCATGGACAGAGGTCGATATAGAGAATAAACAGTGGTGTATTCCGGCAGAGCGCATGAAGGCGAAGCGTGATCATATCGTTCCTTTGTCAGAACAAGCTTTAGAGCTGCTGGAAATCATGCGTCCAATCAGTGGCAATCGTCAGTACGTATTCCCCAGCCGCAATGACCCACGAAAACCGATGAACAGCCAGACTGCGAATGCAGCCTTAAAACGTATCGGATATGGTGGAAAACTTGTTGCTCATGGTTTACGTTCTATCGCCAGCACAGCCATGAATGAGGCAGGTTTTAATTCAGACGTGATCGAAGCAGCACTTGCACATAGTGATAAGAACGAAGTTAGAAAGGCTTATAATCGTTCAACTTACCTAGAAGCCAGAATTGCCTTAATGCAATGGTGGGGAAGCAACGTTAGAGCTGTTTACGCTTAATATTTTTACCATTGGAGAAAGTATGAACTCGTCAATAACAAATATATCAATAGCGGCAATTCATCTTTTGGAAAAAAGAAGAGACGGCTTAGTTCTTATCAATGGTTCATGGGGCAGTGGGAAAACACACTACATAAACAATATTTTCCCGAAAATTTATACTTCAAAAACCATTTATTATATCTCTTTACTCGGCATACAATCTCTATCTGATTTCAAATCGAGGATCATTGATATAGTTTATCTTGAAAACATGGATGAATTAGAAAGAGCTGTATCAATAACAAGTAATGGCCTTAGTGTATCCACTGGGAATAGCAGAAGCGCAGGTATTATTGATAAAATAATCAAATCCCTGACTAGTAGTGTAAAGGAAAGCGTCCTATCTAATCTGTCAGGGCTATTTATAATAGATGATGTAGAGAGAATTACCAATCAAAGTGTTTTAAATGAAATTATTGGTTATTGTCATAATCTTTATTCAGAAAGTGATGAAGGGAAGTTAGATTACTTGCTGGTTGGGAATTTCACTAATGAACATGAAAATAAAATAGAACATCAAGAAAAATTGATATCCGATGTTTTATTTTTCGAACCAAGTAGAGAGGATCTAAATGATATAATTAGCGAAAAAAATAACTTCCTTACCCCTGAACATCTTACTATTTTCCTTAACATCCTAATGAAATATGAAATTAAAAACCTAAGGATTGTTAATAGAATCACTGATAAGTTAAAACCCATTTATTCACTACGTAACAATTATGCTGAAGATGATATAATCATAAGTATGGAAAATGTTATTACTTGCATATCCTGCGCTGTTATAGCAGTTAATCTTTATGAAAAAAAATTAATGACTTTAATAAATACGCTAGTTCCTTCCGAAAAAACAAAGATGCAACTCCTGAAGGTAAGATAGTAGATGAACTACTAGCAACATCAACTGGATACTTAACAAGCGAACTACTTCCATATTCCCTAGGAATGGTGTCATATACTGACATTGAATCAATTGTATACGGGAAAAAAAACAAACCATCCATAATAGAAAAAGCATTATCTTACTCACCTCAAATCTATGAGACAGAAGAGAAAGCAATACTTGAATTATTATTTACTATAATTAAAAAAGAAGAAAACCCAACATTGCAGGAATGGTTAAAAGCAGTCACCAATTATAAAACCCTAAAAGAAGAAGGATATTTAGATGATAATATAATGTTCAGTGATGATGAAATCACTAAAATCTCTGACACTTTTACACATGATGAATTATCACTACATTTTGGTGATACTCGCAGCGCCCCTTACTCAAGATTCAGAGACAATTCAGAATCTGCTATCTATTCACACCTCTTAAATAAACACGAAAAACATGAAAAAGATAATACAATAGCTAAAATAATTTCAGATATAAACGAAACAGGCTGGGCAAAATTCAATTCAGAACGAATTGATAACATAGGAGACATGTCAAAATACAAGCTTTTCCAAACACTAGGAACAAAATTTTTAACTCAAGGCATTTGGAATTTAAAGTGGACAGTGCTTGATATAATCTCATTCAACAAATACTTATACAACCTCTATAACTTCTCAAATATCACTGATTATTTATCCGATGAAAAAAAACACCTAATGCAAATACATATTGCCCTAGAAGTTTACTTAGGAAGTCGGAACAATTCGTTCCGTGTTGGTGCGGTACTGCAACTTAAAAAAATTATTGAAGGGATTGTGTCCAGGCTATGATTTTCTATAAAACGGCTTCTAGCCCCGCGCGCGCAATGGTCCCCCGCCTACGCGCTCTGACTTTATCATGCACTTTTCATGCACGATATAGAGAGCCTGCAAGCCCTTGTAGCGCGGTGTTTCAGCTGTTTTAATGCTGAGGCGTTGCATGCAAATTCATGCACTATATGCATGCAGTGCTCTTTTGGGCAGGCTAGCCAGAGAAAAAGCCCTTAAACGGCAAGAGTGAAATGGCGAGAGCGGGAGATCCCCGCCTTGAGAGGTTACAGGCGGAGTAGGATTATTAATGAACTCGCGCATTAGAACCGTAGCGATTTAATATTTTTCGCTCTGGTAGAATAACGACTGGAGCGGGCATGAGATGCATATTTACACTCTGGGCAACGAATATAATTGTTGCCCACAACCGAATTTAGTTATCCACGTAGTTTTACCTACTTAATCCCTGCGATCCTTTTTATACTGCTCATATAGTTCCAACACTTTCTCGGCAAATTCATCATCTACAGTATAGAAATAGCACTCTGGTACACCTAGGACATGAGCAAACCCACACACTAACTCAAAGGTCGGTTTATGCGTTCCATGTTCATAGTGTGACAAACGTGAATAGGCGGTTGCTTCTTCAATACCGGCAAGTACACCAAGCCGTTCCTGAGTTAATTGCGCCCTGAGCCGAGCAGCTTTCAATCTCTTGGGTATTATCTATTTTTACCGTTAAAAAGACACATCGGCAATCTTTAGCATTACTCAAGATGCTTTTTCTTTAGAGTTCATAAATATGATTGAAATATATAAATTTTTCTCGTAAAAACACTTACCCATCAGCTAACTTCTGGCATGTATTCCCACGGTACTAATTCGCCATCAAATAATCGAAGAATTGCTTCGGCAAAGCTATCGTCAACTGTATAAAAATAGCACTCAGGCACATTCAATACCTTGGCAAAAGCACAAACCATTTTAAACGTAGGTTTATGTATTCCACTTTCGTACTGTGATAAGCGTGAATATGCAGTATTCTTCAGCAATACCCGCAGCAACACCTAGCTGTGTCACTCAGCCCCCGCATATATAACGGTGGGTTAACGCCCAATGAATCAGAACGATTTTTTTGGGAAAATGCTAAAGCTGTGGCGATTCTGAATATCAACACACCCCATAAGGAGAATACGATGCTGACTTACATTTTTTTCATGAAAGGTGATCAGGTTTTTACACTGGATAGCTCAGCACCTGATTTTGGGAAAAACCAGAAACGACTTTTAGACAAAGGCTACATAAAGCAGTTTGAAGAACTACAAGCCGTTTCACCGGAGGCTGCTCTTGCCCGGTTTAAAGATATCAAAGGCGAAGAGTACAAAACTGAGAGTGGTTTTACCTCCGGCGCAGTCTTTACCTCTCTGATAGATGTTTTGTTGAAAAAAGGCTGACTGTTCACAACAAGTGAACAGTTTTTCTATAAATATTTCTTTCTGAACAAGGTGACAGTATCAATCTATCATGGCGTGGTTCTAAAACATGCTCACTTAACGAATCACCCGATATAATGGAAATAACTAAAAAATACTTTAGCTTATACGGCTAGTTTGTTGATATTTAATGAATCAAATATAAATATCTATATTACTATCTTGTGCTTTTGTCTGGTCTGCGTTCTCAACAACATTACTTTTCCCATCATGCTTTTGCTGCGCTTGTTGCGCCTGACGACGTAACAATTCAGCCAGTTGCTGCTGTAGCATCGTTAATTGAGCTTGAATGTTTTTTCGCTGTTCTTTTGACAAATCAATGCCATCTTTGAGTTTTTGCGTAACCTCAGCGATTTTTGCGATTACATTCTGTATCTGAGTTGCCAAATCATTTCCAGCACTTGCAGTATTCTTGCCGCCATTTCCCGCCGCTGCTGCTATTGGTAAGCTCGCATTTATACCCATCGGACATATCCTTATCATTCGCTAAGTCAGTACAATGATTATCGGCAAATGGCGACTTTATCTTAATAATTTCAGCAATCCAAATATGATCCCAATCTATAGCCGCGCTGCTCAATGGCTTGTTTTAATGCCGGCGATGTCAGCACTTCTAACTCGGTCAAGCGTGGGTAACAATAGCCGCTGGTCATAAGAATGTTGTCGACAAACGCGGGGTGGCACATAATCTCGAGTGAATTAATTGCTTTTTGATCAGCATTTTCCAGCAACTGCAAAAATGTTTGTTCGGATAACGTTTCACCATAAAAACCACTATCGAACCACTCGCTGCTTCGCGGGTTATCAAGCACAATCTCATGCTGCTGTGCTTCATTGCGGTCAATACGCAGTGGAAGAGATTTCTGGTGGGCAAAAGCAACAACCAGCGGATAAATTTGCGGCAACATATGTACATGATGGTGGCTGTCGATGTGAGTGGGGGCACGGCCGAAGACTGCAACAAATTTATCAAACTGAGCAGCCAACTCCTGAGCTATCTCGTCAAGGTTCAGTTCACCCGCCTCGGCACGTTGCCACAACCACTTGCCCAGTTCACCGTTGGCATTAACTAATGATGGCATAGACGTTAACGGCCGCCCGTAAGTAAGAACAAAATGCATCCCTACGGGCAAAGTTGGATTTTGCTCGCTAAGTTCTGCCGCATGGTAGATATCGGCGCAGTTCATCATCGCCGTGGTGGATGAGACAATACCGTGCTGGAATGCTTCAATGATCCCGTAGTTTTGACCTTTGCTTAAACCAAAATCATCAGCATTAACAATAAGTAACTTTTCCATTGAGGGCTCCTTGTTAGGCCATTTCAGCAAGAAATGTCTGGCTGGAAACTAATCGGATAACCCCTCTTTGACGCAGTTGAATTTTTTGCGATAGTTCCCTGGCGTAAAAGAGGTGAGTTTTTTGAAGTTTTTAATAAATAACGTGGTATCGCTGTAACCTGCTTCAAAAGCAATGTCAGAGACTAAGTAATTGGTCATTTCAAGCTGAGTTTTAGCAAAGTTAACTCTAATTTCATTGATAATCTGCATCGGCGTTTTTTCGTAATAACGGCGGGTAGCGCGGGTCAGATACTCTTGGGTTTTACCAGAAAGTTCGATCATATTCACCAACGCTTTCTCACCAAACATCGATTTATCATGCATCTTGTCGATACTGCTCTTCAGCCACAGCGGAATATCGTCGTTAGTATCACTCTCTTTATGATGGCTGATGCGGTTAGTGACATAAAAAGTCAACAGTTCTACCAGTTCAGTAAGCTCATCGTCCCTAAAGTGTGGTGCAGAAATCGCCGATTCAATATAAGAGAGAAAATCACCTTTTAGGCGATAAGCCTGAGAAGCCACAACAGGCCGCGATAGCAGATGAGAATAGTGCTCTTCAAAGAAAGTTTTACTTATTCCCACATTCAGAATACGGGTGGCACCAAATTCATAGAAACTTTTGTGATGAGATCCCATGGGAATAAAAGCAAAATCACCTCGCTCTAAAAAGACTCGCTTACCGTTTATTTCCTGGAAACACATGCCGGTTAATATCAGCGTATATTCATAGTAATCATGTTGATGTAAGCCGGTGGCACTTTCCGTTTTGTTATAAATAAATAGATGAAACTCTTTTCCGTTAAAAAAGTCTTTTTGACGTACTAACCTGACTTCCATCTTATTTACCTTCACTTTCTCGTTCAAAATAGCCAATGTGTTATACAAAATTCACTGTAGCTTTCGATGCAATTCGATCAACTCATCAATTAACTCTCTGGCTAGCATCGCATTCATCAAATGATCCTGAGCATGGACCAGTACCAATGTTACTTTGGTTTTACCCTCTCCTTGGTCGGCTTCAATCAGCTTAGTCTGCACTAAATGCGCCTCATTTAGCGCCAGGCGGGATTGCGCCATCAACTCTTTCGCTTGAGCAAAGTCACCCGCCTTGGCCTGTTTCAAAGCGTTGTAGGCCAAACTTCTGGCTTGCCCCGCATTGATAATCAGCCCCATAACCACATCTTCCATTTCATCGGTAGGCTGCACATCATCCACGATTTTATCTAAATCAAACATGCTATTGTTACTCCGTAAATTAAAACCATTAATTAAAACCATGTTGCCTTGCGACATCAGCAAACCAGTAGCCACTTTTCTTTAGTACTCGCGTCTGGTCGGTGATATTCAACCGAACTAAACCATAGCGATTTTTGTATGCATTGAGCCAAGACCAGCAATCAATAAAAGTCCACAGATGATAGCCTTTACAGTTGCTACCCTCTTGTAACGCTTGATGTAACCACTTCAGATGCGCATGAATGAACTCGATGCGGTACTGGTCATCGACCATACCCGATGGCGTGATAAACTGCTCTTCACCTTCAACACCCATGCCATTCTCAGAGATATAACACGCAATATTGTCATAATTCTCTCTCAGGTTTTTCAGGATGTCATACAGCCCTTTTTCGTATATTTCCCAGCCACGATGCGGGTTGATTTTCCGCCCTGGCATCGCATAAAAACTGAATAAATCCTCCGGCGTTTTTACCTGCCCTTGAGGGGTTGGAATATCTTTTGCCTGAACACGTCTTGGCTGATAATAGTTAACCCCTAACAGATCGATTACACCAGCCGCAATGTGCTGGCAATCACCGGATTCAATCTGTGGCAATAAGTCGTGCTCTCGCAGCAACGTGATCAGTTCGCCAGGGTAAACACCTTTGGTAACGGGATCGAGGAAGCTACGGTTAAGCAGTAAATCGGCATGATTAGCCGCAATCTGGTCTGGTGCACTGTCAGAGCGAGGATAGGTCGGGGTAAGGTTCAAAATGATACCAATCTCACCGCCCTGCTTTAATTCTCGGTAGTTTTCCACGGCTTTGGCATGGGCCAATACGCTGTGATAAGCAACGGTGACCGCACGTTTAAAGTCAACCACCCCTGGGTAGTGCAGATCGTTCAGGTAGCCTGCTTCGACGGGCACAATTGGCTCATTAAAGGTAAACCAGTGTTTAACCCGATCACCAAACAACATAAAGCAGTTTTTAGCATAACGAGCGTAGGCATCCACAACAGTACGGCTTTCCCAACCTCCTTGTTCTTGCATGCATAACGGCATATCAAAATGATAGAGATTGATGAAAGGGGTAATGCCATTCGCCAGTAGGCTATCGATCACCGCGTTATAAAATGTGACAGCTTTAGGGTTAAGTTCACCCTCACCATTTGGCATCAGCCGCGACCATGAAATCGATGTCCTGAATGTGTTATGCCCCAATTGCTTTAACAGCAAAATGTCTTGCTGATAGTTATCGTAAAAGGTGGAGGTGTTTTCAGGGCCAATTTGACCATGAAAACGTTCCGGTGCAATTTCGTACCAATAATCGAAGATGTTTTTGCTCTTGCCATCCCGCAACGACGCCCCTTCGGATTGGGTGGCCGAGGTGGCGCTACCCCACCAAAAATCATCAGGAAATTGATACTTCATTCCGGCCTCCAGCCTTATACGATAAACATATTTAACGCTTAGAATTTCAAGCTATCAGCAATCTCTTCTTCACTTTCAACCTGACGATCAATTTCGTTCTGCGCCTTATTGGCAATTATCACGAATGGCAGATACATCAGTGTGGCGATGCCTAAGTTGAACAAGCTTAATAACATTGCGGCAATGCTGCCGTTGGTATTGAAGAAGGCACCTAAGCCGACCGGCATGGTCCATGGCGCAATATTGGTGATTGGCGGAATAAGGCCGGTGTAATACGCCACTGAAGTGATGATGGCTAACACCGGTTGAACCAAGATGAACGGAATAAAGAACAACGGGTTCATTATGACCGGCAAACCAAATAGGATTGGTTCGTTTATCTGGAAAATACTCGCCGGTGCGCCCAATTTTGCTACCTGACGATAATCCTCACGGCGGGAAGCAATAAAGATGGCAATAACCAGTCCAAGTGTTGCGCCGGTGCCCCCCAGGAAAATATAAGAGTCAACAAACGGCTTAGCCCACATATGGAATTCTTTACCGGCAGCCAGTGCCGCAGCAACAGAACCATACTGGGTATAGGTTGCAACGTTCTCCAATGCAAATGGCATCATAATGCCACTTTCCAGTGCAGATAAAGCCATCGCACCGTGTATCCCGAAGAACCACAACAGCGAGGAACACATGACATATACCCACCCCACGACACTGCCCATCTTCGACAACGGCGCTGATATGGTATCCATAATGATCTGGTGGAAGTTGGTGCCATGCAATCCAAGGGCATAAGCAATCACGCCCATGATGGAAAGAATGATAAACCCAGGAATCAATGCCGAGAAAGAACGGGAAACTGACGTCGGCACACTGTCTGGCAGACGGATAACCCAGTTACGCCGCACAATAAAGGTAAATAGCTCTGCCACCACCAAACCGATGATGATACCGGAGATGATATTAGCACCACCTAGCCAATTAGCACCGACGGCATAGGCTTCGCCAACACTGTATGGCGTCACGGTCATAAAAGCAGCAATAGCCAGCAGGGCTGCTGCCAGAGGATCGACTCTCTTCTCTTCAGCCAACGCCATGCTGATAAAGAATGGCGTCATTAGCGACATAATGCCGAGGGTACCGTTATAAACGTTACCGCCTATCGCTTTAAAACCATTAAGTGTAGTGATGGTATCGGCATCTAACCTTACACCCATCGAGAAAAAGAATGACCCGTCACCAAAACTTAAGAAAACATTGTTAATCAGTACGAACATGGCACCCGTCAGGGTTAACGGCATCAGCCGAATAAACCCATTCTTGATAGCATTAATATGTTGCTGTCTGCCTATTTTAATAGCAAAAGGCAAGATGACCTTTTCCAGAGAATTAATAAATGCGCTCACAGTGCACCCCTTATTGTTTTGCTTTTTTTATTGCGGCTACGGCAGCTTTTAATACCCCCAGTCCGTCGACTTTGCCGTATAGGAGCGCGTCGATCACTTCAACTGGCTTATTGGGGAACATTTTTGCCACTTCAGGCAACATGTAAGCGATTTGCGGCCCTAACAAAATAACATCCGCTTGAGCGCCATGTTCTGCCGCCAGTGCCTCAGGGTAAGCATTGATAATCACGGGTACGTCATACTTCTCTGCTTGCACTTTCATTTTCGAAACCAGTAGTGAGGTAGACATACCGGCTGAGCAAAATAGATAAATTTTTTTCTTTTCCATACCCAACACCTTTTGATGTTCAAAAGACACACGTTAACTATATGCCAGTGCAATGGTGAATTCCCTTTATCTGTACTTTATCGTGCCCCTTGCCCAGCCCCATTGTTTCTGGTTGTCGGCAGTATATGGCGTTAACAGTTAAGACAGTAATTCAAGTACTCACATAATCGTCTCTGGTTGACTTTTCATATTGATGCCCTTCACATTTCTAAGCAAATGCAATGTGATGTTTATCGCAAAATGATGATTCTTTTTCTTGGCGAATTAAGTTTAATATACTTACATATCATTTAGTTAATTATTATTCACATATTAGTGACGGATATTTTTCACTAGCAATAGGCGCTAGTGGCTGGCAGCAGCATTAATTAGGGCACCTTATCGGTTTGCAGAATTGTTTGAACTTAACCTTTGCCACTTTTCCATTTGCTCAGCTTGTGAGCTTTTTTTGTGGAACGAAATCTGAATGCTGTCCTCCGCATAACGCTGACAATAGCAATGAGTCGCTGATTTTCCCTTAATACTCTAAAGTTAACAGGTGTTTGCATTTTAAAGGAGCGACTAATGACGATATTCAGAAATAGAACACTGAGCTATAGCTTGAGCGGCTTGTTATTTAGCGTATTTGTTTCGATGTCCGCCTTGGCCGCCCCGGTAGTGACCGTAACAGAATTACAAGGTGGGTTGGATCATCCATGGTCACTGGCATTTCTGCCTGATAATGGGGGGATTTTAATCACGGAGCGCTCTGGGCAGTTGCGTTTGTGGCAAGCAGGGAAACCACTATCACCGCCTTTAAAAGGTGTGCCAGACGTCTATGCCAAGGGGCAAGGTGGCCTATTGGAGGTGGCGTTATCACCAACATTTCCTCAGGATCGCCGCGTATATCTAAGTTTTGCTGAAGCGGGGGACGAGGGGAAAGCGGGCACCGCTGTGGGTTATGGTCGTCTTGATCCCCAGGGGACAACCATTGAAAACTTTAAAGTATTCTTCCGCCAACAACCTAAATTATCTACCGGTAACCATTTTGGCGGTAAATTAGCTTTTGATAAGCAAGGCCATCTCTTTATTACTCTGGGCGAGAATAATCAGCGCCCCACGGCTCAAGACTTGAGCTTACATCAAGGTAAAATTGTGCGTCTGGCACTTGATGGTAAGGTGCCGAAAGATAATCCGTTTACCAATAAGCCTCCGGCAAAGCCGGAGATCTGGTCCTATGGTCATCGCAATCCACAGGGTCTGGCGCTTAACCCATGGACTGAAGTGATGTGGGCTAATGAGCATGGTCCTAAAGGCGGCGATGAAATCAATATCCCACAGGCCGGGAAAAACTACGGCTGGCCATTAGCCACTCATGGTGTTAACTATTCAGGTTTAGCCATTCCAGAAGCGAAAGGTACCCATGTTGAGGGCACCGAGCAACCGGCATATTACTGGGAGAAATCACCCGGTATCAGTGGCATGGCTTTCTATGACGCAGCCCGCTTCCCCATGTGGCAACATTCACTATTTATTGGCGCATTGGCTCAGAAGGAGTTGATTCGCTTGCAGTTGGATGGCGACAAAGTGATTGCAGAGGAGCGTCTACTGGGTGATCGCGGTGAGCGTATCCGCGATGTCCGGGTCGGGCCAGATGGTTATGTCTATCTGCTAACAGATGAGAGTGACGGTAAGCTACTGAAGGTCGGGTTGGCGGCGGGCTCATCATCCGAATAAGGGGTTTGCCCATAAAAAAGCCGGAGAACATCTCCGGCTTATCGTGTTATCACGGGCTAACGGTCCGAAGAAGCCTGCCATAAATTAAGCTGCCCATCGACCACATGCTGATCAATCGCCCGTAACTCTTCAGCACTAAAACTCAGGTTAGCCAAGGCTGCACAGTTTTCCTCCAACTGCTCTGGGCGACTGGCACCGATCAATACCGAGGTCACACGATTATCTTTCAATAACCAGCTCAATGCCATTTGTGCCAATGATTGCCCACGTTGTTGAGCTAACGCATTCAGTGCCTTGATACTGCGCAGATTAGCGGCTGATAGCATATTCTCCTTCAGCGAACCGCCAGCTTCTTTTTTCATTCGAGAATCATCGGGAATGCCATTAAGGTATTTCCCCGTTAACAACCCTTGAGCCAACGGGGTAAAGGCAATACAACCTACCCCCTGTTGCTCCAATGTATCTAATAAATGAGTCTGCTCAACCCAACGATTCAAAATATTGTAGGAGGGCTGATGAATAAGCAGTGGAACCTTCCATTGCTGCAATAGCTCAACCATTTTGGCGGTGCGTTCAGAAGAATATGATGAAATCCCCACATACAGTGCCTTGCCACTTTGTACCGCCTGAGCCAGTGCCGAGGCGGTTTCTTCCATTGGCGTATTTTCATCTACACGGTGCGAATAGAAGATATCAACATAGTCCAGCCCCATACGCTGTAAGCTTTGATCCAGGCTGGCAAGCAGATATTTGCGCGAACTGCCCGCACCATACGGGCCAGGCCACATGTTATAACCTGCTTTGGTCGAGATTATCAGCTCATCACGGTAAGGCTTAAAATCGTCGTGCAGCAATTTACCAAAATTTTGCTCGGCTGAGCCAGGAGGTGGGCCATAGTTGTTGGCCAAATCGAAATGAGTAATCCCTAGGTCAAAAGCTTTGCGTAATAATGTACGCTGTGACTCTAATGTATTGTTAAAGCTAAAGTTATGCCACAGCCCAAGCGATAACGCCGGAAGCTGCAAGCCACTTTTTCCACAAAAACGATATTGCATTTGGTTATATCGGGAAGGATCTGCTTGGTAGGGCATGATAGCTCCTGTCTCTACTTATCTGATTTTGAAACGGCATTTCTATTTTAACGCTATCCTTTGTCCCCGCAAGTGATACCCCCCACGCAATCGGTATAAAGTTCTATCATTGGCAGCAATAGAAATATAGTTTCATTACGGAATAATCCATGTGACAAACCATATTCCATCCCGATTATCTTCTTCGCTAATTACCCGCTTATTTATATTTTCCCCTCTGATTAAACTCGAATAAAGCATAATACTTAAGGCTGATAATTCGTCATATTCGAAAGATCCCGTCATTTATTTGCACTACAATTACCCTTACTCTGAAAAATTATTATTGAGGGCATTGTTATGACTGCAATCGATGTAATGTGGGTTGGATTTGGTGGCGGTCTCGGCTCACTTTTACGGTGGTGGATAGGGCTGAGGGTCGGCAAAATATACCAAGGTAATTTTCCTCTTGGTACTTTTCTGATTAATATTTCTGGTGCATTTGTTATTGGATATCTGAGTATTCTCTTTAGTGTTGACTGGCGTGATCGCTACGGTGATTTGATCAATGCTGCGGTACTCACCGGTATTCTTGGCGGTTATACCACCTTCAGCAGCATGCAATTAGATGCAGCAAAACTGGCCACCGCCGGTGGCAGGGCGATTGCTGCCGGATATCTGATGATTTCGGTATTAGTTGGTCTGGCGGCAGCGGCATTGGGTGCCTGGTTGGCTTATTAAGCGGAGAGGGATACTATGCCAAATCTTATTATTTTAGTCTTTGTTGGTGGCGCTTTTGGTGCCATGTGTCGCGAGTTTATTATGCTAGCAGTGCCGCGACTGGCCGACGGTTTCCCAATGGATATTTTTGTCGCCAACATTATCGCAGCATTTTTATTAGGGCTAACTACCTCTTTCTTTAAAAAAGATAAAATTAATCAATATGTGCATTTGATGGTCGCTACCGGGATCATGGGTGGCCTTTCAACTTTTTCCAGTTTTGTCTTTGGTGCGGTAGAAATGATGAAAAACCCTGGCGGGATTTTAGTCTCAATCTGTTATTTGGTCGCCAGCCTCATCGTAGGCTTTATCGCTGTTGAATTAGGTTTGATGATTGGCCCTAAAGAAAAACCGAAAGACCCACCAGCAACGGCTGAATAAATATCCGTTAACGGCTAAAAATAAAACACCCTCAGTGTGAGGGTGTTTTTATCTACTACTGTAGATTAAGCTCATCAGATCAATCTAACTTCTGACAGTGACCAAAGAACATGTCTGTAATAAGATCGTTATTGATGGGATCGCCATTCAGGGTTCTAACCAATAGTTCGCTGCCGAGCAGGGGCAATGAGAACACCATATCGGGGTTGACCCGTTTAACTTTTTTCATATTCTGACTTTCATTTACCAATGCCAGCGTTTTAGTCGACTCACCTGCGATTTCTTTAGCGGCTAAAATGGTAAAGGTATTATCAGCATCACTGTTACATAAGGCGATAATATATTTTGCTTTAGCTGCTCCCGCCAATTGCAATGTTGCAACCGCTGATGGATCGCCCTCGATAATATCTGCATCGGAAGGAAATTCATGTTGACTACCGGCAGCGATAACGACAGTAACCTCATCACCCCGGTCACGTAGACCGTTATAGACATTCGCAGCCAAGGAGTTGGTACCGACAATAATAAAATGATTTTTACGTTCCACGTGAGAAATCCTGCCTTTAACTATTCGTTTGATATTATTACTGATCATCGGCCCGGCAATGGAAGAAATTGAAGCAGCAAAGACGGTTATACCGGAAAGAATCACCGTAAGAGTAAACATCCGCGCCAGCGTGGTATGGGGGATAATATCCCCAAAGCCCACAGTCGACATGCAAACGATCGCGAAATAGAAAGCTGTAGGTAAATCGGTCACGGCCGGAGCAAACTCATCGCCCATATAGAGTGTACCGAGCATGCTATAGACGATCAATGAAGCAATACTGACGACCGCAAAGAATGTGCCACTACCAAGGCTATGGTAATCAAAATCGCGCCAATAAAAAATCAAGGCAACAATAATCACAATGGAATAAGTCGTCAGTGTATTATGATCTTTCAGAATAAAGAGATTGATAGCCACAATAGTAACCAGCAACAACACAGTGAAGAACCATGCAATACGGGTTCCCATCGACAGTGCTATTGCCATCAATATCAGTACCAGGCCGATCATAAATCGCGGAATTTCAAATAATTCAAGAAAACTTAATGCCTCCTTCCAAGTATTGAAATTGTTGATAGCGTCGGTTGAATGAGATATCGCCCGCAAAAGTACTGGGCTTAAGACCAGATACCCATTAATTGCCACCAGTATAGCAAGGCAAAAAGGTATCGAAACTTTAGACTTAATTTCCTGTAATATTTTCATCAATAGCGTGACTAAAATTGTTATAGGTGAATTAAGTATAGATAAAAAAACGGGAAAATTCATGGTTATTTTAAAATATTTTTGATGAAAATCAAATGATAAGTTTTATGAATAGTGAGCTATTTGCCCTGATTTATAGTTATCCAATATTAGCAGGGAGTGAAATTAGATTAAAACCCAGTGGCAGCATTCACTATTGCGAGGCAGTAGATTATGACTATTAGATATAAAGTTCATTTTACACAATGTAAAGTTACCCATACTAAATAACGAAGAAATTAATCAGTTTGATTATTGGCATTAATGCTAATTATGCACGATAATACAGCCGTACTCAGGGTGACGATATCGACTAAGATGTCATAACCGATTGATGTATATCATCCTTGGTTTAACCTTGTGAATATTAAATAATATTTGACAAATAAATAAGGAAATAAGCATGTCCTACAAATCACTTCGTAATATTGCATTGACTGGTTTATTGCTTTCCGCTGCCGCGACAACCTTTGCAGCTACACCTACAACCGCTAAAGCAACGGGCACTACCCCGAGTGATATGACCTGCAAAGAATTCCTCGATCTGAATCCTAAGTCATTTACTCCGGTTGTTTATTGGGTATTAAATGATGACACTCAATATAAGAAAGGTGATTATGTTGATCTGCATGAAACGGATACTATCGTGACACCTAAAGTAGTTGAAGTGTGTAAAAAAGCACCTGAAAGTAAACTTTCTGAAATCAAGAAAGATATCATGAGTTTCGCAAAAAAACACAACATGTAGCCAATATATAGTGCTAATAAATAAGACACTCATTAATTAACAATGTTTAATGAGTGTCTTCTATTTTTCAAAGCACTAGCGACTTATACTTAATTTATCATAACCGCGCACATAATAATTTACTGCCGAAACTATCCAGCATAATATAAACATTCCAATTATCCAGTAACCTATCTCGCCTAAATTTTCACTAATATTATTAATCGGCGTCCAGATCCCTCCGGTTAGATTCATTTTATCTGCAATTAATCCCAGAGCCTCAATTCCGCCGATAAAGAAAGCAATAATAACCGAAGCTGCCGTGATAGTGATGTTGTAGTACAATTTCCGTACTGGCTTAGAGAAGGCCCAACCATAAGCCCCGATCATGACAAAATTATCAAGTGAGTCGATCAATGCCATCCCGGCGGCAAATAAAATTGGGAATACCATAATGGACCACAAATTCATGCCATGAGTGGCACTGGCGGCGGAAATCCCCAAAACCCCCACTTCTGTCGCAGTATCAAAACCTAAACCAAATAAGAAACCCACCGGATACATGTGCCAACTTTTATTGACCATATTAAATACACGTCTGAACATTCGGGCTAACAAACCACCATTGTTCACAACCAAGAGATCCAGCTCTTCTTCTTGATAGACATGGCCTGCTTTGACCTGTTTGAACTTTTTATACACAGAAATCAGAATGGTTAGATTAAGAAAAGCGAATAGCAGTAAGAATATCGATGACACCAGCGTACCAATCAACCCACCGGTTTCATGAAACCACGCCATATCATCTTTAAACGCCATAGCCGTCGCGGCAATAGCCAGCGAGGCTAATACCACAATGGTAGAATGGCCGAGCGAGAAAAAAGTCCCGACGGCAATCGGTGTTTTACCTTGTTGCATAAGTTTGCGGGTGACATTATCAATAGCCGCAATATGATCCGCGTCAACCGCATGTCGCAGGCCAAAACTGTATGCCAAAAAAGCCATCCCCATTAGTATCGCATTATCATTAAATTCGCTAAATGCCCAAATCCAAGCCAATCCATTGACTACCAGCAAACCAATAAGCAGGTAGATAGCACGAAGTTTGGTTTGCTGATTGCCAAATGCCACTCTTTTTTCTGTCACTGTCGTCATGCTCGCACTCCAGATTATTTTCAGCCGTACAGCGATAAAATGTTCAGAGCAGAATAGCTATTGTCGATGTGCCGGCATCACATCTTTATTCGGAACCAAGAACAGCCATGAAGCTAAAACAAACGGCATGGTCAGTGTTGGAATACCAATCGGTAACAATAAGGTATTCAGCGCACCTTGAACCAACACGGTAAAAATAACCCCCACAATGGTGTAAGCCAGAACACGCCAACTGGGTTTATTAAAGGTCGAACCCAGTGCTATCGCGGTCAAGACAGCGCTGAAAGCATAAAGCCCAGCGTTGATATCGTGGGGATTAGCATTCAGGAAAGCAGCGGTGAGGATAGCTAATATCGCCCCCAAAACAGCAAAAACAGCCGCCCACAAGGATTCCACCGCCAATCCGATAACAAATAGAATCCCCCCAACCAGACTACTAAATAGGAATACCTGGGAAATACCGTTAAACATGCTGACAAAAGCATTACCGCCACCAAAGAGACTACTGGATTCTAATATTAATTGATGCGGCAAAGCCGGTGCTGGTAATCCGTTACTGTGCAAACCGCTAAAGGCGTAACTCGCCAGCAAAATGATCCAAGTGGTGAACACGAAAGGTGCGGTCAATGCAGCGACTTTCCAGGTTTTTAAAATATCGGCAATACACACAGTGGCGATTACCGACACAATACTGCCCAGCACGATGCAAGCCCATAGCACAGGAGTAACCATTAAAAATGTCGGGAGAGCCGCGCCAACCAGGCACCCGTTATAGCCATATAACCCTGCACGCCATGATTTACGGTCGCGCATGGTTAAACCGGTAAGGGTGGCAACCGCCGTACCTAAAACACAGCCATAGGCGACGGCCGGATTACCTTCACCATAGGCACCGACAAATATTGCGATAAAAAAGAATAATCCAGTGAGTGGGTTATTCTGGAACATTACCTGAGCACAGCCACGCAGAGTTGTATCAATAAATTCAATAAAAACATTCGAAGCGGCCAGTTGTGTCCAGCCAGATTGGTTGTCTGTTTTTGCATTCATTATCTTTACCCTTCTTACTTGAAGCTGCAGCGGTGTTAGCTGCTCTCACGCACCCGAATCACTTACTGATGTAAGCTCATCGGGATTCATTCGTTTGCTGCCTTGCTGCAACTCCAATTAATTTGGGTAATACCCTTCTAGCTTGAAGCTGCAACGGTGTTAGCTGCTCTCGTTACTCGGCCCATCCTTGGGCCTCGCATTTACAATACCGGGCTACCCAACCTGAGTATTAGCGCCACAAGAACTGTTCCGGCAGCGTGATTCCGAGAATCTCCTCACGAGCGATCTTCCAGAACTGGCGAATCTCCGCCTTCACTCCGCCGCTATCGATACCCAGAGCTTTAAACACTAAACCACAGTCATTGGGTAAACGTGTTGCCCCACTGGCAATACCGCCTTTAATATCAAAGCGGGCGGCCACCCGTGCCAAAATACGGTCATGATGCTCTTTCGGGGTTAATAAAATCACGTTGCCGAAAGCATCAAATGTTTGCATCACACCAACAGCATCAAGGCTCTCTGACTTCGGTTCCAAAACATATTTCTCAACAAACAACTCTTTCCCAGATAAATCATGAGCCGCCACTTTCGACGAATACACATCAAAGCCGAACCGTTCTTCAGCATGATGATACTTGCGCCCAGACATCAGTATTTCTGAATAAATTGCCGTTGCCGTCGGATGAAGATTAATAGTGGTATCAGTAATAAAACGTGAATTACGGTGTGGGATCAGCGGGTCCGGCATAAACTCCAGATATCCCCCCTCTTCCACGGTAAAATTCTGTATCTGCGAGGCGTAGTTCGCATTCATCATATGAACTTTGGTTGCTGACTGAGTGGTAACATGGGCGCAAGCTCCAGCCTCCACAATCACATCAGTGGCCAGCCTGTCCCCTTGTAAAATACACCCCGAGGTAGAAATCATGGTGACACAAGGTAACTCAGGCATTTCCTCATCCCAGTACAGCGCCTTTTGCACCATCGACGGCACCCGTCTTTCCATTTCGGCCAAAATACTGCGATGTTCACGTTTGGCAAATCTCAGTTTGAGATAGCCACTTTTCCCTACGGCCCCGCTACGCATCTGCGCCGGTTCATCCTGATATTTCGCTAATTCCGGCGCGTTAACACCTAGTGCGTGAGCGCGAACCCGTGAAGGTGTCTCCACGATATTCTGGCTCTGCGATGTCATGCATTTGCTCCTTCAGGCTGTACGTGAGTAAACAGAAAATCACGCATAATCATATCCACCAGCTCTTCAATCCCCTGCCCGGTTTTGCAGTTAGTCAGAATATAAGGGCGCGTGCCACGAACCACTTTGGTATCACTCTCCATTACATCTAAACTGGCACCGACGTAGGGGGCGAGGTCAATCTTATTGATGACCAGTATGTCTGCCTGAACCAGGCCGGGGCCATTTTTGCGCGGAATTTTTTCCCCTTCAGCCACATCAATTACATAGATATAGAAGTCAGCCAGGGCCGGGCTGAAAGTCAGTGTCAGGTTGTCCCCCCCACTTTCAATCATAATCAGGTCACTGTCAGGGAAACGCTCTTCCATCTCTTCTACTGCGGCAATATTCATGCTTGGGTCTTCACGCACCGCAGTATGCGGGCAGGCACCGGTTTCAACCCCAAGGATCTTCTCTTCATCCAAAATGCCTTTCAGAGTACGTTTCACCTGCTTGGCATCTTCTGTCGTTACAATGTCATTGGTAATAATCAGTGGCTTAATGCCCCGTTTAATCAGAATCGGGGTGATCACTTCAATGATGGCGGTTTTACCTGAACCTACCGGGCCACCAATACCAATGCGGGTAATCTTTTTGCGTTTATCGGTTGAATGGCTATTCACGGGGTAATCCTCTTAATTTTGATCTGGCTTTAGCTCTTCACTCGGTTAACACAAAACCAAGCACTCAGAATACTGTTTATTAATCAGCTAATTACTAAATAATCTAACGTGTGCCTTCACATGCACCGCTGCCAATACATCCACAATTGGCACATAAGAAGACATCTGATCGATATCGCCTATTTCGGCAATATCACAGAACGTTTCAATATCATGGTTCAACTCAAACAAGATGCGCTGCGTGTCGAAATGGGTCACGCGCATCAAACGCATAGCCGCACTTAATATCGTCATCGCCACACCGTATTGATGCATAACAACCACTTCCCGCTGCTTTATCCCTTGTGCAGCCATAACCACCGCCTGAGTCGCCGGATAAGTGCCTGCGGTATTGCCACTTTTTATCTGCCCCAACCACCAACTGATCAGCGGGTGCTCCACCACATGGATAGACATCTCCGCCAATTTTTTCCCCATCCGGGTTGCCATCAAGCGGCTCTCTTCATTTAACTTACGGTTATGCACTGCCCAGTCAGCACGGATGATGCCATCACGATCATCTGCCATCACGGCACGATGGGCCGCGACAACCCCCATACCATCACAGCTCGCCGCCTGCTTTAACGCAGTCAGGACAAAGCCTTTTAATGTGGGCACATCATGAACCACGCCGGTTTGAATCGCTGATTCCACACCATTGGAAAACGTAAAGGCCCCGACCGGCAGTACGGAATCACCAAATTGCATAATGCGAATCAGATCTGATGCATTCATTGCGGTGCCTCCCTGCCTGAATCAGTGTTTATGGTCGCTATCATGATCACCATGACTGTGGTCGTGATCGTGGCTATGGCTATGACCATCACCATGAGAGTGAATACTGTGAATATGTAAGCCAGAGCCATGGGGTTCATCCAGAGGGCTGGCGACATGAACATGGGTATCAGTGTCTTCAGCGCCACCAAACAGCAACCGGGCTTCAGAGTTGGTCAGCAGCGGCAGAATCTCCGCCCCTTTAACAAAACGGAAAGGTAAATGCTGGAAGCCGTGGGTTCGCATGACCGAATCCATCATGGTGGTAGCAACTGTCAGCGGTACGTACACCTCATTATTTTTAGTCACCGCCTTCCAATGCTGATTACCCAATGCGTGGCCCAGTTCAAAGCAGGTTTTAATCAACTCATCCGCTGAACGGTTTTTCAGTTCACTCAAATCAATCACCATCACATCGCGCAGATGGATCTGCACCACTACGGCTACATTGCTTTCTTCATCCCATGTCAGCACATCACCATCAGCAAGTACTACATGTCTGTCGAGAGAAATACCGAGATCCAGCCCTTGCAGGGTAGATTTACGGCAGCGGCTTTTTTGCGCTTCCCGTTGGTCCAAAACCAACAGATCAACAGTGGCATTTTTAAGTTTCGCCTGCCAAACCGGATCTTTTTTCACATTGCCAAGAATGTGCTCTATCAAAATCATGTTGTTGACTCCTTGCCTGTATTTTTTAGCAAAAACCAGTTGCCCACAGTAATGAAGTCCCTTTCTGTATTATTCATCCAAATGCGCCTCCTCCTTGGCGCTAAATGATACTCACTGTGGGCAAGCTGAAGGCTGAAATAACGGGGTATCCCCCATTAAGCCAACGCCTTGCTAACCAAAGAAATAGCGCTGGTTCATTGATGCTGTTTCGATAGGTTCACAGGTGGCATGTACGCCATCCACTTTCACCGCAAAGGTTTCAGGATCCACTTCAATATTAGGGGTTTGGTCATTACGCACCAGATCATGTTTAGAAATGGTACGACAGTTTTTAACCGCCATAACTTGACGATCCAGCCCCGCTTTCTCTTTCACGCCATCGTCGAGAGCGGCTTGGGAAACAAAGGTGACGCAAGTGTCTTGCAAGGTTTTGCCCATCGCACCAAACATTGGGCGATAGAACACCGGTTGTGGCGTTGGTAGTGATGCGTTCGGGTCACCCATCGCCGCCCAGTTGATCATGCCGCCTTTGATAACCATTTTAGGTTTAGCCCCGAAGAAGCGCGGATCCCACAGTACCAAGTCAGCCATTTTGCCCACTTCAACTGAGCCAATAACATGGCTGACACCCTGTGCAATTGCGGGGTTAATGGTGATTTTTGCCACATAGCGTAGTACACGGAAGTTATCGTTATTCGGCGCATCTTCTGGTAATTTCCCGCGTGATGCTTTCATCGCGTTAGCGGTTTGCATTACACGTAGCCAGTTTTCCCCGACGCGCCCCATAGCTTGCGAGTCGCTGGAGAACATGGAGATGACCCCCATATCGTGCAGGACGTTTTCTGCCGCGATGGTTTCCGGGCGCACACGGCTTTCAGCAAACGAGACGTCAGCCGGCACATTTGGATTGAGGTTATGGCATACCATGATCATGTCGAATAGCTCAGCCTGACTGTTGACACCGTATGGCAGAGTTGGGTTGGTTGAGCTTGGCAACACGTTAGGTTGACTAGCCACGCGGATAATATCGGGGGCATGCCCCCCACCCGCTCCTTCGGTATGGAAGGTGTGAATAGTGCGGCCTTCGAATGCATCAATGGTATCTTCCACATAGCCACATTCGTTCAAACTGTCGGTATGCACGGAAACCTGAATATCCATCTCATCTGCCATGCGCAATGAATGGCGCAGGGCATTGGCGGTCGCACCCCAGTCTTCATGAACTTTATAGCCAACCACGCCGGCAATGGCTTGTTCCAGCAAAGGGCCACGCCCGTAGGAGTTGCCTTTACCCAGAATACCCACGTTGACAGGCAGACCTTCAATAGAGCGCAACATCTGGCGAATATTCCATGGCCCCGGTGTCACGGTGGTTCCGTTGGTACCATCGGTTGGGCCAATCCCACCACCAAAGAAAGTCGCTACACCGTTGGACAGCGCATGATACGCCTGCTGTGGGGAGATCAAATGAATATGGCTATCAATACCCGCGGCGGTTAGGATCAAATGCTCACCGGAAATGGCATCAGTGCTAACACCGACTACCATGCCTGGCGTCACCCCATCCATCACACCGGGGTTACCACTCTTACCGATACCGGCAATTTTGCCATCGCGAATACCGACGTCAGCCTTAATTACCCCTAAACGGGCATCAACAATGGTGACGTTGGTTATCACTAAATCCAGCACACCATTATCGCGGGTCAGATGGTTATTCGCCCCCATCCCGTCACGCAATGACTTGCCACCACCGTAAACGGACTCTTCACCATATCCACGCAGGTCTTTTTCGATTTCGATAAACAGATTGGTATCACCCAAACGGATTTTATCGCCAGTCGTTGGGCCAAATAGACCCGCGTATTCTTGCCGAGAAATTTGAGGCATCTGTCGCTCCTTTCTTTTTCCGGTACGTGTAACGGTTTATACCCTTCATCGTGCAAATTGCAGGTGTGTTGCAACTCTTGTTAACCCGAATCACTTACCGGTGTAAACTCATCGTGACTCTCTGGTTTGCCGCCACCCTACAGCTTGAAATCTATGGGGTATCGCTGATTACACGTATGTGAATTTCTATATTATAAAGGTGTCATTTAGACGATTTGAAACCACGTTCAGCCGCACGACGGATAGCTTCTAGCTTATCCGGGCGTTCGCTATCAGGCACCACACCCTCACCAGTCCAACCATCCACCAGGTTGTTAAAGCCATACAGTGTCTGCTTGCCACCGAAAGGGATCAGTGGAACTTCGGTTTCATCACCGGGTTCAAAACGAATTGCGGTTGTTGATGAGATATTGAGTCTCTTGCCATAAGCCGCAGCACGGTCAAACTCCAGTGCACGGTTAACTTCGAAGAAGTGAAAATGCGACCCCACTTGAATGGGTCGGTCACCGGTATTACGCACTTTAACTTTAGTTACCGGCTTATTTTCATTAAAGGTAATCGGTGTATCGGCTAAAATGCAGCCACCGAGAGGGGTATTCTGTTCTGCATTATTTTTAGTGCTTTTCTTTGCGCTCATGCTTTAATCCTCTGCAATATTCAGTTCAGGTTTTACTCGCATGTTGCCATCATTTATTTAATAGGATCGTGCACCGTGACCAATCGGCTACCGTCAGTAAAAATTGCCTCAACCTGAACATTCGGAATCAGATCAGCTACCCCGTCCATCACATCATCTTTAGTGAGAACTTTGCTGGCTTCTTTCATAACATCTTCTACCGATTTGCCATCTCTGGCCCCTTCCATTGCTGTCACTGTAATGATAGAAACGGCTTCGGGATAATTGAGTTTCAAGCCACGCGCTTTGCGTTTGAACGCCACATCAGACAGCGTGTAGATCATGAGTTTTTCAACTTCTCTTGGGGTGAGCTGCATAAGCCCTCCTGTATCAGGTTAAGAAAGTGAAAGTAAGAAAAAACCGACTCGTGCTATAACTGCTAACTTGCCTGGTCAGTAAAGGGTTATCCCTTGTTATTACTGAAAAATAAGATTTCGATGCTGGTTAATTAGCATATTTCAGAATTTAAGCGCAGCCTCCTTCCTATCTTGTTAGGCCCTTCATTTGAGTTCTGATTTTGCATTTAATTACCATCAATCTGCTGCCCGATATTTTTGCTGCGACTTAAAATAGCAAAAGAACGACTACCCCCCCGTTACATAACAAGACATTACAATCGAGTATGATGGTGTTATCCAGCCTGGTTGATTTGTATGATGAATTTTTGATAGGTGTTTTTTACCGCTTTTAGTTATGCCGATCAATAGGTGAATGGCATCCGGTAATATTTTTTTACTAAAACAGAAAAGGATTACTGCATTTATCCACAGTGAGAAACAAACAGATGAACCGATTAAGCCTCTGTGCCCCATAGCTAATGAATCCCTTATTCAGAGCTAATTTTGGTGTGTGTTTTTTTTGTAACAGAGATGGCTACAAAACAATATATTGCTATAAAAAAAACACCTCTAACCAATATAGACCAAAAACTGGAAAATTCATCATTAATTGACAACTTAATAAAAATCACTCTACCGATGAGATTTACATTAAAAAACACCATTAAATATCAATAAGTTAAACGGATAGAGGCGGATTTATATTCATTGAAAAAAAAGCATGTAAGATATACTGCATCAAAATATGATACTAAGCAGGAGTATTGAGGTAGAAACAAAATCGCACAAAACCTAAGGGTACTTACACTTATACGAACAGGTAATAATATTAACTGCCGGATAACATAATAGCGTCCCTCATGTTAATATAAACTCAAGTCATTTATATAAATTTATCTTAATGTGCTATTCCTTATGTTTACAACGTTATAGTTTCGCATTCTTATCATTACTCAAAGAGTAATGTGATCTTAATCAATAAATTTGTTTTACATAATAGCCCTCCCATCATTAGGCATTGAGTTACTATAATCACCTGATATACCCGTCATACTTTAAGCTGCATGTGCGTTGGCTACACTCAATAACCCGAATCACTTACGACAGTAAGCTCGCCGGGATTAATGAGCCTCATCCTTGAGGCTCACCCTACGGGCTAGCATAAATGCTGTACAAATCGGTTGCCGCCTTCCTGCAACTCGAATTATTTAGGATATAGAGACAGGTCATTTCGCCATTATTAATTAACACTATGGTTATCCTGTTTTTATCCATGCCAAACCAGTCTGAGGCTTAGCCTCGGAGTTTAAATAATGCTTTTTTTTGCTTTCTCGTTCAGGTATCCATATGCGCGAACATACCCTTTCCAATAAAGATTTATTGTGGCTAAAAACAATAAGCCCCAAACGACGGTGTGCAGCCTCATCTAATAACACGCGCCAAATTTGCGCCTGAACATGTGCATCCAATTGTGCCGTTACTTCATCAGCAATCAAATATCGGGTGCGCGGATCCAGTGCCCGTAACAGTGCAATACGAGCCAATTCCCCCCCCGATAACTCATCAGGTCGGCGTTTCAACCAATCAGGATTAACAGCCATCCGCTCAAGCCAATCAGCATCGGGCCGCCAGGCATCATGTAAGCTCTCACCCGTCGTTCGGTAAGGATTGAAACTTTGTTCTGGGTGCTGAGGCACCAATTGAATGGGGCAATAGCCCTTTTTAGCGAGCGGTACACCATCGATTAAAATTTGCCCTGATGTTGCCGATTGCCATTGTGCTAATACACGGCCAAGGGTCGTTTTGCCAAAACCACTGGGGGCCGAAATACCTAAACGCTCTCCCGCCGTTAGAGAAAAGGACAGACCATCCCACAACAGTTTGCCACCTTGAACCACCGTCAGATTATCGACACTAAACATATTCGCCCACCTCTGTCGCGGCTATATGCGGGCTAACAAATTGTTGCTCCGGCAGTGCGGCCCATAGTGATTGTAGCCAAGGGCTACCACCGTTATTCTTCAATTCTTCGGCACTCAGCGTCTCATGTAACTTACCCTGATGTAACACCGCAATTTTATCGGCAAAACGTGCCGCTAATGCCAGATCATGGGTTACCCATAGAATGCCACGCCCTTGTTGGCAAAAAGCTCGCAGGTGAGTCAGCAACTGGCAGGCATGCTCGTCGTCGAGCCATGAGGTCACTTCATCTGCCAAGATATAACGGGCATTAGTCAACGTGGCACAACTGGTCAGCACGCGCTTTGCCATGCCGCCAGAGAGTTGACGAGGGAAATCATGTACCAACCCCGGCGCAAGATTGTAGGTTTGCAGTTGCATTGCCACATCTTCCAACCGCAGTTTTACACCACTAAGCTGCGCGGCGCGGGTCATCTGTGAGCCGACTTTAATTAATGGGTTTAGGGCGCTAACCCCTTGAGGAACATAACATAACGTTTTACCACGCCGCTCAATTTTGTCCTGAGCACACAAAACATCGCCATCAAGGATAATCTCACCATGGCAACGCATATTGTCCGGCAATAAACCTAATACACTTTGCAGCAACAAACTTTTGCCTTCACCGCTACCGCCGACTAACGCCACCAGTTCCCCCGGATTCACCTCCAAAGAAATATTACTCAGCAAAGGATGCCAAGTTTTTCGCCCCAGCCAGCGATAATGAGCAACATCAATAGCGAACCTTGCAAATTTCAACATCAGGTTATCCTCACCCAGAGTTGTTGCAGCGACCGGGCAAACTGGTCAAATACCAATACCAATCCCACCAAAATCAGGCCAGGGAAAAATGCCAGCCACCATGCGCCACTGCTCAGGTAACGCAGTGCATCCGCTAATAATATCCCCAACGACGGCTCATGGGGTGACAGCCCAAACCCAAGAAAACTGAGCGCTGCGCTGTGTAACACCGCATGGGGGAACATTAATAGTGTGCCAACAATCCATTGTGGCAGTAATAACGGTAGCAGATGATGACGCCAACGGTAAAAATTACTGTTACCCAACCGATGAGATAGCATCACATAATCAGTCTCACGAATACGTAAGATTTCTGCACGTAGAATCAATGCGAGCTTTGGCCAATGGGTGAGTGCTACCGCCAGAATAACGCCTTGTTTCCCGCCCCCCAACGTGAAACAGATCAGCACCAACAACAGCAAGTGAGGCAATGCCAACATACTGTCAATTAATCCGCGAATGATATAATCCAGCGTTTTATTGATAGCACACAAACTGGCAGTGAGCATCGCCAACAGCCCACTGGCAAAAGCAGCAATCAGGCCAATTTGTAAGCTGGTTGTCATGCCCTGAAAACAGCGCAACCACAGGTCACGCCCCAGACTATCCGTACCAAACCAATAAGCCGGTGATGGTGGCTGGCGGCGCGCCATCAGATCCATTGGAACTTCAATGGGGTAAATAACCCAACCATAAACGATTAAAATGGATAATAGCGCCAATGAAACGAACAGCCGGAATAACGCCCGGTTTGGGTTATAAGTCATAATTGCCGCGCAGCTCCCCTATTCAAGCGATGTAACAGTGCGTTGGCAACGCTGTTACCGCAAAAGACTAATATGGCGCAAAACATGACGATCCCCATCAGTAACGGAATATCGCCGTGAAGCCCGGCATCAATAGTGGCTTGCCCTAAGCCGGGATAGGCAAAAACTTTCTCCGCTAACAGCGAACCCCCCAGTAATTCCCCCACTGAGGCAAATTGCAGACACAGTGCTGGCGTAATGGCATGGCGTAAAATATGGAAGTGAACCAATGACCAGCCCTTATCCCCCTGTGCGCGGGCATAGCGGATAAATTCGCTGTTCATCACTTCAGCAACTCTGGCGCGGGTATGCAGCGCAATGTTGCCAACACCCAATAATCCTAAAGCCAGCATTGGCAGAATGAGATGGCGCAGTTTATCGCCCCAACTGGCTATTTCAGCAGTGCTGCCGGGTGTCCATGCACAGCAAATCGGCGCCCAATTCAGCTTCACCGCAAATAATGACAGCAACAATAAACCAATCCAGAAAGTGGGCAGCGAAGCCAATAAATATGACAGGGTTGAGATCAGACGATCAGGCCAGCGATTAAGATAACGCCCCGCAGTCAGCCCCAGCAGTAGCCCAACAATGCCGGAGAATAGCCATGCCGAAAGCAGTAACGCAAACGAGGTGGCAAAACGTTCACCAATAACCTGTGAGACCGGCGCGTTATACAGCATGGAGTAACCCAAATCACCTTGCAAAACCTGAGTAAACCAATGTAGGAAACGCTGCCACAAAGGCAGATCCAACCCCCACCGCGCCGCAATCAGTGGATATTGTTCCGGTGGAACATGCAGCAGCTCACTGCCAATATAGGCGCGTATTGGGTCTACTGGGGAAAAGCTCAGCAGCGTAAAAGTGCCTACTGCGGTGATTAACAGCAGGCAAATTAAACGCAGAGTAAATAGCGAGAACCCCTTCATTACTGACAGGTCCATTTCCAGCTATCAAGGCTATTAAGCAATGACCAGGAACCATGGATTTCCGGTGCCCCCTTGCCTAAATCAACGCAATCATTAGCCAGGTAAGTATGCTGAATATTCAACAACCACGCCCATGCCGCATCACCACGAATACCGGCACCGGTCGTTCCATCCCAATCAACCTGTTGCCAAAATGGCACCGCTTGTTCCCAAGTTGGTGCGTCCAGTGCCTGTTGCAGATGTTTATCAACTACCGGATTCTGGTAGTAGCCCGGATTATAATATTCAACACCGGCAGCTTTACTGCTGTAGTGATGGTACAGCTCCATTGGATCAAGGCTACCCCAGCCAAATAACGTGGGGTTAGCATGCATATTACGTTCAACGTTTTCCCAGCTACCGGATTTCAAATCAACATCAATACCAATAGGTTTTAGCATCGAACGCAGTGCCTGGGCTAAATCGCGCCGCGTAGTATCACCGCTGGTATACCAAAGCGTCACGTTGGCCGGAACCCCACTCTTTTCCCGAATACCTTGGCTGTTTAGCTTCCAGCCAGCCTGCTCTAATATCTGTTTGGCTTGTTCGATATCACCATCTTTAATGGCCGAATCTGGGTTATTCCATGGTAACCCCTGCACACCTGTATAGGCAGGAATAGCATGACCTTCCATAATTTGGTCGGCCAGAAGCTGACGGTTGATGGCATAGTTAATGGCACGGCGGATAGCAACATCAGCCGTTACATCATTACCAATCGGGTAACCATGCGCATCCTTTTTACCTGCTGGGGTGGTTGGGAACACAATGCCCCGGTTTTCCACACTTGGTCGGACCCATAACTTCATGTTTTTAACCGGGCCGGCCGCCATCGATGGTGGAATACGAACTACCCCTAACTGCCCACTTTGTGCTGCAGCAAAGGCGCTATCTTCGTCAAGGAAAACAAAAATCAGTTTATCGAAATCATTTTTATTACCCGCATAATGAGGGTTAGCTTCCACGATCATTTGCTGGCCAGGTTGGAAACTCACCAAACGGTACGGACCAGCACCAATAGGGTTTTGCGCATAGGTTTTGGCATTATATTTATCAGCAGAAACAATCCCCAGCGATCCCAACACATTTACAAAAGTACTTTGTGGTGCTTTCAATTGGATACGAATATTGAGGGGATCAATTTCTTCGGCGCTGAGGAAATTACCCATATCGACTTTACCGCCACTGGCAGCCGCATTGTTATAGGTAAACACCACATCTTTGGCTGTCAGAGGAGAGCCGTCAGAGAATTTGAGGCCCGGCTTGAGCGTCAGTAACCAGGTTTTACCGTCATCGCTGGTTTTATACTGGCTCAGCAGAAAATCATGCCAGCTAAGATCTTCATTTTGTTTTAGCAACGGGCTATGCAGCAGCAGATAGCTGCCGTGACTCCAGCCTAACATCGGGTCAAATCCTTCTGTGGGTTCATCACCGATAGCCAGTTGCAGCGTATGTGTTGCGGCACTAACGGGAACAGAAAAAACACTGAGTAAAGCCGCTGTTAGTAGGGTATTTCGGAGCCATAGACGTTTAGACATGAATCATCCTTTGATAAATTAGCCAGCAAATATAGGGCATTGCCTGTCAGACAAAGATTCAACAAGTAATTAAGCGTAGCACTAAACATTAATATGAGTAATTGATACCATGTTTAGCATTAATGACTAATTTTCTATTCTTTACTTGGAACTTAACAGCACTAAACTGATAAATATCAGATTTAGATGAGGAAAATCAAAGAAAACCAAGACAGTTCTAAAGTTGACTATAAATAAAGTTGATCTACATCTATAAAAACAACAAAAAACATTAAATTAGATAACCGATATATTCATTATAATATCACCTTACAACATAATTCGCCGATTAGTTCCCACAAACCAAGAGAGATAGCCTATTAATTAGCACACGCGCCATTTCATCCAAGTGGTTAATTATCGCGTCATCAGTTCAATTGTTATTGCTAATCAGCAAAATATCACCAGGATAATAGGATAAGTTCCAACCAGAGATTATTTTCCACTGAGTGAAACCTATCATAATAATGAGAGAAAGAGAGTGATTGAGTAGACATTCCTTCACATCAGAATATTTTTTGTGGCAAAAACATCTTTCGCTATCCTTTACTCCCCCGCTAACATTGAACGCAAAATAGCCCCCGCATCCTTAGGCGAGAGCGTTAATATCTGGGTATACATATCGATGGACATATCACAGATTTTTTCGCGATCGGCATCAGGAGCGGCTGGATTTACGAACATCTGTAAATCATTACCGTACTGCTGCTCCATCCGCTGCACAATGGCTTTCAGTTTGCTTTCATGCTCTTGATCGGTCGGCTTTACGAACTCACCAGTAGAGGCTTTAAACAAAAGATTGATCGCCTCCAGATCACGCATTAGCAGTTCGGTAGGTAACACTTTAGTGCTATTAACTCCCCCACTGACCTGCGGGAAGAGAGCTTTAAAACAGAGCATTTCGCTACGATTATGTTCCTGATAATAGCGCAACTCTTCCAAGATAACTTGCATATAAGTAATCACATTTTCATCAGGCGCGCGCTGAATGCGTTTTACCGTTAACTCCGCAATTGTCTGCTTCATTTCGTCAATCAGTTGCTGCTCAGAATGTCCCGCTTTTATCGAATTGACAAAATTGTTAATCAGTTGAGTATACAGCACCGGGTCTTGTTGCTTTATTGTCTGTAATACTGGAACGTTTTCAAAAGAATCTTCTATTCGCGCACGATCACCGTTCCGTAGCCCGTTCGGATTAATATATTGGTAATAAATAATATTCCCGACCACAATTGGAATAATAACCAGCAGAATAGCACTAATCTTATTAAGTTTATTTCTGTTGCGTAATATTGTTGTGATACCAGACAAAACCACACCAACACCTGCGGATACCATAACCTCCGTCCAATTCACCGCTAACTCCTTTATGCTATATATTAAAGCAATGAAACTATTTTACTTACACGTATATTAAAAATAACAATATGCAGTACATAGTATAGTGACCACAGTGAATACCTAACCATTAGGCTGGTAGCTCATCTCATAAAAATAAGCGCTAAATGGCAACTCATACAAAGCTTGAGTGCTCTCCAAAAGCAAGGGGAGGATTTTTGGCTCACAGCGAGCATAGTCTTCTGTCGGATATTGGCGCTGGCAGTATCCTTGTGGGCTATCGATAAAGTTCATCTTCGGAATGCGTTTAAGCACTAAAACTTTCCCTGCGCTGCACCCCATTTGAGGTTCAATAAAAAAGAAGCTGAGCTGAGATACGAGTGCCGTAATGCTAATAGCCACCACGGCTATCCACAGATAAATAGACCGCATACAGAATTCCCGCAATGAGTAAACGCGGTTACTCTATCAGCTAACCGATAATGAGCGCCAAGAATAATAACGCCAATTGCCCTGCGCACGAAAAAACGACATGTTTACATTCATATATTACAACCACAGTTCACCGGATCACTGGGTTTATCAATGGCCAGAGTTTTAGTGTGCATCGGTAACCCCTCATCACGCCAGCCCGTTACACCACCTATCATCTCCTTAACCATATAGCCAAGTTTGCTCAAGTTAACAGCTGCGCGGTGAACACCGTTACAGTGTGGGCCAGCACAATAAATCACAAATAATGTCTCTGGTGGATAAACTGAAAGCAAAGTAGCATCCATTAATCGATGAGGAATATTGATAGCTCCCGGTAGGTGTAGCGTGGCAAATGCCGCCTCACTACGCACGTCCACCAACACAAAATCCACATTACCTTGCTGCTGGCAGGTATAGACATCTGAGCAATCAGTTTCAAATGCTAAACGCTGAGAAAAGTACTGTAATGCGCGTTCGGCACAAGCCGGTGGGGTTTGACTGACTAAACTGCTCATATGATTTCTCCATTCAATATTATAAAACACCACTTTATGAAATGGCATTAGCTGATTACAGTGGCAGACATGACAATAAACCACTGAGATACGCCAATGAATATTTCCACTGCGTCAATATCTGCCAACAGACCAAAGGAAGAGCCGGGATTAGTGGTGACGCTGGCTTACGACGGATTGTGCCTATTTGAGTTTGGTATTGCGCAGGAAATATTTGGGTTAGCGCGCCCTGAATTTGATTTTCCCTGGTACCGGCACCAAGT
The DNA here is from genome assembly GCF_900635455.1 of Yersinia intermedia. NCBI lineage: Bacteria > Pseudomonadati > Pseudomonadota > Gammaproteobacteria > Enterobacterales > Yersiniaceae > Yersinia > Yersinia intermedia. Next base: position 1,092,386 of record NZ_LR134116.1, on the reverse strand, counting down.
GGTAGGTGTAGATCAACACATCACAACGGCCAATGGTGGTCTACATATTCGAGTTGATACCGATCTGTCCCTACTGGAACAGGCTAAAACCATTGTAATACCCGGTTGGCGTAGCCCTGACTCTCCCCCTCCAACAGCACTTATCGAGGCTTTGCAGCAAGCAGTTGCACGCGGTACACGCATTATATCCATCTGTTCTGGTGTTTTTGTACTGGCGGCAGCGGGGTTATTACAGGGGAAAAGCGCCACGACTCACTGGCGCTATACCGATTATCTGGCGCAACACTACCCTGACATTCATGTCGATGCCAATGTGTTGTATGTTGATGAGGGGCAAATTATCACCTCTGCGGGTAGCAGTGCCGGTATTGATGCCTGCTTACATCTGATTACCCGTGATTTTGGGGCTAAAATTGCCAATCAGGTAGCACAGCGGTTAGTCATGGCACCCCAGAGACGGGGTGGGCAACAGCAATTTATTCCACTGCCTCTTGCCAAAGAAACGCATCGGGATATGGCAAAAATGATGCAGCAAGTGCGCGGGCAACTGGCCCATAATTGGAGTGTCAGCCAGATGGCTGCCGAATTGGCGCTCAGTGACAGAACATTTTTACGGCATTTTTCTGCCGCCACGGGCCAATCGCCCAAAATATGGTTACAGCACGAGAGAATGCACAAAGCGAAAGAATTACTAGAAAGGGATCAGATGAGTATTGCAAGGATTGCTGAATATTGCGGATTTCAAACCATTGAAGGTTTTAGAAATGCATTTCGCCAAAAAGTAGGGATCACACCTGCAGTGTATCGGCGGCAGTTTAAATATAACTAAGGGAGGTGTTCCAGAGTAAAGAATCAATATCGACAAGATTAGAAAACAAAAAACCCCGCCGTGGCGAGGTTTTTAGGTTGTTGGTAATTCTTATTTAAGAAATAAGAATAATATTATTGAGGATATTATTGTCTGCTCCGGCTTAGGCCATCATCGCTATCGCAACTTTCCAACAATAGTGTTACCAACAATGCGTTTACCAAAAAAAATCTGACCTGAGCCAGATTTAATTACAGCTAAACGTTCATGATAGCAGTGTAAATTACAGTGCTACTACGTTTACAGCTGAAGGGCCTTTCTGGCCTTGTTCGATGCTGAACTCTACGTTCTGGCCTTCATCAAGAGTTTTGTAATCAGTGCCCTGGATTGCAGAGAAATGTACGAATACATCTTTGCTACCGTCAGCAGGAGAAATAAAACCAAAACCTTTACCAGCGTCAAACCATTTTACTAAACCAGTCATTTTATTAGACATAGAGATATTTCCTTCATTATTTGTGCCAAAACGTGGCAATTGTGGTCTGCTGATCAAGAGTTACTTATGGGGGCACTAAAGAAGGAAATTCGTCGGAGAAGTGATGTCTAAAAATATCGCTTTAACTAGGAACTGCTTTACTTAAATGGCTTACATAAATAGGTCTGTGCTACAAACCGATGAAGCTATTAACGCATGCTGAGATATTAATAGCAAGCCTTATTTATTTTGAGTATTAATGAATGATAAAAACAAATTGTGCATAAATTATGATATACCCTAAATAATTCAAGTTGCAGGAAGGCGGCAACGAAATGAACCCATGGAGTTGAGATAACTCAATGACTTGGGTGAGTAATGGCAGCCAACGCACATGCAGTTTGAAGTATGACGGGTATAAAACCAACGGTCATACATCGCCCGGATGCATCCTGTGCCGGGCTAGAAAGACAGATTCTAGCGGGTGAGGTTATGCTCAGATTTCGTTATAATGCCAATGAAAATCGGAAGCCGTCATAAAGGAAAAGCAATGACAATGCGTGAGCTTGAAGTACAGTTTCTTAATGCAATGAGTGAGTTGCAGTCAACTTTTGAGAAACAGCACCAGACATGGCAGGCAAGCTACAATGCATTAAAACATGAACTGGAGCAGTCAAAAGCACGGGAAACAGCATTGCGTGCTAAAAATGATATGTTGCTTAGAAAGCTTAACACCGCAAACACCTTGCCGGAGCAACATTCATTGGTTCGGCAAATTAAAGTGCTGGGTGCGCATCTTGACGCTCTGGCGAAAGATGCTGCCGCTTTTAATCATCATCTGAATAACCAGCAAAAAAATAGCGATAATTTCAGTGGCGATAACCCTTAAACACTTCGTTGATTTTATCTACTCAGGCGTCTTAACAGCCAGATAATTTTACGTTGTCAATTACACCTTTTATGGCGCAAAGAAACACTCAATGACGTGGATAATTATTGCTGTTTTGATCGTAGTTTTTATTGTCGGCTACCGTGTGTTGACATCCGATACCCGTAAAGCGGTGGATACACTGGCCAATTTACTGAAGATAAAACCGATTTATATTGAATCAATGTTGCAAGAAATGGGGCAACGCCAGACACAAATGTTTATCCGCTCCACCAGCAATGGCTATGCCGAGGATGTGAGAAAGGCAGCTTATCTGGTCTTTATTTACCAAACCTTTATCAAAGATCCTTCCGACGAAAATGTGATGCAATGGCGCAATACGCTGATTCGCTCACATATATCCCCAATGCTAACAGCCGAACATACCGAAGCGGCTTTGTTCTATTTCGCAGAACTGGATTTAGATGCCTTTGAATTGGCGCAATTCCGCCGACAGTATAATATGCAATTTAATCAGGAAGCAGACGCCGTATTGCATTGATTCTGGCACTACGGCGCGGTGAAATTTATTGCGCCAAGGTGGGCTAGTTTTACGGGTACATACTGTTTAGATAGCGCAATAGCATTTCTCTTGAGCTAAAACCGTGGGCAATACCATAGCGGTCGTCAGCTTCACCGGCCAGATAAAGCGGAAACTCGACATACTTATCACTGATACGAATAGTTGCCGTTGGTGTGGCAAATAGCAAGCTTTTATCTTTTTGCGCGGGATGAATAACCAATGCTGTCCTGCCCATTCGGGCTTCGCGGTTAACATAAACGTAATGTTCCGCTTTGCGATAACCGTAAGCCTGATCCACTGTATAATCCCGATCAAAACCGGCATTCTCCAGGACCTTAGCCACTTCATCTGGCCGTAAATACATTTATTTCCCCTCTTTTTGACTGCTATTGAGCGACCTTACCGTAATAAATAAGGGAAACCACGTATTTATTGGCTCAAAACGACTATTTCGGAATAGTCCACACACCGGCGAGCCAAACAACACCATTTTTACCCGACTGGCGCGTTAATAATCCGTTGCTGGCGTGGTAGTGTCGCCATAGCAGTCGCATACCAAAACCGCCCGTAGCGGGTGAGCCGCCACAAAAGAGGGCTAACTCAGTTACGGATAATAAAATCTTATTCAGCCTCCCGTGAGGGCCTGTTTTCACGCCATTGCGATGGGGTCATGCCCTTAACTCGCATAAACTCGCGATTGAAATTGGATTTAGTCTGAAACCCCGCCTCTAGCATAATATCGATCACCGGTAGCCCCGTACGCATCAATAGCATCGCGGCATGATCGACCCGCAACTGATTAACGTATTGCGAAACATTTTGCCCCGTTTGCTGATTAATCGCCTGCGACACTTTGCGCGGGGCAACGCCAACTTTGCGCGCCAACGTTGACAAGTTGAGTTGGCTCTCCAGATACAGATTATTTTTCTTTAAGGTCAATAAGATGATAGAGAAAAGTGCCTCCAGCGATTCAGCTAATGGCTTATCATCCGTTACCGCCAACTCAACCGTCGGCTCTTCACGATGTGCGCTGGTCGCCAGGGTGTAGCACATCGCCAACGTAATCAGAAGATTACTGAGGCTGACTATTAGCCCAGCCTGATTTCCGGCAAAAAATGCATAGTCGGCGCTGATAATGATATCGCCCACCCCCGACCCAATCAGCAAGATAGCCATAAGAAGCCATAAGCGGTAGCTAAGCCAACTTTTTTCCACAGCGATCTGTTGCAAACGATCCTCACCAGGACGCAAGTAAACCAGCACCGCAAGGCCATAAGACAAATAACTGATAATGACCATTGCATCGAGCCACTGCGGCGCGATCCAGACACAAATTGCCGTACCGATAGGGCCTAAAGCATGTATCCCAGGCTGGCACATACCCACCCTTCTCTCCTCGGCTGTACTGCGGAGTGCTAAATAGGTCAGCGGTGGGATAGTCATAGCGACGATAGGTTGTAAGCCATTAAACAGGGCAAGATGATAGCCGTAGCGCAAGCCAATCAACCCGCTTTGTAATGCACAAACCAGCAATAGCAGCAGTAAGAATCCGCTCTGCTTACCGGATTTAATCAAATGATAAAACAAACCAATACATAAAATTGATAACAGAAAAGAGACGGGGATCAGTGGCATAACCCTTGCCTTAACAAGTGGATATCGTGAATAACGGTTTTGTAGTGTAGACAGCCAGATAAGCGAAAACAAGCAGGTTCAGGGACTGGATCATGATCGAGGTCGCGGCTAAATTCCCTTCCCTCTAAGGTGACACAGAACTCAATCAGTCAGGATATTAAATCATGAAAAATGCTGTGCTGTGCTTCTGTTTTTTGCTGTTTTTCCCGATGGTCAGTTATGGCTGGCAAACAGCGGTTACTCACGTTTCATTCAATGACACTCAACGCCAGCGCCAACTTGATAGCTTAATTTATTATCCAACGGCGAAACAGGGAACAACAACCCTACTGGCTGATAACGCCGTCTTCAACAGTATCTCGGTTTTACCTGACGCCCCCCTTGCCGCAGGCCAGTTCCCATTGGTTGTCCTCAGTCACGGCAGTGGTGGAAACAATACCAGTATGGCGTGGTTGGCAGATAAGTTGGTACAGCAAGGAATGGTGGTAGTCGCAGCCAATCATCCGGGTAGTACCACTGGCAACTCAATACCGGCTGAATCAGCACAGCTATGGTTACAAACTGAAGATATCTCTTTTATTATTAGTGCACTACTGTCTGATTCACGCTGGAAGTCGGTACTGGATAATCAACCTGTTGGGGTCATTGGCCATTCGAAAGGGGGTTACAGTGCCATTGCGGCATTGGGTGCAACGCTTTCATTTCCACGTTTCATTGCCGGCTGCCAACAGCAACCCGAACAAGCCAACTGCCAGTTTTATACCCGTGCGGACGTAAAATTAAAGGCACTTCCAGTGCGGAAATTTGAAGGGAATTATGCCGATAAACGTTTACGTTTTGCGGTCGCTTTGGACCCCGGCATGGTGCCATTTTATCAAAACAGTAGCTTGTTTCATTTAACAGCCCCACTGCTTCTGATTAATGCTCACTATTTTATCTCACCGAATATGGCATTAAATCTGGGCGGGAGTGAATGGATAAAGCAGCTTAATCCGCCGGGTATAACCACTAGAACCTTAGCCCACAGCGGCCATTTCGATTTCCTGCCAACCTGTAAACCGACAGCCCGCGCAGTTCTGGCAGAGGAAGGCGAAGACTTTATCTGTGCAACATCAGTGACAAAAAGAGAAAAGTTACATCAACAAACGGTTCAACAGATCGTTGAGTTCCTTCATCAACAACATATTTTGCGCTGATATTGCAACACTATTAGGGTGACGCCACATGCCATCCAGACTCTGCGAGACTAAATAAAGGTGTCGGTAAGAAACAGCGCACAGGCAAGTGATACACCACATAGGGTCATCACACTGAAAATCAGTTCAAACAGATAACGATTGATCATGATGGTTAGCCTATAAAAAAAGACACCCGGCATTAACCGGGTGTCTGGAATTGGCTAGACGGTGCGGTACTCAATGGCCCGCATTCCGGCATAATTATGCTGCTGGAGCTGTTACTGATTTTTTAGCGGCTTTCTGGTGTTTCTTAGCAGCCTGAGCTTTCTGAGCTGGCGCTTTTTTCACTTGTTTTTTAGCAGCCTGTGCTTTTTGAGCTGGTGCTTTTTTCACATGTTTTTTAGCAGATTGTGCTTTTTGTTCTGTGGTTTGTTTGGTTGCTTTATGTTTTTTATGGTGAGTTGCTTTAGCTGGTGCTGCGTTTTCTGCGACAGGAGCAGCAGTAGTGCTGGTTGCAGTTGGTGCTGCTGTAGCGGCTGCAGTAGTTTCAGCAGCGAAAGCAACAGAAGACAGACCCATGGTTGCAGCAACGATCAGCGCTAATACTTTTTTCATTTTAAAATCCTCAGAGTTTGTTTCGCTAAGCCCCCTGTGGGGCCGTTGGAAGAATCATAGAGGAATCAATTTTTCCTTTCCGTGAGTCATTGGTTTCGTAAAGTAACCAAATGTACAAAGTAATAGTGATTGTTATTTACGCTACGCATCATGCTTCACATTATTTAAAAACAATTCGCGGTGCGGCAGTTTCATTGTGGTTAATTCTCCGCTCGCCCTCGGATTAGTCCTGAAGCACATGTCACAGCGACTTGATGGTCTATGCTTAATGTTCATCAGGCAAAATGGAGCGTCAAATGTTCAAGAAATCAGAAAAAATTGAAAGAGATCTCAATCAGGACGTGACCCTTCTGGCAGATACTCTCGACAATGTCTTGCGTTCATCAGGTGAGAAAACCAAAGAGGAGCTGACCAAGGTGCGCCACAATGCCGAAGGTGTATTACGTGATGCACGAGCACGTTTCAACGGTTCGACCAGCCTAAAACAGCATGCACGCGATGTTGCAGGTAACGCAGATGACTACATCCGCGACAAACCATGGCAAGGTGTCGGTATTGGTGCTGCGATCGGTATCGTACTGGGTGTGCTGTTAGCACGCCGTTAAAAATAATCTGATAGCCAATACATCGCCGGTATTTTAACACCCTCATTGCTGTGTCTACTTGTGTTAATAACGATATCTGGCGGTTTGGTTAATTGGTGGCCCGAGTGATACTAAACTCACTGCGGGCCAGCGCCTGAACCACCAACCCTTGCTGTCGCGCCCACCTTGCTACGGCATAATCAGCAAACCCCTTACCCAGTCGCGCCAGCAGTTGTACTCCTCCAGCTTGTTGTTCAACCTCAACCCCCCCTACCAACTGACGCCTCAGACTTGCCGATAGCATCTCACGGTGCCCCGAGTTGGTGGCCCTATCTCTGACTTGCTGTTGAATCATCAAAAAAACTACATATAGTGTGGTTGAATTAAATAAACACTAGATATAGTATTCATTTAATCACCTACGGAAATGAAACCGCAGTTGATTATCAGAGGCAGGTGGTCACAGCGCATCAACAACTCGGCTAATCCGCCTTTTCTTAACATAAAAGGTAAATACGAATCATGATAATTATTATTTACAGTAAACCTGATTGTGTCCAGTGCAATGCCACTTACCGCGCATTTGACAAACAAGGAATAGCCTATCAAACAATTGATTTAACAGAAGATTTACAAGCATTAAATCATGTGAAATCTCTTGGCTATCAGCAAGTGCCGGTGATTATTGCAGGTAATGAGCATTGGTCTGGCTTCCGCCCTGACAAAATTAATGCATTGGTTCAGGCCGTCAGTGCCTGATAAGGGTAGCGACATGAATCCGCTGGTCTATTTTTCCAGCTCTTCGGAGAACACTCACCGTTTTGTCAAAAAGTTAGCACTCCCGGCAATACGCATCCCCATTGCCGGTGCGCGAGGGAAACTACAACTTGAGCAACCCTATATTTTGTTAGTACCCAGCTATGGCGGCGGCAGCCCGATAGGAGCAGTACCGATACAGGTTATTCGATTTCTAAATGATCCACACAACCGTTCATTGATCCGCGGCGTTATTGCGGCGGGTAACACTAATTTTGGCGACGCCTATTGCCTGGCAGGGAAAATCATCTCCCAAAAATGTCAGGTTCCTTATCTGTATCGCTTTGAACTACTGGGTACAGCAGAAGATGTGGCAAATGTGCGCATGGGAGTAACTGAATTTTGGCAACGACAAAACTGAATATCACTGAACCATCCAGCAGCGAGCTTGATTATCACTCGCTGAATGCGATGCTGAACCTCTATGATGCCGATGGACATATCCAGTTTGATAAAGACCGACTGGCGGCACGCCAGTATTTCTTGCAACACGTGAATCAAAACACCGTGTTTTTCCACAATTTGCAGGAAAAACTCGATTATCTGGTCGAAGAAGGATATTACGAGAAAGAGGTACTGGAAAGGTACGATTTCAGCTTTATCAAAGGATTATTCCAACAGGCCTACAGCAAAAAATTTCGTTTCCCTACCTTCCTCGGTGCATTTAAATATTACACCAGCTATACCCTGAAAACCTTTGATGGCAAACGTTATCTGGAACGCTATGAAGATCGTGTTTGCATGGTGGCGCTGACTCTGGCAGCAGGCAACCCGACACTGGCGCAGGAACTGGTAGAAGAGATAATCTCTGGCCGATTCCAGCCAGCAACGCCGACGTTCCTCAATTGTGGTAAAAAACAGCGTGGTGAGCTTGTCTCCTGCTTCTTGTTACGTATTGAAGATAATATGGAGTCAATTGGCCGCTCCATTAACTCAGCACTGCAATTGTCCAAGCGTGGCGGCGGGGTCGCTTTCCTGCTAAGTAATATTCGTGAAGTCGGTGCGCCGATCAAAAGAATTGAAAATCAATCCTCCGGCGTCATCCCGATCATGAAAATGCTGGAAGATGCCTTTTCTTATGCTAATCAGTTGGGTGCACGGCAAGGTGCGGGAGCGGTATATCTCCATGCCCATCATCCTGATATTTTACGTTTTCTGGATACCAAACGCGAAAATGCCGATGAAAAAGTTCGAATTAAAACCCTCTCCTTAGGCGTGGTTATCCCGGATATTACCTTTGAGCTGGCGAAGAATAACGAAGAAATGTACCTGTTCTCTCCTTACGATGTAGAACAGGTTTACGGTGTACCAATGTCAGAAATCAGTATTAGCGAAAAATACCGCGCGATGGTCGATGATAAGCGTATCCGCAAAAGCAAAATCAAGGCGCGCGAGTTCTTCCAGATTCTGGCCGAGATCCAGTTTGAATCCGGTTACCCCTACATGATGTTTGAGGACACGGTTAATCGCGCCAATCCGATTAAAGGCCGAATCAATATGAGCAATCTGTGCTCAGAAATCTTGCAGGTTAATTCACCAACCGAATACAACGACGATCTTAGTTATCGCCATATCGGCAAAGATATCTCCTGTAACCTTGGTTCGCTGAATATCGCGCATACCATGGATTCACCAGACTTTGGCAAATCGATTGAAACCGCTATTCGTGGGCTGACTGCCGTGTCCGATATGAGCAATATTCGCTCGGTGCCCTCTATTGAGAAAGGTAACCAGGAATCTCATGCTATTGGCCTCGGGCAGATGAATCTGCACGGTTATCTGGCCCGCGAACGTATTTTCTACGGCTCAGAAGAAGCGCTCGATTTTACCAATATCTACTTTTATACCGTGGTATATCATGCCCTCCGTGCCTCAAACCAACTGGCAATAGAGCGGGGTAAGCACTTTAAAGGCTTCGATGAATCAGATTATGCCTCAGGTACTTATTTCACTAAATATATCGAACAGCGCTGGCAGCCTAAAACCGCCAAGGTGCAGGCACTATTTGCTCAGGCCGCTATTGTACTGCCCGATCAGCAGGACTGGGCCGCATTACGCCAGTCAGTGATGGAACACGGTATTTATAACCAGAACTTGCAGGCAGTACCCCCTACCGGTTCTATTTCCTATATCAATCATTCGACATCGAGTATTCACCCGATTGTCTCGCCGATTGAGATTCGCAAAGAAGGCAAGATTGGCCGGGTATATTATCCCGCACCTTATATGACTAACGATAACCTTGAATATTATCAGGACGCTTATCAGATAGGGCCGGAGAAAATCATCGATACCTACGCGGAGGCAACACAGCATGTCGATCAAGGGCTATCACTGACCCTGTTCTTCCGTGATACCGCCAGCACCCGCGATATTAATAAAGCGCAAATTTATGCCTGGAAAAAAGGGATTAAGACCATTTATTACATCCGGCTGCGCCAGATGGCACTTGAAGGCACGGAAGTCGAAGGCTGTGTTTCTTGCTCGCTGTAATGCGCGGCACTGAATGAATAAAAATGGTTGATAAGGAAAATGATATGAGTGCAGTAAAACCGATAGCGCACGTCAGTGCCATTAACTGGAATAAGATTGAAGACGATAAAGATCTGGATGTATGGAACCGCCTGACGGCTAATTTCTGGCTGCCAGAAAAAGTCCCACTATCAAATGACATTCCTTCTTGGGCAACGCTGACACCTAATGAACAACAACTTACGATTCGGGTTTTTACCGGCCTAACACTGCTGGATACTATTCAGAATACCTTGGGTGCACCGGCACTGATTAAAGATGCAATCACCCCTCATGAGGAAGCGGTATTCTCGAATATTAGCTTTATGGAGGCGGTCCATGCCCGCTCTTATAGCTCTATTTTTTCTACTCTTTGCATGACATCTGATGTGGACGACGCCTATCGCTGGAGTGAAGAAAATGGCCCACTACAAAAGAAAGCCGATATTATCTTACAGCACTACCATAATGATGACCCACTGAAGAAAAAGATAGCCAGTGTATTTTTGGAATCATTTTTATTCTATTCCGGCTTCTATTTACCGATGTATTGGTCCAGCCGGGCTAAATTAACCAACACGGCCGACCTTATTCGATTAATCATCCGCGACGAGGCCGTACATGGTTATTATATCGGCTACAAATTTCAGCAAGGGTTGGAAAAAGTCGATAATGCTCGCCGTCAGGAAATAAAGAACTTTGCCTTCGATCTGCTGCAAGACTTATATGACAATGAAGTGCGTTACACCGAGGACCTGTATGATAAGGTCGGCTGGACCGAAGATGTCAAAAAGTTCCTGCATTATAATGCCAATAAAGCATTAATGAATTTAGGTTATGAAGCCTTATTCCCGGCCAGTCAGGCAGCGGTCAGTCCGGCGATTCTGGCGGCATTATCACCAAATGCAGACGAAAATCACGATTTCTTTTCCGGTTCAGGCTCCTCTTATGTGATCGGCAAAGCGATTAACACCGAAGACGAAGACTGGGACTTTTAAGCTTTCCCCGCCTGCGCCTCACCCTCACTTTTATGGCATAAAAATGAGGGGATCCACACCCACTGGCAGTCACAGCGAGGCTGCCGTTTATTTTGTGATGATTTAAAGCCTCAGTCACCTCGAAAACAATTCACAGCACCGTCTGCGTTTTACCTCCTTGATGAACAGACCCATAACTAAAAACTGAAATTTTCATCTCACCGCTCATTTAGGCGCAGGCCAGTGTATAAGGGGGATTCAGCGTATATATTGCGACGATAAAAATGTGATATCAGCGTGCTGAAGAGCGCCTAAGTCCAAGACTAAGCAGAGGCAAAGATCGGAGAGATATAATCAATAATGACATAAGCCATATATTGGATATACCGGGACAACATTCACACCATTAACTCACTAATTAGAGTTAACTCGGCCTATCGATATTAGACGAGACACGCACATCAAAAAAACACAATATTAACGCATGTAAATTAACAAGTTTAAAAGATATATACTGAGATAAGGACTATTGCAATTCAGATTATAAGAACATTGAGGGTTGTCTCAGATTCTCACTGTGTTAGGGTATATGGCGCTCTATTTTTTCATCAGGATAAACATTGATCGAATAAACATAATTCAAAATTGACAGAGGAATACACCAACTGCATGGCAATTAAACTCGAAGTAAAAAATTTATATAAGATATTTGGTGAGCATCCAGAACGGGCTTTTAAGCTGCTTGAATCAGGTAAGAATAAAGAGCAGATATTTGCCAAAACTGGTTTGTCCGTTGGCGTTAAAGATGCCAATCTGGCCATTGAAGAAGGCGAGATATTCGTCATCATGGGGTTATCCGGTTCCGGTAAATCCACCCTGGTACGCCTTCTCAATCGTCTGATAGAACCCACCCGTGGAGAAGTACTGATCGATGGCGAAGATATTGCAAAAATATCTGATAGTGCCCTGCGCACCGTTCGCCGTAATAAGATCAGTATGGTCTTTCAGTCCTTTGCATTAATGCCCCATTTGAATGTTCTCGATAACACCGCATTCGGTATGGAGCTGGCTGGCGTCCCTTTGCAGGAACGTCACGACAAAGCGCTGGAAGCACTGCGTCAGGTGAGTCTGGAAAGCTATGCCCACTCCTACCCCGATGAACTTTCCGGCGGGATGCGTCAGCGCGTCGGTTTAGCCCGTGCGATGGCCAATAACCCTGACATCTTATTAATGGATGAGGCCTTTTCGGCGCTAGACCCCTTAATACGAACAGAAATGCAAGATGAGCTGGTCAAATTACAGGCCAAACATCAAAGGACCATTGTCTTTATCTCTCATGATCTGGATGAAGCCATGCGCATTGGTGATCGTATCGCCATTATGCAGGGCGGCGAAGTAGTACAAGTCGGCACCCCGGATGAAATACTGAATAATCCGGCTAATGACTATGTGCGCACCTTCTTCCGTGGCGTCGATATCAGCCACGTCTTTAGTGCCAAGGATATCGCGCGCCGTCGCCCGGTATCGTTAATCCGTAAAACCCCGGGTTTCGGCCCGCGTTCGGCGTTAAAACTGCTGCAAGACGAAGACCGCGATTATGGCTATGTGCTGGAACGCGGGCAGAAGTTTATTGGCGTGGTATCGATAGATTCACTGAAAAAAGCCTTGTCTGAGAGCCAGTCGCTGGATAGTGCCTTACTGGCCGATCCGGCACCGGTTCCCGCAGATATGCCCCTCAGTGAGTTGATTTCACTGGTTGCCCAGGCGCCGTGTGCGGTCCCTGTGGTCGGTGAAGACAACAGTTATATCGGTATTATTTCCAAAGCCATGCTGTTGCAGGCCTTAGATAAGGAAACGCCAAATGAGTGATCCAATTCAAAACAGTACCCCTGTAGACAGTAACCCTTGGGCGACGGATGCGGCGGTTTCAGCAGCACCGGTAGCTACGGATACTGCCCCTCAGACACTGTCAGCCGCTGCTGACCCGTGGGGAGCGAGCATGGCCGAGGGTAGCCATGCCGCAAGCAGTGCCAGCCATGAGGTTGCTTCTCAGGCCGTTCAGAGCACTGCGACACAAAGTACCGATTGGTTGAATAGTACTCCGGCCGCTGCTCCCGAACATTTCAGCCTGATGGACCCGTTCCATAACACTTGGGTGCCACTGGATTCCTGGGTCACTCACGGTATTGACTGGGTTGTGCTGCATTTTCGCCCGCTGTTCCAGGGCATTCGTGTGCCGGTTGATTTTATTCTCAGTGGCTTTCAGCACCTGCTACTGGGCATGCCAGCACCGATCGCGATTCTGGTTTTCGCACTGATCGCCTGGCAGTTCTCCACCTTAGGAATGGGCGTGGCAACCCTGATCTCACTGGTGGCTATTGGCGCTATTGGTGCGTGGTCACAAGCGATGGTGACACTGGCACTGGTTTTGACTTCGTTGTTCTTCTGCATTCTTATCGGGCTACCGATGGGGATATGGCTGGCACGCAGTAATAATGCCGCACGTATAATTCGGCCGTTACTGGATGCCATGCAGACTACACCGGCATTCGTTTATCTGGTGCCCATCGTTATGCTATTCGGTATCGGTAACGTCCCCGGCGTGGTCGTGACTATCATCTTTGCTCTGCCCCCCATTGTCCGGCTGACTATTTTGGGCATTAAACAGGTACCAGAAGATCTGATCGAAGCCGCTGAATCCTTTGGCGCTAATCCACGCCAATTACTGTTCAAAGTGCAGTTACCGCTGGCGATGCCAACCATCATGGCCGGTGTCAACCAAACCCTGATGCTGGCACTGTCGATGGTGGTTATCGCTTCGATGATTGCTGTCGGGGGCTTAGGTCAAATGGTACTGCGCGGTATTGGCCGCCTTGATATGGGGCTGGCCGCCGTCGGTGGTGTCGGTATCGTGATTCTGGCGATTATCCTTGACCGCCTGACCCAATCATTAGGCCGTGATCGCCGTACCAAAGGCATTGGCCGCTGGTATGCAGCCGGCCCGATTGGGCTTATCACTAAACCATTTCGAAATACTAAGTAATTTCAAATTATTACGCTCAAATTTAAGCGTAATTGTCACAGGCAGTTTGGACATGGGCAGCGCGCAATCACCGCAGGTGCGTTGAGCGCTGCCCCGTTCAAAATGGCAAGTAAAATAGCTTAAAAAGGAACAACTATGCGTTCGACAGGAATCTGGGCCTTGGCCCTCACCACACTGATCAGCACTCAGTTATCCGCCGCAGAATTACCGGGCAAAGGCATCACTGTCCAGCCACTGCAAAGTACCATTTCGGAAGAGACCTTCCAGACCTCTCTGGTCAATAAAGCCTTGGAAAAACTCGGTTACGATGTCCAACCGACCAAAGAGGTAGACTACAACGTTGCGTATTCAACTATCGGCGCAGGTGATGCCACCTATCTGGCGGTTAATTGGGTACCGCTGCATAACGACCAATATAATGCGGCCGGTGGCGATGCCAAATTTTATCGTCAGGGTAATTATATTGAAGGGCTGGCACAGGGTTATCTGATTGACAAAAAAACCGCTGATAAATACCACATTACCAATATTGAGCAGCTAAAAGATCCGAAAATCGCCAAATTGTTTGATGCCAATAACGATGGCAAAGCCGATCTAACCGGCTGTAATCCGGGCTGGGGTTGTGAAGCACCGATAAATCATCAGATCAAAGCGTATGGTCTGAGCGATACCGTTACCCATAATCAGGGTAACTATGCCGCGATGATTGCCGATACCATTACCCGTTACAAAGAAGGCAAACCGATCCTGTATTACACCTGGACACCTTATTGGGTCAGTGATGTATTGGTACCGGGCCGTGACGTAGTATGGTTGCAGGTTCCTTTCTCTTCCCTGCCGGATAAAACTATCGACACCAAGCTGTCTAATGGTGCGAACTACGGCTTCCCACCAAGTGTGATGCATATCGTGGCTAACAAAAAATGGGCTGAAGCTAACCCGGCTGCCGCTAAGCTGTTCTCTATCATGAAATTATCGATTAATGATGTGAATGCGCAGAACATGCGGATGCACGCAGGTGAATCGTCAGATGCCGATATTGAACGTCATGTGAATGGCTGGATTCAGGCTCATCAGGCCACCTTTGATGGCTGGGTGAAAACTGCCGCGCAAGCGGGTAAAGTCCAAAACGCGCAGTAAGTAACCAAGGACAGACACTTTCGGTTATTTTTGAAGTTGCTGACAAGGAGCCAACGGCGCAGAGAATAGGCAGATCATAAAGACGCCATATTCCCTTTTAGCAACGACCACCTTGTTGGTTTGAACCGCGCCATCCGTGGCGCGGACGCTTTACTTACCTGCTTATCGTGGCGGCTTATGATCTATGGTTATAGAGATCAAAGAGTCCTCGAACACGCAACATAGAGCTGACTCGCCGAGAAGTAGCCGGACATGTTGCCAACGCTGAGGAAGACGACGTACCGGCTGCTGCTGCCGGTACCATACAGTTCAAACGCCCAATGGTAGTTGCTGACCCAACCGGAACCTGTGTAGTCCGCAACACCTAAACTCCCCCACTCATCCCAAAGTCTGCCATCAGGTGCGCGCGTTCCATTTGTTCCTGTCGCCGCATTCGTCATTTTTAAATAACTTGGCACTCCGTAACTCGCCCCTAAACCGGCACAATAGGAATCAGCCTGGGCTGCTGTCATTTTGTTACTCCCGTTGTTCACAAACCAGGTGCCAATGGTGAATGAGTAAGGTGTAACTTCGTTCGTGCGCGTATCAGTAATGGTGATATTTACGGTTTGTGCGGACGCAGGTTCAGCGACGAATGTGACTACACCGGTTGCGGGGTTAACAGTGACCCACGGTGCCCGCGGGTCAGCAGCGAAAGTGTAATTGCTGTTCCCGCTGGCGCTGGTCCCGTTCATCCAAAACTGGAATGTGGCCTGACTGAAGCCGGTTTTTGGGAAGCCAGAGTCTAAGGCGAAACTGGCCCCATTTACCCGCACCACCGGTAAACTCGCAGGTACCACAAGTGTGTATGTGGCGCTGCTGAGGGTACTGGGGCTGCTGGTTGTTGGGGCCCCTGTGAGCGAGGAGACTGCTATCGGGGCACTGGCAACCACGGTCAGTGTTTTGCCTAAAAATGACGCACTGAACGGTGCCGCCAGTTGTGCTGGTGTGAGCGCCACATTGTTGTACTTCCAGACCCAGGTCACGGCGGCGGTATCCAGAGAGGCACTTAACCCCGTATCACTGTCCTGGTCTTTCAATATCAGGCCGGATGCAGAAAGCCAAAAATCATTGGGTTTATGGGCTGTTCCTACTACTACATTTTGGGTCACAGCCGTGGTTCCCCCCGGGAACATCACATTGAGTAATCCCGTTGCAGTGGGAGGCCGCCCCTCAATGGTGCCTGTGGAGTGAGTCACTTTTGCCCAAACTGTCGGGGCGCTTATCGCCACCAGTATCAGCCCCACCAGCGTGGACACCGTACCTGGCCGGTAGCAGCGTTGTCGGTGTGCCCTAATGTACTGTCTGTCAGCATCAGAATAGCAGGTCTCGTTTTTCATGATTGTCATCCTTCCCGGTCTGCCTGCTATGTGCCCAAAACAATGGCTATCTGAACACTCGTCTAAGCGCAAACGCTCAGATAGCCCCTGTAGTGTCTGTCTTGAATATCGGTAAAAACAGGCCCCGAAAGGCCTGCCAGAGAGTAAAATCCTTTACTGTTTGGCGTTGTAATCGACCGCCAAACCAAAGCCCTGCACACCGTCTGGTGACACAACGATCGCCTGAGCCGCCACATTTGCCGGTACCACGAAGTTAGCATCTGGATTGAACAAGGTTTCCGGGGCTGCAGTATGGGTGGTTGCACTGCTCCCGGTAAGTTTCCATTTGTAATTGACAGTACTGGTCAGGTCGGTAGTGCCATCTGACCCGAACAGTTTGAACTGATAGGTCGCACCGACTTTCAGTTTGATATTCGCATTCTCTTCGGCAAGCAGGTTGGTGGTGAAACCAGTATCCGTGGTTGCGTAAATAGCCGGGATCAAATCGGCCCCCGGTCCAACGGGTTGGTCAGGAACCGTCGTTTCCCCACCTCCGCCAGTATCGGTGCCGCCATCGGGTCCCGGAGTGATAGCGCCCGGTTTAGAGACATTGTCATAGGTAAGGGTGTAGCCGGTATTTAGGTCACCCGTCACGGATGTCTCCGTGATGACTGCTTTAATGATGGCCCCTAGCGCTTCATCGGGAATGACAACTGCGCTGCTGCCGCCTGCACTATCGGTGGTATCGCCAGCCAGCGCATTGGTAATCCCTGTGGTGATTTCTACCTGCGGGGCCGTACCGTTGGCGGGCACGTAGTACCAGTGTACCGTGGTCGTGGAGTTATCCGCATCACCATCAGTATCAGTGTATTTGTAGGTCATGGTGATGGTGTCACCGGTGACCGGCATCAACGGGTTAGTACCATTGGTCGCAAAATCCACTGCGTGGATGTCAGCACCACTGGCAGATTTCAGCACCGGAATAACGCCCCGAATAGTGCCAGTCGAACCAGTCACTACCGCATAGGCACTGGTAATGGTGCCCGCGGCTATCATCAGTGCCAGAGCGACTTTCTTTAATGTAAATGTACGGGTCTTGGTGATTCTCATCTTCTGCTTTCCTTATAGAACAATGTGCACACTGATTATGCGGTGACACCATCAGTCACTGTTGTAGCGTCGTTATCCGTGACCATAGCGGCCAGGTACTTTTGTCCGCTCGGTAACACACCCGATGCAGCCCTTGGCCAGATGGCCTTACTCGAAAGTCACCTTCAGACTGAACCCCTGATCCCCCGGAATGGCCCCTGAGCTTGAAACACTGTTGACCGGTACGGTATAGCTATGAGTAGTCGCCCCTGATATCGCGCGGCCAGACAGTACTGCCGGTGAACTGCTGCCTGCCGCAGCCGCATTACTGCCGTCCAGTTGCCATTGAATGTGGCTCACCGTCGCTGTCAGGTCAGCTTCTCCCGCGTCCCATACCCCGTTACTGTTGCTGTCATCCCAGGCCCGGAACACATACGTGGCCCCCACGGTCGGGTGGACCGTCGTTGAGCGAGCGTAATCGATAGCCCCACTGCCTGCCCCCGGTGTGTCCGACGCCAGGAATATCCCGCCACTGATACCCACACCCGAGACAACCGGCCCCGGCGGAGTCAGCGTACCGCCGCCGCCCGTGCCGGTTGCGCCACTGGTGTCCAGCACCAGAATCGACTGCTGGCCGCGCAGCGGCAGACCGGTTTGGGATTGCTCCCAGATTTCCACTTTAATGGCCGACGCACCCAGTGCGCCCGCCGGAAGGGTGATGGTCGAGGTAGCCGGCGCACCGTCAATGGCGGCTACATTGGTCATGGCCGTTATCGGCACATCAGTCCCGTTCAGGGTGTAGTACCAGACCACCGTGGACAGCGAATCATCCACATCACCCTCCGCATCGGTGTAGTGATAGGTCATCACCACTGTGTCACCGGTAGACAGCGCACCTTGGCTGGCAAAAGTCCCGCTAAAATCCACCGTGTGCGGCAGGTTGTTTGACGCACTCAGCGACGGGGCGCTGCCCTGGGTAGCGGTGGTGGTCGGCGTACTGCCCGCCCAGACCGGATTGAGCGTACTGCCCACCAGCATCAATGCCAGTGCCACGGCATTCAACCGCAGGCTTTTTTTCATGTGTGTGGTCATTTTCATGGTCATCGTTACCCTGCATTCACTGAGGAGCCCGCATAAACGGGTCAGTAATTCACTTTCAACCCAAAGCCCTGATCACCGCAGACCACACCGCTGTTACTGCTGGCGTTAGGTCGCGGGGTAAAGGTGTACCCGGTCATGCCGGTATCATGGTTATCCAGGGTAATGGCACACCCCGCCGTATTGGTCCCGTCCAGTGCCCAATGCACCTCGTCCGCCGGAAGAGTCTCCGTGACATCCACATCATTCTCGTCAAACAGCACCACGGTATAAGTCACTCCCACCTGCGGTGCGTTGTGGGTCGTGAGTAAATCTTCCCCCGCCGGATCGCGAATTTCGGCGCGAGCCACGACAGTCTCCATCGGCGACGCAGACGTGAACGTGATGGTTTTCGCGTTGGTCACACCGTAAGCCCCGAGGTCGGTGGTAATAATAAAAGTCCCTGGCTGATTGCTTATCAGCGAGTTGACATAGTAAGTGATGCCATCACGTACCTCGGTCGCGGTATGCACTACCCGCAGGCAGGCGTCAGGAAAACCGTCCTCATCGGTCGGGCAGGTCGGGCCCGTCACCAGCGGCACTACCGCCCCGGAGTAGAGACTTCTGGCGACCCAAACCGGCGCTAATGCCGCGTCGTTGATGGATTTTCCCAGATGGTCTTCCAGATGCGCCGACAACTTCACTGCGTCAGCATCCAGACCTGTGGCGGGCATCGCGCTGTCGCCATCGATGAACAATCGCCCAAGGCGTTGTTGTCCGACCCGGATTTCCACATCATTTGAGGTGGCCTGATGGCCTTTCTCGTCCACGATACTGATGGACAGGGTGTAGAGGTTGGTGGCCCCCGGCGTGGCGTCCCATGCGGGTAGTGTGATTTGCCAGCCCTGCGGGTTATTGGCCCCGGCCGTGGGCACCAGCAACAGCGGCACCGCATCACCGTGCCAGCTCACACTGGTGATGCGGTATTTGCTGCGTACCAGCGGTTGCATCATGTAGACATCGCCTTCCAGTAACGTCATTGGCACCGCCGCCAAGTCCAGCGACAGCACGGCTTTTTCTTTGTATTCCAGTACGATATCGTAGTTACGATCCACCAGGTCATACCGGCTGCCTTTCAGGCTGCGCATGGCCGCCACATTGCCTGGGTCCAGTTGTTTCTCCAGTGCCGTGCCTATCTGGTAGCTAACCTGCAGACCCAGCTCGGTATTGTTCTTGCCGTCTTTGCCCATTTTGTGGCTCACCTTCAGGGTGGCCAGCGGGAACGGGGTGTAATCCACACCCACGGTCACCGCATGGGGGTCTTTTTGCAGGTTATCCTTGCCGAACAGCGCCACTTCATCACCGTAATACTGCTCATACACGGCAGAGGCCCCTAACTGCTGATAGGCTGGCAGGTAGCCCTGAGCGTGCACATCAAAACCCCGTGCTGGCCGTTCCAGATAATCGTCAAAATCTTTGGAGTCTTTCCAGCCGGACAGCGGGTGATAATAGTTGCTCGCCAGCTTGAGGTTGTCGGCCCACCACTCCAGCCCCAATCCTAATCGGCTGTGATTGCGGCTGATATCCTGGTCAAGGAAGGTGTTGGCACCGAACAGCCAGTCGCCCTGATCAAAACGCACCCCGGCCCCGAGATTACCAATCATCCGGTTATCCTGACGGTGCACCCCCACCTGGGAAAACGCCACCATGGCGTCGTTCTCATACCATGGCGAAAAAAGTGAGAAGGCACTCTTGCTGAGGCTGCCGTTGTCGTCCACCGCCAGATTGACCTGGGCCTTGCCGAACTTGCCCAATAATTCCTGGGCCTGCTGGCGCAACGGGTCAACCACCTGTGCCTTGGCCTGGCCTTTCGCCCAACTTTCGGCCTGATTTTTCATCTGGTCGCTGGTCATGTTGTTCCAGTTCTGCGCCCCGACAGCGTGCGCGGCAGCCGCCGTTTTTTGTTCACCACTGCTCACCAGCGGAACGGGGTCATTACCCATACCCAGCTCCGGCAGGTTACTGGCAATGGCCTTGCCCGCCAGCGGGTCGAGCGGAAACAGAGGGGAATTGGCGGGCAACAGCAGGCTTTCACCGGCATTCAGCTCATCGCGCTTGTCCAGGCTACCGTTATTGAGTTTGCGCAAGGTGCGCAGGTCCAGACCACTTTGCAACGCAATCTGATAGAGACTGGTACGGCTTTCCACCGTATAAATACGGGTAGGAGAAGACTCGGCGTACCCCATCTCGGGTATCAACCCGCAGGACAGCACACCGCCCCCGATAAGCAAGGTGGCAATAATGGACAGTCTGATGGGTTTTTTCATTGACGCGTTCCCTAGAGACGGTGATACCGCCGGACCTGGCAAACTAAAATAAGCAATAGTAAACAAAAGAAACGGTATTCCCCGCTTGCAGGGTTATTGTTAATTTATTTGTCATCGCTATTACGCGATAAAACATACCGCTGCCTGTGGAAAATAATCCATGAGTCACGCATCCAGAATAAACTGACGCGGCAAAGTTAATTAATAAATGAATATGATTTTTCTTAACCAGACAAAATAACGTTAGCGCCAAGCTTTTATGAGTTCCTTACAGAAAAGCAATCTGTTGCAGATATTATTTCAGACAGACTATATCTTCTAATTTACTTTTAACAAAATATCACACCGAAATTACCATATAGATAAAAAATCATTAGATTGTTAATTAATCTCCTTGGCTTGCGAAATAAAAAACCACAAACACAAATAAACACCGATTTATATAATGCATCAGTAGCGAGGAACGCCATTTAAAACCCAACATTCACTCATTTGTTTAAAAATTAAGAATAAGAAAACAGTTCATATAACACGAGTTAGCACTCTTTAACCACATGTCGAAAGGGAATAAAAACAACATGCTTTACAACAAGTTACAAAATAATACTGAATTACCCCGATAAAAAAATCATTATTAAATGTATTTATTACAATGTAATCACTTTATTTCCACAATTAAAATCTGAAATTTCCCACAAAGAAATAGAAAAAAACACATTTTTTGCCATGTTTTATGGCTTCCCTTCTATTCTGAGAGCAACAGGCAAAAATACCCCAGGTGATGCTTTCGTTGAACAACAATATCGCATACGGACTGAATAACATATAAGTGAGGTTTATTCGAAGAGAACCAGAGTTAATGATGCTGTATTCCGGTTATTTAAGAGTATTTCGGATTATCTATTAAAGATACGTTTAACTCATGGGCTTGCTGGAATTGACTAATTCGATAGTAGGGCTGGGTATTGTACTATTACTGAATCTGCTGGTTTAACCAGACGTTATGTTTACCCCGTGTTCAGCAGAACTCAATTTAGGTTGAACTGTTTTATACATCACGGGGCTGTAAATAGGATAAAAGGGAGTGGCTATATTCAGTTGCTACGCCCTTTTCAAGGCATAAGCATCATCTGACATATAAATTACGCTAGCGGCGTTTAGTCATAATGCTGCCAATATTAAATACTGTTTTTTTGGCGCAAGTATTCACTGCGGGGAAAGATAAGCACAAGTGTAAGATCTGTGGGGTTTACCCTGAGCCACAGTTACCGATGAAAGCCGTTCGCAGATTGGGAATGCGTGTCGTTTTTACTGGGCGGTAAAGTTCCCCCAATAATGTCACGAGACAGTTACATGATCGACCACAAATAAAAAACCCCAGTCTGTTTATAAGACTGGGGTCTGAATGTTGGCGGTGCGGACGGGACTCGAACCCGCGACCCCCGGCGTGACAGGCCGGTATTCTAACCGACTGAACTACCGCACCACGCTGCTGTTCCGGTTAAGAACGAGGCAGATATTACGTATAGAACGCAATCTCGTCAACATTTTTTCCAGCAAAATAAGCCGTTTGCACAGTTTTTCATCTGGAAGTCGTTTTATTCTGCATTTGCACTATCTTCCGATTCAAGCGGCATCCGCCACAAACAACTGCCGCCCTTCTTCATCACCAAATCCAAACGCGATTCATGGGCTAGCAACTCATCTTCAGCCGCATAAATTATTTTCAACTCAGATGCTGGTCGGGTAATTCGCTGAATATCTTCGGAAGAATCATTTTGCGACTGATCGCCTTCCATAGAGAAAGACAGTGACGTCTGACCGCCAGTCATCGCCAGATACACTTCAGCCAGAATTTCGGCATCGAGTAATGCGCCGTGCAGCGTTCGCTTGGTATTATCTATCAGATAGCGATCGCACAACGCATCAAGGTTATTACGCTTGCCTGGGAACAGACGGCGCGCCAATAACAGGCTATCAGTGATAGTACAGAAGGTTTCCGTTTTCGGAATATCCTGCTGCAACATACGGAACTCGTAATCCATAAAGCCGATATCAAACGCCGCATTATGAATGACTAGCTCAGCACCACGGATAAAATCCAGAAACTCAGGCGTAATATCAGCAAATGTGGGCTTATCCGCTAAAAACTCATCACTGATACCATGGACACCGTAGGCCTCTGGGTCGACCAGACGATCCGGTTTCACATACACATGGAAGTTTCTGCCGGTCAAGCGGCGGTTGATCACTTCAACAGCACCGATCTCAATAATCCGATGGCCTTCATAATGAACGCCCAGCTTATTCATACCGGTGGTTTCAGTATCCAGAACAATCTGTCTGGTCGGTGTAACTTGCATATTGCCAGTGCTCATAGCGCTCGTTTATGTCAGACTTAACGTTTAAACAGATAGGAAGAGTCTACCAGAGATGACTAAACAGGTAGAAATTTTCACCGACGGATCTTGCCTTGGCAATCCTGGCCCCGGTGGTTATGGCGCAATTATGCGTTACAAACAACATGAAAAAACCTTTAGTGCTGGCTACCGTTTGACAACCAATAACCGCATGGAACTGATGGCTGCTATCGTCGCCTTGGAAGCGTTGACCTCACCTTGCCAGGTGACACTGAGCACTGACAGCCAATATGTGCGTCAAGGTATCACACAGTGGATCCACAACTGGAAAAAGCGCGGTTGGAAAACCACGGATCGCAAACCGGTACGTAATGTCGATTTATGGCAACGGCTGGATCTGGCAATCCAAGGCCATACCGTACAATGGGAATGGGTCAAAGGCCATGCTGGCCATCCTGAAAATGAACGCTGCGATGAACTGGCACGCCTTGCGGCCAATTCACCGACACAAGACGATATTGGCTATATCCCCAACTAACTCTTCTTACCTGACGTTGCCACGGCATTAGTGGCTTTCATACACCGAATCAAGGTTGGTCGCGATAACTTTTGGTTGCGCCAACCGCACGGCTGAACCAAGGCTTACGTGCACCAAACTTCATCGGATTGAATGTCAAAGGTATAGTGCGCTTACGGGCCACAATCAGGCTGACACACCCCAATGCATGTAGATGGGTGCTGATAAAGCGCCCACCTTCTTTATGCCAGGGTAAAACGTGAAAGCACGACATATGCATAACTTCATAGTTCAGTAGGCTCAGCCAATCCAGCAAGCGCATCTGAGTAAACATTCGGCTAACGTAGGGCTGGCGCTGGCGTAATAGTGGTACCAGCTTGCCAGCACCCAATATACTTATCGGATTGAAGTTACTGATAACCAACCAGCCGTCATCGATAAGCACCCTATCTACCTCACGCAAAATACGATGTGGGTCAGTGGCATAGGCTAAAGAGTGGGATAACAGACAGGCATCTACTGATTTTTCGGCAAAAGGTAACTGGTATGGGCTGGCCAGCACCTGCATATTAGTACCTTGTTCCCCCACATTAACCTGATGGGAGATAGCACATTTATCGCTGGCGATTTCCGCACTTAACTGGCCTATTTTCAACAAATGAAAACCAAAGAACTTCGGCCACCAAGGTTGTAATTGCTGTTCGAGCGCTGCGCGATAATACTCCCCCCAAGGTAACTCAGCCCAGGATGTGGGTGCATCGATCTGTTGGTGTGTTTGCGCTGGTTTCATGTTTCTACCCAATAGATTTCAAAGTGCAGGAAGGCGGCAAGCAAGTGAACCTCAAAGAGGCTCATTAATCCCGATGAGCTGACACTCGTAAGTGATGCGGATGAACGAGAGTAGCCAATACACCTGCGATTTGAAAGATGACGGGTATATTATCTTCTTTCAAGCTCAAGCGGTTGCCAACAAAAGAGGTATCCAATGAATCTTATCAGTATTCCGGCGTTTCAAGACAATTACATTTGGCTATTGGCAAACCCACAAAAACACTGCGTTATCGTTGATCCGGGGGAATCCGCTCCGGTACTGGCAGCAGTGGCCCAAGGCCAATATATCCCTCAGGCTATCTTGCTTACCCATCACCACAACGATCACGTCGGTGGTGTGGCGGAGTTACGCCGCCATTTCCCCGATATTCCCGTCTATGGCCCGCAAGAAACAGCGAATAAAGGTGCGACAGTTATCGTAAATGGGGGTGATCACCTGACAATTGGCGGCCAAAACTACACCATTATTGCCGTCCCCGGCCACACCCTTGGCCACATTGCATACTACAGCGAACCTTATCTTTTCTGCGGCGACACGCTTTTTTCCGCTGGCTGCGGCAGACTGTTTGAAGGTACACCTGAGCAAATGTATGCGTCAATTCAACGGCTCGCGCTACTTCCCGATGAAACCTTAATTTGCAGCGCGCATGAATACACTCTCGCAAATCTTAAGTTTGCCCGTTTCATTTTGCCCGCAGATGAAGATATTGCTAGATATCAACAACAAATCATGCAATTACGGGCAAAAAACCTACCTAGCTTGCCGGTAAAATTGCAATTTGAACGCAAAATTAATGTTTTTTTACGTTGCAATGACATTGATTTACAAAGGAAAATAGGCGTTATCTCGCCACCAAGCTCACTTGCTTCAGTTTTTTCTGAATTACGCGCCCAGAAAGACCGCTTCTGAGCTTTTAGTTGTGTTTTTTGTCGAAGCAAAGTATGATTGGTCGTCTTTTAAGCAACTGACATTGACACACACATGAAGACCAAAGCGATATTTCTCGCCTCAGTCTTGCTTGTTGGGTGCCAGACGTCCAGGCAGGACGTACAGGTTCCCGTACAGCATGCACAGAGTTTGTCTTCAGCAGGTCAAGAGAGTGAAGCAGGAGAGTACACAAATAGCGCCCGAGAGGGCAACGCGCGATGGCTTGATAGTGAAAGTGGCCTCGCGCAGCAAGATTTGTGGAACTTCATTAGCGACGAGCTGAAGATGAAGGTTCCGGAAAATTCCCGGATCCGTGAACAAAAACAAAAATACTTAAAAAATAAGAGCTATCTCCACGATGTAACATTACGGGCAGAGCCGTACATGTACCTGATAGTCGAGCAAATTAAGAAACGTAAGATGCCGATGGAACTGGTACTGCTACCCATAGTGGAGAGCGCTTTTGACCCACACGCGACATCATCCGCCAATGCCGCAGGGCTATGGCAGATAGTGCCGAGTACAGGTCGAAACTATGGCTTGAAACAAAACCAATGGTATGACGGCCGCAGAGATGTGGTTGCTTCTACCAAAGCAGCGCTTGATATGATGGAGCGCCTGAACGACATGTTTGACGGTGACTGGTTGTTAACAGTCGCGGCTTATAACAGTGGTGAAGGCAGAGTCATGCAAGCGGTGAAAGCGAATAAGGCAAAGGGTAAACCGACTAATTTTTGGGCATTGTCGCTTCCACGTGAAACGTCAATTTATGTTCCTAAAATGCTGGCCTTGGGTGATTTAATCAAGAACAGCAAAAAGTACGGTATAAACTTGCCAGAACCCGACAAAGACCGTGCATTAGCACGTGTTGATGTAGGTCAGCAGATACAGCTAACTCAGGCGGCTGAGATGGCGGGGATGTCACTTACTAAGTTGAAATCCTTTAATTCTGGGTATAAGCGCAATGTAACGGCACCTGATGGACATGGTCCTCGTTATATTATGTTGCCGAAAGCCCATGCTGAGCAGCTTAAAGATTCATTGGCAGATACTGATATTGCCGCCGTTCAACCAACCAAGTTGGCACAGAACAGCTCAAAATCAGCATCAGGTTCGCAGTATAAAGTTAGCTCCGGCGATACTTTATCTACGATTGCCAAGCGGTTGAATATCAAGACCAGCGATTTGCAGAGTTGGAACAACTTACGTGCCAAGAGCACCTTAAAAGTTGGGCAAACCCTGCAACTGGCAAGCAATACAAAGACCAGCAACAGCATCACCTATCAGGTTCGTAAAGGTGATTCTTTTGCCAGTATTGCCAAGCGTCACGGTGTAAACACCGACGATGTGATGCGATGGAATTCGGTAGTCAGCAAGGCTAATAGTTTACAACCAGGCTTGAAATTGACGTTGTTCGTTAACGGCAAATCAACCCCGGATACGTAGAGTCAGAATCGCGATTAAAGCTGTTAAAAAGCACCCTTCGGGGTGCTTTTTTTATGGCTGGAATTCAACCAGAAGTGGATTGTGATCAGAGGCTCGGGTCACTAATACCGACGCATCAGCAAGAGTAAGACCACGATAAAAAACAAAATCAAGCGGTCGGCCAAACGCACGGCTACGGTTATCGGCCCGGAATTCAACTTCAGCTAACCCCACAGTTTGGGCAAAGCGCTGTAAGGCATTAACTCGCTGCCGGCTCCACGCATTGAAGTCCCCCGCCAGAATCACCGGGCCGCGATGCATCGCGATTTGTTCCCCAATTGGCTCAAGTTGTTTACTGTAAACATCAACACCAAGGCTGAAATTCACTGCGTGAATGTTTACCACCATCAATAAACGGCCGTCATGGATTGAGTAAACAGTAATTAATGCCGATTTAGACAAACGCAGTAACGGCTCTCTCTCACGCAGGGGGCAACAGTAGACCGGATGGGTGGCTGCAAGCGTCATCACTCCTGAAGGGTGCTGAGGCAGCGCAAAGGCAGGCACCTGATCGGCGGCCTGATAGTGAGACGTAGCAAACCGCACCAGCTCAGGTGTAGTTTGTGCTTCTTGCAGTAGCATCAGTTGAGCATCGCGCCCGAACTCTTTGAGCACTGAGAGCCATTCCGCCCGCTGTTGCTTAAAGATATTCCACACCATCACACGCAGAAATTCAGAAGTTGGCAATGGCGCGCCTGGCGGTAACCCTAGCCCCAGTTGCTTAGCAGAACCTGGGAAAATCTGTTCAACCGGTTGACCTGCAACATATCGCATTGCGTATGTTCGTTTCGGCACTTTGATGGCCTATTCCTTATTCGAAATCACTCTGGCTCGAGAGGTAACAACAGCCGGTAGTTCACTGATTATACGCTCAGATGCTCCCGTCAGTAATTTCTTTTAGTTACGGGATTATGCTGATATTGGGGTATACAAGGAGAGATTCAATCTATGTGATTCATAATGCACTAATAAGCCTTCTATTAACAAAAAAGCCTACAGTCGTAGGCTTCAATGGATACTGTTGAGTTATCTTGCCAGAATTTAGCTGACAGCAACGTGCCGTTGGTGCTTCTTGTCCAGTTTGCCACTCAGTGTCACCAGTAATAGTGCGCCAATAACAATCACGCCACCGATCCAAGGGGTCTGAGCCACCCCAACCCGGATAACGGTCTGCCCGCCGATAATCGATCCTAACGCAATCCCTACATTAAACGCCGCGATATTCAGGCCAGAAGCAACGTCAACGGCATGTGGCGTATATTCTTCCGCTTTCTGCACCACATAAGCCTGTAAACCGGGGACGTTACCAAAGGCAAAAACCCCCATGACCAGCAACGTAATTAATGCCGCAATACTGTGACTGGAGCTGAATTGGAAAACAAACAGTAAGACAGCAAGTACGGTAAAAATAAAGCTCAAAGCAGGTACCGCACCATGGCGATCTGCGAGTTTACCGCCCCAGATATTGCCCATCGCGACCGATACACCATATGCCAGTAAGATCCAACTCACTGCAGCAGGTGAGAATCCAGCCAGCTCTTGCATCACCGGCGCA
The DNA here is from genome assembly GCF_900635455.1 of Yersinia intermedia. Taxonomy (NCBI): domain Bacteria; kingdom Pseudomonadati; phylum Pseudomonadota; class Gammaproteobacteria; order Enterobacterales; family Yersiniaceae; genus Yersinia; species Yersinia intermedia. Next base: position 1,063,626 of record NZ_LR134116.1, on the reverse strand, counting down.
AGGAAAGTAAACATGGTGAAGAAACCACCGTATCCCAAGGCGGTAATGGCATAAATCAGCAGTAAACGTGGGTGGGTGAGCACCTGTAACTGCTGCTTTATACTGGCTGAAGCCTTATTGGGAATATTACTGGGAACCAAAATGGCACTGGCAATAATGGCAATAACCCCAATCAGTGACACCGCAAGGAAAGTCTCCCTCCAGCCAAAATGCTGGCCAATAAATGTCCCGAGCGGAACCCCGGTGACCAGTGCCACCGTTAAACCGCCAAACATGATAGCAATCGCCGACGCGGCTTTCTCCTTTGGCACCAAACTGGTAGCAATCGTCGAACCAATCGAGAAGAAAACGCCGTGAGCCAGACCGGTGAGTAAACGAGCAATAACCAAAGTCTCATAACCGGGGGATTGCCAGGCTAATAAGTTACCTAGGGTGAACAAGACCATCAAACCAATCAATAACATTTTACGCGGTATACGCCCGGTTAATGCGGTTAGCACTGGAGCACCAATAGCAACGCCCAATGCATAGATTGAAACTAATAAACCAGCGGACGGCACAGAAACCCCCAGTTGTTCTGCGATGGTCGGAACCAGCCCGACAATCACAAATTCAGTGGTACCAATAGCGAATGCACTGATGGTCAGTGCCAATAATGCAAGCGGCATAATTACTCCAGAAATAGGGGTCAATTTGATAGCGGCTATTATGTCCCTATGGTTAAATAACAAAAATGCTCAAAATATCAAAATATTTTTGCTGGAGTAGCAACAATGAAAGCGCATTCAGATGAACTGATTACTTTTGTTACCGTGGTGGAATGTGGCAGTTTTAGCCGTGCGGCAGAGCAACTGGATCAAGCTAATTCAGTGGTCAGCCGCACAGTAAAAAAACTCGAAGGCAAGCTGGGGGTGACGCTGCTAAATCGTACAACCCGGCAAATCAGCCTGACGCAAGAAGGCGAACACTATTTTCGGCGAGTGCAAAATATTCTGCGTGAAATGGCCACGGCGGAAAACGAGATACTCGATAATCAGTTAAATCCCAAAGGATTGCTGCGTATTGATGCTTCGACTCCAGTGGTGTTGCACATTCTGGCTCCGCTGATGGCGGAGTTTCGTCAGCGTTATCCATTGGTGACATTATCACTGGTTTCGTCGGAGACCTTTATTAACCTGATTGAGCGAAAAGTTGATATTGCCATCAGGGTGGGCACGTTACAGGACTCCACCTTACGTGCCAGAAAGCTGATGACCAGTTACCGCCATATTCTGGCCTCACCGGCCTACCTGGAGCAGCATGGCACACCGCAAACGGTGGCGGATTTACAGCATCATTTATGTCTGGGGTTCAATGATTTACCAGTGTTAAATCGTTGGCCGCTCGCAGGTGCAGATGGGCAACTTTATGAAATAAATTCAGATTTAACGTCAAATAATGGGGAGACGCAACGCCGCCTTTGCCTTGAGGGGAATGGCATTGCTTGCTTATCCGATTTCATGATCAGGCGCGATCTACAACGTGGGGACTTAGTGCCGCTACTGGTGGAACATACTCTGCCCGTTGTTATGCCTATTAATGCGGTGTATTACAGTGATCAGGCTGTCAGTAACCGGCTGCGTTGTTTTATTGATTTTATCAATGAACGCCTGACACAAATGTTCCCTGCCAAATAATCCCCTACTTTTTGAAGCCAGTCACAGAGGTAGATGGCTCAGATGAAGGATTAAACCACGCTTAATCCCATCCTGGTGCCGAGCCTTCAGGGCTGGCTCATCGCTCACCGCGATCCAGCGACGCTTGAGTGCCATATCGTCAGCACTCAAGCGTAATTCCTGCGCTAACATGTTACGGGCCAGATTAGCAGCGTTGGTCAATAAGGAAACCAATGGCGGTTACGGCCAGCGGCGGATCACCAATGAGGTGTTAATACCGCCAAACGCAAAGTTATTTGTTTGGAAGAATTCGGTATCAATATAACGCCCCTCGCCCATCAGGTAATCCAGGTCACCACAGGCGGGATCAGGGTCAGTAAGATTAATGGTTGGTGCGAAACGCCCGGCCCGCATCATCTCCAGACTCATCCAGGCTTCAAGAGCACCGCAAGCCCCTAAGGTATGACCAAAATAACTTTTCAAAGAGGAAATTGGGGTCCGGTTACCAAAAACAGCCGCGGTAGCCTGACTCTCGGCAATATCCCCGCGTTCAGTTGCGGTACCATGAGCACTGATATAGCCAATATCAGCGGCAGCCAGGCCCGCGCTTAGTAACGCCTTTTCAATGCAGATTTGCATGGTCTCTTTTTGCGGTTGAGTAATATGGCTGGCATCGCAATTAGTATAAAAACCGATGATTTCACCATAAATAGTGGCACCACGTGCTTTGGCGTGATCGAGTTCTTCCAAAATCAACGTACCCGCCCCTTCACCAATGACCAAACCATCGCGTTGGCGATCAAATGGCCTTGGCGATAATTTTGGTGAATCATTTAGCTGGCTGGTGGCAAACAAGGTATCAAACACTGCCGCCTCGGAAGGGCACAGTTCCTCTGCACCACCAGCAACCATCACTTTCTGGTAGCCATGACGGATTGCTTCATAGGCATAGCCAATTGCCTGACTACCTGACGTACAAGCACTTGAGGTAGGAATAACCCGCCCGCGTAAACCAAAAAATAACCCGGTATTCACCGCTGCCGTATGCGGCATCATTTGCACATAGGTCGTGCCGGTAATATTGTTGGTGTGTTTTTCGGTTAACATCGTGGCAAATTCACTCACCGGCTTAGTGCTACCGGTAGAAGAGCCATAGGCAATCCCAGTATCCCCATTGGTAAGTACATCTTCCCCCATCAGACCCGCTTGCTCTAGCGCCAGCTCAGTGGCTCTGGTGGCCAACAAGGATACCCGCCCCATCGAGCGAATTCGTTTACGGGTGTAATGTGCAGGCACCACAAAATCATCAATCGGCGCACCTAAATGGGTATTCAGCCCCTGATACTCTTCCCACTGCGGCATATATTGCACCGCATTTTGACCGGCATAAATACGTGCTGAAATATCCACCCAGTTATTGCCAAAGGCGGTGACTCCACTCATTCCGGTAATCACAACTCTATTGGTGGCAACCATCCTGCTGCTCATACCATTCCTCCATTAATTGAGATCACCTGACGCGTGACATAACCGGCAATATCTGACATCAGGTAACTGGCTAACCCAGCCACCTCTTCGGCCTCTCCCATTCGTTTAAGTGGGATCATCCGCATGGCTTCTTGCAGCGCGATAGGCTCCATATTGATCATGCCAGTATCAATCAACCCAGGTGCAATACAATTCACGGTAATCTTGCGTTTAGCCAACTCCAGCGCCAGAGCCTTACAAGCCCCGATAACCCCTGCTTTAGCCGCACTGTAATTCACCTGACCACGATTTCCCACCACACCAGAGACCGAAGAAAGTGCGATAATGCGCCCGCCGTTACGTAAACCAATCATCGGCATTACGCAGGGGTGCAACACATTATAGAAACTGTCCAGATTAGTATGAATGACGCCATCCCAATCCTCTTGCGTCAATGCTGGGAATGCGCCATCACGTGTGATACCGGCATTATTCACCACGCCGTAGTAGGCACCATGAGTGGCGATATCCTGCTCGAGTACCTCTTTACACTGCGGCCTGTCGCTGATATCAAAACAAATCAAGCGCCCTTCACCACCCGCCTCAATAATCTGAGCCAGTGTCGCTTCACCGCCAGCAAGATCTTGGTGATAATGCACAACCACTAAAAAACCATCCGCAGCCAGACGGCGTGCGATAGCTCGCCCTATCCCTTTGCTGGCCCCGGTGACTAAAATAGAACGCTTCATGCGCCTTTCCCCAATGTAAGTTTTTTTATTTCTTCGGCATCTGGTTGATAAGTATTTAACCGACCACGAGCAACCTGCTTTCCTGCCATGTTGATACAGCACTCGAAACTGCCAATTTTTTCATCTTGCAGGATTAACTGGACGCAAACCTGAAGCTTGCTACCCGCTGGAAATACCGGTAATTCACAACTGATAGCTCGCCCACCAAGTAGCATCCCTATCGTGGGGGGTATCGCTTGTGCCAAGCCATGCCAGCCACGCCACACGCCGATAGTTTGTGCCATTAATTCGATAGCAAACCAGTTGGGGAGGCAGCCCTGAGCATCGAGGAAAGGCGCAAGCACCCCATCCTTACTCAGCGTGACGCTGCATTCAGCCCCGTCCTCCCCTACGCTATGGACGTCATCCAGCATCACCATTGGTGATTGATGCGGTAGGTAATGTTCAGCGGAATACGCCATCAGCCGGCTCCTAATATCACACAAGCGTTGTTGCCACCAAAAGCGAATGAGTTCGACAAAATAACCGGGGTTTTAAGTACTTCCGGTTTGGTGACCAAATTAATCTCGGCCAAAGTTGCATCCCAAGCACTATGAGAAAAATCTTGTACTGGTGAGGGTAAAGTCCGGCTCAACATCAGCCAGCTAAGCGCTGCCTCTGTGGCCCCAGCAGCCCCCAACGTATGCCCGGTAAGATGTTTAGTTGAACTGCAAGGTGTCTGATGACCAAAGACTCTATTCACAACCAGCGCTTCTATCTGATCATTTAACCGCGTCGCCGTGCCATGCAGATTGATATAGCCCACATCAGCGGGTTGCAATCCTGCCTGACGTAACGCCATCCTGATAGCTTGTTCCGCCCCATGCCCTTCAGGATGCGGGGCGGACATATGCCAGGCATCGGAAGACTCCCCCACGCCGAGTAGTGCTACAGGTGAAGGCTCGCGTGACAATAAAATCAACGCTGCGGCCTCCCCCACGTTGATCCCTTTGCGCCCGGCGGCAAAAGGGGTACAACGCTCAGCCGAGAGTGACTCCAGACTATTAAAACCATTGATTGGCATACGGCACAAACTGTCAGCGCCACCGACTATCGCCGCATCGACCATTCCAGACTCGATCAAACGCTTACCGCTGATAATCGCCCGTACACTGGAAGAACAAGCCGTGGACACGGTATAACTTGGGCCATTCAGCCCCAAATAACGGGAGAGGAAGATGCTAGGATCACCTAACTCCTGCTGTTGATAGTGATACTCTGGCGGAAACTGCCCGGCAACATCACCAGAACCGGGCATATATTCTCTAACTGCCCGCTCCCCCTCAAAAATACCTGAGGTGCTGGTTCCCATAATCACAGCAACCCGTGATGCGCCATAGCGAAGGATGCATGCGGAAACCTCAGGTTGAATCTGCGACAATGCCGCTAACAACAGGCGATTATTCCGGCTATTGTGCTGCAAAAGTGGCTCGGGCAAGGCCGGTAATTCAGTATTCACCGCCCCCAGCCAGATAGGCGAATCACCCAAGAGCCACCCTTGCTGGGGTGCCATGCCGGGGGCCAGCCCGGCACGAAGGCTCGCACTCACCTCAGACAGTGAGCTACCTAACGCATTAACCATGCCAACTGCAGAGAAATAGACCATCGCAATTAGTCCTCCACATTCTGGATAGTAATACGGTAGTGAAAGACAAATTGCTCAATAGTAATTGGTTTACGGGTACTACCTGATATCTGGTAGCTAATCTCCGTCACTATTTGGTTTTTATCATCATAGAGTCTGCGTTTATCCCCTTCATCTACCAGCCGCCAATTTTCGGGTAATAACGGACGCCATGACGTGATGGGCCAATAACTCAACATAATATCGGCAAGAACCTGATTTGCTGGAGGTAATCCAACAATTTTCATAGTTTGTTCTAAATGAATACCTTGCTGGTCATAGGAAACCTTGAATAAGCGGATGCCAAGCGGCGACAGCCCAACCAAGGTTAAGCGCTGCCCATCAGCCTGAAGTAGCACTAATAATGATTGTTGCTTCCCCTGTGCTGTTGCGGTCAGTAATTGCTGCTGATTGATAGGTTGTGCCAAGACTGGTTGCGGCAAAGCGACCCGCACTCCAGGCTTAAGCCAGGCTTTAGGCTGCGTTTGGTCCGGCGAACTGGCGCACCCTACCATCAATAAGGCTAAGACTAGCAATACCCCACAGCGTTTATAATTCACGCACGCTCTCCTTTTGGCTTGGGCAGCGCCAAAGGCGCTAATAAAAAGGCTGTAAATACACCACTGCTCAGCACAATGCCAAAGCTACTAATGGCTTGGGTGTGGCTGAATACCAGCATGCCGAAAGTCAGTTGAGTGGTGAACACGGCCATAAAAATAGCAAACATTGACGTGGCAGGCGTCCCTCGGGGATTGGTAAAGAACAGGGTATAATTGATGCCAATACCCAAAACCAATATTAATGCCAATAACGAGAAGAGATTCAACGAGTGGCCGGTAAGAGCAAGCACCGCAAGCCCCATCCCCAATGAAAGTAACGTCGGCGCCACACAATATAGGCCGCGACGCAGACCTAGGCGCCAGCAATAGACTACAGCGATAGCAACCACGGCAATGAGTAACAACCATGATAGATAGGCGCGGTAAAGGGAAAATAGCGTATTGAATTCTGTTTTTCTGTCAACCCAAGTCACTCCTGGCACGGACTCCGCTAACTGTTGCAGTGCCGCCGGATTACTGACACCGATTACCGGCACCAACATCGCCGTGCGCCCATCAGGTAATGAGAGCCAAAGTAACCGCCAGCCTTCACTGACCACGGAGCCAAGCCATTGATCTGGTGTCACCCATGTCTTCTGGTTGCCTTGTGCTGGCAAGTCTGGCAGAGAAACGCTAATACCAGCCTGTTGCAATTGGTGGATAATGGCTGGCGCGGTTTGCTCAAGTAATGCCAGATTTTGCTGCTGCCGCAATAATGATGGCAACGGCAACACACGATAACTTTCAATCCATCCAGCTTTTTTCGCCTGTGATAGCTGTGGAGAGAACTGCTCCAGACGTTGCAATGCCTGCTCAGCATTATCACCATAAACAACAAACCATTTCTGGTCGCTGTGCTGACCGGTAAGTGCCGCAATGCGCTGTTCCTGTTGCTGGAACTCACGCGGCATCGCCTGCAACTCGCTGATATCGTCATTAATTTGTAATGTAGCTAACCCACTGATAGTCAAAATAATAATCAGGGCGGGCAAGCCTAAACGCAACACTCGGTTGTTTTGCCAACTGTCTAGCCACAGATGAATAAGCCTTATGCGGGGAACCGGGCGCACCGGCAACCGTTTAGCCAGTATCGGATACCAACACATCACCGTAATACAGGCGGCAGTTAGACCTGCGGCCGCAAAAACAGCCAATTGCTGCAACCCAGGGAAAGGTGCAATAAGCAGAATCAGATACGCAATTACGGTGGTGAGTAGCGCCATTGATAGTGCAGGGAAGAGTTTTGCCAAGCTCTCCAATGGAGTCGTTTGACCACCGTGCGCCATGCGGTCTGTCAGGTAATAAAGTGTATAATCCGCTGAAATACCAATGATACTGGCACTCAATACCAGCGTCATTACATGGACTTCGCCAAAGACCAGTAACGTGGCAACCGCCCCAGCCAATGCCCCAATAGTTATTGATAAAAGACATAAGGCGAGTGGCAATAGCGACTTAAACATTATCAATATCAGCAGGAATACACCGGCGACGGAGATCAAACCAATGGTCGAGATATCACTTTCAGCCTGCTGACTCGCGTAGTTACTGTAAAAAAGCGTGCCGCGCTCCAAGACCTCAGTACCGGGCCAACGCTGCTGAAGCTGCTGCTTTAATTCAGCCAATGACTCAACGGTGCTACGGGCGCTGGCCATATCATAAGATGAAGCGCGTAATTCACCGTGAATTAAATACCATTGGCGGCCCTGGCTATCTTTCGCCACCAGCCAGCCCTTATTGATACTTAACGCCCCACTGTTTTGTTGTTGTGCCAATTGAGAGCCACGCACCAACAGCAAGGGATCATACTGCAACTCTTTACCACTCACACCAGCAAATGCCGAATACGCCTGCCCCAGTATCCACTGAGCCTGCGCCTCACCGCCGTGGCTTAATCGCAGGCGGGTAGCTTCATCCAGCAATACATTGCGGTGCTGAAAGAAAAAGGCACCCCACTCCTGTAAACGTTGAGCAGTCATCTCACCACTGACCTGATGCAGCGCGGGCATTTTCTGCAACTGCTGCAACCACCAGTTCACCGGAGCCAATTGGTCTTTTACTGGGCTAACCAGCCACACTAATTGGCGATCAAGGCGCTGATTAAACCCTTCGGTTAATTCGACAGGTACGCCTGCCAACTCCTGCTTGGGCAATAGTGCCAAGACACTGCTATTAATCTGGCTACGAGGGATCAGCCAGAGTAATGTTGCCAGTAATAGCAAACAGATAAATAACCAGCCGATAGCCAGTTTTCGGTGGCAATCAGTGCGCAAAAAGCTGCTGTTCGGCATGGCTCAGTATCTTAGGTTCAGTTAATTGGTTGAAAAACCGGATGTGGGTCCCATCGCCCTGCATATCTTCAATATCGATAGTTTCCAGAAAATATTGACCGTGCAACGTGATGCTTTTAAATAGTTTATCCAATGGCGTCGTTTTCGGAGTGAGCACTAACACCCAGCGATCCTGACCACTATCCGTGAAGGCTAAGGTAAAATTCTGCTCCAAAATCGACGTATCAGCATGAAATAGTGCCGTTAATAAGTGGTTAAATTGGAACATTTGCGGATTGCTGTCAGCAGTAATAACCTGTGCGGGCTGGCCTGCCATGGTTTGTACCATGCGCTTATCGTCGAGTAGCAGTGTCAGAACGAAAGGCTGCTGCTGTGACCACCACAGCCCTTTATCACGTGAAATCAGCAGATTACCACTTGATTTTAAAGGTTTATTCATTCCACTAATACTGCGCTGCTGTTCAAACTCGGCACGCAACACCGGTTGTTCGCTAAATCGCTGTTGTAATGATGCCAGCGTTACCGCATGAGCGCTGAGGCTCAGACAGAGTAAGAGAACGGTGAATATCGATTTCATGAGGCGATACCCATTCTTTCCAGCAGTACCGGTGGTGAAACAAAGCTCATTTCTTTCGTGGATGCTTTAACGGCAACCTGAATGGTGTATCCCGTTGTCATGCGCTTCCCGCTGGTCGCATCATAAATTTGGTAACCGATACGCAAGCGATTCTCATATTCTTCAATAGAGGCACAAATATGAATACGCTGTTCAAATTCGAGCGGGGCAATGTATTTCACTCGCGTATCAACTATTGGCCACACATAGCCTGACGCCTGCATCGCGCGGTAACCATAATCAATTTGGTTCAATAAAGCCTCACGAGCAATTTCAAAATAACGGAAATAATTGCCATGCCACACCACCCCCATAGGGTCAATATCATGAAAAGGGATATTGTGAACTATCCGGGTTGTAAAACGCGGGTCATCGGGTAAATTCATGTCACTGATTTCCTTGGTTTGGCTTTTCATCGTTTAAATGCCAAAAATCATAAAAATTAAACCAATCGAGCGGCGCTAATAAACTGTAATGCTCCAGACGGGCGGCGTAACTATCCACTGTCTGTTGCAATGCCGACTGACGATTTGCTCGCGGTAATATCAATGGATCGGCGAAAGGCTCAAAATAAACATGTAATCGGGCAGCAGATGTGGGATCAATAACACCTGATGGTGCAGCCAGCCGCTCTTGCCCGCCGAGTTTTAAACCAAACATCAAAAACACCGGGCAACGCAATGCCGCAGCTAACGCAAACGGCCCAACAGGGAAAGGTGCGGGGTGGCCTAAGAAGGTGCTCCAAATGACTCTTGGTTGGTTATCTCGTTGATAAGGGCTGACGGAAGTTCTGTCACCGACAATCGCGACCCACTCCCCTTCATCCAGCTTCTGGCGTAATAAAATAGCCGTATCAGGCCCAATCGAGGTTACCTGGATAAGGTTAATCAGTGCGTGTGGGTTAATCTCCTGCATGACCTGATTAAAACGGGCGGCATGATGGGTAAAGACTAATGCATTAACTTTTACACCAACAGATAGCTCAGCCAAAGCACGACAAGATTCAATATCACCTAAATGCGATGCCAGAATTAGCGCCCCCTGACGGCTGGCGATCTGTGCTTCACAGCGCTCACGCCCAACCAAAGCCACATCTTTGCCCATCACTAAATCCCCTTGCCAGCTCGCCAGTTTATCGAGCATAGACTCACCAAACCGCATGAAATGACGGAAGCTATTTAAAGATGCCGGTAAGGGGTGATTTTGCTGTTTGGCGAAAGCCGTAAGACGTTGTAAATAATGGTTTGACGCCTGGCGCTGACGATGGCCGGTAAGCCAAAAATAGCCAATAACAGGGTATAACAACAGATTAAAAGCCGTGCGACCCAGAATTTTGTAACTGCGCAGCATCAAGCGCATCCCCCACAAACCACTGCGTTCTTTCGTTTGGGACCAATGGTGCTCGGGCTTTTGCATATTACGCTTTAGCAACGCAGGAATACGCGGCAACATGCCAAAAAATAGCCGGGTATGCATCCACGAAATACGTAAGTTGTCATGCAGCGCATCAAAATGTGAAATACCTTCTGCGGGATAAGTGACCTTTGTTGGCAAGAACCGGCTCTCAGTCCCCTGCCAATATAATCTCACCATCACCTCAGTATCAAAATCCATTCGCACCCCCAATGGGTGCCGGGCAGCCAAAGCCTGTGTTTCAGCAATCGGATAAACGCGAAAACCACACATACTGTCTTTCAGCGATAGCGATAAGGTTTCGATCCATACCCAGAAGTGAGTGATATAGCGGCCATAAAGCCGTGCCTTCGGTACAGACTCATCGTAAACCGGTCGCCCTGAAATTAGATGATGGGGGTATTTTTCCGCCTCGGCCAACATTATTGGAATATCAGATAATTGGTGCTGGCCATCAGCATCGACTTGCAAAGCATGGCTGTAACCCTGCTTTTGTGCCACAGTCAGTCCATTCAGAACAGCATGCCCCTTCCCCCGATTTTCGGGTTGTGTTATTAGCAGTACCCACGGGTATTTCGCCGCCAAGCGTGTTAGCTCATTGGCAGTATCAACATCACTGCCATCATCAATTATCAGACACGGCAATTGATACGCAGCCAACTGAGATAACACACTCGCCATGGTCTCACCATGATTGAAACAAGGGATAACCACGCACGGCGCGAAAGACGTTACTGACATAGGGATATTTTCCCACTGCTGGCAGTTATTTCGCCTTGGACAAGGTACTTAAACATCAGCTTATGATTTGTTCGTTCCCAATTGAGTTCGAGAGTGACTTCATCGTCAGGCATCAGTGGCCGCTGGAATTTTACGACATCAATGCTTCTCACGACCGGCAACTGACCCAGTAACTGATTGGCGTAGTGCATAACCCAATTAATTTGTGCGACGCCGGGCAATATTGGACAGGTGGGGAAATGACCACTAAACCACAGTAAATCAGCAGGTAATAAGAGATCAATGCTGGCAAAGTGATCACCTGTTATTTGCTGACTGACAACGACGGGCAACATCATAAGAATAACTCCTGTAAGCGGGCATAATCACGCTTCCCTTGCGGGTTCAGCGGGATAACATCAATCACACGTAAACGACGAGGAAGCGAGACCGGATCAAGCCAGTGACGCAAAGTGCTACGTAAACTTTGCGTTAAAAAACCCAATGATGCGGCTGCCACCTGCTCTTTACCCATGTCCGTTAATACAACAACAGCAGCAATGTTTACTCTTTCGTTGTGGGTTAAGACCAATACCGTCGCATCTGCAATTTCAGGAAGTGATATTAAGCGTTGTTCTATCTCGGTTAGTGAAACACGCTTCTCTTCTATTTTAACTATCCGATCTTGACGCCCCAGCAGATAAAAACTCTGCCGGTTATCAGATAGCTCAATAATATCGCTCATCGGCACACCGGTTGATTCAGGTATCAAGGCAGAATAAACAGTGAAAGTTTTATCGCTGTTGATCTCCAAACTGACACCGGAGAAAAACTGCCATGCTTGTTCAGGTGCTGATTGGTGGCGATAAGCAATAAGACCGGTTTCAGTGGCACCATAAATCTCTGTTGGCAGTATGCCCAGTGTATTTAGGGTAGATTGTGCATCGTGATAACTGAGCGGCCCGCCCGCGGAAAATATCTGTCGACACGAAATCGGCGACAGTTTTGTATCCATACGCTTTAGAAATGCTGGGCTGCTGATAAATATCGGCGAGCAAGATTCAGGTAGTGACTGAAGTTGCTCATGATAACCGATCAATTTAGCCTGAAAGGGAATACCTAGCGAGAGAGGTAAAAAGATACGAAAAGTCAGTCCGTATAAATGTTGATGAGACACCGACGCAACAATTAATGGATTACTCTTTCTATCAAAGCGCTGTCCCCATTGAACAGCCAGCCAATGGCTTTCGGTATCCAAACTCGCAACAGATTTAACGATTGCTTTGGGAGCACCCGTAGAACCCGAGGTGAAAAGGATTAGTGAAGCAGCTGAAGGCCAATCAGGCAGTGGATGATAATCAGCCCCAATAGCGGCATGGCTTGCCACTGTAACGCTCGGGCAGGCAAGATTCAGTAACTGATCCGTCAGCATGCCATCAAACTCATGCAATTGTTCTTTGAGAACGGCCTCACGTGCATGACCGAAAATTACTGGTGTTTTTTGACAATACAGCGTAGCCAGCAGCGCGACAGTAAACCAATAACTATTTTCAAAACAGAGTGCCCAGCGCTGATTGGGTAAAAAATTAATTTTATTAAATAGATAGGTAACATCGCACCTGAATTGACTCAAAGTTATAATCTTGTCGCCGCACATAGCGATAACCAAGTCATCATCCCGAGAATGATCCAACCAATTCGCCATGGGTAGACTCACTGCTGTTGAACCCTTTTTCTGATTATCCATTCCAGACCCATCAAAGAACCAATAAGTAAATAACTCAAACCACCGTTATATAAGGCCCACAAATGCATATTGCCATATAAACAGGTTGCCAGAGCAATGGTGCCATTTACGGCAAAAAAACCGCACCATACCTGAGTCACCTTTCGGGTATAAGCCACCGCTCGAGGAGATAATTCAGGCTCAGACAGCCTCGCTAATCTTTCAATAATGGGTGGGGGGCGAAATAGAGAATAGGAAAACAGCACCAGTAAAATGATGTTTACCACAACAGGATAAAACAACAGCCACTGGGCCTTGCCTAAACCCCAACTTGCCAAAGACAGAATAATGCCAGCTAGCGCGAGTGCTTTGCCTAACCAAAGTTGTTGCTTAATTTTGCTACGCACAGCAAAGAGGCGCAAAGTAAACACCAATAGCAATATCGGTGCTAATACCTGCATTCCCCAACGCGACAAACCGAACCATACCGCCAGTGGGTAGGCTGTAAGGGCAATAACGGTGAAGATTTTGAGCAAAACAGTCAGGCGACCAATGAATAAATTACTCTGATTAGCTGTCACCTGATTTCACCATTTACGACTTGGCATTTAATAAATTGTCGACGGCATCGACAATATCTTGAACCGTTCGAACGGATTTGAACATTTCGGGCATTATTTTTTTACCCGTCACTTTCTGCAAATGTACAACCAGATCGACAGCATCAATACTGTCTAGCTCTAACTCTTCATAGAGCCGTGATTCTGGCTTGATATCAGCTTCATCAATTTCAAAAAGCTTAACCAGAAGAGCTGTAATCTGCTGATAAATTTCTTGTTTTCCCATTATGGTAATATCCTGTTAGTTACGCTGTTCAGAAATAAATTTCGCGAGCGTTTCTACCGAATAAAAGTGCTGACGCATATCTTCACTCTCTGCAGAGAGTACAACGCTATATCGGTTTTTTAGTGCTAATCCAAGTTCTAGCGCATCGATTGAATCTAAGCCTAAACCATCACCAAATAATGCAGCCTGTGAATCAATATCATCCACCGACATACCTTCCAGATTTAGGACATCAATAATTAGCTGTTTAATCTCACTACTCAGTAATTCCATTAACTCTTTCTCTTAGATTCAGGCATTAATGCACAGGTTAAATGTTTAGTAAGTCGTCGCGCAGCAAGTGCTAACGATAAATCGCTATCTTGAATAAAGTCATTACTATTGATTTTATTTTGAACAATAATATTAAATTGAGGTTTTACCGGCGGTATATTATACCATTTGAGTTCTTTCGTCAGCATCGGCGGGTTGCAATCAATATATACTACGCGAATATCACACCCACTATGAAGCGCGATATTCGCCGCACCTCGTTGCAAATTCAGTGCGCAACCTGCGGTTGTCCTGGTTCCTTCAGGAAATATAAGGATACTCCCCCCTCGGCCTAAACGCGCTTTACAGTGTGCTAATAATTTATCTGATTCGGCATTAACCAAGTACCCTGCAGATTTAATCACTCCAGAAACAAATATGTTATTTAACAATGCTTCCTTGACAATACAATCACATCTTGGCATGTGTGCCGCCAGCAGCACATAATCTAATAGGCTAGGATGGTTAGCGACAATCAGACATCCCGAGTCTTCAGAGAACAGTTCGTTATTTTCTATTCGATAATCAAAAACACCCAGAAATTTGGCAATACGCAAGAACAGTTGAAAGCTATAACGGATACTCTGCTGAGTGATCTGGGTACGTACAACTTCAGAGCGAACAATTAAACGGAGGGAGGTAAACCATAAAATAGATAATAACAGCCCACCCAAGCCAAAAAGTGCAAAGCAAAAACCAGTTGCAACCACTCGCCATAAACGATTTAGCAAAGAAGAATGTTGGGTTGCAGCTTGTACTGCAAGAGAACTGTCCATCACTGACTCCATTGCCAATTATTATGCTGACCTTGTATAACGAAGGAACTCTTTTCACTCAACCAATTACGCAGAAAGTTCAGACCCTGAGGCAATTTTGGCTCACTAACATCAACCTTAGAAATACATTCACACTGTAGATCGTCACCAGCGGTTAACAGTAATGCTAAGGCATAGGGCAGCCCTATTGGAGAAGTCTGAGAATGATAAAAATCAGGTATTGCTCCATCGAAATCAACCAATAGCACGCGCTCAGCGCCACCAGCCAGCATTCCCATCGCTTCAACTATGCCTTGTTGAAAACTGTCGATGCCAGCGGCAAGAGATGTCACCGGCATTGTATCGTTTGCCGTAATAGTTAACCATCCTGATGCGGTATTATGCACTGACATGGCAAAATCTGTTGGCGAAATATTCTGCTGCTGATGGAGAGATTGCAATATTTTATAAGTACGCTCTAATTCCCCATGCCGGCTGGTAAATATTGCCATATCAGCCGTTGCACCCTCGAGCAATGAAAGCCCTGCTTCAACAGCCAACCGGCTACCTGTGCTCATTCTTCTAGCGGACATCATAGGGATATGCGCTGACTTGGGTAGATCCCCTTGCCATCTAACCGAATGTTCACCCTCTCGCGCCCAAGCCAGCCAGAGCTCTTGCCCCCCCATACCAGGAGCTAAAGCACACCAGTTCAATATATTCAATGAATGAGTCACGATATCAGAACTTCCCAGACAGCAAAACGAGATAATTTATTCTATTTTTTGGTAAAAAGCATTTAAAAACTTTATTCATTATTCTTTGGTTTAATTATCGGCTATTCATATGGCGCTCATTTGAAAAGAAATAAGGAAAATATCTTATTTATCGGCATAAATTCCATCTTCTTTAGATAAATAATTAATTAAATCTAATTTAATTTAAAAATAAAGCACGAAACAACATAAAACATAAATTTTACATTTAGTTAAAACAAAATAAACATAAGAATATTTGTGTATTAGAATCAGTCAGAGTATTTTATCTTGGCTATTTAGCATTCTTTCGTTACGCCTCCTATGGCTAACATGAAAATTATTAATTAATTGGATCATCATGAAACTATTAAAAACACTCTTAGTCGGGTTGGTATCTATCGTATTTATTACTGGATGTGCAGGTACGATACCTATCCAAAACGTTAGCCAAACAGTAATCGGTAGTCACACAACCGCAGAAGTACAAAAAGCGATTCTGGCAGGTGGGATAAACCGTGGTTGGGTAATGATACCTGCCGCTGAAGGCGTGATTAATGGGAAGCTAATAAATCGCGACCATACAGTTGAAATTCAAATTAATTACAATGCTAATAATTACCAAATAAAATACATTGGCAGTACTAATATGGATGCCAAAAATGGAAAGATACACTCAAAATATAATCGCTGGATCGCTAACTTGAATAAAGATATCCAGATT
Source organism: Yersinia intermedia (assembly GCF_900635455.1). Taxonomy (NCBI): domain Bacteria; kingdom Pseudomonadati; phylum Pseudomonadota; class Gammaproteobacteria; order Enterobacterales; family Yersiniaceae; genus Yersinia; species Yersinia intermedia. The sequence continues at coordinate 1,047,335 of NZ_LR134116.1, read as the reverse complement.
CAACTAAATCGCCTGTCAATATAAAACCATATATAACAAATAGTTATCTAAAATCCATGCTCACCATTCAAGCTGGATCATGCTAAATGGTGAGCTATTACCTGAATTACGAGGACGTAAGCTTGCGCTACGGATATGACAAAGACCAAATCAGTGCTTTGGCGGCAATAACTGAAGCTCAGAAAATAGCTTTTGCCCCTATGCTATTTCAAGCTGCGCTTAACCTGAGAGAATCAGGAATTCTAGCCGCATTAGATGAATCAGGTAAAAATGGTATTACTCTTGATGAGCTTCAGTCGTATTGCCCACTAAGTCGATATGCAATCAGTATCCTGCTAGATATGGGGCTTAGTGGTAATATTCTCTACCAGCAGGAAAACCGATTTTATCTGGGTAAAGTTGGTCACTACTTATTGCATGACCAAATGACCCGCGTAAATATGGACTTCACACAGGACGTTTGTTATCAGGGGTTATTCAACCTAAAAGAAGCACTAGAGACAGGAAAGCCTGCCGGATTATCCGTATTTGGTGAGTGGCCAACTATTTACCCTGCCCTGAGTGAGTTGCCAACTGCCGCACGTGAAAGTTGGTTCGCCTTTGATCATTTTTATTCCGACAACGCTTTTCAGCTTGCACTAAAAGTTATTTTTGATCTTGAACCAAAACATATCTATGACATTGGAGCCAATACCGGTAAGTGGGCTTTACAATGTGCTGCCTATAACCCTGACGTGAGAATAACATTGCTGGATTTACCGCAACAATTAGTTCTCGCCAACGAGAACGTCAAAAACAAAGGCTATAGCGAGCGCATCACTACGTATCCGGTGGATCTGTTATTAGCCGATAGTTTGCCAGCAGAAGCCGACGTTTGGTGGATGAGCCAATTCCTAGACTGCTTTAGTGAAGAAAGAATCATCCATATTCTTAAGCTTATTCATCGTGCAATGAAACCTGATAGCTACGTATGTATCATGGAGATATTTTGGGATAGGCAACAATTTGAGGCTGGTGCATTCAGTTTGAATGCCTCATCTCTTTATTTTACATGTATGGCTAACGGTAATAGCCGTTTTTATCATTCAGATACTTTTTACCAGTGTTTATCTGCTGCTGGATTCTATGTTGAGAAAGATATTGATGGCCTTGGTATTGGGCATACATTATTAATTTGCCGTAAAGAGCCCGTATAACATTATGCCCTCTATCGGAGGGCTTACCTCCATGAAAAGTTAATATCCCCTCATTCCATTCCTATAGTGCACCCAAGCCACTCTTATCCATACAATTATATTTATACATGTGGTAAATAACCCATTAAATTAAAATCATAAATAACACGGAGAGCCTGATGGTGGAGTAGCAATCTGACAATAAGAGAGTTGTAGTTGGATTTTGCCGCAGGGATATATCTAGCAGATCAATAATATACAAAAATTATAATGCAAAAAACCCTGAATCAGAGATTCAGGGTTTTGCAATAAGTGGCGGAACGGACGGGGCTCGAACCCGCGACCCCCTGCGTGACAGGCAGGTATTCTAACCAACTGAACTACCGCTCCACCGATTCTTTTACGTGTATCTTCCCGATACTTACCCTTACAGGGCCAGCGCTCCGCGCTGTGCAAAACCGCTCTACGCGATTTTGTCAGTTACCAGATGTCACTCTGATAACTCGTGTTTGATGCCTGGCAGTGTCCTACTCTCGCATGGGGAGACCCCACACTACCATCGGCGCTACGGCGTTTCACTTCTGAGTTCGGCATGGGATCAGGTGGGACCACCGCGCTAAGGCCGCCAGGCAAATTCTGTCTAAACTAACCCGCTATGCAATTCTTCACACAGCCAGCCAGCCCAATCTCGGAACATTCGCTGAAAATATCATTCTCTCTCAAACACAAAACACCTTTGGTGTTGTAAGGTTAAGCCTCACGGATCATTAGTACTGGTTAGCTCAATACATCGCTGCACTTACACACCCAGCCTATCAACGTCATAGTCTTTAACGTTCCTTCAGGGGGCTTAAAGCCCCAGGGAAGACTCATCTCGAGGCAAGTTTCCCGCTTAGATGCTTTCAGCGGTTATCTCTTCCGAATTTAGCTACCGGGCAATGCCATTGGCATGACAACCCGAACACCAGTGATTCGTCCACTCCGGTCCTCTCGTACTAGGAGCAGCCCCTCTCAATCTTCCAACGCCCACGGCAGATAGGGACCGAACTGTCTCACGACGTTCTAAACCCAGCTCGCGTACCACTTTAAATGGCGAACAGCCATACCCTTGGGACCTACTTCAGCCCCAGGATGTGATGAGCCGACATCGAGGTGCCAAACACCGCCGTCGATATGAACTCTTGGGCGGTATCAGCCTGTTATCCCCGGAGTACCTTTTATCCGTTGAGCGATGGCCCTTCCATTCAGAACCACCGGATCACTAAGACCTACTTTCGTACCTGCTCGAGCCGTCACTCTCGCAGTCAAGCTAGCTTATGCCTTTGCACTAACCTCACGATGTCCGACCGTGATTAGCTAACCTTCGTGCTCCTCCGTTACTCTTTGGGAGGAGACCGCCCCAGTCAAACTACCCACCAGACACTGTCCTCACCCCGGATCACGGGGCCGAGTTAGAACATCAAACATTAAAGGGTGGTATTTCAAGGTTGGCTCCATGCAGACTGGCGTCCACACTTCGATGCCTCCCACCTATCCTACACATCAAGGCTCAATGTTCAGTGTCAAGCTATAGTAAAGGTTCACGGGGTCTTTCCGTCTTGCCGCGGGTACACTGCATCTTCACAGCGAGTTCAATTTCACTGAGTCTCGGGTGGAGACAGCCTGGCCATCATTACGCCATTCGTGCAGGTCGGAACTTACCCGACAAGGAATTTCGCTACCTTAGGACCGTTATAGTTACGGCCGCCGTTTACTGGGGCTTCGATCAAGAGCTTCGCCTTGCGGCTGACCCCATCAATTAACCTTCCAGCACCGGGCAGGCGTCACACCGTATACGTCCACTTTCGTGTTTGCACAGTGCTGTGTTTTTATTAAACAGTTGCAGCCAGCTGGTATCTGCGACTGGCTTCGGCGCCGAGAGCAAGTCTCTTTACCTAATGCCAGCGTGCCTTCTCCCGAAGTTACGGCACCATTTTGCCTAGTTCCTTCACCCGAGTTCTCTCAAGCGCCTGAGTATTCTCTACCTGACCACCTGTGTCGGTTTGGGGTACGATTTAATGTTACCTGATGCTTAGAGGCTTTTCCTGGAAGCTTGGCATCAACTACTTCACCACCGTAGTGGCTCGTCATCACACCTCAGCGTTGATAAGCAACCGGATTTACCAAGTCACTCCGCCTACATGCTTAAACCGGGACAACCGTCGCCCGGCTAGCCTAGCCTTCTCCGTCCCCCCTTCGCAGTAACACCAAGTACAGGAATATTAACCTGTTTCCCATCGACTACGCTTTTCAGCCTCGCCTTAGGGGTCGACTCACCCTGCCCCGATTAACGTTGGACAGGAACCCTTGGTCTTCCGGCGTGCGGGCTTTTCACCCGCATTATCGTTACTTATGTCAGCATTCGCACTTCTGATACCTCCAGCAACCCTCACAGGTCACCTTCAACGGCTTACAGAACGCTCCCCTACCCAACAACGCCTAAGCGTCGCTGCCGCAGCTTCGGTGCATGGTTTAGCCCCGTTACATCTTCCGCGCAGGCCGACTCGACCAGTGAGCTATTACGCTTTCTTTAAATGATGGCTGCTTCTAAGCCAACATCCTGGCTGTCTATGCCTTCCCACATCGTTTCCCACTTAACCATGACTTTGGGACCTTAGCTGGCGGTCTGGGTTGTTTCCCTCTTCACGACGGACGTTAGCACCCGCCGTGTGTCTCCCGTGATAACATTCTTCGGTATTCGGAGTTTGCATCGGTTTGGTAAGCCGGGGTGGCCCCCTAGCCGAAACAGTGCTCTACCCCCGAAGATGAGTTCACGAGGCGCTACCTAAATAGCTTTCGGGGAGAACCAGCTATCTCCCGGTTTGATTGGCCTTTCACCCCCAGCCACAAGTCATCCGCTAATTTTTCAACATTAGTCGGTTCGGTCCTCCAGTTAGTGTTACCCAACCTTCAACCTGCCCATGGCTAGATCACCGGGTTTCGGGTCTATACCTTGCAACTAGACGCCCAGTTAAGACTCGGTTTCCCTACGGCTCCCCTATTCGGTTAACCTTGCTACAAAATATAAGTCGCTGACCCATTATACAAAAGGTACGCAGTCACACCACGAAGGTGCTCCCACTGCTTGTACGTACACGGTTTCAGGTTCTATTTCACTCCCCTCGCCGGGGTTCTTTTCGCCTTTCCCTCACGGTACTGGTTCACTATCGGTCAGTCAGGAGTATTTAGCCTTGGAGGATGGTCCCCCCATATTCAGACAGGATGTCACGTGTCCCGCCCTACTCATCGAGTTCACAGCAAGTGTGCTTTTGTGTACGGGACTATCACCCTGTACCGTGCGACTTTCCAGACGCTTCCACTAGCACACAAACTGATTCAGACTCTGGGCTCTTCCCCGTTCGCTCGCCGCTACTGGGGGAATCTCGGTTGATTTCTTTTCCTCGGGGTACTTAGATGTTTCAGTTCCCCCGGTTCGCCTTGCATGGCTATGTATTCACCATGCAATAGTGCAACGAATTGCACTGGGTTTCCCCATTCGGGTATCGTCGGTTGTAACGCTTCATATCAGCTTACCGACGCTTTTCGCAGATTAGCACGCCCTTCATCGCCTCTGACTGCCTAGGCATCCACCGTGTACGCTTAGTCGCTTAACCTCACAACCCAAAGATGTTTTTTCGTTATTGGTGTGGCTGTGAACACACTCTGCTGTGTTGTGCAGTGCGCGCAATCTTCATGAACGTTGAGTTCACTCCGGTTGCTGTGCGCTGTACGCCTGGCTGAGTGTCTTCTCGCTCACACTGCAACAATGATAAACACATTGGCATTGCGATTATTTGAGAGACTCTAATACAGGTTAATCCTTATCTCAGTCATTCTACGGAGAGATAAGTTTCAGCTGTATTGTTTCAATTTTCAGCTTGTTCCAGATTGTTAAAGAGCAATATCTTAAACACGACTCGTTAAAGTCATCTTTAAGATATTCAGTTGATAATGTCTTTCACACATTATCGGAGTGGCGTCCCCAAGGGGATTCGAACCCCTGTTACAGCCGTGAAAGGGCAGTGTCCTAGGCCTCTAGACGATGGGGACACGAAGTTCCGATTAAACCGAAATCTAACCGTTTCGCATCAGCATGAGTCGAAACTCACAACATCAACAGGTGCTCTTGCTCATTTACATTCATCAGACAATCTGTTGTGGACACTACGCAATGCGTATCGTTAGGTAAGGAGGTGATCCAACCGCAGGTTCCCCTACGGTTACCTTGTTACGACTTCACCCCAGTCATGAATCACAAAGTGGTAAGCGCCCTCCCGAAGGTTAAGCTACCTACTTCTTTTGCAACCCACTCCCATGGTGTGACGGGCGGTGTGTACAAGGCCCGGGAACGTATTCACCGTAGCATTCTGATCTACGATTACTAGCGATTCCGACTTCATGGAGTCGAGTTGCAGACTCCAATCCGGACTACGACAGACTTTATGTGGTCCGCTTGCTCTCGCGAGTTCGCTTCACTTTGTATCTGCCATTGTAGCACGTGTGTAGCCCTACTCGTAAGGGCCATGATGACTTGACGTCATCCCCACCTTCCTCCGGTTTGTCACCGGCAGTCTCCCTTGAGTTCCCACCATTACGTGCTGGCAACAAAGGATAAGGGTTGCGCTCGTTGCGGGACTTAACCCAACATTTCACAACACGAGCTGACGACAGCCATGCAGCACCTGTCTCACAGTTCCCGAAGGCACCGAAGCATCTCTGCTAAGTTCTGTGGATGTCAAGAGTAGGTAAGGTTCTTCGCGTTGCATCGAATTAAACCACATGCTCCACCGCTTGTGCGGGCCCCCGTCAATTCATTTGAGTTTTAACCTTGCGGCCGTACTCCCCAGGCGGTCGACTTAACGCGTTAGCTCCGGAAGCCACGCCTCAAGGGCACAACCTCCAAGTCGACATCGTTTACAGCGTGGACTACCAGGGTATCTAATCCTGTTTGCTCCCCACGCTTTCGCACCTGAGCGTCAGTCTTTGTCCAGGGGGCCGCCTTCGCCACCGGTATTCCTCCAGATCTCTACGCATTTCACCGCTACACCTGGAATTCTACCCCCCTCTACAAGACTCTAGCTTGCCAGTTTCAAATGCAGTTCCCACGTTAAGCGCGGGGATTTCACATCTGACTTAACAAACCGCCTGCGTGCGCTTTACGCCCAGTAATTCCGATTAACGCTTGCACCCTCCGTATTACCGCGGCTGCTGGCACGGAGTTAGCCGGTGCTTCTTCTGCGAGTAACGTCAATCAACCGTGCTATTAACACGACTGCCTTCCTCCTCGCTGAAAGTGCTTTACAACCCGAAGGCCTTCTTCACACACGCGGCATGGCTGCATCAGGCTTGCGCCCATTGTGCAATATTCCCCACTGCTGCCTCCCGTAGGAGTCTGGACCGTGTCTCAGTTCCAGTGTGGCTGGTCATCCTCTCAGACCAGCTAGGGATCGTCGCCTAGGTGAGCCATTACCCCACCTACTAGCTAATCCCATCTGGGCACATCCGATGGCGTGAGGCCCGAAGGTCCCCCACTTTGCTCTTACGAGGTCATGCGGTATTAGCTACCGTTTCCAGTAGTTATCCCCCTCCATCAGGCAGTTTCCCAGACATTACTCACCCGTCCGCCGCTCGCCGGCAAAGTAGTAAACTACTTCCCGCTGCCGCTCGACTTGCATGTGTTAGGCCTGCCGCCAGCGTTCAATCTGAGCCATGATCAAACTCTTCAATTTAAGATTTGTTTGATTTGCTGCTAATAAAAGCAGCGATGCTCAAAGATTACTTTCTGCAAATAAGCATTCGAACCGAAGTTCAAATGTGTACTGCTTTGGTCACTCTTCAAGACTTTGATATTTCTTCTGCCTGCCGAAACAGGCTTCGATATCGTCTTGCGAGTGCCCACACAGATTGTCTGATAAATTGTTAAAGAGCGTTCGTTACCCGTTTGCCTTTCGGCGAATCTTACGGTAACGCGGGAGGCAGATAATACGCTTTCCCGCTACAGAGTCAACAACTTAATTAGTTAATTTTCTCTGCTCTTCCCGGCCACTCTGTGAAGTTGCTCACAGCGCCGTGTCGATGGATGCGCATTATAGGGAGCCGCTTCAGAATGGCAAGGGTTTATCTTAAAGTTTTTTCCAACTGCTGATTATTTGAACGCAACGGCTACTTATGATGCGTTTTTATCGCTTTTGGCAGATCAGCCAGGCTATTTAGCACCCAATCAGCTATCGCCTCACCTTCTGCGCTAACAGGCTTACCGGTGCGGACTAACACTTTAGTACCGACATTAGCCGCTAATGCTGCCTGCATATCTTCAATTTTGTCGCCAACCATATAAGAAGAAGCCATATCAATGTTCAATTCGCTTTGTGCTTGCAGTAACATACCTGGCAGCGGTTTGCGGCATTCACATGTTTCACGGAACTCCGCTACACTGCCATCGGGGTGATGCGGGCAGAAGTAGAGGCCATCCAGATCAACACCACGATCAGCCAAAGACCAATCCATCCACTCGGTGAGACTTACAAATTGCTCTTCGGTAAACATACCGCGTGCAATACCCGATTGATTGGTTACCAATACCAAAGCGAAACCCATGTCTTTCAATTCACGACAAGCATCAATAACACCGTCTATAAACTGGAAGTTATCAATTTCGTGGACATAACCGTGATCAACATTAATTGTACCATCACGATCTAAAAATATTGCGGGGACGGGCTGAGTCACTTATCTGCTCCTGAGGGCTGTAAACCCCATTAGTATCGCATGTTTTATTGCCGATTGAGAATGGAAGAGAATCGCGGTTGCCAGTTGACTTAGCCATCTAGACGCCTTAACATCCAATCTATACTTCGGTTCCGCTGAAGTTTACTTTTTATCTAGCCACGGAAACGACGATAAAATAAGAATAATATGATTAAACTTTCTCACATCAGCAAAGTGTTCCAACAGGGTTCGCGCACCATTACCGCGCTTACAGACGTGAGTCTACACGTCCCTGCGGGGCAAATTTATGGCGTTATCGGTGCATCAGGTGCCGGTAAAAGTACACTGATTCGCTGTGCCAATATGTTAGAGCGCCCAACCAGTGGTCAGGTTCTGGTTGATGGCCAAGATCTAACAACATTATCCGAAGGTCAATTGACTCGCGCACGTCGTCAAATCGGTATGATTTTTCAGCATTTCAATTTACTGTCATCCCGCACGGTGTATGGCAATATTGCGTTGCCTCTTGAGCTGGACAACACGTCACGCGCAGATATAAAGAAGAGAGTTACCGAACTGTTGGATCTGGTTGGTTTGGCTGATAAGCAAGATGCTTATCCGGCTAATCTGTCTGGCGGTCAGAAGCAGCGTGTTGCTATCGCACGTGCTTTAGCCAGTAACCCTAAAGTCTTGTTGTGCGATGAAGCCACCAGCGCATTAGACCCGGCAACCACCCGTTCGATTCTGGAGTTGCTCAAAGACATTAATCGTCGTTTGGGCCTAACCATTTTACTTATTACTCATGAGATGGATGTGGTGAAACGCATCTGTGATCAGGTTGCTGTAATAAGTGAAGGCAAGTTGATTGAGAAAGACAGTGTGAGTGAAGTATTTTCGCATCCGAAAACCCCACTGGCACAACAATTTATTCAATCAACACTTCATTTAGATATTCCAGAAGATTACGCCCAGCGTATGACGCAGGAACCAACTGCGGATCGCGTTCCACTGCTGAAATTGGAGTTCACCGGCCAGTCTGTTGACGCTCCGCTAATTTCGCAAGCGGTGCGCCGTTTCAATATTGATATCGGGATTCTCAGTTCACAGATGGATTATGCCGGTGGCGTTAAGTTTGGTGTCATGCTGGCTGAGCTGCATGGCGACGATCAAGATGGCCTCGCTGCTATCAAGTTTTTGCAAGATCATCATGTAAAAGTAGAGGTTCTGGGTTATGTCTGAGGCAATGATGTGGTTAATGGGCCGAGGCGTTTGGGAAACTCTGATGATGACTTTTGTGTCTGGTTTCTTTGGTTTTGTACTGGGACTACCGGTTGGGGTGCTGCTGTATGTCACCCGCCCAGGGCAAATTATCGCCAACAATAAGATTTACCGCACCCTGTCTGGGGTTGTGAATATTTTCCGTTCCATACCTTTTATTATCTTATTGGTATGGATGATTCCATTCACTCGGATGATTGTCGGTACATCGATCGGTTTACAGGCGGCGATTGTGCCATTAACAGTCGGTGCAGCTCCCTTTATTGCCCGTATGGTGGAGAATGCCCTACTAGAGATTCCATCTGGTTTGGTTGAGGCAGCCCGTGCGATGGGGGCGACCCCAATGCAAATTATTAAAAAGGTGTTGTTGCCCGAAGCCCTACCTGGCTTGGTGAATGCAGCCACTATTACATTAATTACCTTGGTCGGTTATTCCGCGATGGGTGGTGCAGTCGGTGCCGGTGGCTTAGGCCAGATCGGTTATCAGTATGGTTACATTGGCTATAACGCCACAGTAATGAATACTGTATTGGTATTATTAGTAATTTTGGTTTACCTGATTCAGCTCAGTGGCGATCGGATCGTAAAAGCCGTTACCCACAAATAGTTCTTAACACATCAATTACCCAAAGAAATTGATGTTGCAGGTAGGCAGCAAGCGAACACACCCCGAATCACTTACTTAAATAAGTGGTTTGGGTAAGTGAACCTAGCTAACAACCCGGCAGCGCCAAGTACTAAGGGTATAGCGACTGCCTCACACAGCGGCGCATCTTAACGAATGTCTATAGAGGAAGGGATATGTCTTTAAAATTCAAATCTATCGCGGCAGTCAGTGCATTGATTGGTACCTTGGCTCTGGTGGGTTGCGGCCCGGCAGAGAAAGATCCAAACCACATTAAGGTTGGTGTCATTGTGGGCGCTGAGCAGCAAGTTGCTGAAGTTGCTAAAAAAGTGGCAAAAGATAAATATGGTCTGGATGTTGAACTGGTTACCTTTAACGACTATGTATTGCCAAACGAAGCATTGAGCAAAGGTGATATTGACCTGAATGCCTTCCAGCACAAACCTTATCTGGATCAGCAAATTAAAGATCGTGGTTATAAGTTAGTGTCTGTGGGTAACTCATTCGTTTATCCGATTGCAGGTTACTCTAAGAAAATCAAGTCATTGGAAGAGTTACAACCGGGTTCTCAGGTCGCACTGCCAAATGACCCGACCAATCTGGGCCGTTCTCTGTTGCTGCTGCAAAAAGTGGGTCTGATTAAACTGAAAGACGGCGTTGGTCTGCTGCCAACCGTGTTGGATGTGGTTGAAAATCCTAAAAACCTGAAACTGGTTGAATTGGAAGCCCCTCAGTTACCACGTTCTTTGGATGACCAACAAATCGCCTTGGCGATTATCAATACCACCTACGCCAGCCAGATTGGCTTAACACCGGCTAAAGATGGCTTGTTCGTGGAAGATAAAGAGTCACCTTACGTCAATCTGATCGTAGCCCGCGAAGACAATAAAGATGCGGAAAACGTGAAGAAATTCGTTCAGGCATATCAGTCTGATGAAGTTTACGATGCAGCAAACAAAGCATTCAACGGTGGTGCAGTAAAAGGCTGGTAAGTGTTAATTGGCTATTTTGCTGAATATGGCGTTAGCTAAAATCAGTGTTTGCTAAATATATTGCAAGACGGGCCATGGCCCGTCTTGTTATTTGCATCATAGATTGCTTCAATAGCGCCTCTTAAATAAAAAAGGCTGAGGAATTTCTATGCGTGCTTTACCTCTGTGTCTGTTAGCACTTTCGCTAACTGGATGCTCCATGCTTCAATCAAAGCCATCCACCACAGAAAACCCGGTTAAGCAACCCCCTCCGGTGGCTAAACCCAGCCCAACGGTAGCCCCTCGTCCGGCACCGGTAAAACTTTATAAAAGTGCTGAAGAGCTTGTTGGCAAGCCTTTCCGCGACTTAGGCGAAGTATCCGGTGAGTCTTGCCAATCGACCGTTCAGGACTCTCCAGCCAGTATCGCCACCGCCCGTAAGAGAATGCAGACGCGTGCTTCTTATATGAAAGCCAATGCAGTCCTGCTACACGGATGTGAAATACAAAGTGGCGTTCCTGGCTGCTATCAACAAGCGGTATGCCAAGGTTCTGCACTGAATGTTTCATCAAAATGAGTGTATTTTCCTTTAATCAGATCGGGGTGATTCGCTCACCCTATAAAGAAAAGTTTGCGGTGCCAAGGCAGCCCGGTCTAATTGAAGATGGCGGTGGTGAGTTACAGTTATTGGCACCCTATAATCAACCGGAAGCCGTGCGTGGGTTATCTGACTTCAGTCATGTATGGGTGATGTTCGTTTTCCATCAAACCATGGAGGGTGGTTGGCGTCCGACTGTTCGCCCGCCACGTTTAGGCGGTAATACACGGATGGGGGTATTTGCCACTCGCTCCACTTTCCGGCCAAATCCTATCGGCATGTCGTTGATTGAACTGAAAGGGATACGTTGCCAGGGCGCAGAGGTGATTCTGGAGTTGGGTAGTCTGGATCTGGTTGATGGTACCCCGGTGATTGACATTAAACCCTATCTGCCTTTTGCCGAGAGCCAGCCTCTGGCGCGCGCTGGCTTTGCGCAGACAGCCCCAGATGCAGATATGCAGGTGTGTTTCTCTGCCATCGCCGAGCAACAGTTAGTACAGCAACAGGCGCGTTATCCACATTTGCGGCGTTTTATCACCCAGGTTCTGGCACAAGACCCTCGCCCGGCATACCGTAAAGACGATAATGAAAGCCGTGAATACGCGGTTCTGTTACTGGAATTTAATGTGCGTTGGCGGGTTATGGGCCAGCAAACGGAAGTGTTGTCGCTCGACCCACGCTAAATTTCACCCAACTCTCTTTTGACAACCCGTACTCGCTGGTAAACTAAACCACTTTTTACTTTTTTGGCTGCCTCTATTTGTTGCAGCGCTAATGGAACCAAAACATCATGCGTACTAGCCAATATCTGCTCTCCACTCTAAAGGAGACACCTGCCGATGCTGAAGTGATCAGCCACCAACTGATGCTTCGTGCCGGAATGATCCGTAAACTGGCATCAGGTCTTTATACCTGGTTGCCAACCGGCGTTCGGGTGTTGAAGAAAGTCGAAAACATCGTGCGCGAAGAGATGAATAACGCAGGTGCTATTGAAGTTTCAATGCCTGTCGTACAACCGGCCGATTTGTGGCAAGAGAGTGGCCGCTGGGAACAGTATGGTCCTGAGCTGTTGCGTTTTGTCGATCGCGGCGAGCGCCCTTTTGTGCTCGGCCCAACTCATGAAGAAGTGATTACTGACCTGATTCGCGGTGAGATCAACTCTTACAAACAGTTGCCGCTGAATTTCTTCCAAATTCAAACCAAGTTCCGTGATGAAGTTCGCCCACGTTTTGGCGTGATGCGTGCGCGCGAGTTCCTGATGAAGGATGCTTATTCCTTCCACACCACTCAAGAATCTTTGCAAGAAACTTACGACGCGATGTATGCGGCATACAGTAAGGTTTTCTCTCGTATGGATTTGAATTTCCGTGCAGTTCTGGCAGATACTGGTTCAATCGGTGGCAGCGCATCTCATGAATTCCAGGTGCTGGCCGAGAGTGGCGAAGACGATATCGTGTTCTCAACCGGTTCTGATTATGCCGCTAACATCGAGTTTGCTGAAGCAGTAGCCCCTTCAGCGCCACGGGCTGTCGCGACTGAAAAACTGCGTATCATTGATACCCCGAATGCAAAAACCATCGCTGAACTCGTTGAGCAGTTCAAACTGCCGATCGAGAAAACCGTGAAAACCTTAATGGTGCACGCTCACGAAGAGAGTGGTCACAAGCTGGTTGCGTTGCTGGTTCGCGGTGATCATGAACTCAATGAGATCAAAGCAGAGAAACTGCCACAAGTCGCCAAACCACTGACCTTTGCCAGTGAAGAAGAGATTCGTGCAGTAATTGGCGCAGGTCCAGGTTCATTAGGCCCGGTTAATTTGCAGTTGCCTGTTGTAGCTGATCGCAGCGTGGCAGTGATGAGTGATTTTGGTGCTGGTGCGAATATCGACGGCAAACACTATTTTGGTATTAATTGGGAGCGTGACTTACCGTTGCCACAAATTGCCGATTTACGGAATGTGGTTGAAGGCGATATCAGCCCTGATGGCAAAGGCACGTTGCAGATCAAGCGTGGTATTGAAGTCGGTCATATCTTCCAGTTAGGCACTAAATACTCGGAAGCGATGAAAGCCACGGTTCAGGGCGAAGATGGCCGTAACCAAGTGATGACCATGGGTTGTTACGGTATTGGCGTATCCCGTGTGGTAGCGGCTGCCATTGAGCAGAATCATGACGATCGTGGCATTATTTGGCCTGATGCGATTGCACCGTTCCAGGTTGCAATTTTGCCAATGAACATGCACAAATCTTTCCGCGTGAAAGAGTTGGCGGAAGAGCTGTATGCCACTCTGCGTTCACATGGTATTGATGTTATTCTCGATGACCGTAAAGAGCGCCCAGGCGTGATGTTTGCGGATATGGAACTGATTGGCGTACCACACAATATCGTGATTGGTGACCGCAATCTCGACAGCGAAGAGGTGGAATACAAAAACCGCCGTGTTGGTGAGAAGCAGATGATTAAAACCAGCGAAATCATTGATTTCCTGCTGGGCCAAATCAAGCGCTAATTGACGCTAAGTAAACCGCTGAGCCGCTGGATAGTTAACTCACTACCAGCGGCTTTTTATTGCAGCAACGGATAGATTCTATTTACTGGCGCAGCTCTTACTGGCATTAAACTTAATGTTATCAGCCGGAATCAGCGTTTTGTCTGATTGCCCTTCTTCCATCGATGGTCGCACATCAAAATGGCCATTAAGGGTTAAAAATACCGGTTCACCCACCTTTTTACGGGCCTTTAAATATCCGGTTTCCAGTGCAATATTATTCTCAACCGGGAAGGTTAGGCCGGTAGCACAATCGGTAAATACGGCGGCATCAGCAAAATACTTATACATACCGCTCAATGGCATCGGCGTTTTGGGTAACGGTTGATCACTCGGCGTAAGCTGATAATTCAGTGTGGACTTTATCGCCAACCCTTGTTGGTCAAGCATCACCAAATTTTTACCTACTGGCCGAAAGTAGCGTTTCTCCCCTTGCTCATTAGTGAGTACCAGCTTATCCGCAGTACGCGCCCACGTACCGTATTCAGCAAAGGTTTGATCGCCCTCTTTGTTATCGCCTGCATGAGCACTGCCACGATAAATTTCCTTCAGGATAAAAGTCCCATCGCTATCAAGGAACAGTGAGGTATCCAAACCACTGCAATCCGCGCAGGGTAATACCCCCTGATAGCTTTGCTGCATAGGTTGTAGAGCCTGTTCAACCGGTTGATGCCGATTGTTACAACCTAATAATGACAGTGCACCTACTGCCAAAAACAGCGTTATTGTTAATTTTTTCACAGCTATTCTCCCATACTGTGTACGATATATAAGGAGTGAGGCCACATTAGCCACAATGTTTAAATCCCCGGCCAAATATCGGCATCACTCCTGATGTATTTTACCGCGCAGCGCTTTGGTCGCACCTTTGCGGACTTTGCCCTCGACTCGTCTTATTTTTGAGCCTTTGGTCGGTTTTGTCGCCCGGCGAGCCTTTTCCACCACCATTGCCTGCCGAATTAATGCCACCAGCCGCGCCAATGCCGCCTCACGATTCATATCCTGACTGCGGTATTCTTGCGCTTTGATGATAACGATGCCTTCCGCCGTCATCAAATGACTGTTTAGCAATAATAACCTTTCTTTATAGTAATCTGGCAGGCTTGAAGCCTTAATGTCAAAGCGCAAATGAATAGCAGTTGAGGTTTTATTGACGTGCTGCCCCCCCGCACCTTGCGCCCGGATCGCCGTCAGCTCAATCTCGCTGTCGGGTAGACTGACATGATTAGATATAATCAGCACGCTTATTGCCCATCGCCTTGCCATTCATCAAAACTAATTTCCAGATTATTCTGAGCATCCGACAACCAAATAGTTCCCTCTTGCAACGTGGCCTGTAACGACATATTACGATTAGCAAGTGCCGCCAACTTTGCCATCAGCTCATCACCCAAGAAGCGTACCCGCAGATTGCGGTGCCCGGACAACTTATCCCGGACTTGTGGCCACCACACCTTGGCGGCACGTTCACTGTAGGCATATAACACCACTTGCTGTGACTGATTACAGGCTTTACGTAGCCGTTTTTCCTCTGGTAACCCCAACTCTACCCACAATTCAATACCGTTATGGTCATTATGACGCCAAATCTCTGGCTCATCGTCAGCACTCAGACCTTTAGTAAACTGCAAACGTTCATCAGCGTGGCAGATCCATGCAAGTAACCGCAGCATCATCCGCTGGTCAGTTTCGGAGGGGTGTTGCGCGATAGTCAGGTTAATATCCTGAAAAAAATTACGATCCATATCTGCGATGTTAACAGCAGCTTTATGGATGGTTGCTTTTAGTGCCATGGGTGACCTCTTAATTATCTGGCGGACAGTGTACTTGATCAGGTCTGCCAGCAGCCAGCCAACCCTGCATAAAGAGAACGATTAGTGGCATCAATGCTAAAAAGAAACCTTGTGCCGCACTCTAATATCTCTATCACTCCTGTGCTATAGTCCTTATAAGTTCAGAGTTTATCTTCGTAGGTTGACAGTGTGTCGCTTCCGCTGAGAATCTACTGGGTTAAACTTTTCCAGGAGGATTACTGTGCAGCAATACTGTGAATTAGTACGCCGTTTTTATGCCCAAATTGGAAGTGGCGATCTGGGTTACGTACCAGACGCATTGCGCTGTGTATTGAAAGCATTGGACGAAGTTGCGGCTAACGACGCACTACCGTCCTCCGTTAGGGAACAGGCGGCCTTTGCCGCCGCTAACTTATTGGTGAGCGATTATGTCGATGAGTGAAGAGTATCAACCCATCAATTGTGATGACTACGATAATCTAGAGCTCGCCTGCCAACATCACCTGATACTGACGTTGAAGTTGAGAGGCGGTGAGATCGTAGAAGGTAAAGCCAGCGATCTGCTGCTGAGAAAAAAGGTCGAATACCTGATTGTCGAGCAAGAAGGGACTATGCGCGAGTTGCGCCTGGACTACATCGCCAGCTTCAGTCACCCCGAGATAGGCACTGTCGTGGTGAGTGCATCATAGCTTCATCCCGTGATATTGATGATGGGCCGCTGAAAAGTGGCCCGTCCTCTTCTGACTTGACGTGACGACTACTGTGTTAGCGGAACTCCCCCCCAATCACTGACCAATGTTAGCTCATCGGAATTTTTGCTGTAACACCAATTGCTTTGGGTGTAGTAATAACGACCTATTAAATTATTTATCAAGGTTTTAAACTGGCATAGTAAGCAGCCAGATCTGAGAAATCCTCGTCAGTTAAAGGCGTAACATAAGCCTGCATCACCCCAGCTTGCCCACCCGTTCGCTCCCCTTTTTTATACGCCTTTAATGACTGTTCTAAATACAGGGCATTTTGCCCAGCCAGATTAGGATACATCGGCACTGAAACCTTACCCTGCGCACCATGACAAGCCACACAACTGGCAGATTTAACCCGCCCTGCTTCGATATCATTTTTTGCCAATGCCGAAAAACTACTCAATCCCAATAACACCATTATACTGACGACTAATTTCATCATTGCTCCTCAAAAATGGACTGTTCTGTTTGTTGTTATTTTATTATTTCGCTTTGGCCCAATTCAGGTGCCAACAGGGTTCGCCTTCCTTCGCCTGGCCAGCCTGAGCCACAAACACGCCGGCCGCAGCAATTAATTGTTCACCAAAGTAGAGCAGCGGAATACGTTCCCGTTGCCACGGCGGTACGCCCAACTCTTGCCATATCTTTTTGCTATGGCGCGAATGGTGCCGCCCGACAATTTTGATCTCACCTTGTAAACCGAAACGGACGCTAATTATCTCACCGATAGTGGCAGTCCTGACGGCTTGCCCCCCTTCAGTAGTCAAACTCAGTATCCCCAAATTAGCAGGTAAAACCAAAGGATCAGGCGGCGCTACTGCATGATTAGACCCGGCCTCAACGTTAGCCCAAGGTAGATGCCGCATACTTATCTCAGCTAGCTGCGGCAATAGATATAAATATTGCCGGAAACGGCGAACCTGATGCGCCCCCAGAGTAAGCTGAGGTTCTGCATCTTGCCTTGCCATAGCAACTTCTAACCACAAACGTTGCAGTTGGTTTTGCGATGGCATCAACGCTCCCCCGCCAGCTAACCAACGGCGTAATATTGCCCCGCGCTTGGCTTCTGAAGCCAGTAATAGCCCCTCAATGGAAAGTGCACCATCGGGGTTTTGCAGTTGTTGCAGATTATCTGCCAACAACTCATCCAGTAACTGTTCCTGCTCAGCGCACAGGCTTGCACTGCGCGCTGTTGCTTGCGCAAAATGCGGCCAGCGCTGATTAAGTAGAGGTAACACACTTAATCGCAGGAAATTACGATCGAAACGATTGTCCTGATTGCTGTCATCTTCAATCCACCGTAGTTGCTGTACTTGAGCATAGTTCTCTAGTGTTTCGCGGGAAAAGGCCAACAATGGGCGCAACAACTGGCTGTGGGCAAACGGCATTCTGCCTGCCATTGAGGACAGCCCCGCTGGGCCACTGCCCCGCTTGAGTGCCAGTAGGAAGGTTTCACACTGGTCATCCAGATGCTGAGCAGTAAGTAGCACTTCATTGGCAGCTAAATGTGAGGAAAATGCCTGATAGCGAGCGGTTCTGGCGGCGGCCTCTATTCCATTGTGTCGCGGATCAATATTCACTCGTACCACTTCAAGTGGAACGTCCCATTGATCGCATTGCTGCTGGCAATGTTTTACCCAACAGTCTGCCAATGGGTTTAATCCGTGATGAATATGAATCGCGCGGACTTTCAACTCAGGGAGCAGTTGTTGGCGCAAGCTAACCAATAAATGCAGTAATACACTGGAATCCAACCCACCACTGAACCCCACCAGCACATGGCGATGGTCACCCAATTGCGCGAATAGAGGATTGAGTAGCACATTAGGCGTAAAGGTAGCTGAGTTCATGTTATTCCAGTGTTATTTCGTATAGCTCTAGAGGTAAACCATCTGGATCAGTAAAGAAAGTAAAACGTGATTGGGTATAGGGATCAATGCGAACCGCTTCGCAAATCACACCAGCAGCCCTCAGCTCTCTAACTGCCTGCTCAATATTATCAACCTGAAAAGCCAGGTGGCGTAAGCCACAAGCCTCTGGCTGGCTAGGCCGTGCCGAAGGGGAAGGAAAAGAAAACAGCTCGACCGTATATTGTCCGTTTAAGGCTAAATCGGCTTTCCACGAGCCGCGTTCTTCACGATAAACCTCGCTAATTAGCGTGAATCCCAGCACCTCACAATAGAATTTTTTGCTAACCTGATAATCTGAACCAATGATTGCAATATGATGTATCTGACGTATTGCTAGCATGTATTACTCCAGTTTAATCATTTGTCTTCAGTACATTGACCCAATAGCGACCATCATCATCGCGTTTAGCACCGTGAATATCTGTTTCAAACCCAGGGTAATGTGCACCGATGGCACACAGCATCAGCAGGAAGTCCAAGACTGCACGGCTCTCTTCGCTGATCATTTCACCCGGCATAACCAACGGTACCCCCGGCGGGTAAGGTAAAATCATGTTGGCCACGACTTTGCCTATCAAATCACACATTTCGCAGGCCGCTATATTACCGCGAATCTGCTGTTGGAACATGTCATACGGCGTGAGTTTCATCTCTGGCAGTACATCAAAAGACTGGCGCATTAAACGGGGTAAGTCATGTTTACGGATCAATTGGTGGATACCGGCGGCCAGATCTTGAATGCGCATATGACGGTAAAAATCGGGATCTTCAGCAAACAGATCCGGCAGCATGTTTTTAACCCGCAAGTTAAGATCATAAGCGCGCTTAAACTCCATTAGGCCGCGCAATAAGCTCATCGCCTTGGTTTTATCAATACCAATACTGAACAGGAACAGCAAATTATATGGCCCGGTTTTCTCTACCACGATGCCGCGTTCATCGAGAAATTTAGCAACCAGTGCGGCAGGGATCCCTTCGTCTTCAAGTTCCCCTTCACTGCTCATACCCGGCGTCAGGATGGTCACTTTGATCGGATCCAGATACATATGATCTGCATCTGCATTGCTGAAGCCATGCCACTTTTGCCCCGGTTGCAACGGCCAACAGGCAATTTCATCAATATCTTCTGGCTGCCAGACATCAAAGAACCAGTTGTCACTCTGTGAACGTAAACGGCGAACCTCTTTGCGAAAATGCATCGCACGCTCAATGGAACGCATAATCATGCGCCTGCCCGGTTTACCACGCATCATTGCTGCGGCAGTTTCCATTGATGCCACAATGCCGTAATTCGGTGAAGTGGTGGTGTGCATCATATAAGCTTCGTTAAAAGTGCCTTCATTGTAATCACCTTTAATATGAATCATCGAAGCTTGAGAGAATGCCGCCAATAATTTATGTGTCGATTGCGTTTCATAGAAAACTTTGCCCGCAACCCGTTCCCCGCTCATGCCACTTTTCCCTTCATAGATCTCATGGAAATTGGTATAAGGCACCCAGGCGGAATCAAAGTGAATTGAAGGGACATCCAGTGTCTGCTTAATATAATCAGTATTATAGAGCAGCCCATCATAGGTCGAGTTCGTTATCACCGCATGCACCGGCCAACTGGCATTTTTGGTTTGTGCAATTTTCTCAGTAATGGATTCGCGCGTAAATTCGTGCTGCGGGATGCCACCCAAAATACCGTAAGCATTACGGGCCGGGCGCAAATATAGCGGGATGATATTGGTCATCATCAGAAGATGTGTCAGAGACTTATGACAATTACGGTCAATCAATACCGTACTGCCAGAGGGAGACGAATACATGCCAATGATTTTATTTGCCGTTGATGTCCCATTCGTCACCATATAGCTCTGCTCAGCGTTGAAAGTACGGGCAATATATTCTTCAGCTTCCAGATGAGGGCCACTGTGATCTAATAATGATCCGAGTTCAGTCACTGAAATCGACACATCCGCCTTGAGGGTGTTAGCACCAAAGAAGTCATAGAATAAGCTGCCTACCGGGCTTTTTTGAAATGCTGTCCCTGCCATATGCCCTGGCGTGCAGAAGGTATATTTCCCTTCTTTAACGTAATTAAACAACGCTTTGGTTAACGGCGGAGTGATGCTATCCATATACTCGGCGGTATATTGTTCAATATGTTGTGCAATATCATCTGCCGCATTCAATGCATATTCAAAGAAATAAAGTGCCATCCGCATTTCATTTAAACTGACATCTAATGAGGAGGTAGTATTGATAAACGCGTAAAGTGGGAGATACTCGTTCAGATCATTAATTTCAGTGCAAAGCTCATCACTGTGCTGGTCCCAATCGAAAATCACACCAATAATCCGCGCATTATGCTCGATCAGTTTAAGCAGATCACCACGATCCTGAGGGTAGATAAGCTGAAAACCTTTGGCCAATAGGGCATCGTTCAATTCACGAATAGGTTCATCTTTGTAGTAAACCCCCATCGGCCCCATGATTGCGATGATATTCATCGGTGAATCCTCATATTGTCCGCTAATTATCTATAACAACATGAATTTTAATTTTTGCCAAAATTATTATGGGGTTAGATATTATTACTCAGAGTCTATAAGCAAAAAAATCCGGCCCATAATATATGAGCCGGATTTCAATATTTCTCTGCGATACCCGATAAACCGGATATGCTTAATCAGCAATAGCCGTAATTCATCAGACGCTGATAACGACGATTCAATAACTCTTCGTCATTCAAAACATCCAGATCACTAAGATCAGCCAACAATTGCGCCTTCAAAGAAGCAGCAATAGCGATGTAATCACGGTGTGCGCCGCCTAAAGGTTCAGGGATAACCGAGTCAATCATCTTTAATTCTTTCAGACGATGAGCCGTGATACCCATAGCTTCTGCGGCTAATGGTGCTTTATCGGCACTTTTCCACAGAATAGAAGCGCAACCCTCTGGGGAGATAACGGAATAGGTGCTGTATTGCAGCATATTCACTTTATCGCCAACACCAATGGCTAATGCACCGCCTGAACCACCTTCACCAATGACGGTACAAACAATAGGTACATTCAGACGTGACATCTCGCGCAGGTTACGTGCGATGGCTTCAGACTGGCCACGCTCTTCTGCACCAACACCGGGATACGCCCCAGGTGTATCAATGAAAGTAATGATTGGCAGCTTAAAGCGCTCAGCCATCTCCATCAGACGCAGTGCCTTACGATAACCTTCTGGTGCCGGCATACCAAAGTTACGACGAATTTTCTCTTTGGTTTCGCGGCCTTTTTGATGACCAATGATCATCACCGGGCGACCTTCCAGACGAGCAATACCACCGACAATAGCTTTGTCGTCGGCATATGCGCGATCACCCGCCAGTTCTTCGAAATCAGTAAAGATATTAGCGATATAATCCAGGGTATAAGGACGACGAGGGTGGCGTGCCAGTTGGGCAATCTGCCATGCGCCAAGGTCCGAGAAAATTTTACGCGTCAGCTCAAGACTTTTCTCTCGCAGACGCTGGACCTCTTCATCCAGATTAATATCTAATTTTTCGTCTTGACGGCTGACTGCAGTCAGCGAGTCAATTTTCGCTTCCAGCTCTGCAATCGGCTGTTCAAAATCAAGAAAATTCAGACTCATAGCATTCCTATTTTAGTCAAATTCCAGTTCCACCTGTTCATTACCTACCAGCGTTCGCAAATCTATCAATAAGCGATCGGTGGGCGTCACGCGCCATGTGGCTCCAAACCGCAGCCGGGCGCGAGCATCTTCCCGTTGGTAATAAAGATGCACTGGGATCGTCCCCGCTCGATGGGGTTCCAACGACTGACGGAGACGGTTCAAAAGCTGGTCATCAATTTGCCTGTCGGTCAGCGATATAGCAAGCCCACGGGCATATTTTTCACGAGCTTCACTGATGTCCATTAACTCACGGGCGGTCATTTTAAGCCCGCCACTAAAGTCATCAAAGCTGACCTGTCCAGTAGCTATCAGGATACGGTCTTTTTCCAATAAATGCTGATATTTTTCCAATGCATCGGTGAATAGCATCACCTCCAGACGCCCGGAGCGGTCATCCAAAGTACAAATACCAATGCGATTCCCGCGTTTTGTTACCATAACCCTTGCAGCGATTACCAGCCCTACCGCAGTGGTCATTTTGCCCCGATCCGTCGGATGCATATCTTTCAAACGCTGCCCGCCGGCATAACGTTCTATTTCCTTTAGATATTGGGTAATCGGGTGGCCGGTTAGGTATAACCCCAGCGTTTCCCGCTCACCGTCTAAAACAATTTGTTCCTGCCACGGCGGCACATTAGCATAAGATTGCTCAACCTGCTCAGGTGCATCAGCCAATACGCCAAACATATCTGCCTGACCGATGGCCTCAGCCTTCGCATGTTGGTCTGCGGCTTTCAACGCTTCGCCTAATGAACTCATTAACGCGGCACGGTGCGGCCCCAAACGGTCAAAAGCACCCGACATGATCAACTTTTCTAAGATCCGCCGGTTCAGTTTTTTCGTATCGACGCGCGCACATAAATCAAACAAATCTTTGAAGTGGCCGCCCTCTTTACGCGCCTCCAGAATCGCCTCAATCGGCGCTTCACCAACGCCCTTGATGGCACCAATCCCGTAAACAATTTCGCCTTCATCATTTACATGGAAATGATACAGGCCACTGTTAATTTCCGGCGGCAGAATTTTCAGCCCCATACGCCAGCATTCATCAACCAGACCAACGACTTTATCGGTGTTATCCATATCGGCGGTCATTACCGCAGCCATAAATTCAGCCGGATAGTGTGCTTTTAACCACAATGTCTGGTAAGACACCAAAGCATAAGCGGCGGAGTGAGATTTGTTAAAACCATAACCGGCAAACTTCTCTACCAGGTCAAAGATTTTAATTGCCAATTCACCGTCAACGCCCTGATTTTTTGCACCATCTTCGAATACCGAGCGCTGTTTAGCCATCTCTGCCGGGTTTTTCTTACCCATAGCGCGGCGCAACATATCCGCGCCGCCAAGGGAGTAACCAGACAGAACCTGCGCAATCTGCATCACCTGTTCCTGATACAGGATGATGCCGTAAGTCGGCTCCAGTACCGGTTTCAGGGACTCATGTTGCCATTCGATATCAGGGTAAGACAGTGCTTCACGGCCATGTTTACGGTCAATAAAGTTATCTACCATCCCTGATTGCAGCGGACCGGGGCGGAATAATGCCACCAATGCTATCATATCCTCGAAGCAGTCAGGCTTCAGCCGCTTGATCAAATCCTTCATTCCTCTGGATTCGAGCTGGAATACTGCCGTCGTTTCCGAACGTTGCAGCATATCGAAGCTTTTCTTATCTTCCAGCGGAATAGAGGCGATATCTATCGGTTCTAGCCCAGTTTTGGCGCGCTTGGCATTGATCATCTCCAGCGCCCAATTAATGATAGTTAGCGTACGCAAACCGAGGAAGTCAAACTTCACCAGACCGGCATATTCCACATCATTTTTATCGAACTGAGTAACCGGGTTTTTGCCTTCCGCATCACAATAGAGCGGCGCAAAATCAGTAATTTTGGTCGGCGCGATAACCACCCCACCGGCGTGTTTCCCAGCGTTACGCGTTACCCCTTCCAGCTTACGCGCCATATCAATCAGCGCCCTAACCTCTTCATCTGCCTCATAAATTTCAGGCAGTTGCGGCTCAGCGGCAAACGCCTTTTCCAGCGTCATTCCTGGATCAGGCGGTACCAATTTTGAGATTCGGTCAACAAAGCCATAAGGGTGGCCCAAAACGCGGCCCACATCGCGGATAACCGCTTTGGCAGCCATAGTACCGAAGGTAATAATCTGAGAAACAGCATCGCGGCCATACATTTCGGCCACATGTTCAATCACCAGATCGCGTTTCTCCATACAGAAGTCAACGTCGAAGTCAGGCATTGATACACGTTCGGGGTTAAGGAAACGTTCGAACAGCAGGTCAAATTCCAGCGGATCCAGATCGGTAATTTTCAGCGCATAAGCCACCAGAGAACCCGCACCTGAGCCTCGCCCTGGCCCTACCGGAACACCATTATCTTTCGACCACTGGATAAACTCCATTACTATCAAGAAGTAACCAGGGAAACCCATCTGGTTGATAACTTTCAGCTCAATATCGAGCCGCTCGTCATATTCTGGCCGTTTTTGCACCCGTACTTCAGGATCGGGGAAGAGAAACTCCAGGCGTTCCTCCAAACCTTGCTTAGATTTTTCTACCAGAAAATCTTCCGTGCTCATCTCACCGGTAGGGAACTGCGGTAAAAAATATTCTCCAAGGCGGATGGTAACGTTACAACGTTTGGCTATTTCAACACTATTGATCAACGCTTCAGGAATATCCGCAAACAGCTCACACATCTGTTCTTCATCGCGCATAAACTGTTGCGGGCTATAATTTTTAGGCCGCTTAGGATCGACCAATGTAAATCCATCGTGAATAGCAACGCGGATCTCATGAGCGTCAAAGTCAGACTCAGCGATAAAACGCACATCATTGGTCGCAACAACGGGTAATCCGCGCTCAGTCGCTAAAGTGACTGCCGCATGAAGATAGTTCTCTTCATCTGGCCGACCGGTACGGATTAGCTCCAAATAGTAACTGCCAGGGAAGTGCTCTTGATAAAATTCAAGGCACTGGTCAACCTGAGCCTGATTACCGCGCAGCATAAACTTGCCGACATCCCCCATCCGGCCACCGGATAGCAGAATCAACCCTTCTTTATGCTTGATAAGCCAATCGCGATCAATGATCGGGCCAGCAGCGCCATAACCACGCTGGTAAGCTTCGGAGATCAATAAGGTGAGGTTTTGGTAACCTTCATTATTGCGTGCCAACACGGTGAGGTGAGCCAACTCATCACCCAAGATTTCACTTTGCACGTAGAAATCTGCGCCAATGATGGGTTTAATCCCAGCACCGTGGGCGCTACCGTAGAATTTCACCAAACCACAAAGGTTAGTAAAGTCAGTAATGGCCAGAGCGGGCATACCTAACGCAGCAGCTCTCTTCACCAAGGGTCCAATCTTGGCTAATCCATCGATCATGGAATAATCGCTGTGAACACGCAGGTGGACAAAACGAGGTTCGACCATATCCAGACACCAGAAATTAGTGGATTGAATCATATCCCCGGTAGTTTATAACCGAGGCATCATATCTCTATACCCGTGCTACTTAACGTTGCAGCAATGTTAGCCGCACTCAGTCATCCGAATCACTTACCGTCTTGCACTCATCGGTATTTATTCGTTTGCAGCCTACCTGCAACACTAAGTATTTTGGGTATGTATGTCATGAGGGTACTATGCTGCTTACGCCAAGCCGAGAACACGCTTAACCGGGCCAAAGCTACGCCGATGGTGTTCTGTCGCCCCTAAAGCCACCAATCTCTCTAGATGGAGAGCAGTTGGATACCCTTTGTGCTGCGCAAAACCATATTCGGGGAAAATGAGATCCAGTTCAGTCATTTCACGATCACGGGTCACTTTAGCCAGAATAGATGCGGCACTGATCTCCGCGACTCGGCTGTCCCCTTTTACGACGGCCAGCGAAGGCATTGCCAGTTTTGGGCAACGGTTACCATCAATCAGCACATAATCGGGTACGATATGCAATCCGGCTACCGCTCTTTGCATTGCCAGCATTGTTGCATGCAATATATTTAGGTGATCAATCTCTTCTGGCTCAGCGCGACCAAGGCTCCATGACAGTGCCTTATCAGTAATTTCGTCATAAAGTGACAAACGGCGCTTTTCACTCAGTTTTTTCGAGTCCGCCAGACCGACAATTGGCCGTTTTGGATCGAGAATAACCGCCGCAGTAACAACCGCGCCCACTAATGGGCCACGGCCGACTTCATCCACACCGGCAATCAAATTCGCCTGCGGGTATATAAAAATATCCATCATCGACCTGCTAACTCCAATACCGCTTGTGCTGCCTGTTTATCTGCGCCACAACGGATGCTCTGATGCAAAATCAGGAAACGTTCTTTTAACGCCTCAACTGCATCGCCACCTTGCAACAGCGGTAACAACGCATCGGCTAATTTTTGTGGTTGGCACTCTTGCTGCAACAATTCTGTCACCAGCTCTTCGCCTGCCAACAGATTCGGTAATGAAACATAAGGGGTTTTGACTAATCGTTCTGCCAGCCAGAAAGTGAAAGGTTTCATACGGTAACCGACCACCATTGGGCATTTCGCTAACATACATTCCAACGCAGCAGTACCGGAGGCCAGCAAGGTAGCATCGCTGGCAATCATCGCCACACGGGCATTGCCATCTAATAAATGAACGGGTAAGTCAGGGGCAACTTCAGCTTTGATTCGCTCAAACTGCTCACGGCGCTTGCTGTTAACCAATGGAACCAGCACTTCCAGTTCAGGCAGTTGTTGCCTCAAGATAACAGCGGTACGCAGAAAGTCGGCACTGAGCATTTCTACTTCTGAATGGCGACTACCCGGCAACAGGGCCAGACATGGCGCCTGTAGCGCAAGCCCCAATTCTGCTCTTGCCGCTTGCTTATCTGGTATTAAGGGCATGGCATCGGCCATGGTATGGCCAATAAAGCGGCATGGAACATTAAAACGATCGTAAAACGCTTTTTCAAAAGGAAGAAAAGCCAGCACCATATCGGTCGCTTTACCAATTTTGAAAACACGTTTTTGTCGCCAGGCCCAAACAGATGGGCTGACATAATGAATAGTTCGGATGCCGCGCTGCTTCAAACGCCCTTCAAGGGTGATATTGAAATCAGGTGCATCGATACCCACGAAAACATCCGGGGAGAGTTCACTAAAGCGTTGGGTCAGATCTTTGCGGATCTTGAGCAACCGTGGCAGGCGTTCTAATACTTCAACAACGCCCATCACTGCCAACTCTTCCATCTCGTACCAGGCTTCACATCCCTCAGCTTGCATCAGCGGCCCAGCAACACCAACAAAGCGGGCATCGGGTACCTGAGCTTTCAGCGCACGAATTAATCCAGCGCCTAAGATGTCGCCGGAAGTTTCTCCGGCCACTAAACCGATAGTTAAAGGACGCCCGGCATACGACGGACAATCAACAGCTAATGGGCTATTTTGCATAAGTTAGCGAATAATACCGCGAGTAGAGCGCGCAAAGAAATCACTGAATGCCTTAACCGCCGGAGCTTGCTCCGCCAATTCGGCAATTTCTGGTTTCACTTCATCCAGCGTCCGACCACTGCGGTACAACAACTTGTAAGCATTACGGATCGCATGAAGTGATTCTTTGTCAAAACCGCGACGCTTTAACCCTTCAATATTGATACCAAATGGTGTTGCATGATTACCCTGAGCAATGACATAAGGAGGCACATCCTGAGCAACCCCTGAACAACCGCCTACCATCACATGCGCACCAATCACGCAGAATTGATGGATAGCAGTCATACCGCCAATAATGGCATAGTCGTCAATTTCCACATGACCACCCAAAGTTGCATTGTTCGCAAGAATGCAACGATCACCAATGATACAGTCATGGGCGATATGGGCATTAATCATCAGTAAATTGTCGCTACCTACTTTAGTTAATCCACCACCTTGAACCGTACCACGGTGGATAGAAACACTTTCACGAATACGGTTACGTGAACCGATCTCAACGCGAGTAGGCTCGCCTGCATATTTCAGATCCTGATTCGCCTCGCCAATAGAGGCAAATTGATAAATCTGATTATCGCAGCCGATCTTGGTTATACCATTAACGACGACATGGGATTTCAGTTCCGTGCCAGCGCCAATTTCCACCTGAGATCCGACAAAGCAGAAGGGGCCAATACGAACGCCGGCACCAATAATGGCACCTTCTTCGACGATAGAACTTGGATGGATAATGGCGGTTTTGTCAATCACGTATCAGGACTCCTTAACGGCTGGTTCTGCAACAACAGATTTAGCAGCAACAGCTTCTGCTGGCGGGGTTGCTGGTTTGCTACGGGCACACATCATCGTGGCAGTACAGACAATTTCACCATCGACTTTCGCAACACCGGTAAAACGGGTCAGACCACGGCGTTCTTTAACGAACTGAACTTCCATGATCATTTGATCACCAGGTACTACCGGACGTTTGAAGCGAGCTTCATCAATGCCAGCAAAATAATAAAGTTCGCCCGGCTCAAGTTTACCACGGCTTTTAAATGCCAGAATACCGGTAGCCTGCGCCATCGCTTCTAAAATCAACACACCAGGGAAGATAGGCTTACCTGGGAAATGGCCTTGGAAAAATGGCTCGTTGAAAGAGACGTTCTTCACTGCACGCAGAAATTTACCTTCCTCGAAATCAAGGACACGATCTACCAGCAAGAACGGAAAACGGTGCGGGAGTAGATCCAAAATCTCTTCAATATGCAGAGTATGAGTGTCAGTAGTCAAAATACTCTTCCTGTCTAAAAAACTAATGCTATCAACAACACGGCCTGCACTGCCCCAAAAGGGAGGCATTAGGCAGGCCGCAAATTAGGAACTCTGTATACCCTTAGAACTTGAAGCTACAACGGCGTTAACTGCGCATATTTATCTGACTCGCTCGACTGCGTAAGTTCATCAAGATTCTTTGCTTTGCCAGGCTGCAACAGCAATTTCTTTAAGTATCTACTTTGGCATCAACTGCCAGTAAGCTTAATTATTGACTCAGAGTGTCGGTCTTGAGTGACTATTCTTTATCGATTTTACGCTCAATAGCTTTTAAGCGTTTATTAATCCCATCAATATTCATCACTAAAGCAGCGGTCTTGCGCCAAACTTTATTCGGTTGTAACGGAATGCCGGAGGAGTATAACCCAGGTTCAGTGATTGGACGCATCACCATTCCCATTCCAGTGATTGTGACTTTGTCACAAATCTCCATATGACCATTGATCACACTCGCGCCGCCTATCATACAATAGCGGCCAACTTTCAGACTGCCAGCCATGATAACACCACCCGCAACTGCGGTATTGTCGCCAATCACAACGTTATGTGCAATCTGACATTGGTTATCAATGATGACACCATTACCAATAATAGTATTATCTAGTGCACCACGGTCAATCGTTGTACAAGCACCAATCTCAACACGGTCACCAATATGCACCGAACCGAGCTGTGGAATTTTTATCCAGTTGCCGCGATCATTTGCATAACCAAAACCATCTGCACCAATGACCGTACCGGATTGAATCAGACAATTTTGCCCAATAACAATTTCATGATAAACGGAAACATTGGCCCACAAACGGCTACCTGCACCAATGTGAGTGTTCTTACCAATAAAGCAGCCAGCACCGATAACTACGTTATCGCCGAGCATAACGCCGGACTCTATTACTGCATTTGCACCAATAGAAACCCCCTCGCCCAACGTTGCCTGCGAAGAGATAACCGCGCTCGGCGCAATATCCTGAGCCGGTTGAGGCGTGGTATCCATTATCTGAGCCATACGTGCATAGGTTAAATAAGGATTTTTAACCACTAAAGCCGCAGATTTACAGAAAGGTAAATCAGCTTCAGTCAACACCACCGCACCAGCATTACAAGTAGCAAGTTGTTCTTGATAGCGGCTGTTTGACAAAAACGTGATTTGTGAAGGCTCGGCAGAATGCATAGAAGCGATGCCGGTGATGACGAGCTCGCCATCACCGTACACCTGTGCATCCAACTGCTGGGCTAAATCAGCCAGTCGAATTGAAGGCATGTTTTATTTAACCTGTTTCAGCACGTCAGCAGTGATGTCTTTAGAAGAGTCTGCATATGCAACAGCATTTGCATCAATCACCACATCATAACCGCCTTTGCTAGCAACAGATTTAACAGCATCCTGAATACGGCTCAGAATTTTGTTACGCTCTTCCATCTGACGACGGCGATTGTCTTGCTCAAAAGCCTGGGCTTTAGTAGAGAAAGTTTCACGCTGTTTCATTACGTCGCTTTCCAGCTTGGTACGATCACTGGCTTTCATGGTAGAGCCGTCACGTTGCAGCTTCTGCATTTTAGTTTGCAGGTCGCGCTCCATTCCTTGCAGTTCGGTTGCTCGGCCTTTGAATTCATTCTCCAATTGCTTAGCTACGGTTTCACGCGCAGGTAATTGTTGGAAAATGCTGGAAACGTTAACAATAGCAATCTTGTCAGCGGCTTGAACGCTGGCAGAAGCTGCCAATGCTAAACCAAGACCTGCGGCACACAACCACTTTTTCACTATAAACTCCTTACCATTACCCGTTTGTGTCAGAGACACCTTGAAGTGCACTTAATACTGAATAATGCCTAAAATAGCGCCAAACTCATTAGCGCTACCTTAGGTTATTTCAACTACCAGTGCTGTCTTTAAAATTCAGAACTACTTTGCCAATCAATTACCAAGTCTTACCAATGTTAAACTGGAATTGCTCTGACTTATCACCTTCGTAATCTTTAACCGGTTTAGCATATGAGAACACTAATGGACCCAATGGCGACATCCATTGTAATGACACACCGGCAGACACACGAATATTACTCGCTGTACTGTAATCAGGAATACCCGCAGCCCGTGTTGCTGCTGTGTTTTCCCAATTAGTATCCCATACCGTACCTGAGTCAATGAAGAAGGAGGTCCGCACAGAGTTTGAGTATTTTTCACTGATAAACGGTGTCGGTGTAATCAGTTCTAAACTGGCCACCGCCATCGCGTTACCACCGACAGCATCTGTAGAGTCTCTGATGGTCCCATTAGCATTATAGTATGCCGCTTTAGGACCGATATTGTTTGATCGGAAACCACGGACAGTACTGGAACCACCGGCATAGAAGTTCTCATAGAATGGCATCTCTTTCGAACCGATGCCGTCACCATAACCCAAGCGACCACGGCCTAAGAGCACCCATGAATGATCTTCATCTAACGGCTGGTAAGCAGATGTATCGAAAGTGATTTTATAGAACTCGTTATCAGAACCAGGCACCGTCACTTTGGTGTTAACAGATGATTTCACCCCTGAAGTTGGGAAGAAACCACGGTCAAGGTTGTTATAAGTCCAACCCAGATTCAGTGTGAAGTCATCCGCCGTGAAGCTGGCACGATCAGTCAGATTAGGATCTTGACCAACAGAGTCAAGATATCGCCACATCGCAACTTGTGGTTCCATGTCAGACAAATCGTTATGGACGTAACCTAAACCAACACGCAATGAGTTATTCTCATTGATTGGGAAGCCTAAAGTACCGTCAACACCGTAACTGCTGTTGGTATAGCCCGACAGGTCTGCGTTATCTGCTTTAAAGTCATTATAGAAGATACGCCCACCCAGACTTACACCATCTACAGTGAAGTAAGGGTCAGTTAAGGTAAACTCAGCATAAGTCTGATAGTCGTTCTTCGTACCATTAATACCTACGGTATTACCAGTACCCAACCAGTTGTCTTGCTGAACCCCAACCTGGAAGCTAACACCACTTTCAGTACCGTAACCGATACCAAAGTTTAGACTACCGGTATTGCGTTCTTTGACTTTGTAAGTGACATCGACCTGATCGGCAGTTCCTGGAACACGCTGAGTTTCAACATCAACTGTTTCGAAATAGCCCAAACGGTTCAAACGTTCTTTGCCCGCTTCAACCTGATCATTACCCAACCATGCACCTTCCATCTGGCGCATTTCACGGCGCAATACGGAATCTTTACTGGTGTCATTACCTTCGAAACGAACATTGCGTACATAGAAACGGTTACCCGCATCTACATTGATATGCAGTTTGACTGTTTTATCAGCATCGTTAATTTCTGGTTGAGAAACCACACGTGGATAGGCATAGCCATAACGGCCCAACATCTTTTTGATGCCTTCTTCCATGCGTGTGACTTTACTGCCGTTATACAATTCACCCGGCTCAATCGCGACCAGCTTATCCGCGTCAGATTGATGCCCAGCAAGATTACCGCTCACAACAACGCTATTAAGCTTGTATTGATCGCCTTCGGTAATGTTGATGGTGATGTAGATGCCTTTTTTATCTGGCGTCAAACTCACCTGAGTAGAATCGATGTTAAATCGGGCATAACCGCGATCTAAGTAGAAGCTGCGCAAGATTTCGAGGTCACCGGCTAGCTTCTGCTTCTGATATTTACGATCGCCAACCACGTTCCACCATGGCACTTCATCACGCAATTGGAAGCGTGAGATAAGTTCATCAGTTGTGAAACTGTGGTTACCTACGATGTTGATCTGCTGAATTTTTGCAGAGACACCTTCGGTAAAGACCAGTTTGAGATCGACGCGATTACGTGGCAGTGGTGTAACAACAGCTTTCACTGAAGCGCTGTATTTACCGACACTGTAGTAGAAATCTTCGAGTCCTTTTTCAATGCTGGATATAGTGGTACGGTCCAGGGCTTCGCCAACCCGGACGCCAGAGGCTTCCAGATTCTGCTTAAGCATGTCATCTTTCACCGCTTTATTACCGGAGAAAGTGATGCTGGCAATCGTTGGGCGTTCTTTGACTTGAACAATCAGCGTATCACCATCGCGCAGGACACGAACGTCCTCGAAGTTGCCTGTAGCAAACAACGCACGGATAGTTTTACCGATGTCATCATCACTGACGGTATCGCCTACGCGAACCGGCATATTAAGTAACGCCGCACCGACGGCGACCCGTTGCAGGCCTTCGAAATGAATATCTTTCACTACGAACCCGTCTGCACCGTATACGGTGGCGCTGCCAAACAGCAGCGACGCTATGAGCAACTTTTTCATCGCCATCGTTGTTATGCGTTCTTCCTAACCTATCTCCAGCCGTTAAAGACGGGAGAAATCATTGAAAAGTGCAAGCCCCATTAATAACACCAGCAAAATCGAGCCGATGCGATAACTGAAGTCCTGTACTCGCTCAGAAACCGGCCCACCCTTCAGCTTTTCTATCGCCAGGAAGAGCAGATGTCCACCATCTAATACCGGTAACGGGAACAAATTGATAATGCCCAAGTTGACACTGATTAGTGCCAAAAACATCAGGTAATACACCAACCCGTACTCAGCCGAAACCCCAGCGCCTTGTGCAATAGATATCGGGCCACTCAGGTTATTCAGTTTAACATCACCAGTAATCAGTTTACCCAACATGTTTACCGTCAACCGCATCAACTGCCAGGTTTTATCCCCAGCTTGGTAGAGTGCTGTGAACGGGCCATATTGGCGAATCGTTCTATATTCATCCGGAAGCGGTATAACTTTCGGCACTACACCCGCAAAACCTTCACTGCGGTTTTCTCCAACCGATTTTGTATCTGGTATCAAGGTTAAAGACAAGGGGGTACCACCCCTTTCAATATCTAACACCAGTGGCTTACCGGGGTTATCACGAACCTGTAAAACAAATGTTTGCCAACGGTCCAGTGGCTGACCACCAACTTTAACGATCCTATCCCCCGCTTGTAAACCTGCCTTTTGTGCTGCAGACCCGGTTTGAACTTCGGCCAAGACGGATTCAATTTGTGGGCCACGTGGAATAATACCCAGCGCAACCACAGGATCTTGCTTATCAGGCTCAAACTGCCATTGTTGCAAATCCAGTGTCTTTTGCACCACATTGGCAGAACCAAATGGCGCAACACCCACCTGCGTTTGCTTGTCACCAATTTTACCGACGAGGGCCAAACGAACAGAATCCCAGTCAGGCGTTTCGATACCATCTACTGACTTAAGTTCCATTCCCGGTGAAATATTGGCTTGTGCAGCAATGGATTGTGGCGAAATATCACCCACTACCGGGCGCACACTTGGCACACCAATGATAAACACTAGCCAGTAAGCAATGACAGCAAAAAGGAAGTTAGCAATAGGGCCAGCGCTGACGATTGCCGCGCGTTGTAAAACGGTTTTATTGTTGAAAGATTGATGACGAAGCTCAGGAGCAACAGCCTCAACGCGTTCATCCAACATCTTAACATAGCCGCCCAGCGGGATAAGAGCGATAACATACTCGGTACCTTGGCGATCAGTCCGGCGCCACAGCGCTTTACCAAAACCAATCGAAAAGCGTTCGACACGGACACCACAGCGCCGCGCCACCCAAAAGTGGCCGAACTCATGCACTGTAATTAAGATCCCCAGTGCGATAATAAACGCGGCCAGGCTCCAGAGTATGCTCATCATATTCCCTAAACTCCCCGTCAGTGACGGATTAAAACACTAACAGCATTAAGCAGGCAAATACCGGCACAGCTGCGGTCAGGCTATCGATACGATCCAGTATCCCACCATGACCAGGAATCAGATGACCACTGTCTTTGATTCCCGCTTCACGTTTAAACATACTTTCGGTCAAATCGCCAAGTACCGAGGCCAATGCAGCAACCACGGAACAGATTAACAGTATTTCCGGGATGATATCCAACGGAGCGTAACGACCGAACAACCATGATATCAGAGCTGATGTCAGTAAACCGCCAATTAATCCTTCCCACGTTTTACCTGGTGAGACTTTAGGCGCTAATTTATGTTTACCGAACAACTTACCAAACATGTAAG
Organism: Yersinia intermedia; assembly: GCF_900635455.1. NCBI lineage: Bacteria > Pseudomonadati > Pseudomonadota > Gammaproteobacteria > Enterobacterales > Yersiniaceae > Yersinia > Yersinia intermedia. Next base: position 1,012,391 of record NZ_LR134116.1, on the reverse strand, counting down.
CACCAGAATCCGCCCCCCACACCAGAAGCATCACATACAGCAGCCACCAGGCACCGATATGGTGGTTCTGCTCATAGCCATACTGACGCAATGCCACCATGCCCCAAAAGAAGGGCACAATCGTCAGAATGCCGAAAATTATACGTAAGAGACGTGAATCGCGCCACAACGCCGCAGAGCGTGGGTAGGTAAGCACCAACAGCAATGCTGCGACCCACCAGCCCATAGAGAGCCAGAGAGGAACGCTCACTTGTGGAAGATGAGCTGAATGCTGATAAGCAGGAAGGCTAAGCAGCATTAGAACAAGTAGAAAACCACAAAGTATGGCTAACCAAATACGCTGAGAACGACTGGCAAACCCGGCTAATTGCCCCCACTCCCAAGCTGCAAGCATGCAGACAACGAGAGTAACAATAGCAAAACCAACCGGCGGAAGCAGGAACAGGGCACCAATAACAACCGGAATCAAAATCAAAGCAGTTATGAGACGATACTTCAGCAAAAGTTCCCCCTAGGATGCAGTGGCATCAATAGGTGTAGTTCCCCCGAAGCGACGCTCGCGTTGTGCAAATGCATTCAGCGCACCTTCAAAGACATGTTCATCAAAATCAGGCCAGAGTACATCAGTAAAGTAAAGTTCTGCATAGGCAATTTGCCATAATAAGAAATTACTGATGCGATGTTCACCACCGGTTCTGATCACTAAATCCACCTCAGATTGCTCATGCAGGCAGATATGCGAGTTTAGCGATTCTTCACAGATATCTGTGGGTTGCAATTCCCCTTGCTGTACTTGTTCAGCTAACTGGCGCACACCCTGAATAATATCCCAACGGCCACCATAATTGGCAGCAATGTTGAGTTTCAGACCGTCATTATTGGCAGTTAACGCTTCTGAGCGACGGATCCGTTGTTGCAAACGTTCACTAAATCGACTGATATCACCAATGACAGATAAACGAACATTATGTTTATGCAGACTTTTTACTTCACTGTCCAGCGCACGAACGAAAAGCTCCATCAGAGCGGTAACTTCCTGAGCAGGGCGATTCCAGTTTTCACTACTGAAAGCATAAAGCGTGAGCGCATCCAAATGATGATTGGCAGCAAAACTTACGGCACGACGAACTGACTTCACTCCCGCTTTATGACCGAAAACCCTTAATTTACCCCGATTTTTAGCCCAACGACCATTACCATCCATAATGATAGCAACATGGCGTGGAACCAGGAGGGACAAGTTAGCCCTATCTTCATTTACAGACGACATAATGCGAACTCATTTCCTCAATAAATCAATTGTTCGTCCCGAACATTAGGCAGTAAGCCCACAAAAAAAGCCGTGTACCAAGTCACGGCTTCTTAAGTGACAGCCAAAATAGACGGTTTAAATACCTATTGGGCCACTAATCAACAGTCTATCTATCCATTGACGGTGCAGACTATACCATCTCAGCCTTGCCCTAACAAATTCCCACAACAGCCAATACTGCTTAATTATTCAATTTTTCTATTGCTTGAGCTGCCGAATCACGGGCTTTACGATCAATCACCAGCACTTCATCCACACTTGCGGGTTCAGCCAATGATAAATGCTCCACAACCATACGATTGACTACTGCAATATCAGTGAAACGAATGCGTGAATCTAAAAATGCCATAACAGATATTTCGTTCGCGGCATTCAGCGCCGTCGTAGCAGCCTGCCCCGCATTACTGGCATCGATTGCCAGTTTTAGGCAAGGATAGCGCTGATAATCCGGCGCAGCGAACGTCAGTTCGCGTATCTGGCAGAAATCGAGTGGTGCAACACCAGAATTCACCCGCATTGGGTACGCCATGGCATGTGCAATCGGTGTACGCATGTCTGGGGTGCCCATTTGGGCCAGTACACTACCATCGTGATAGCGCACCATCGAGTGAATGACGGACTGAGGATGCAGGATAACTTCGACCTGCTCTGCACTGGCATTAAATAACCAACGCGCCTCGATATACTCCAGCCCTTTGTTCATCATCGTCGCCGAGTCGACCGAAATTTTGCGCCCCATAGACCAATTAGGGTGAGCGCAAGCTTGATCCGGTGTGACATCAGCAAATTGCGATAAAGGCATTTCACGCAGTGGGCCACCAGAGCCAGTTAAAATAATACGCGAGACGCCATTCTCACTCAGTGAAGAGTAGCCTAGTTTACGCTGAATTTTCTCAGGTAAACTCTGAAAAATCGCATTATGTTCGCTGTCGATTGGCAACAGTTGGGCATGGTTGTGTTTCACTTCATCCATGAAAAGCTTGCCGCAGGTAATCAGTGACTCTTTATTAGCCAGTAATACCTGTTTACCGGCACGGATAGCCGCTAAGGTAGAAGACAAACCGGCCACACCAACAATAGCCGCCATGACTTGATCGACATCATCTAAAGCAGCCAACTCACCTGCTGCTTTTTCACCATGAAAAACTTCGGTTTTCGAGCCATATTCAGCCAATAACTGACGCAACGCTTTGGCCGAGCTTTCATCTGACATCGCCGCATAGCGAGGAGAAAACTCAAGACATTGCTTTGCCATCTGTTCGACATTGCGACCAGCCACAAGTGCAGTAACGTTGAATAATTCGGGATTAGCGCGGACAACACCCAAAGTGCTGTTACCGATGGAGCCAGTAGAACCAAGAATAGTCAGTTGCTTCATGAGAGTGCTCTGAATAACTGTTTTTATGATAGGCAAGAACATAACCGACCTGAATAACAGGCGGTCTAATAACTATCCTCGGCCCAATTTTATAGCGTATTACTGCCGATATCACATTACGCTGCGCGCATATTGAATCGGCAAAATAGTGATCCTGCTAAAAACAAAGCGCCACCTAAGCGACGCTCTATTTTTGCTAATCAAGGATTAGAAATCCATTAATTCGGCTTCTTTAGCCGCTAATGCAGCATCAACTTTCTTGATGAAGGCATCGGTCAGCTTTTGTACATCGTCTTGAGAACGGCGGTCTTCGTCTTCACTGATCTCTTTATCTTTCAGCAAAGCTTTCACTTTTTCGTTAGCATCACGGCGCACGTTACGAATCGATACACGACCCTGCTCTGCTTCTGCGCGAACAACTTTGATCAAGTCTTTACGGCGCTCTTCAGTCAATGCTGGCAGTGGAACACGAATAACGGTACCCGCGGAAGAAGGATTCAGCCCTAAATCGGAGGTCATGATCGCTTTCTCAACTGCTGCGCTAAGGCTGCGGTCAAACACGGTCAATGCCAGAGTACGGGAGTCTTCAACCACAATGTTAGCCAACTGGCGCAATGGCGTAGCAGTGCCATAATACTCAACCTGAATGCCATCAAGAATACTTGGAGAAGCACGACCGGTACGGATCTTACTGATATGGTTTTGGAAAGCTTCAAAGCATTTTTCCATACGCACTTCAGTATCTTTTCTAATTTCGTTAATCACGTTGTGAACCCTTGGAAACTGGTTACTTGGCAGGCCATAGCATGAGTATAGCCGGTGAATATACAAACCAACAGTTGCAGGCATTGGGGGCATATCTGAAAGCCGCATGCCCCTGATAATACAGGCTGCCGCTTATTTAGCGATCGATGTCACTTCTTTAGTGATCAACGTCCCTTCATTCTCACCCATCACCACGCGACGCAGAGCGCCAGGTTTGTTCATATTGAAAACACGAATTGGCAAATTATGATCACGGGCCAAAGTGAAGGCCGCCAGATCCATAACTTTTAGCTCGCGCTCCAGAACATCCTGATAGGTTAGCTGTTCGTACAGTGTTGCGTCAGGGTTTTTAACCGGATCTGCGGAGTAAACGCCATCAACTTTCGTCGCCTTCAATACGACATCGGCTTCGATCTCAATACCACGCAGACACGCTGCAGAATCTGTAGTGAAGAAAGGATTACCCGTGCCTGCGGCAAAAATCACCACACGGTTATGACGCAGCAAGCTGATTGCTTCAGCCCAACTGTAATTGTCACACACACCGTTAAGTGGAATAGCAGACATCAGACGGGCGTTCACATAGGCACGGTGCAGTGCATCTCGCATTGCCAGGCCGTTCATTACGGTAGCCAGCATTCCCATGTGGTCGCCCACTACGCGGTTCATCCCAGCCTGTGCCAAACCGGCACCGCGGAATAAGTTACCACCGCCAATGACCACACCGACCTGAATGCCCAATTCAACCAGCTCTTTAACTTCTTGAGCCATGCGATCCAAAACGCTTGCGTCGATACCAAAACCTTCTGCGCCTTGCAGGGCTTCGCCGCTAAGTTTAAGCAGGATACGCTGATATACGGGTTTTGCATTGGTTGCCATGGTGTTCTGTCCTAAGCAGCAGTAATAAGTATTGGGGGCTTAACCGTCAGATATTCAAAGCAATACTGCACTGAAAACTGACTGGACTAAGCTTATACTCTACATAATTCGAGTTGCAGGAAGATAATAACTGAGCGAATCCTCAGGAGCTTACATAGTAAGTGGCTGAGGTGAACGAAAGCAGTCAACACACCTGTAACTTGAAGTATGACGGGTATAGAGTAGATAAAATGGAACCGCCTATTGGCGGCCCCATTTTTAGCATTAAGACTGTTTACTCATTGCTGCAACTTCAGCAGCAAAGTCAGTCTCAACTTTCTCAATGCCTTCGCCCACTTCGAAGCGGATGAAGTTTGTAACGTCAGCTTTGTTCTCTTTCAACAAATCACCAACTGTTTTGCTTGGGTCCATAACGAAGTTCTGACCAGTCAGAGAAACTTCGCCGGTGAACTTACGCATACGGCCTTCAACCATCTTCTCAGCAATTTCACGTGGTTTGCCGGATTCGATAGCAATGTCCAACTGGATTTGGTGCTCGCGAGCAACAACTTCAGCAGGAACATCGTCTGGCTTAACATATTCTGGTTTGCTTGCAGCAATGTGCATAGCAATGTGCTTAACCAGCTCTTCATCAGCGCCAGTTGCTGCAACCATAACGCCGATACGAGCGCCGTGCAGATAAGTACCCAGAACATCGCCTTCCAGAGCAGCAATACGACGAATGTTGATGTTCTCGCCGATTTTAGCGACCAGATTGGCGCGTTGTTCTTCAAACTTAGCTTTCAGAACGTCGATATTAGTGATTTTGTCAGCCAGAGCTGCGTTGATAACTTCTTCGCCAAATGCTTTAAAGCCAGCATCTTTAGCAACGAAGTCAGTTTCGCAGTTCAGTTCCAGAATCACACCGAATTTGCCGTCGGCTGAAAGTTGAGCCAGGATGATGCCTTCAGCAGCGATACGGCCTGCTTTCTTGGCCGCTTTAGCCTGACCAGATTTACGCATATTGTCGATGGCAAGCTCGATGTCGCCGTTAGCTTCAACCAACGCCTTTTTACATTCCATCATGCCTGCGGCAGTACGCTCACGCAGTTCTTTTACCAAAGCAGCGGTAATAGCAACCATTTAAATTTCCTCGGTTCTCTTGTGAAAACAAGATCTCACATTAGATACGCAAAGGGGGCCTATAAAAGGCCCCCTAACCAACATATTTCAATACCTGGTTAATAAGGGCTCCAACGAGCCTGACTTATTATTCAGCTTCTACGAAGCTTTCTTCCGCTTGAACGGCCAGATCTTGAGAACGACCTTCAGTGACGGCAGTAGCAACGGCGTTCAGGTACAGTTTAACTGCACGGATCGCGTCATCGTTACCTGGGATGATGAAGTCAACGCCATCTGGATCGGAGTTAGTATCAACGATAGAGAATACCGGGATACCCAGGTTGTTAGCTTCTTTGATAGCGATGTGTTCGTGATCAGCATCAACAACAAACAGAGCGTCTGGTAAACCGCCCATGTCTTTGATACCGCCCAGGCTGTTTTCCAGCTTGTTCAGTTCACGAGTACGCATCAGCGCTTCTTTTTTGGTCAGCTTGTCAAAGGTGCCGTCTTGAGACTGGATTTCCAAATCTTTCAAACGTTTGATGGACTGACGAACAGTTTTCCAGTTAGTCAGCATCCCGCCCAACCAGCGATGGTTCACGAAGAACTGGTCGCAGTTGTTGGCAGCGTCTTTTACCGCTTCGCTTGCTGCGCGTTTAGTACCAACGAACAAGATCTTACCTTTACGGGAAGAGATCTTTTTCAATTCAGCCAGAGCTTCGTTGAACAATGGTACGGTCTTTTCCAGGTTGATGATGTGAACTTTGTTACGTGCGCCGAAGATGAAAGGCTTCATTTTCGGGTTCCAGTAACGGGTCTGGTGACCGAAGTGAACACCGGCCTGGAGCATGTCGCGCATGGAAACAGTTGCCATGATTAAAACCTCTATAGTATCAGTTGGGGTTATGCCTCCACGTGCCCCATAACGCCGACCCCATAAGAAATTGATAATCATCAAAAACTTTAGGGCACCCCGGCGTATGTGTCGACACGTGTGTGTTATTTACACATATGAGTGCGATTGGTATTACTCAGCTAAACAGCCACCTGCCATCATAACATGCCCCGAAATCGGGTTTGAAACGACAACATAATAGTGCGGTTTGCCGGCGCGCTTTATACCATAAACAGCCACAACACACCAACTTTTGTTGCATTTAGTGTCGTCACTGCAAACGAAAGTTTGGCAGCAAATTGCTGGGCTGGTACCATTAGCGGCAGATTATTTAGGGTATATGATATTTATTACCTGCTTATTCATATTACGGCGGCTGGTTGGTACTCACAGCCCCTACGGACACTTTTGCATGGCAATCTCAATAAAAACACCTGAAGATATTCAAAAAATGCGCGTTGCTGGCCGCTTGGCTGCTGAAGTGCTGGAGATCATTGAACCTCACGTAAAACCGGGGGTAACCACCGGTGAACTCGATCGTATCTGCCACGACCATATCACCAACCACCAACAGGCTATCTCTGCTTGCCTGGGTTACCACGGCTTTCCTAAATCGGTCTGTATCTCCGTTAATGAAGTAATTTGTCACGGTATTCCAAGTGACGAGAAAGTGTTGAAAGACGGCGACATCGTCAATATCGACGTGACTGTTATTAAAGACGGTTTCCATGGCGATACATCAAAAATGTTTATCGTCGGCAAACCAACCATTTTGGGTGAGCGCCTGTGCCGTATTACTCAAGAGAGCCTGTATCTGGCAATCAAAATGGTCAAGCCGGGTATCCGCCTGCGCACTCTGGGTAAAGAGATCCAGAAATTTGTGGAAGCAGAGAACTTTTCTGTGGTGCGTGAATATTGTGGTCACGGTATTGGCGAAGGTTTCCATGAAGAGCCACAAGTGCTGCACTACGATGCAGACGACGGTGGCGTAATCCTGCAAACGGGTATGGCGTTCACCATTGAGCCTATGGTCAACGCAGGGGATTACCGAATTCGTACCATGAAAGATGGCTGGACAGTAAAAACTAAAGATCGCAGCTTGTCGGCACAGTATGAGCATACTATTGTGGTAACCGATAACGGCTGCGAAATAATGACGTTGCGAAAGGATGACACCATCCCCAACATCATAACGCACGAGTAATAATGACAAGCCGGCAGCCGCCGGCTTTTTTATGGGCTGCGTCTTTTGATCAGGTCGCATTTATCAGGTAAACATATGTCTGACAATCACACCGAGCACTCTGTATCCCCAGTGGTACCGAAGGTCATTCCTGAGCAGCCCGCACCACCGAGCACTTATCTCGATAGTGAACTTAATTGCCCGATTCTCAAGCAACGCCTTGAGGCTTTCCAGCTTTGGCTGGCGGAAGCATTCAATGGCGGAATCAGTGCCGAGATATTAATTGCTGCACGCAGTGATTACATTGACCGTCTGTTACGGCGGCTGTGGACATTTTATGGCTTTGATGATGTGGCAGAAACCGCGCTGGTTGCCGTGGGCGGCTATGGCCGTGGTGAACTGCACCCCTTATCAGACATTGATGTATTAGTCCTCAGCAAGCAGCGCCTGAGTGATGAACTTGCGCAGCGCGTCGGTCAGTTGATCACTTTGCTATGGGACTTGAAACTGGAAGTCGGCCACAGCGTGCGCACACTGGAAGAGTGTTTGCTGGAAGGATTAGCCGATCTTACCGTCGCCACGAATATGATTGAGTCACGCTTGATTTGCGGTGATGTGGCACTGTTTTTACAGATGCAGAAACACATTTTCAGCGACAGTTTCTGGCCTTCTCCGCAATTTTTCCATGCCAAAATCACCGAGCAACAAGAACGACATAAGCGCTACCATGGCACCAGTTATAACCTGGAGCCTGATATCAAAAGTAGCCCTGGTGGGTTACGGGACATCCACACCCTACAATGGGTCGCCCGCCGCCATTTTGGTGCCACATCCTTAAGTGAGATGGTTGATTTCGGGTTTTTGACCAAAGCTGAGCGCAATGAGTTGATTGAAAGCCAGAGCTTTCTGTGGCGCATCCGTTTTGCACTGCATTTGGTATTGACTCGCTACGATAACCGCCTGCTGTTTGACCGCCAACTCAGTGTGGCTCAGCTTTTGCAATATCAGGGCGAAGGCAATGAACCGGTCGAACGGATGATGAAAGATTTTTATCGTATGACGCGCCGGGTCAGCGAACTGAACAACATGCTGTTACAACTGTTTGACGAAGCCATACTGGCACTGGGTACCAATGAAAAGCCACGTCCACTGGATGATGAATTTCAGTTACGCGGGAATTTAATCGATCTGCGTGATGAGAACCTGTTTGTCCAGCAGCCTGAAGCTATTATGCGCATGTTCTATCTGATGGTACGCAATCAAGATATCAAAGGCATCTATTCCACCACAGTACGCCGCTTGCGCCATGCCCGGCGGCATCTTAAACAGCCTTTATGCAACATTCCTGAAGCCCGCAAACTGTTTATGGCCATTTTGCGCCATCCTGGTGCGGTTTCCCGCGCATTATTACCAATGCACCGCCACAGTGTGCTGTGGGCCTATATGCCGCAATGGGGCAGTATTGTGGGTCAGATGCAGTTTGACCTATTTCACGCTTATACCGTGGATGAGCACACTATTCGAGTGTTACTTAAACTCGAAAGTTTTGCCGATGAAAAAACCCGGCCACGCCACCCTCTCTGTGTCGAGCTTTACCCACGCCTGCCTCAGCCTGAATTATTGTTGCTAGCAGCGCTGTTCCACGATATTGCCAAAGGGCGAGGGGGCGATCATTCAATACTGGGCGCTCACGATGTATTGGAATTTGCTGAGCAGCACGGTCTTAACTCGCGTGAAGCTCAACTTGTGGCGTGGTTAGTTCGTTGCCATCTATTGATGTCAGTGACAGCTCAGCGTCGGGATATTCAGGACCCTGCGGTTATTCAGCAATTTTCCGCCGAGGTACAAAGCGAAACTCGCTTGCGCTATTTAGTCAGTCTGACGGTGGCTGATATCTGTGCCACCAATGAAAATTTGTGGAATAGCTGGAAACAAAGCCTGTTACGCGAACTTTATTTCGCCACAGAGAAACAGTTACGCCGTGGTATGCAAAACAGCCCGGATTTGCGCGAGCGTGTCCGTCATCACCGGCTACAAGCTCTGGCGCTGCTGCGGATGGATAATATCGATGAAGAAGCACTGCACCGCATCTGGAGCCGTTGCCGGGCTGATTACTTCCTGCGCCATTCACCCAATCAATTAGCCTGGCATGCCCGCCACTTATTAGAACATGACTCAACCAAGCCACTGGTGTTAGTTAGCCACCAGGCAACGCGGGGGGGAACCGAAATATTCATCTGGAGCCCTGACCGCCCATCACTGTTTGCTGCGGTGGTCGGTGAGCTGGATCGCCGCAATCTGAGTGTCCATGACGCACAGATTTTCACCAACCGCGATGGTATGGCGATGGATACTTTTATCGTATTGGAGCCAGATGGCAGCCCACTGGCCCAAGATAGGCATCCCATCATTAGTCATGCCTTAGAACAAGCAATGACCCAGCCGAATTATCAACATCCGCGCGTCAGGCGGCTATCGCCTAAATTGCGGCATTTTAGTGTACCGACTGAAACCAATTTCTTGCCAACCCATAATGAGCGCCGTACTTATCTGGAGCTAATTGCACTGGACCAGCCGGGCTTACTGGCTCGGGTGGGCGGGATATTTGCAGATTTAGGGCTATCACTGCATAGCGCACGTATCACAACTATCGGCGAGCGGGTGGAGGATTTATTTGTATTAGCAGATAAAGATCGCCGTGCTTTAAGTATTGAAACCCGCCACGAATTAGCACAACGGTTGACAGATACCCTCAATCCGAACGATAAACTGTGATACAAATAACTTTTTAGCCATTAATTTTAGCTACCCAAAGTGATTGGAACCACAGCAAGGCAGCAAATGAACGAACGCCGATGAGCTTACATAAGTCAGTGATTCGGGGTCGCTAACACTGCTGTGGCTTCAAATATCAAGGGTATAACATCGGGAAAGAACAGGATGCAGCAACTACAGAACGTTATTGAAACCGCCTTCGAACGCCGTGCAGATATCACACCGGCCAACGTTGATACCGTAACCCGTGAAGCGATTAACCATGTGATTGATCTGCTCGATACCGGCGCGCTACGGGTTGCAGAAAAGATTGACGGCCAGTGGGTTACCCATCAATGGCTGAAAAAAGCGGTACTGCTGTCTTTCCGTATCAATGATAACCAGGTCATGGAAGGCGCAGAAACGCGTTACTACGACAAAGTGCCAATGAAATTCGCCGGTTACGATGAAGCGCGCTTCCAACGTGAAGGCTTCCGTGTCGTCCCACCAGCAACCGTACGTAAAGGCGCATTTATCGCCCGTAATACCGTACTGATGCCTTCTTATGTGAATATTGGCGCTTTCGTTGATGAAGGCACCATGGTCGATACCTGGGCAACTGTCGGTTCTTGCGCACAAATTGGTAAGAATGTGCACTTGTCTGGTGGTGTTGGCATTGGTGGCGTACTTGAGCCACTGCAAGCCAATCCAACCATCATTGAAGATAACTGCTTTGTCGGCGCGCGTTCAGAAGTGGTTGAAGGGGTTATCGTCGAAGAAGGTTCCGTTATCTCCATGGGCGTATTTATTGGGCAAAGCACCCGTATTTATGATCGTGAAACCGGTGAAATCCATTATGGCCGCGTTCCGGCCGGGTCCGTTGTTGTTTCCGGTAACCTGCCATCGAAAGACGGTAGCTACAGCCTTTACTGTGCGGTTATCGTGAAGAAAGTTGACGCGAAAACCCGTGGAAAAGTCGGTATTAATGAGTTATTACGTACCATCGACTAAGATGAACATAGCGGGCTAATCACCCGCTATTTTTTTGCTTTGTGAAGTTATCGCCTGCAATCACATACTTTGGCGAAATTTACCGTCATAATCATAAACTGTGGAATATAAAACCAAAAAGGTGGCGCTATGTATGACAATCTGAAAAGCTTAGGAATCACACAACCAGAAGATGTCGATCGCTATAGCCTGCGTCAGGAGGCCAATAACGACATTCTGAAAATTTATTTCCGCAAAGATAAAGGCGAGTTTCTTGCTAAGAGTGTGAAATTCAAATATCCGCGCCAACGCAAAACCGTGGTGGCTGATAATGCTGGGCATGGTTACAAAGAAATCAATGAAATCAATCCTAATCTCCGTTACGTCATTGATGAGTTGGATCAACTGTGTAAGCGCGATCAGATTGAAGTGGATTTGAAACGCAAAATCCTGGATGACTTGCGCCATTTAGAAAGCGTTGTCGCCAATAAAATTTCAGAAATTGAATCAGATTTGGAAAAGCTGACCAACGGCCGCTAAATCTGACTGAGCACGTATTGTGGCGGCACAACACTGCACGCCACAATACGCCATTGAGCAGAAGCTATGTTACTTAAGCAAGCGGCCCCATTTTTCTACCCACGGTGCTGATATGACTTCTGGCTCTGGGTGCTCCATCGCGTCAATTTCCAGCCTTTCGCCGATCCGTGTCGCACCTTGCTCTTGCAGCAGCTCATCGAATGCTCGCCCTGCACCGCAGAAATTATCATAGCTGCTGTCACCTAGTGCAATAACGCCATAACGTAGCTCTGGCTGAAACCCAACCTGATCACGAACCGCGACGAACAGTGCTGCTATGCTGTCAGGGAAGTCACCTTGTCCGGTAGTAGAGGTGATAACCAGCGCATAATGTTGACGATAATACTGCCAGGCTTCTAACGTACCCTCTTCAAACAGTGTTACCTCATGCCCCTGCTCTTTCAGTATGTTTTCAGTTTCTTCCGCTACTAACAACGCATTGCCGTAAACAGTGCCAACAAAAATCCCGACCTGAGCCATAAAAAACATTCCCTTTTAACCAGAAAAATTATTCACTATCCTGACCTTCGGTTACCGGAAACTCAACCCTTTCAAGATGAGGGGTAATACCTAACCAACCAAAGTGTGACATCAATCCTTGCCAGGATTCATCCCAGCGCACCGTAAATGAAAGCACCTCACCGGTGACTGGATGATTCAGTTGTAAATGGCTGGCGTGCAACATGAGCCGTGGGCAGCCAAAGTGTTGGGCAATACCCCTGTTCTGGCGCAAATCACCGTGGGCACTGTCACCAATGATCGGATGGCGTATATGTGCCATATGCCGACGTAGCTGGTGCTTACGCCCGGTTTCTGGCTTCAGTTCCAATAAGCTGAAGCGTGCCGTGTCATAACGCCCAATAGCAATAGGAACCTCCACTTGAGCCAAAGGCTGATAATGGGTAACTGACGGCTGTGGCGCTTTATCTTGTTTGGAATGTTTATCCGCAATTTTATCCAGTTCTTCGCTCATCGCGTAATCAACCGTGCCACCTTCCAGCACATAGCCACGAACGACTGCATGGTATGTTTTCTGGATCTGATGCTGTTCAAACTGCGCCGAAAGAGCACGAGCGACATCACTGGATAGTGCCATCAACAGCACACCTGATGTTGGACGATCCAGGCGGTGGACGGTATAAACATGCTGGCCAATCTGGTCGCGCACCGTTTGCATCACAAATACGGTTTCATTACTGTCCAACCAACTACGGTGAACCAGCCAGCCGGCGGGTTTATTCACCGCAACTATATGTTCATCTTGATAAATTATTTCCAGCATTAGTTACTTTCTTTATTCAGCAGATCATCGAGGCGCTGTAATTGTGCCAGCAGTGTGGTGCAATCTGGCCGACCATCACCACTCAGCGCCTCTTCAAAGTATGGCGTAATGGCAAAACGCGCCGGAAGTGGGCTATTCGATTCCAACAATGCATACATTCGGGGAATCAGTACCCATTGCAGCCACTGTTCAGCATCCATGGTATCGATACTGAAAGGTTCGTTACTTTCAAAGGCTGTCGCTGGTGGTGGAACAATTTGCCAAAGATCAATTGCTCGCATGGCAAGCTCAATATCCCGTAAGTTCTGACGCACCTGATTTTCTGTACTCATGATTATGCTCTCAACCAAAAAACAGCCATTCGCCGGGCTGATTCAACGGCGGCCAAGCATACCATTGAAGAAGAAGATGCCCAAACTGGCACCCTAACCAACAGAGGGCTGTTAGGCAAAAAAAGCATAAAAAAAGGGGTACTGTTTTACCAGTACCCCTCAATTCGTTTCATAGCTATCCCGCTAAAAGTGATGCTCCCTGCTCAATCCATGAAAACTTTTCCGTATGGTTATCCTAACCAGCAATCCATCGCAGTTTCCTACACCATCCCGATGCTAATCCTGAGGTTATCCTAACCCACCATTCATCCTGAACCGGCTCTCAATCTCCATCCTGGAGGTGTCCTTGGTTTCATCCTGAAACGTCCCTTCACTCATCCTAAGCAGTCCCTGTGTTCTTCATCCTGAAGTGGTAGCATCCTGATACCGTCCTTCTCCGCCAGATCCTATCCAGCGATTAGAAGGATCGCTTAATCAACAAAAGGTGACAAGGTACTGTAAGAATAATGGTGACGATACTTTTACATATAAAAAGTGAATGTTTGTAACAAAATGATTTTATTGAAATAAGTTTGGTACAAAAATTTCACAGTCGAATAATAGAAGTGATGTCTCACAGCCGGTGTGAGAGATCTCGCACACTGGCTCGACCAGAATAAACAATAACCACTTGCTTACTCAGGTAATACAGGGCGCAATGCATCAAGAAAATGTATGAGCGTTGATGCTAGCAGGGTACGTTTGCTACTACCAAATTGCTCTAACACCACATTACCCGTGACATTGCACAGTGAAGCCATCGCCATTTCTGACTCGGTAGTCGCCAAAAACAGTGTCGGCGAGAGTTTCAGCCTTTTCTGCGTTACCAGATGGCCAATTAGATTCTCCTGTAAACGGATAAAATCATCTTCGCTCCACACTTGTAGCAACGTAAAGCGGTTATCACCTAGATCAGCCATCATGTCACCAGCATATTGGCAGGTATAAAACTCATGAATATCAGGATGAAGCTGAATCTCCAACGCCCGCTCAATATTGGCCAATGTGGTATCGGCAACAGCAGGCTGAGGTAACCAAAATACCTGACTATCTTGAGTTTCCACGATACAAGGTGAAGGCACACCATAAAGCTCTTCACTGGCAGGCGGATGCCCGGCCTGCTGCTGCCATAAATCGATATAGCGTTGAGTAAAGCTATTCAGTGCCGTTGAAACGTTCTGGTCCATTCTCGATTCTCAGTATCGCGGCGGCTAGCGCTGCACCAAAGTGGTCACTGCCCCACTCAGAAATGCAGTTAAACGCGGCATAAATTGATAAACTAAAGCTATTGTACCTTTCTCTCATCATGGAAACAGCATGTCTTCATATCAAGACCATAAGGCTCTGGCGGAACTGACGCTGGGTAAACCAACCGCTTATCGTGATCACTATGACGTCACCTTGCTACAGGCTGTGCCACGCAGCATGAACCGTGAACCTCTCGGTTTATATCCTGATAGCCTACCTTTTCATGGTGCAGATATCTGGACGCTCTATGAATTGTCTTGGCTAAACAGTAATGGGTTACCGCAGGTTGCCGTAGGTGAAATCAGCCTGAATGCGGATAGCACTAATCTGATTGAATCCAAAAGCTTTAAGCTCTATCTCAACAGCTTTAACCAAACCCTATTTGCTGACTGGGAAAGTGTCCGCGCCACATTACAACGCGATTTGGCCGCCTGCGCTCAGGGTGATGTCAGTGTCACGCTATACCAACTGCATGAAATAACACATCAACCCATTGCCGATTTCTTGGGGGAATGTCTCGATCAACAGGATATTCGTATCGATAGCTATGAATTTAGCGCCGATTATCTGCAAGGGGCTACCACGGCCAACAGAGTAGAAGAGAGCCTGGTTAGCCATCTGCTCAAATCCAACTGCCTGATTACCCACCAACCAGACTGGGGATCAGTACAAATCAGCTACAGTGGCCCACAGATTAACCGAGAATCACTGCTACGTTATTTGGTCTCTTTCCGGCACCATAATGAATTCCATGAACAATGTGTAGAGCGCATCTTCAACGACATAATGCGTTTTTGTCAGCCAGAAACACTGTCGGTCTATGCCCGTTATACCCGCCGTGGCGGGCTGGATATCAACCCGTGGCGCTCCAATACCGATTTTGTTCCATCAACAGGACGTATGGCCCGGCAATAAATATATGCGTACATATGCGCAACATTTAAGCTCAACGCGCGTTAGTATTGGCAAAAACCGAGGGACAACGTTAAGGTTAATTACAGTATCTTCACGCTATTTTCAGTAGAGAAATCAGAGATAGATACTTAAAGATCTCTATGATATTCCACGGCAAAACAGAAAGCAGCATTCTGATATACCCAAAGTAATTGGTGTTGCAGGTAGGCGGCACGCCGCGTCCTCTCAGAGGCGAGGCACAAGGATGGGCCGGGTAACGAGCGTAGCCAACCCCTTGCAGTTTCAAGTACGAAGGGTATACACGGACACTACCACCCTCCGGGGTGTAAAGGAGTAACTTTGATTACACATGTCAGCCCACTCGGCTCAATGGATCTGTTATCACAGCTCGAAGTGGATATGCTCAAGCGTACAGCCAGCAGTGATCTGTACCGTTTATTCCGTAACTGCTCCTTGGCAGTTCTCAATTCAGGCAGCCTAACCGACAACAGTAAAGAGCTGTTATCGCGCTATGAAACTTTTGATATCAACGTATTGCGTCGTGAGCGTGGTGTAAAACTCGAACTGGTAAATCCGCCAGAACATGCGTTTGTTGATGGTAAAATCATTCGGTCATTACAGGCAAATCTGTTTGCGGTGTTGCGCGATATTTTGTTTGTAAATGGTCAAATCGTTAACGCTGGGCGTTTCCAACATCTGGATATGGAAAGCTCCAGCCATTTGACCAATCTGGTCTTTTCTATTTTACGAAATGCCCGTGCCCTCCATCTTGATGAAGACCCCAATATGATTGTGTGCTGGGGCGGCCATTCAATCAATGAAACTGAATACTTGTATGCCCGCAAAGTAGGGAGCCAACTGGGTTTACGAGAGTTAAATATTTGCACTGGCTGTGGGCCAGGAGCAATGGAAGCGCCTATGAAAGGTGCCGCCGTTGGCCATGCCCAGCAACGTTACAGAAATGGCCGTTTTATTGGTATGACTGAGCCTTCCATCATTGCGGCAGAGCCACCTAATCCGCTGGTCAATGAATTGATTATCATGCCAGATATTGAGAAACGGCTTGAAGCGTTCGTTCGTATCGCGCATGGCATCATTATTTTCCCAGGCGGTGTGGGGACAGCAGAGGAATTACTCTATCTGCTAGGCATATTAATGGATCCAGAAAACAACGAGCAGGTACTGCCGCTGATCTTAACTGGGCCAAAAGAGAGCGCAGATTATTTCCGTGTGGTGGATGAGTTCATCATGAACACCCTGGGTGATGGTGCGCGCAAATACTACCAGATCATTATCGATGACCCGGCTGAAGTCGCCCGCCAAATGAAAAAAGCGATGCCACTGGTGAAAGAGAACCGCCGTAATACGGGGGATGCTTATAGCTTCAACTGGTCTATCCGTATCAAACCAGATTTACAGCGCCCGTTTGAGCCGAGCCATGAGAATATGGCCAATCTCAATCTGTCTCACAACCAGCCACCGGAAGAACTGGCCGCAGCCCTACGCCGCGCGTTCTCAGGTATCGTCGCGGGTAACGTAAAAGAAGTGGGAATTCATGCCATTGAAGCCTATGGGCCTTATAAGTTGCATGGTGATCCACAATTGATGAAACAAATGGATAGCTTGCTGCAAGGCTTTATTGCACAGCATCGAATGAAACTGCCTGGCACCGCTTATACGCCTTGCTATGAAATTTGCAGTTAAGCCTTAAATAACACCTCACCGGGCAGCGCCAGCACTTAGCCGTGTGGCTGCCCGACACTAATCTGGCTTAATGACTATATAAGACAGGCTATGCAAATCCATCTTCTGATTGTCGATGCACTTAATCTGATTCGTCGCATCCATGCCGTACAGGGTTCACCTTGCATTAATGCCTGCCAGCATGCGCTGCAACAACTGATTCAGCACAGCCAGCCTACTCACGCGGTCGCCGTGTTTGATGAGGATGACCGTTCTGATAGTTGGCGTCATCAACGCCTGCCTGATTACAAAGCAGGCCGCTCACCCATGCCGGATAACCTGCAACAAGAAATGCCGCAGATCCGTGAAGCATTTACTTCACTGGGGGTCGCTTGCTGGCACTCTCCTGGCAATGAAGCCGATGATCTGGCGGCAACTTTGGCAACGAAAATAGGCGGAGCGGGCCATCAAGTGACGATAGTTTCCACTGACAAAGGTTACTGCCAACTGTTAGCACCAAATGTACAGATTCGCGATTATTTCCAAAAGCGCTGGCTGGATATGCCATTTGTAAAACAAGAATTTGGTGTATTACCACACCAACTGCCTGATTATTGGGGGCTTGCTGGCATCAGTAGCAGTAAAATTCCAGGCGTCGCGGGGATAGGAGCCAAAACTGCCGCACTGCTATTGCAGCATGCCAGCAACCTTGAGGCGCTTTATCAAGACCTGGAGTCAGTGCCGGAGAAATGGCGGAAGAAATTGCAGCAACACCAAGATATGGCATTTATCTGTAAGCAAATCGCCACGCTGAGAACCGATTTGCCATTAAACGGTAACTTACAGCAGCTTCGGTTACCTTAATATCAAGGGGCCGAGCGGCCCCTTGAACATAACGCGATACTCATACTCAAGTAATTGGAGCCACCACTAAGCTACTGAGGCTTCAAGTACCAAAGATATAGCTATTGGCGCTCATCCCGACGCCCCGGCACACCAGACCAGATACGACGCACGTGTACCGTAACTTCTTCACGATCGTGGTAGAGCTGTTTAGCTTGAATATGGGCATTGATACCGTTTTCTTTCAACTGTTCATCCATCATTTCTATATTTTCCAAAACGATTTCAAAACGTTTTTTCATCGGCAATTTCAGGTTAAAAATTGCCTCACGGCACCACCCGTTTACCAGCCACTTGATAATAAGTTGCGTCACCTTAGCTGGCTTCTCAATCATATCGCACACTAACCAGTAAATATTGCTACGCGTTGGCTCATATTTAAATCCATCGACGCGGTGATGGGTTACCTGCCCGGTATCCATCAGGCTTTGCGCCATCGCACCGTTATCAATAGCCTGAACCATCATACTGCGTTGCACTAATTGATAGGTCCAGCCACCGGGGCAAGCCCCAAGATCGACTGCATGCATACCGCTGGCCAAACGCTCTTCCCATTCATCCGCAGGGATAAACACATGGAACGCTTCTTCCAGTTTTAATGTTGAACGGCTTGGCGCATCAGAAGGGAATTTGAGACGAGGGATCCCCATATAGAATGGTGAGTTATTATTGCTATAGGAATAGCCAACATAACAGCAGCCAGACGCGATAAAGAACACGTGTACCACTGGACGATGAGCGTTTTCACGGGCAGAAAGAATTTTTTGTTCACGCAATGCACTGCGCAAAGGTACCGTTAATTTACGGCAAAACTTAAGCAACTCTTTGCTTTCATTGGTATCAGGAACTTCAACACGCAATTCACCGGCTTTTTCAATAACACCGACCAACATCCCAACAATCGGTGAGACACGGTCTTCTGGTGGCAAATCTTTTAATAACTCGCCCACCACCATCATCTGGCGAGCAAAAATCAACTCACGAAAAGGCACTTCACGAATCAAGCGATCAGCATCTTCCAACTGGTAGCACTCAAACAGCACATAGCCGCTGTTATCTTTTACTCGGGCGAAACCAAAGATTTCGAGCTCTGCCGCTTTCGCGGTAATTTCGGCCGCACACTCTTTTTCAAAACCAGAGCGGCAATATAAAGCAATTTTATTATTCATGGCGTTCTGCCCTTTTTCTTAGACGCAGCGCGCCAATCAACATCAAAATCCATCCCGCCAGAAAACATACGCCGCCGATTGGCGTGATATATACCCACAGTTTCAGGTGCGATAGAGCCAGGCAGTATAAACTGCCGCTAAAGAGTAGCGTTCCGAGCGCTAACAAGGCACCACTCCAGTAAAACCAAATACTTACTTGCCGTTGCATCGCAACAGCTAACACCAGAATCACCAGCGTATGGAACCCTTGGTACTCCAGCCCAGTACGAATCCAGGCCATCTCATTCAGCCCCAGTGAGGCACTCAATACATGGGCACCAAAGGCACCGAAAGCGACATAGAAAAAACCGCTCAGCGCGGCAAATATCAGCATTAAACGACCATTCATCGTCATTTACCTTAAATTAGATAGAGTTATACCCTTTGTACTCGAAGTTGCAGAAATGCTAGCTGCGATTCCAATGACGTGGGTATGTCGTTATATCGCCCGACAATAACCCATTTTATCGTAGTGGGTTACCATCGTGAATGGGTTGTCATTACTACGCAGATACGGTGATTGATCAGTTCTCATAGCGAAAGCGTAACTTTTCTTGTTCGCTGGCGGCTCTTGCCAATATCCACTGACGAAAGGCGGCTATTTTACCTAGTTCTGCCTGACTGTCATGACAAACCAGATAAAAAGCATTTTTACTCACCAAAACATCATTAAACGGGCACACCAACCGCCCTGCTTCAATCTCTGACTGAGCCATGACATTATTCACCAGCGCAATACCTTGGCCGTGAACGGCAGCCTGAACCACCATCGCACTGTGGCTGAATATCGGGCCTTGTTGCACATTAATCTGAGGAACACCCAGTTGACGGGTATAGGCCATCCAATCCCGGCGGGAAGTATCATGCAACAACGTATGATTAGCCAGATCTGCCGGTACTTTTAATCCATGCTCACCCGTTAATATAGTAGGAGCACAAACAGGAAGTAAGAATTCGGCATACAAACGTTCAGTACGCAAACCGGTCCAATTGCCGCGACCATAAAAAATCGCCACATCAACGTCATCAGCGAGTTTGTCCTCCTCCCGATCTACCGCCTGAATCCTGACATCGATCCCCGGATAAGCCGCATTAAATCCAGATAGACGAGGGACCAGCCATTGAATAGCAAAGCTAGGAGGGAGACTTACTGTTAGTGCACCTTTCGCGCTACGCGCCTGTAATTTACGAGTTGCTTCATTGATGGAGGTAAAAATCTCTTTGATATCGAGATAGTAGCTCTGCCCCTCTTCAGTCAGTAACAACGAGCGGTTACGGCGGCGGAACAATTTTAGTCCGAGAAAATCCTCCAGAGACTTTATCTGGTGGCTAACTGCCGCTTGCGTGACAAATAATTCATCAGCAGCTTTAGTAAAACTCAAGTGGCGTGCGGCCGCATCGAAAACCCGCAAGGCGTTCAGGGGTGGTAATCGTTTTGACATGAATTGGATACTTTTTTATAACGGCTCATCCTTAGATGAAACCCTTTGTTTACTTATTAGTTTTTATAATCCGAGACATTATAAATTGTCCGTTGATGATGCGCCAGCAAATACCTATAGTGGCGGCACTTCCCAAGCCGGAACGAAAAGTAGATTTAGTATCCAGGTACTGAATTGCTTTTGGCTTTGTGGTTGTGATGTTGTGTTTGCAAATGGTCTGGTAGTCCAGACATAGTAGCTAAGCTACTGTTTTTTTTCACTTCCTGTACATTTACCCTGTCTGTCCATAGTGATTTTATGCAGCACCGCTATTTTAGCGGTGCTTTTTTTTACCCTACTTTCAGCGCTTAAATGTAAACGCGACTTTGCATTGCACGTAGTCAGAGCTTAAATTTAAGTTGTTGCAGAGGGTTTCACCGCTGTATCAGGCATCTTTTGAACCGCGACTTAGCGCTAAACTACTTGCCCTCAGCCATCTCTTTTACTTCTGAACGGTTAATTTGTAGCTCGGTGCCGTTGGCATCGGTGTAACTTATCATCCCAGTGTCATCATCTACTTTAGGTTTACCATCAGCAACGATAGTGCGACCATCATTAGTATGCATAACATAGTTGCTTGAACAGGCAGCTAAGGTAAAAGTGAGCATCAGTGCAGAAATTACGGCAACTGTCTTTTTCATGGGTGACTCCTTGCAGATTAAAATGCTGAAAAACTCATTTCCATTACCAGACAAATGGTTATGTCCGTTACTATTCAGCATAACCCTCTTATGACATATTTCCACCGAACCAGGTCATTAGCGGACGAATTATGAACAAAACGAGCCAAAATGAGACAGTTCCGAAGTAACCCAAAAAATGAGAATAACGGTATGAAGGCTTTTAATCCCACGGATTTTCGTCAGGAATTCCCGGCTATTAGTGATGAAATAACCTATCTGGACAGTGCGGCAACGGCTCTGAAGCCCCACGCGATGATTGAGGCGACACAACAGTTTTATCAGCAAGACTCCGCAACAGTGCACCGCAGCCAACATCAATCAGCATTGTCATTGACAGTTCGTTTTGAAGAAACCCGCCAACAAGTAGCCGACTTTATCAATGCGCCAACGGCAGACAATATTATTTGGACCAGAGGCACTACCGAAGCCATTAATTTGGTCGCACAAAGTTATGCCCGCCCTCGCCTGCAAACAGGGGATGAAATTATTGTCAGTGAAGCTGAACATCATGCCAACTTAATCCCCTGGCTTATGGTTGCAGAGCAGACAGGGGCCAGAGTGGTTAAATTGCCCATTGGGGCTGATCATCTACCCGACCTACAGCAATTACCGTATTTGCTTAATGATAAAACGCGCATATTGGCGCTGGGGCAGATGTCTAACATCACGGGTGGTAGTCCTGACTTAGCTGAGGCAATCGAACTTGCCCATCAATATAACTGCGTAGTGATGGTGGATGGTGCACAGGGTGTCGTGCATAACCCGGCAGACGTTCAAGCGCTAGATATTGATTTTTATGCTTTCTCAGCCCACAAGCTCTATGGACCGACCGGCATAGGCGTGCTGTACGGGAAGTCTGAATTACTCGATAAGATGCCCGCCTGGCAGGGCGGTGGTAAAATGCTCACTCATGCATCCTTTGATGGATTTACGTCTCATGAGGTGCCATACCGCTTTGAAGCCGGTACGCCGAATATTGCTGGTGTCATTGGTTTCTCTGCCGTTCTTAGTTGGCTCGAACATATTGATCTGGCAGAAGCAGAAGCCTATAGCCAAAATTTAGCGACATTGGCAGAGAATAAGCTGGCTAAATTACCGGGTTTTCGCAGCTTCCGTTGCCAGCAATCCAGTTTATTGGCATTTACGTTCGATGGTGTGCACCATAGCGATTTAGTGACGTTATTGGCCGAACAAGGCATCGCACTACGTGCCGGGCAACATTGCGCACAACCACTCATGGCCGCATTAGGGGTGAAGGGCAGCCTGCGCGCATCATTTGCACCTTACAATACCGAGAACGATGTTGATATATTGTGTAGCGCGATAGCTAAGGCTCTGGAACTATTGCAAGATTAGGGACTAACAAATGATAATTTCGCCCAATTACTGCCGGTCTAATTGAGAAGATGATGATTGCCCCACACCCTTTTGGTCACGATATTACCGCCACTAACCTGCTGGAGACATTCAGCGTTCATAAACAGTGGGAAGATCGTTATCGTCAGTTGATTTTGCTGGCAAAACAGCTCCCGTCATTACCGGAACCACTAAAACAGAATGAACTGGAGCTAACAGGATGTGAAAATCGAGTTTGGCTGGGGCATCAGCGCCTGCCAGATGGCAGTTTACACTTTTATGGTGACAGTGAAGGCCGCATTGTTCGTGGGTTACTGGCCGTTATTCTGACTGCGGTGGAAGGTAAAACCCCACAACAGGTATTAGCAGAAGACCCATTGGCGCTGTTTGAGCAGTTAGGGCTACGCCAGCAGCTAAGCACCTCACGCGCCAGTGGTTTACAGGCGCTGGCGCAAGGCGTGAAAGCTATCGCAGCCCAATATGTAGCGTAAGCGTTATTTCGCCTGACGGGCAGCTTTCGCCATCATTTTCTTCAATGCATGGGACACCGCGACAAAACCAAATGTAGCGGTAACCATGGTTGCCGAGCCAAAGCCTGAAGTACAATCCATTTTTTTTGGCCCTTCTGCCGTACTGCGCGAGGCACAGACCGATCCATCAACCTGCGGATAAACCAATGGTTCGCTGGAAAAAACACAGTCAATCCCCAGCTTACCTTTACTGTTTTTCACCACATTAAAATCACTTTTCAACCTTTCACGTAACTTGGCCGCCAGCGGATCCTGAATGGTTTTTGCCAGATCAACGACCTCAATACGTGTTGGATCGATCTGCCCACCTGCACCACCGGTGGTGACGACGGGGATTTTATAGCGGCGACAATAGGACAGTAGTGCAGCCTTAGGGCGCACACTATCAATTGCATCAATGACATAGCTGAAATTGTTATTTAAAAGCTCCGCAACATTATCCGCAGTAATAAAATCATCAATACACGTCACGCGACATTCAGGATTGATAGCCAAAATACGTTCCGCCATCACTTCCGTTTTAGCTTGCCCGACCTTGTGCCGTAAGGCATGGATCTGGCGATTGGTATTGGTAACACAAACATCATCCATATCAATCAACGTAATCGCACCGATACCAGTGCGTGCCAGCGCTTCCGCCGCCCATGAGCCGACACCGCCGATACCAATGACACAGACATGAGCCTGCGAAAACAGTTCCAACGCCTGTTGGCCATATAGACGTGCTATGCCACCAAACCGCTGTTGGTAAGCTTCGGAAAAGGCTGTGTTCATCAATGTATTACCTTAATTGCTTCGAAATGACGTTAATAATATCGATTATATGAAGACAAAAGCGGCCAATTGGCCGCCTGATAAAGAGTGAAACCTAGCGTATACCGGCAATTGCAGGTAATAAGGAAGATTACTGACCCTTATTACTCACCAATAATGATGAACCATTACCGGCTGACGCTACTGTTTTATTACCTTGATAAGCGGTAACCAGCGGCCCGCTACTTTGGGCATTTTTCAGTACCCAAACCCGACCATAATGATTGTAGAACCCAGCAGCCTGCCCAGCTTCATGGCCAATGCCCTGATAGATATCAAAATGCTGACCTTTAATTGCACCACCAACATCCAATGCCACCATCAAGCGCATCTGATATTGACCGGTGAATTTCCCCTGATTATCCAGCAAAGGCACTTCAGCTAATAATGTGGTGCCTGGTGGAATCAAGGAACGATCAGACGCAACTGACGCTTTGGCAATCAAGGGAACCGCACTGGCCCCTTTCACTGGCGCGTACATTTCTGGTTTAAAGAACACAAAGGACGGATTCTGCTCAAAAAGCTCTCTGACCTCAGCTTCACTATGAGTTTCAGCCCAGTGGCGGATGGCTTGCATCGACATGTCTGCTTTCGCTACTTCACCACGATCAATCAGCACTTTGCCAATACTGCGGTAAGCATGACCATTCTTACCTGCATAGCCGAAGAAGGTCAGTGGTCGCCCATCGCCATAATCAACATAGCCGCTGCCCTGCACTTCCATCATAAAGTTATCTACCAGCGAGTTGGTATAGGCGATAACTAAATTACGGTTATCCAATGCTCCTGCATATATAGCAGCGCGATCAGGTAAACGGCGCTTTCCTTTAGCAGGCATCCGATAAAGTGGGTGGCGGAATTCACCTTGTGGCGTATAGCGGGCCTGGAGCACTGGAGTGTAGTAGCCCGTAAATTGTACGTTACCGAAATTATCTACGCCTTCCATCTGATAGGCATTCAAACCAAACAAACTTAACTTACTGGTATCGGCCCCTGCCAACATCCAGTTTTCTACCGCATTGAATGTATTACTATTGCGGTTATAGAGACCCGGTGAGGATTGATTAATCACTTTCACCTGATCAGAGAAATCTTTTGCGTTAACTGGCTTACCTGTCGCGTTTGGTTCATTCACCAGTTCCAGTGATTGCTCCAGACGCCCATCCTTATATTGCTGCCCACGATCGGTTGGCCGCGATTGGCACCCCGCCAGAACAGCGATCATTATTCCACTTAGTAGGTATTTGCCCCAACGACTTGTCATTTCACGCCTTCTCTTACTCATTTTATCTACCCGCGAACGATAACAAACGCCTATAGATAAAGGAATCAGCAGGTGGAAAAAAATCCCCTGCCCCGTTATGGGGAAAAAGAAAACAGATAGTTGATAAATTAATCGAAAAAACCTATTTACCCTAATTAAGTGGCAAAACTACTTGCAACAGATCTCATCCAGAGTATAGTGCGCTCAATCGGACGCGGGGTGGAGCAGCCTGGTAGCTCGTCGGGCTCATAACCCGAAGGTCGTCGGTTCAAATCCGGCCCCCGCAACCAACCGATACTGTCTACCAGCAGTATCAAATGTCGTTCGATAGTCTTGAAAGTTAAGACGAATTAAGTAAGAATAGCAGTTGGAAGTAAATAAAGAGTGTAGTGACGGACGCGGGGTGGAGCAGCCTGGTAGCTCGTCGGGCTCATAACCCGAAGGTCGTCGGTTCAAATCCGGCCCCCGCAACCAATTACACTGTTAAGTAATAAAAAGCAATAGTAAGATAGAAAATAGAATTAAGACGGACGCGGGGTGGAGCAGCCTGGTAGCTCGTCGGGCTCATAACCCGAAGGTCGTCGGTTCAAATCCGGCCCCCGCAACCAATTCTTAATCATTTTCATATCAACATCAGACACCCTTAAGGGTGTTTTTTTGTTTCTACCGTTCAATAAAAAATGGCCTTGAGCAAGGGCTATACTGCCCCCGCCCCTATCTATACCACGCCCAATTACAACCGTGCCATCGCTCCACCATTAGCAAAATATGCTTTGATGCCAGCAAAAATAGATTCTGCAACTTGCTGCTGAAAATGGCTGGTACGTAACTTGCGCTCCTCTTCCAGATTACTGATAAACGCGGTTTCAACCAGAATTGAAGGAATATCCGGTGCTTTCAATACGGCGAACCCCGCCTGATCGACACGGTTCTTATGCAGCTTATTAACTTTCCCCATACGATTCAGCACTTCTTTGCCAAACTTCAGGCTGTCATTGATTGTCGCCGTTTGTAGCAAATCAATCATGGTATGGTCCAGATAGCGATCACCACTCTTGCTGACACCACCAATCTGGTCGGCCTCATTCTGTGTCTGGGCCAGGAAACGCGCGGCGGTACTGGTTGCACCCTTGGTTGATAGCGCAAAAACTGAGGAACCTCTGGCTGCCTGACTGGTAAATGCATCCGCATGAATTGAAATAAATAAATCTGCTCGCAATTTACGGGCCTTCGCCACCCGTACTTTCAATGGGATAAAGACATCTTCATTACGGGTCATAAATACCCGCATATTGGATTCTTTCTGAATCAACGCCCGTAACCGACGGGCAATTTGTAGCACGATGTCTTTTTCACGGGTTTTATTTCGACCAATAGCACCGGGATCTTCCCCGCCATGACCCGGGTCCAGCATGATAACTATCGGCCTATCACGCCCTGCTTTACCTGCTTTTGGTGTCTCTGCGGGTAAATTACGCTCCACGTCGCCTTTATTATAATCTTCCAATAATGCCAATAATGGGTCGTCCTCAGCGGAGGTGCTGCCTTGAGTGGGATATAAATCCACCACTAAACGATTTCGAAATTCAGCAAAGGGCTTTAGAGTAAATAACTGGGGGCTGATGCTCTGCTTCAGCTCCAAAACCAACCGGACAGTATTTTTATCAAACTGCCCTACTCGGACCTGCTTCAGATAAGGATCACCAGACTGAACCTGATTAGTTATCTGTTTCAGGACGCTATTTAAATGGACACCTTCAATATCAACCACAATACGATCAGGATTGGTAAGGGCGAATTGGCGATACTTCAGCGGAGTATTGGACTCCAACGTGACCCGGGTATAGGTTGACGAGGGCCAAACCCGGACTGCAATAATTTGTGAGGAAGCAGCAAATCCAACTCGGCTGACACTCAGCATCCAGGCACTAGCAGCACCTTGCAAGAGACGGCGACGCCCAGGATTATGATTTGAATCTGCCATGTAACTCCAAAGTAACTACCAAAATATGAATAAAAAACGCACAAAAAAAATTATGTGCAAAAACTTTAACGAATCAATCCCACGCTGTCATTAGAAAAACATTTTTTATGTTATTCAATTTATTAATACAGATACACCATAGATATGCATTTGATAGTGATTTGGTGCTTGCCATCTTGGTCAAAAAAGAATAAAAATACAAAAATATCGAATAAAAATTCAAAGAGGGTCTGCCGTGAAGGAACGTAGTACTGAACTGGTCCAGGGATTTCGCCACTCAGTTCCCTATATCAACGCGCACCGTGGCAAGACATTCGTTGTCATGTTGGGTGGCGAGGCGATTGAGCATGAGAACTTCGCTAATATCGTTAACGATATAGGTTTGTTGCATAGCCTCGGGATCAGGTTGGTCGTGGTATACGGTGCGCGCCCACAGATCGACAGCAATTTGGCACAGCATCATTACGAACCTATTTATCACAAACATACCAGGGTAACGGATGCTCGAACGCTGGAAATGGTGAAGCAAGCGGCTGGCCTATTGCAGTTGGATATCACTGCAAGATTATCAATGAGTCTCAATAATACCCCGTTACAAGGTGCGCATATTAATGTAGTCAGTGGCAACTTCATTATTGCTCAGCCGCTGGGTGTGGATGATGGTGTGGATTATTGTCATAGCGGGCGTATTCGTCGTATCGATGAAGAGGCAATTCACCGTCAATTAGATAATGGCGCAATCGTGTTATTAGGCCCGGTTGCAGTATCGGTGACCGGTGAGAGTTTTAACCTCACGTCTGAAGAAGTTGCCACACAGTTAGCTATCAAATTAAAAGCAGAAAAGATGATCGGTTTCTGCTCATCCCAAGGGGTGACTGACAGTGAAGGTAATATTATCTCTGAGCTGTTCCCGAATGATGCTCAAAAACGAATTGAAGATCTGGAACAAGAGGGTGATTACAACTCCGGTACAGTGCGTTTTCTGCGTGGCGCGGTGAAAGCTTGCCGCAGCGGTGTACGCCGGAGCCATTTACTGAGCTATCAGGAGGATGGCGCACTGGTACAAGAGCTATTCTCCCGTGATGGTATCGGTACCCAGATCGTTATGGAAAGTGCTGAGCAAGTGCGCCGCGCTACCATCAATGATATTGGTGGCATACTTGAATTGATTCGCCCACTGGAACAGCAAGGCATTCTGGTGCGTCGTTCACGGGAACAGCTTGAAATGGAAATCGACAAGTTCACGATTATTGAACGGGATAATTTGACGATTGCCTGTGCAGCGCTCTATCCGTTTCCTGAAGAACAAATAGGTGAGATGGCCTGCGTGGCGGTACATCCTGATTATCGCAGTTCTTCACGGGGGGAAATGCTACTAAAGCGCGTTGCTGACCAAGCTCGGCAGATGGGGCTTAAAAAGCTGTTTGTACTGACTACACGCAGTATTCACTGGTTCCAAGAGCGCGGTTTTACACCTGCCGAAGTAGAGGTTTTACCGATTCAGAAGCAGGAACTGTATAACTATCAACGGCGCTCAAAGATCCTGCTGGCTGATTTGTAGCTGTACCGACTGTCGCTGTATGTATTGATTGTAGATATTGAGCCTAATTATCTATCAGAACTTATTTAATTTATTCCCCACATAATGAGCATTACAGGGAGGTCGCAAGCCGCGGCCCCCTTGCCAGACCAATTAATGGTCTGCATAACTCACTCTTTGTGGCGCCACGCAGCAAGCGTAAACTCATGTCAACGCATTCAAACGATCCACTAACCCACTCAGACGAAGTGTCGGTGTGCGTATCGCATTGCTTAACACCGTATCGCTGCAATACAGTGTTAAACGCTGGCGGGCGCGGGTTATCGCGGTATAAACCAATTCACGCGTTAATACCGGCATAAAGGTATTTGGTAATACCAGTGCGGTATGTTCAAACTCTGATCCTTGAGACTTATGAACAGTCATGGCATAAGCCGTTTCATGACTGGGAAGACGGCTGGGTTGTACCGATTTTATGTTGCCATCCGGTAACTGGAAATGCACCCGTAGTTCTCCCTCGCCGTCATATAAAGCAATGCCAATATCACCATTGAAGAGGCCTAACGCACTGTCATTAAGCCCGATCATCACTGGCCGACCGGCATACCAACGCCCAGTTGGGCCTGGGGCTCGCTCAATTAACCTCTTGTGATGCAACAATTGTTCAATCCGCTCATTCAATCCACTGACACCAAATGGCCCACTTCGCAATGCACATAACAATTGATAACGACCAAATGCTGCCAGCACATCCGCAGCATGGGCACCTGTGGCTGCCAATTGGAGATAATGCTGATAGCCCGCAACGCAATCCTCCAGCAACCGTTGGTAGTCATCCGAATCAGTTAGAGAAAAATGTTCAACATCTGAATATGCACCCTTAAATACTGATAATGCATCCCGATACTTACCTGCATTAACCGCTAAAGCGAGCTGACCGATGCCCGATTTCTCATCAAACCGATAGCTCTTACGCAATAAACACAGGCTATCACGTACATTGACCGTATCCGTCGGTACTGCTCCAATCGGTATATTTCCGGCCAATGTGCATCCTGTCAGCCGCGCTAACTGTTCTGCACGGGCCTTGCTATAACCCAACTCAGCAAAGCGGCATATATCCCCCAATACCGCCCCGGCCTCAACCGAAGCCAATTGATCTCGGTCCCCGAGGAAAATGACTTGAGCTTTAGCGGGCAAAGCGGCAATTAGCCGCGCCATCATGGGTAAATCCACCATCGACGCTTCATCTACCACCAGCACATCAAGATTTAATGGATTACCTCGGTGATAACGCAAACGTTGACTGTTTGGTTGAGCGCCTAACAAACGATGCAGAGTGGATGCTTGATCGGGCAATAACTTGCGCTCGGCGTCTGTAAGTGTGAGCTGGCGGATGGCATTCCCCAATGACTCAGTCAGCCGCGCAGCAGCTTTACCGGTTGGGGCGGCAAGCTGGATACGTAAACGTTGCCCTGGGCTAAGCTGTATCAGCGCAGTTAATAGCTTGGCTACTGTGGTGGTTTTCCCTGTTCCCGGCCCACCGGAAATCACCGAGATACGGCGAGTAGCAGCAACTGCGGCGGCCACTTTCTGCCAGTCAATCTCCGTGCCTGACCGACCAAATAGGCGGTCCAGTGTCTCTGTTAACAGGTTTTCGTTAACGTCCCTGGCTTCATTAACGAATAAAGCGGTATTGTCACTGGCAATAAACCGCACCACATCCCCCTCGTACTGCCACATCCGTTGAAGATACAATCGTTCATTTTGCAAAACCAACGGCGTTGGCAATGAGCCATCACTGACCGCCGGAGAATTATTTAATACTTGTATCCAACGCGACAGATCTGGAGCACCAGCAGCCTGCCATAATGTTTGAGATAATCCAGCCTGCCGCCCACCAAACAGTTGTTCTGGTTGCAGATAGCTCAATGGCAGACACACATGCCCGGCTCCCGCTTCGGCACTGAGAATAGCCGCTGCCAATTGCAGCATGGGGCCATCATCCCCTGCAATCATGCGAGAAAATTGAACATCCAGAGGGCGTAGTAAGTGGTCACGAACCGCTTGGTCCAGTAGAGCCATCATCTTGATGAATCCTCATCTGCCTGAGCAGTACCACTTTCGTGACCTGAAAGTAGAACAACCTCATTGCCACTGAATAAACAATCCATTCCTTCAATCAGCCCCAGTTCAGGACGACAACTAAATATGCCGTTACCTGGATGTTGTTTATCGACACCACGCAAGAAGAGATAAATGACACCACCGAAGTCACGTTGATAGTCATAATTGCCTAAACGATGACGTAAATAGCGATGTAAAGCCAAGGTATATAGCTGATATTGCAGATCATAACGATGCTCAGCCATCGCTTGAGCCATCAATTGTGCGGTATAAGCGCTGCTGTCTTCCCCTAGCCAATTAGATTTGTAATCTAGTAAGTAATATTTACCCTGCCAGCAGAATACCAAGTCAATAAAGCCCTTAAGCATCCCTCTGACTTGCTGAAAATCTAGCACCGGGCACTGGCGTGAGAGCGGGTCATAATGCTTGATTAAGGCATCTAATTGATTAGCGCGTAGCAAGGTATCGATTGGCAAATAAAACTGTAGTTCCGCCTGCTTGCTATCCGGCGTCAATCCCGCCAAGGTTACGCCCGTATCATTAAGGGGGACATGCATAATGTCACTTAGCCATTGATACAACATTGGCGACCATTGCTCGCCAAAACCCTGTTGCTGCAATTGCTCCGCTAGCCAGTCCGGTTCAATAGGTTGGCTAAAATCTAATGGCTCAAGTAAATCATGCAGAAAAGTCCCCGGTGCGGCCCCTCTGGGGAAGGTATGGGGCGTTAAATCGGCTGCGGCGATGGGTGCTTGTTCACCGACGGCATCACTATCTAACCGTGGTAATAGCTCCTGTAAAGGGATATTCAGAGCCTGCGATTTAGAACCATGCTGCTGTAGGCCGGAATAACTGGTAACCCGCCAAAAGTCATGCATTTGTCGGTTAAACTGACGTGCGGCGAGTTCTGGCAAAATTTCAGGCCGAGGCTGCCAAGCTGTAGCATCAGGACGTTCCGCCAGTAAGACCGCAATGTCACCGCCAGAAGAAGCGGTTAGCTCGGCCAACTTATCAGCCAAATATTGCGCGTCGCCAGCTTGTCCATGTTGAACCAAATAACCTAAAGCGCTAAGGTGCATGTCGCTTTCGCCCTGTTTTTTCCGCCCGCCTTTAATCAGTGGTGCAATACCGATACTGCAATGATAAACCGCACGGGTTAGAGCAACGTAGAGTAACCGTAAGTCTTCTGCCAACCGCTCTTCTTCCGCCAAAGACTGGCTCTCTTCATCAGCATTCAGATCAAGCAGAGCCTCAAAGCTATGACGATCGTGATATAGCACGTCCTGCTGCTGACGGAAATTACCGACAAAAGGGAGCCAAACCAACGGATATTCCAACCCTTTTGATTTATGAATTGTAATCACCTGAACCAAATGGCGATCACTTTCCAAACGCAATTGCTGGTTATCCGACTGATGATTTGGTTGCGCTATTTGTTGTGCCAGCCAACGGATTAGTGCGTGCTCACTATCAAGTTGTGATGCAGCCTCTTGTAGTAGCTCCCCCAAATGCAGCAAATCTGTCAACCGGCGTTCTCCACCAGGGGTCGCCAGCAAGTTTTCAGCTAAATGGCGCTGTGCCATAATTTCCCGCAGCATAGGAAGCACACCACGGCGCTGCCAATGTTGACGATAACCATCGAATTCATCGACCAGCGTATCCCAGGCGCGCTCATCGTGATTCAATGCATCCAACATCTGTGCATCCAATCCCAGCATCCCAGTTGCCATCGCACTGCGTAAGGCTCTCTCCTGCTCTGGGGCCAGCACAGCCTGCAATAACCACAATAGATCTTTGGCTTCCGCCGTATCAAACACACTGTCGCGATTGGACAAGTAAACCGATGGGATAGCCAGAGCACTCAGTGCATCGCGGACCAAAGCAGCCTCTGCCCGGCTACGAACCAAAATAGTAATATCAGATGCCTGAACCGGTCTGGAGCCTGCCGTTGTCACTAACTGCGCCAACCCCTTCTGCCCATCCACCAGCCAGTCACGGATTTGACTGGCGCACTGCCGGGCCATCAATTGTTGGTATTCACTAACCCCAACCCCCTCCCCCGGTTGCAGCCAAAAAGAGATAGCTGGCTGCTTTTTCCCTTTAATTTCAAAAGATAGACGGCTATTTTTTTCAGCAGCCGCCACCTTGATAAAGGGGATTTGTTCAAACAGAAAAGGAACTTCAACCGAACTAAAAAGCCTGTTTACTGATTGAACCATCGGGAAAGAGGAGCGCCAATTAGTCTCTAGCGTATAGTGGGCACTTACTTCTGAGCGAGCGCGAATATAGGTAAAAATATCTGCACCACGGAAGGCATAAATAGCCTGTTTAGGGTCACCAATCAGTAATAAACCACACTCACTTTGGTTACCATAAAGCGTGTGGAAAATACGGTATTGCTGGGGATCGGTATCCTGAAACTCATCAATCATTGCTACTGGATAACGGGTGCGAATAGATTGAGCTAACAACTCGCCACCTGGCTGCTGTAATGCTGCATCCAATTTACTGAGCAAGTCATCAAAGCCCAATTCCGCCCGCTGCCGTTTCTCCTGCTGGACAGATGTTCGTATTTCGCTAATTGCGCGAGCTAAAATCAGATCTCTTAGCGTCAAAGGTTGTTCGAAGATACTGTCTATTGCACTGAACACCGAGTGTTGTGGGGCCGCACCTTTTTTGGTTTTCTCAAATAGTATCGATTGGCGAAACTTTTCCAACTCTTTAGGCAACTGATAATCGCCGGTCTCCTGCACTGCCCATATCCCAACCTTTTCTAGCCAGTTAGGTAAATATCGGCTGCTGTAGCTACGCTTATCAACGCCTGATGCGCTAATCAACGCTTCCAACTCATGAGCCACCGCACGCCACTGCGCTTTGACAGCATCAATTTGCACAACTATTTGCTGATGCCGACTGAGTATCGTTTCATCATCACCAGGCGCTTGCCGAAATTTTGGTGTTTCCCCCTGCAAATAAGTGGAAAGGTCTTTGAGCAATGCCTCAGGCCCACTCCATTCCTGGCTGACTGCGCGTGCCACAGCCAACGGGAGCGGATAGCAGTGACGCCGCCAAAAATCGGCACAGGCCTGTCTGCGTAAGGGCTGTTCATCCTGAAGCAATGTTTGTTCAAACAAAATGCCAGATTCAAAAGCATTATTAGACAGCATTCTCTGACAAAAGCCGTGAATGGTATAAATTGCAGCTTCATCCATCTGACGCTCAGCAGCAAGTAGCTGTGCTGCGGCCTCGTTCAGATCACCAATTTCGGCTAATAAAGCCTTATGCATTAGGTCATCGCTGACTCCCCGCACGCAAGCAATACGCAACCCATGGATATTGTCGCGAATTCGCCCTCTCAACTCTTCAGTTGCGGCCTCAGTAAAGGTCACCACCAGGATTTCGTCTACCATTAGCGGGCGACTAAAC
This sequence comes from Yersinia intermedia, assembly GCF_900635455.1. Taxonomy (NCBI): domain Bacteria; kingdom Pseudomonadati; phylum Pseudomonadota; class Gammaproteobacteria; order Enterobacterales; family Yersiniaceae; genus Yersinia; species Yersinia intermedia. Next base: position 977,741 of record NZ_LR134116.1, on the reverse strand, counting down.
GCGGCGCGCGCGCCTAAACCAAGCAGCAATCGCAGATAAAGAACCCCAATGGTAAATGTCTTACCAGTACCGGCAGAGGCTTCGATCAGCCTCTCACCGTATAAAGGGAGCGTCAGCGGCTCTAGCCGCTGGGGAGTCATTGATGTCATGGAACCAGTACCTTCTGCGGCAGGGTCGCCTGCAAGGCAGATGTTGTCGGATAGGTCGTCCATCCTTTAGGCACCGCATACCCACCCGCCGTTTGCCCCTGACCTTTAACTTGAGAAAGCAGAGCCAGACCTTGCGGTTTAATCACTGCTTGCTGGAAGAAATCAGCTAATGCAGTGCTGTTAAGTTGCTTCACATGAGCAATCATTTTCTCGCGGCTATCAAACGCAAAATTATTACGATTGAAATCATTACTGTAACGGCTAGTCTCTTCCTCCAAGGTCTGTGGTCGTTGCAGTAACTGGTTAATTAACCCTTGTTTATATTGTTCAAAATCAGCAGGTTTCATTTCACGCAGGCGTTTTTCAGCCTGCGGATAGAAAGCAAGATAGCGTTGATACAGGTAATCAGGTTGTTTGCTGTTACTTTGCAACAAGAACCCCAGCCCCCACTGGCGACCAACCGACATCGGGAAGGCAAATACCGCATAACCGAGTTGTTCTTCGGTTCGTAGCTGATCATAGAACCACGGTTGAACAATTTGCCCCAGCAAAGCACTGTGCGCCATACCGTCAATTTCTGTATAGCCGGTGGGAACATAGACTGCTGCCAGTGCAGCATCAGAACTGCTGCCAAGCCGTTCCATATTGGCCAGTTGAGCCTTCTCAACAACAACATCTTCGCCGGTCCACCAAGTGGTACCCGTTGAAGCCAACTGTTTTTTCAACGATTCTGCCAGTTCGGTAACCTGCTGAGCCGTCATATTACCCACCGCCAATACTTTCAGCGCGGATTGTTTCAGCAAGCTATCACGATAAGTCAGCACATCTTGCACGTTGATAGTATCAAGCAATTTGCGCCGTTCATTGCGTTCGGAATAAGGAACCTGAGACAACAGTTTAGCTGGCTGAATTGCCAGTTCATAAGCTTTGCCTTTCTCGGCCACGTCCAACTGCTCGCGATACCAAGATTTAGCCTGCACTAATTGATCTTCTGTTGGTGTGAAGCTGGAGTAACCTTCAACCAGCGTGGTTAGCAATTGCGGCATCCGCTGTGTGAAACCATTAGCACTGACATACAAACCGTTGTTAGGCGCGGTTGAGAAACTGATCCCGCCGATCGAGGCTTGGTAACTCAGCTCATCAAGTGAAAGACCTGCCAGATAATCAGTCAGGGCAAAGAGCACCTGATGGCGGGCGGTATCCAACGCATGTGGATTGCGAAAAGCAAGCGTGATATCGGCTTTCGGTTCATCAGCAAAATACTGACTTGGCATGTAAAACACCCGTAACCCCGGTTGTTCCGCGACATTCTGTGGCCGGATGATATTTTTATCAGCTTTGATCAGAGTAAAGTTATCTGGGATGTAGGGGTTAAGTGCCGGTAGATTCAGGGTGATATTCTCCCCAAGTTGTTGCCAGTCTTTCATCTCTTGTGGGCTAATTTTATTGACCTGATAAGGAGCATCAACAAAATAGGCTACTTTATTGTGAGGTTCTTCAGGGCTGACAAACCAGATCCGCGCATTCTCTGGCGTCATTTCAGCCAACCGGGCAGCAATAGCCTTGGGATCATAATGATCCGCCAGATAGGGCGCATCAAGTACATGTGCGACAGGTACTCGCAACATCATATCCACCAGCCACTCGATGTAATCCATATCCCGCGTGATTGAGGGATAACGGAAATCCAGATTCAAAACATGGGCTATCTCGTCGAAATAACTCTGTTTAATGCCATCTTTTTGCAACATTTTGATGTAATCAAAGATAGCGGCTACCACCACATCACGTTTGGCCAGACCTTTATCCGTGAGTGATACCGAAATAGAGAATACCCCTCCATTGCGATCTACCATTGGATCGGCACCGGCATTAATAGCATCTGCCAGCCCCTGTTTTTGTAGCCAGTCGGACAACGTATCTTTACTGCGATTACCCATCAAATAGCTAACATAGGTATCTGTTTTGCTGCGAAATTCCGCACTATTATTCTCAATACGGAAGTCTATTTTTAACTGTTTACGAGGTTGGGCTGGAACATAATGAATAATAATACCGGTTTGGTCCGGTGTTACAGCAGGTACCGTAATTGGAGGAACTTTTGCCTCCCGATTCGGAATCCGGCCAAAGGTATCAGCCGCTAACTGTGCTAATTGATCCAGAGGCTGATTACTATACAGCACCCCCACCATCAAATTGGCTGAGTAGTAACGATGATAAAAGCTCAGTAGCTCATCATGTAATTTGCCATCAGGCTTGTCTTTGAGCGTATCAAGATTACCGCCCGAGAACCGCGCACTAGGGTGAGCAGGATTAAGCGTTTCGGCATTAACTTGCGCCATGCGCATCCCATCACGCGAGCGGGCCATCGTCAATTCAGCATTGACCGCATTACGTTCACGATCAGCATTGATAGGGTCTAATAAAGGTTCTGCAATAGCATCGGCTAAACGCTCAACGGCCGGTACCAATGCATCATTTTCAATTTCAAGATAAAAGGCGGTTCGATAAGAAGCAGTGCTAGCATTATGACTACCGCCATGCTTTTTCAGAAACTCAGAAAAACTGCCTGGTTCTGGGAAACGTTTAGAACCCATCAATAACATGTGTTCCAGATAATGAGCTAAACCCAACTGGTTATTAGGATCTTCCAATGACCCGACAGGCAACGCCAATGCCGCCAAGGATTTAGGTGCTTGCGCATCAGAAACTAGCAACACGGTCATACCATTAGGCAGCTTTATTGCCTGATATTTACGCAGATCATGTTCACTTTTGTGAATAGCTTCTGCCAGTGGTTGCCATGCAGGCGCTGCGGCCCAACTCAGAGGTGCCAGCAAACCTAATAAGAAAAATATACCCATGATGCGGGCAAACTGTTTATGCATTCCTTTTCTCCCCTAACCCCTTCAAAATTACCGCTCAAAGCCGCAGCCAACTTTCTGGTATTGACAAGCCTGGCGAGCCATTAGCAGTTCTCACGCCTTATTATGGCGGGCAATCGGTAATAAATAACATTCCGTTTCATGTATTATCTTGTCGAGATGTGGATTATCCATCAGGCAGAACACCCTTTGCACATAGCTATCCTCACCTTCACCAGCAACTCGCTGATCACCTTGCCAAACTTGTAAAAGTTTCATTCGGGCTTTAGTTTGTGTTTCTTCATCCCACAAAATCTGACCTGACTCGCGTTCAAAGCAGTTACTCAGCCATGCCCAACCGCTTTTACTTAGCAGTAGCAGCGGTTCACACATTCCTTGCTGATACCCACTGACTAACTGTTGTAAATAGTGATGAGCTTCATCACGGCCCAAAGAATCATAGCGCCATGCTGTTCCTTTGCGGCCATACATCCGGCTTTGCCCCTTACCTCCGCCAGCACAATAGACCAAATGTTCAATCCATAATAAAAGCCCGTCTACCGCCGTCAATGCCGCAGGACGCCAACGAATTAATCCATCTTCCTGAACCTGATGAATCCACCCCGTAAGGGTGATGTCACCCAATTCGATATTTAGCTCAATGCTATGATACTCAAGGCGCTCGCTACGAATCTGTTCAGCTAATGGCACCATTTCCTCTTGCTGGCTTTCCCAATACAGCTCACCGAAGGATCCATAAGGCAGGGTGCCGGCCGCTCGGGCTCGGGCGAACACGCTATTGATATCACCCTCATCTATCAATGCATTTAGTAACTGAGTATTAAACTGATAGCGATTGAGGTTATCTAAAGTAAATGGCTCTTCATCAGGTAATTCTGTTTCTTCAATAACAAAATTCACTCCTAGCCGGAGCTGGAAGAATGCTCTCACTGGATGACGGTAGAAACGAATTAACTCATCCAGTGTAATTTCAGATAAGGGTTCAGGCGATAATGGCTGATTAAACTCTGGATGCGGTCGCCCTTTGGACTCAGCAGAGGGTAGCCATTCAGCAGCGTAACTTTGTAACTCGCTATGTTGAATAAAATTTTCAGCCGCAAATGGCATCCGCGCATGCCAGCAGAGTAAGTGCTGAATCACCCGCTGGGCGCTCTCATCAGCATTGAGCATTTCATCCCCCGGTAAGTGATAGCTTTGTGAGATATATTCAATCAGTTCACTGACCAGCACTGATGGATAACGCTTACTGTTATCCTGGATAGAGCGCCCGATATAGCTGATATAGAGCTGTTGCTGAGCCGAAAGTAGCGCTTCGAGGAACAGATAGCGGTCATCGTCACGGCGGCTGCGGTCGCCACGGCGAACCTGTTTTGCCATCAAATCAAATCCCAACGGCGGCAGTGTTCGTGGGTAAACACCATCGTTCATCCCCAATAAGCAAACAACTTTAAATGGGATAGAGCGCATAGGCATTAGAGTACAAAAGTTGATTGGCCCGGCAAGGAAACGCTGACTGATGCGCTCATTATCCAAGCGCGAAGCCAGTTCATCCCGTAACAGATTAAGTGGCACCACATCGGGGTATTGGGCTGCAATACCGTAGCTGATAACCTTCTGCCACTGTTGTTCAATCAGCACCAACACCGCTTCAGTGTCATTATCGGGTTCGAAGAAGGTATCCAATAATTGGCGGCACAAGGGTAACCATTCGCTGAGTGCTCTTGGTTCACTTAATTGCTGCCGCCATTGGCTTAGTTGCATCAACATATCGGCCAATTGCCCAGCGAGTTCCGCTGCTAAACCACTCGACTCATCATACGGTAGCACCCCCCGCCAATCGCCGGCGGTGCTATCCATGGCATAACCCAGCAACATGCGGGTTATGCCAAAGTGCCAGGTATGCTGACCCGTTGCGGGTAAAGATAGCTCCCGCACATTGTCATCATCCAACCCCCAGCGAATACCTGATTCCCCCACCCATTGCCGTAAGCGGCGCAATCCATCTTCAGTAATACCAAACTTGCTGGCTAAAGCAGGGACCTCCAACAAGGCCAATACTTGTTCAGAGGTGAAACGGCTCTGGGGTAAATCAAGTAAAGTGATAAAAGCCTGTAGCGCCGGATGGGCTTGACTGGCTTTACGGTCAGAAATCGCAAATGGCAGATAGCGCTCTCCAGTCGCATTACCAAATGTGGCCTGAATATAAGGGGTGTAACTGTCAATATCGGCAACCATCACAATGACATCGCGTGGAGTAAGTTCAGGGTTGGTTGAGAATAAATTCAATAGGTTATCTTGCAAAACCTCAACTTCCCGTTGAGGACTATGGCAAACATGCAGGCTGAGAGATCTATCCCTGATATCTAATCGACGCTTTTGGTCGCTATGAGCTAAGGATTCCGCAGTGGTACCAATAATTGCGTGGTCCTCCAGCTCCAACATATCGTGCTGAATACCATGTAATAGATTATCAGGGTCAATATCGACAAAAGCATGGACCTCTTGAATATCATCAACCTGAGATAATAAATACATATGATCCCGCCCGAGCCGCCCCCACGAGGCTAATAGCGGGTTACTGAGTTCTTGTTCACCATTCGCATTAAAGAGCTGTTTAGCCTGCTCTGGGTGGCGGAACAAATTTACTTCTATTGATTCGCGATAATGTCTACGTTTGCGGCTTTGTAATTTAGCCAAAAAAGCATAATCCTGAATGTCGCCCCAAAAATAGCGGCAAGGATTCGTAAACATCAGATGAATATCAATATGTTTACCCAGCGCTTGCAGGGCTTGTAAATAGATAGGGGGTAATGCCGATATGCCGCAAATAAATACCCGCTTGGGCAAGCCTGCGGGACAGGAATCCGATTCAAGTAGTGTGCGGATAAACCGCTGATAGAGATTGGCACGGTGCCATTCGGGTTGTTCCAATTGGCGGGTATAGTTCGTCAGTTCCACCCACAACGTGGCTTGCCACTGCTGAGCATCGTCCAGATTGTCAATGAGTTGGCCTCGCTCCCAACTGGCAAGCCATTCAGGTCGATACACTAAATACTGGTCGAAAAGGTCAGCAACCCGAGCTGCAAGCTGATGGATTTTGCGCTTATCATTATCGTCACTTAAATAGCGTTTCATGGGAGAAAATACCGGGCTTTCCAGTAAATCTGGCAGCAACCACATAAGTTTCCATGTCATGGCATCTTTGCTGAATGCGCTTTCTTTTGGGATCCCGGGTAAAACACGGGTAAACATGTCCCAGATAAAGGTTGCGGGCAGCGGAAACTCAATATTTGCTGCAATGCTAAATTGTTGTGCCAATTGCATTTGTAACCATTGTGCCATCCCAGGGCTTTGAACTAACACAACTTCTTGCTGGAAAGGGTTATCCAACGGCTCTCGTTCTATCAGCGCAGTCGTTAGCGCTTTGAGTAAATCTAATTGATTAGAATGATAAACCGTGAACATGATGACTCCCTTAAGGCACTATGGAAAATAGCCATAAATGATTAAACCAACTTATTATCACTTGTGGGTAAATCCTGAGGCTTAATACTCTAACTTGATAATGAGTGAGCGCAATAGGTTATCTCTATTATAAGACCGATATAGCTGCTCATCCGTATCCCTCGGCTGTACATCAATCAAGATCCTCTTGTTTACAGCCTCAGCAGTGTCGAATTTATGGGGATAACTATACTGTTACCCGCTTCCATTCGTAGAGCAAAACCAACGGGCTAACTTTGCAGGTTGGTTTTCCCGTACCGCGAGGGTGAAACGAAGCTCGGCACACTCCCCTTCAGTTCGGCCAATGGACTGACGATATAACCAGTTCGGTTTCATTCCTGATATAAATGGCCTATCAGGTCTATCTTCCCCTGCGCTGTCGATGTGTTGATGAAGCACAGACCAAGCCTGACGCTGTTGCCATAAAGAAGAGAAACCCTGTAAAAGAGCCTGATGGTATTGCAACACACCCAATAACGAAACGGAGAAAAACAGTGCCGCAATTAAGGCTTCAGGCAGGCTAAACCCTTGTTGGTTACGAGGATGGCATTGGTCGCCCCGTTTCATCAACAGGTGCCTATTGCCGTATTTTAGTAATTGCAAAACTGTACATCCTTATCAGGGCAGAAATCCAACCAGCCACGAGCGGCCTTAACCAGTTGATAGTGACCCAAATACCCTTTGCCAGTATTCAGCATGACGCGTTGATAAAGTATCAAGGGTGGTCGAGCACCGAGGGGATCGCTCTCTCCTCTGAGAATAAAAAAACCACTTAGTGATGCCGGTTTAACACAGGCTTTTAAGCCATATTGCTGCTGAATGCAATACCATGTCGAACCAGCCCGCCATGGCAAACTGAATGACCAATTCTGACTTATCCCCCAGTTCAGTGATGACGTTGCCTGATTAAAAGCACGTAAATAGTGCTGTTCTTCAGATGTAATTTGTTGAATATTATCCAATTGACGATGTAGTGCTGACAGCAGAAATAAACCAAGAGCGAAAAGTGTAGCAACGGCTGCCAATGTGCTGGCCCCCCGTTGATGATTCAGCGTTAAATGATTCAGCTTCATAGATTGTTCCTGCGTATCGTATAAGTAAGCTGATGATGAATGACCGGGTTACCTGTTTTTTGCCCCGCTAGTTGCACCCGATAAACCTGATTTGATGTTTGCTGAGGTAATTGGCTAATAGAGAAATGGGTTATCGTGATCTCTCGTGGGTCAAGCAGCTTTTCCCACCCTCTGCCAGAGCAATTCAGTTCACCACGTTGGCCCTCTAATGCTTTATTACGCAGGCGGTAACCAAAGTATTCGGATTCCTGATGTTTCTCCCCTTCCCATCGGCCATTTCGATTAAGATCGTAAGCAACTATCAGACACGAATTTGTCGCTTCTGCGGGATAATGATGGGTTGTAACCGCTGTTCCCTGGCACTCGCCATGGCAAAATCCCGCACGCCGCAGATCTTTTTCCAGCACAGCCATAACCTGACTAAGCGCTAGCTCCAGATAATAGTGCTGTTGCAAAATTGATATTTGTTTGCGTAGCTTGGGGAAAACCTCTGTGGCACCAAGCATAATCAAACTACCAATACTCAATGCCAGCATCATTTCCGGTAACGTAAAACCTGTTATACATTTCAGCCCCCAGCGAGCTGACACTGGTGTATTTCTGAGCATTATTGGCATATATGAATGCCTGATATTGGCTGGCCCTCACTGCATAGCCTTAAGCGCCCTCTACTGGAAATAACTAACCGGATAGACCCTGCCGGGTTACTGAGCATGATATTTCCTGCTTGTGCCGTATTCCTCACACCAAAAAACCCCATTTCTTTTTGCAATGAAGTCGCGATAGCGACATCAGGGTAAGGTGGAATAAACACGCTGTCGGTGAGTGCTGAACAGGGGGTAGCAGGTTTATCACCACTTCCCAGACAGCCCTGCCCGTTCTGCTGTATCCACAACAATTCTGTGTTGTTGCGGCGATTAGCCTGTGCCTGTAAGTGTGTTAAGAAAGCAAGTAACTGACGGGCACTGTCTGCGAGCCTTTCCCGTTGCCGGTAATGGTGCCAATTTTGCGCCCCCCAAAGTGATGTTATACCGACTAACACAATCACCAGTAGCAACTCGATAAGGCTGATACCTTTTTGTTTTTTAAGAGAATACTCGCGTATAAAGGCAGTTCTCTTTAATCTTATATTGGTGTCCATGCAGCAAGTTTACGTATCTGTAGATTGGGGTCGATAGGTTAGTGACAAGAGCTGGAAGAAGTACGCAAAACTTTATTTGCGGATACATAAATGCAAAATTCGATGCGGCACTGCTCGCATTTTTATTGCAGGGAAGCTGCATGTAGCAAAGAAAAGGATTTGGCAAAATATCCTCAATAGATTTCCAGATGCAGGAAGGTGGCAAAGGAGAGACAAGTTAGTTGGGAACCGATTTGATCAGCAGTGATGCTAGCCGTAAAAGGGCCTCAGGATAAGGTTCATTAACCCCGAAGAGACAACACAATTAGTTGATTAAGATGATAAATCGGCTCGTAGAAGCGAGTTTCAGGGATGGAACAGATGACAAGAGCAGCGCCCCTAAAACTTGAAAGGTGACGGGTATAAAACCGGAGCCATTGCGGCTCCGGCCTAAAGATTAGATAGCAATCGGTGCTTTAATCCCTGGGTGAGGATCGTACCCCTCAATATCAAAATCCTCAAAACGGTAATCAAACAAAGATGCCGGTTTCCGCTTGATAATCAGTTTCGGCAATGCCCGTGGCTCACGGCTTAATTGCAGATTTGTCTGCTCAATATGGTTGCTATACAAGTGTGTATCGCCCCCTGTCCAGACAAAATCACCGACGTCTAACTCACATTGCTGCGCCATCATATGCACCAGTAGAGCATAGCTGGCAATGTTAAATGGCAAGCCGAGGAATACATCACAAGAACGCTGATACAGTTGACAAGAAAGCTTGCCATCTGCCACGTAGAACTGGAAGAAAGCATGGCACGGTGCCAGTGCCATTTGTTCCAGTTCACCCACATTCCATGCTGAAACGATGATACGGCGCGAATCTGGATCCTGCTTAAGCTGTTTTACCACGTTGCTAAGTTGGTCAATCTTACGACCATCCGCAGCCCCCCAAGCCCGCCATTGCTTGCCGTAAACCGGGCCAAGGTCGCCGTTTTCGTCAGCCCACTCATCCCAGATGGAGACATTATTTTCCTTCAGATAGCCAATATTAGTATCGCCATTGAGGAACCATAACAGCTCATGGATGATGGAGCGCAAATGGCAACGCTTAGTGGTTACCAGTGGAAAACCGTCTTGTAAATTGAAACGCATCTGATGCCCGAAAATCGACACAGTCCCGGTACCGGTACGGTCAGCTTTAGGAGTGCCTTCTTCCAGCACTTTTTTCATCAAATCCAGATACTGTTTCATGTTACCTCACGAAAGTTGTTGCGCAGGACGACGATACGCCCAAATCATCATAATGATACCGGCCAGAATCATAGGTACAGAGAGTATCTGCCCCATGCTGATCACGCCATCGAACAAGCCAAGTTGGGCATCTGGCTGGCGGAAACACTCCACAATAATACGGAACGCACCATAACCAATCAGGAACAGACCAGATACACTGCCCATCGGACGCGGCTTACGGATAAACAGGTTCAGGATGATAAATAACACCACCCCTTCAAGAATCATTTCATACAGTTGCGAAGGATGACGCGGCAGTACACCGTATTGATTGAATATCGCCTGCCATTTCGCCGGGTCGGCAGCAACAATGGCGATATCTTCACCACGGGAGGTTGGGAATAACATCGCCCACGGGGTATCGGTAGTCACACGGCCCCACAGCTCACCATTGATAAAATTACCAAGCCGGCCAGCACCTAAACCAAATGGAATAAGAGGAGCAATAAAGTCAGCGACCTGGAAGAAATGGCGTTTAGTACGGCGGGCAAACCACAACATGACGCAGATGACACCAATCAAACCGCCATGGAATGACATACCGCCATCCCATACTTTAAACAGATACAGTGGGTTATCGAGGAACATCGGCAGGTTATAAAACAGCACATAACCGACACGGCCACCGACAAACACCCCGAGGAAACCCGCATACAGCAGGTTTTCGACTTCTTCTTTGGTCCAGCCACTACCCGGTTTATTTGCCCGACGAACCGCCAGCCACATGGCGAAGACAAAGCCCACCAGATACATCAGGCCGTACCAATGAAGGGAAACTGGGCCAATGGAAAAAATGACCGGATCAAATTTAGGAAACGCCAGATAGCTATTGCTCATCTATCACCACGAAATGTCTCATATTTTGAGAAAATTAATGTTCTTGCCCGGTTAGGGCTACAGGTTGCGCATAATAGCATAGGGTTAGGCCTGTCTGGGCAGCGCCAAACAGAAAAGTTCTGTAAACAGCGCAACCCCAGACAGTGAATATTACTCACAAAAAACCAAAACACATTGGAATAGTCGCCAGTGACTGGCACTAACAACGCTATAGCACCCAGGACCAACGGGATAAGCTTACTTCCCGCCGCGGATCAATCCACCTAAGCCCCTGCGTTCCATAAATGCTGCTGTTAAATGACGCACATCCGTGGTCATTTGGGCGCTCAATACTCGTTCGGCCAATGCTGTCGCATCCGCTAAATCGATATTGCGCAGCAGGTATTTAATTCGCGCCACACTACGACCGTTCATACTGAGATTGCGATAACCCAACCCGACCAGCAACAACGCGCCCATCGGGTCACCTGCCATTTCACCACAAAGGCTCACCTGCAAACCCGATAGTGTCGCCTGCGTCAAAATATGGCTGAGTACCTGTAGCATCGCCGGATGCAGGCTGTCATACAGCGATGCAACGCGAGTATTATTGCGATCTACTGCCAGCAAATATTGGGTCAGATCGTTGGTGCCAACTGAGATAAAATCTACCCGCGATTTGAGGTAGGGCAGCATAAAGATCATAGCAGGGACTTCAATCATTACCCCCAATTTAGGCTGTGGCAATTCATAGCCCAAAACTTCCTGAACCTCACGCCCAGCACGATCAATCAGGCGTTTAGCTTCATCGACCTCTTCCAGGCTGGTGATCATTGGCAATAGAATACCCAGATTACCGGTTCCAGCGTTGGCACGCAGCATCGCTCTAACCTGGATCAAGAAGATCTCTGGCTGATCGAGCGTTACACGGATCCCACGCCAACCCAGACACGGGTTTTCTTCGCTGATGGGCATGTAGGGCAACTGTTTATCAGCACCGATATCCAAGGTGCGTAATGTGACGGGTTTGTTAGGATAAAGCTGTAACATGCCTTGATATTGCGCAACTTGTTCCTCTTCCGACGGAAAGCCGCTTTGCAACATAAAAGGGATTTCAGTGCGATATAGACCAACACCATCAACCCGCCCCCCCAGCAATTGTTCATGTTCTGGGCTAAGACCCGCATTCAGCATCACCTGAATCCGCTCACCACTTTTCAGGGCCGCAGGCTGTTCGACATCGTCTTCAGCCAGTTTGCTGAGCTCAATCTCTTCAGTGACCAGCCGCTGATACTCTTTGACCAGTACCGGTTCGGGATCAACCAGCACCTCGCCGCGGTAGCCATCAACAATTAATAGCCGCTGATTCAGCAACGCAGGCTGGATATCTGCACCCATCACCGTTGGAATACCCATGGCGCGCACTAAAATCGCAGCATGCGAGTTAGCAGCACCATCACGCACCACTACCCCCGCCAGACGATCTTGTGGCACCTCGGCTAATAGAGTGGCGGTTAACTCATCGGCAACCAGGATGAAACGCTCAGGCCATTGGCTGGCCCCAGAGGTGCTATCGTCAAGATGGAACAACAAGCGCTGACCTAATGCCCGCAGGTCACTGGCTCGCTCACGCATATAGGTGTCTTGCAGGCTGGCAAATTGGGCTGCGAATTGTTCAACCACTTGTTTCACGGCCCATTCAGCCACTGAACCGGCGTCAATTTGCGCGAAAAGCTCACGCTTTAGGCGGGCATCATTTAACAAGTGCGAATAGAGATCGAAAATTGCCGCACTCTCTTTTTGTGAGCTGGCAGCAAAACGCTTACTAAAGCGGCGGAATTCTGCCGCAGCCTCTTCCAACGCCTGAGTCAGGCGTTCACGCTCCTGAACAGTATCGAGCGTTGAGGCTTCATAAACCAAATCAAGGGATGGTTGCGAGGTATCCTGCCAACCTTCTGCTACTGCCACGCCTGGAGCCGCCGCCAGCGCGCGAATTCGTGTTTGACGATATTGGCCAAAAATCGCATTCAGTTGCGATTGAGATAGGATCCCCGCCAGTTGCGTGGCCAGCGTGACCATGAACGACTCTTCGCTCTCATCAAACTGGCGATGCTCGCGCTGCTGCACCACCAACACGCCAAGCAACTGCCGACGATAAATAATAGGTACCCCGAGAAACGCCCGGAAGCGATCCTCTTTAACTTGTGGTACATATTTAAAACTGGGATGACTCTGAGCATCGGCCAAGTTAATGGGTTCGGCCAACCGCCCCACCAGCCCGACGATACCTTCGTCAAAAGCCAGCGTAATGGTGCGACCACGGGGCTTTTTCAAACCCCGAGTCGCCATCAGGTAGTAACAACGGCGGTCATTGTCTGCCAGATATATCGAGCAGACTTCCGTGTCCATCGCCAGACAGGTTTCATTGACCAACAGCTCTAACGCATCCGCCAGGCTGGTTGCCATCGCCACTTTCTCAACTATTTCTCGCAAACGCATGAGCATGATCGGCTTAACTTAACCTCTTTTACGGCGATAAGCGGGCGGAACCCGTGGTGGAACAACCTCCTGCACGGGCATGACGGTTGCAGCAAATTCTTTCATCACACGACGATAAACATCACGTTTAAAAGAGACCACCTGACGCACCGGGTACCAATAACTGACCCAGCGCCAGCCATCAAACTCCGGGGTACTGCTGCGTTGCATGTTGATATCGGCTTCATTACACATTAACTGTAGTAGAAACCATCGTTGTTTTTGGCCGATGCACACCGGCTTTGTATCCCAACGCACCAAACGTTTTGGTAATTTGTAACGTAACCAGTTACGGGTTGAAGCCAGAATACGGACATCCTTTTTGTTAAGTCCTACCTCTTCAAAAAGTTCGCGATACATTGCCTGCTCTGGTGTTTCACCGGGGTTTATCCCCCCTTGAGGAAACTGCCAAGAGTGCTGACCGTAACGCCTGGCCCACAACACTTCGCCTTGCCGATTACAAATTACGATACCCACGTTCGGGCGGTAGCCATCATCATCGATCACCGGACTACCTCGATAAGCTTAAAACTCAAAGATGCTCTGATTGTTTCACACTAGCAACAGGCGGTAAACCACTGCTTATCTGCCAGCTAAACCTGATAACTCTGGGATAACTCACAGATATAAGCAAAGTTATGAACACCCCAAGGGCTACACACGACATTTTATTCACTTTTTCTGTGGATATAGGTGTGTAGAACTCTAGGGAAAAGTAGGTACAACTCATTTTAACGGAATAATACGACAAAAATATCTAAAAAAATAAATGATTAATTTCAACAAAATAACAGGTTTCCCACAGGTTTAAACGGTAGTGAAATGTGATCTATATCCGTTTTGGATCTGTCGCTGGCTAAAGATCCATCAATGTGGTTTTTATCCACAGATAATGCGTCAAAGTTATGCAAAAAAGAGTAAAACTCGCAAAAAAAGCCGTCGTCAAGGCTGTAAATTGAACCAGTGATCGTGATTTACTGGGGTTATCCAATAAATCTGTGGATAAATAGGTGTAAGATCCTGTTCATTATCGCTGTCAGTAGGTGCACAAGATAACCAGAATAAAAATATTTCATCCTTGGAAGGAAAGAAAACTTCCGTTAAATCATGCTATTATTCATTTCATCCACAGTGCATAACAATACATCTACCGCCACTTTTAATTCAGCTTGTTTTTTAACCGACTTTAGCAGGTTTCTACCCATGTCTGTTTATTCACTGCCACCGGCACCACCGACTGATGAACATCAACTTTTTCAACGTGCTCAAGCTTTGTCAGGTTTTACTCTTGGCGAACTGGCTGCTCGTGCTCAATGGGTTATTCCGGCAGACTTAAAGCGAGTAAAAGGCTGGGTTGGTATGTTGCTGGAGTTTTATTTGGGGGCCAGTGCTGGCAGTAAACCAGAACAGGACTTTGCCGACATCGGCATTGAGCTAAAAACAATCCCGATCAGCGCTCAGGGCAAGCCTCTCGAAACCACTTTTGTTTGTGTCGCCCCCCTGAGCGGCAACAGTGGTATCACTTGGGAAAGCAGCCATGTGCGGCATAAACTGGCCCGCGTATTGTGGGTACCTGTTGAGGGTGAGCGGCAGATCCCGCTCGCGGAACGCAGAGTCGGCGCGCCTCTATTATGGAGCCCGAATGCGCAAGAAGAAGAACTGCTGCGGCGTGACTGGGAAGAGTTAATGGACCTTATCGTTCTTGGCAAAGTAGAAACCATCACCGCTCGCCACGGTGAGGTACTCCAATTGCGCCCGAAGGCCGCCAATAGCCGTGCGTTAACTGAAGCCATTGGTGAAAAAGGGCAACCGATCATGACACTACCCCGTGGTTTTTATCTGAAAAAGACCTTTACTGGCCCGATGCTGGCCCGTCACTTCTTGCTTTAACGGACGAATCTGATTATTCCGATTAATAAATAAATGAGAATACCCAAAAAACGTGGAGTTGCAGGTAGGCAGCAAGTGCATGAATCCCGATGAGCTTACTCAAGTAAGTGATTCGGGTGAGTAAACGTAGCTAACACCCCTGCAACTTCAAGTAAGAAGGGTATATAATTGTATTTTGTGTTTCCGTAAGGTGTATAGGCGCAATGTTTGAATGGATTGCCGATCCAAATGCCTGGTTGGCGCTAGGCACGCTGACTATCCTTGAGATTGTTCTCGGGATAGACAATATTATTTTCCTTTCTTTAGTGGTTGCAAAATTACCTAAAGCTCAGCAAAACAAAGCCCGCCGTATTGGCTTGGCCGGAGCAATGTTAATGCGTCTGGCGTTACTTGCTTCTATTGCCTGGGTTATCCGCCTGACTGAGCCGCTGTTTACAGTGGCAGGCCACGGTGTTTCTATGCGGGACTTGATCCTGCTGCTAGGGGGACTATTCCTTATCTGGAAAGCCAGTAAGGAAATTCATGAAACCATTGAGGGGAGCGATACTGAGCACACCAGTAATGTCAGCTCTTTCTTTGCGGCTATCGTGCAAATTATGCTGTTGGATATCATCTTTAGTCTGGACTCAGTGATAACAGCCGTTGGGCTGTCAGATCATCTGTTTATTATGATGGCCGCCGTGGTTATTTCTGTCGGCGTGATGATGTTTGCTGCCAGACCGATTGGGGAGTTTGTTAATCGCCATCCATCAGTCAAAATGCTGGCACTCTCTTTCCTGATACTGGTCGGCTTCACCCTGATGTTGGAAAGTTTCCAGATCCACATTCCAAAAGGCTACATTTACTTCGCCATGTTCTTCTCCATGGGTGTTGAAACCCTGAATTTGATGCGTGGGAAAAAGAGTAAACCGGCTGATAAAAAAACATCAACCCAATAGATTTAAAGATGCCGGAAGGCGGCTGCAATCAAGAGGCCCAAGGATGGGCCGAGTATTAAGCCGTAAGCAACCCCCTGCAATTTGCACGTTAGCGAGCATATCACCCTCTGGGCGCAGTTCACTGGCCCCGTTTACCACTTTTTTATGTACTTTTCCCTTGTACACTTCCCCCAACTGCGGTGCTTCGTTATAGTCGAATAAGGCGAGTTTTACTTGTACCCAAATAATTGGTGTTTCAGTAAGGCCAAACAAACACATCCTGAAGCAGTTATTCAAATAGAAAATTCAGGTGAGTGGGCGTAGCTAACGACGCTGCAATACCAACTACCAAGGGTATGGCCTGATAATTTCAGACATTAAGGAAGGTCGGCAATGCAATATCATCGTATCCCCCACAGTTCATTAGAAGTCAGCCTGCTGGGTCTGGGCACCATGACATTTGGTGAACAAAATAGTGAAGCCGATGCCCATGCGCAACTGGATTACGCCGTTGCTGCCGGTATTAACTTGATCGATACCGCAGAAATGTACCCAGTGCCCCCAAGGCCAGAAACCCAAGGGTTAACTGAGCAATACATTGGTAACTGGATAAAAGCGCGCGGTGAGCGTGACAAAATCATTTTAGCCAGTAAAGTCTCTGGGCCATCACGCGGCAGCGATCAACCGATTCGCCCCAATATGGCGCTAGACCGGAAAAATATCCGCATCGCGTTGGAAGATAGCCTTAGACGGCTCAATACTGATTATATCGATATTTATCAATTACATTGGCCACAACGTGAAACTAACTGTTTTGGTAAATTGAATTATCGCTATAGCGAACATACTGCTGTGGTCACCTTGCTTGAAACGCTGGAAGCGCTGAACGAGCAGGTACGAGCAGGGAAAATCCGTTATATCGGTGTATCAAATGAGACCCCATGGGGCGTGATGCGCTATCTGCAATTGGCAGAAAAACATGATTTACCGCGCATTGTCTCAATACAGAACCCCTACAGCCTGCTTAACCGCAGCTTCGAAGTTGGTTTGGCCGAGATAAGCCAACACGAAGGCGTTGAGCTATTAGCTTATTCCAGCCTGGCCTTCGGCACCCTGAGCGGTAAATACCTCAATGGCGCAAAACCTGCCGCCGCACGTAATACATTATTCAGCCGTTTCACCCGTTATACCGGGCCACAATCCCAGTTAGCGGTAGCGGAATATGTGGCACTGGCAAAACGTCATGGGTTGGATCCAGCACAGATGGCGCTGGCTTTTGTACGCCAGCAACCGTTTGTTGCCAGTACACTGTTAGGTGCAACCACACTGGAACAACTGAAAAGTAATATTGATAGCCAGAATCTAGTTCTGGACCAGGAAGTGCTTAATGCATTGGAAGAGATCCACACCCGCTTTACCTTCCCTGCACCTTAAATTCAATTGAGTTCAAAAAAGCAAAAAGGCCGCTAATGCGGCCTTAGAATACTGACAATGAATAATGCCGCACTCGGCGGCATTGGTATGACTATTACCACATCATTTAGCCGCTTTACGGCGCAGTTGTTGCCACTGCCAGCACCATAGCAATGCAATCGCCAGCGCGAAGATCACACCGAAACCAACACCAACCACGACGACTGGCACACCCAGTTTGACAACCACCGAGTAGAGCCCCAGCATCAACAACATTGCGGTATTCTCACCCAAATTTTGCACTGCAATCGCATTCCCAGCGCCCACACTTTGTCTGCCGCGCTCTTGCAATAAGGCATTAAGCGGCACGACAAAGAAACCACCTAAAATCCCGATAATAATCAACAGTAAATAGGCCATTGGCATGCTGTGTTGCAGTGAGAATGTCGCCACCACCACACCAATTAATACCCCCGCCGGTAAACAGCGTTTTACTGTTTTAAGTGTCACGAAGCGTGCCGCAGCACCCGCACCAATCACAATACCAATCGCCACCATGGCGTTTAACAGCGTCGGCGTGGCGTTATCGGCAATGCCTAATGCTACCGGCACCCATAGCACCAGCAGGAAGCGCAACGTGACCCCCGCCCCCCAGAACAAGCTGGTCCCCGCCAGTGAGAAGCGCGTTTCGCCATCCCGCCACAGAATGCGGCATGCAGCAAAAAAACTACCAGTCATGGCCCGTGGCCGCCATGAGCTACCGGAACGGGCAGCAGCCAGATGTGGAATAAAGAGGTTAGCCACCACCGCAATGGCATATACCAGCGCACAGACACTTAATGCCGCAATCAGATGCCAATCAGCCAGCACCCCACCGGCGACTGAACCGAGTAAAATAGCCGCAATGGTTGATGCCTCCATCATGCCGTTGGCCTTAACCAACTGCTCACCGGAGGTGATTTCCCCCAGAATGCCGTATTTAGCCGGTGAATAAGCCGCCGCGCCGACGCCAACCAGGCTGTAGCCAAGAAATGGATTCAGACCAAAACAGATAACTAATGCGCCAGCCAACTTCAAGCCGTTCGCAACCATCATCACACGCCCTTTGGCAAAGCTATCAGCCACTTGCCCGACAAACGGAGCCAGGATGATATAAGTGGCCACAAAGGCCATTTGCAAGATAGGCTGGCTCCAGTCGGGATATAACTGCTGCTTAATTAATGCCAATGTGGCAAAAAGCAGTGCGTTATCACCGAAAGCGGAGAAAAACTGAGCACAAAGTACGGCGATCATTCCTCTGGAGAGCAAAGGCTTATCTGACAATGCTTGCTGACTCATTCGCTCATCTCCGCATCTTGTGCCATTTTAGTTAACGTAACAAAGTCAGGTTTACCACTCCCCAATAGGGGCAATGCTTTCACTACTCTGATATCACGGGGAACGGTCAGTTCTGGCACACCACCCTCACGAGCAGCTTTAATCAGCCGTTCGCGAGTCATTTCACTGTCAGTGGTGAAGAGCACCAGTGCTTCCCCTTTGGCGCTGTCGGTTTTAGCTGCTGCGGCATGTTGCCCCTCAGGTGAGATACGCAATGCCAGTTGTTCGACACTCTCCAGTGACACCATTTCACCGGCTAATTTGGCAAAACGCTTCACTCGCCCACGAATGGCGCAGAACCCCCGCTCATCGAGGGTGACGATATCACCGGTATCGTACCAACCCTCCTCACGCTCACCCTGAGCATTCTCCGCCGCCGGTTGTTCCAATACCCCCGGATGCTCTACGCGCAGGTAACCGCGCATAATATTGGGGCCGCGCAATTGCAAACGCCCACCTTGCTCGATTCCCGGCACGGTTATCAAGCGCGCCTCCATACCCGGAAGAATGCGCCCAACGGTATTCACTTTCGCTGCCATCGGTACGTTAATCGCTACTACCGGCGCACATTCGGTGACGCCATACCCTTCCAGAATACGAATGCCGAATTTGTCCTGCCAAATCTGTTTGGTACTATCAGCCAGTTTTTCCGCCCCTGCCACCACATAACGCAACCGCGCAAAGTCATAAGGATGAGCAAAGCGGGCATAATTGCCCAAGAAAGTTGACGTGCCAAACAGCACCGTGCAGTTACGGTCATACACCAATTCTGGCACCACCCGATAATGCAGCGGGCTGGGATAAAGAAATACTCGGCTACCTGTCATCAGCGGAGTGAATAACCCCACCGTCAGGCCGAAAGCATGAAACAGCGGCAGCGAAGACATAAAACGATCACGCGGGGTGAAATCGGCAATGGTGCGGATCTGCTCAACGTTAGCCAATATACTTGCGTGAGAATGTACCACGCCTTTCGGGTTCCCCTCCGAGCCAGAAGTGAACAAAATCAGTGCGCTATCGCCCGCCTGCTGTGGCAACATCGCTCGGCGCGGACAACATAAATGGAATAGAATCCACAATTTGTCTGCCAGCGTAACCGTGTCTTTTAAATCTTCCAGATAGACCCAATTTGCCTCAGTAACCTGTTCAGGCAGATGCGTCAGTTTGCCCTTTTCCAAAAACTGGCGCGAGGTGACGATGGTTTTCAACGATGCCGCAATAATTGCACTTTTCAGCCCTTTGGCACCCGAAGTGTAATTAAGCATTGCCGGAATACGGCCACGCAGAGAAGCACCAAAGATCGCCGCTGCGGTAATCGTCGCATTCGGTAATAACATCCCAACATGCTCGCCCTGCGCGGTGAAGCGTTGCAGAATACGGCTGACACCGAGGATTTTCTTCAGTAGCGTTTGATAACTGTCTTCTTTAAATGAAACATCCTCAATACAGGGTTTAAAACGCCCATAACGAGTTTGTGCCGATAACAGCGCTTCAAACAACGTTTCCCGTGGCATGATAGCCATACGCGCGGCCATCATAATAGTATGTAAGTGTTCACCCGCCAGCACTCGGCGGTCACGGGCACGCGGCGCTTGCGGCATGGATAACGTGGTCGCAGGCAAAACATGAATGCTAATTTTCGGGAACCAGCGGAGTTTGAGCACATCACCCAAACGCCCAAAATGGGTAAATTCTGGCCCTTCCAAACGGATCGGGACTACCGTAGCGCCGGATTTGGCGGCAATAAATGCAGCACCATCATAGATTTTCATCAATGAGCCGGTCACGGTAATACGCCCTTCAGGGAACACCACGACTGGCCTGCCTTGTTCCACCATCCTGACCAAATGTTTGATAGCCATTGGCTTGGTAGGATCAAGTGCGACAAAATCGATATAAGGTTTTAGCCAGCGCATATACCAGCTCTCAGAAACACTGGTATAAACCGCAAAAACCGGCTTGATCGGCAGAAATAATGCGAGCAAAGCCCCATCAAGGAAAGAGACATGATTCGGCGTAATTATCAGTTTTTGATGAGTAAACTGGTCATCCACACCATCAATGGTGACACGAAATAATCGACGAAAAAGAGCACGCAATAAGCGATAACCCATGTTTATTTCCCTATAAGACGGTGAATATGAAAGAAAGAGAATACTATAATAGTGGCTAAGATATCGCTAACAGGAGGCTGATATTGCAGGGGCAAGAAGAAATAAAAAAAAACCTACGCATCTGCGTAGGTCGGTGCAAATAAAAAACTGGCTTTAACACACAGCGTATGTTGATTACTCACCAATTAATACCTCTGGGATGAACACTGTATCCGTTTCAGTGAAGCCACAGCCAGCAAGCAATCGCAACATTTACGTGCAAAGTGTAACCAGTAGTGAACATTGTCAGAAAGGCGAAATAGGTTTGTAATTCATTGAGGTGTATTGCAAAAATCATGGGTGTTGCCGCTAGCCCACCGGCAACACCATAAATCCCGCTAAGATAAAATTAATACAGCGCCACCTCAACCAGACAACTCATTGCATTCGGGCCTTGAGTTAAACGTGAGGTACCAATATCCAGCGTCAGAACATTGGGGTTACCTGATTGCTCAACCTTATGCTGTTTGCCACCGAAACCGGGATCAAACCAGGCCCCCGTAGCCATCAACACCACCCCACGAGTAACGCCATCAGTGATACGCACACCCGCCAGACAATGACCCCGTAAGTTGCTAACCTGAACCTGACTGCCCTCAGTAATGTCACGTTTGGCTGCGTCCTGTGGGTGCATATACAGTGTTTCACGACCGGCGGTTTTATTCCCCTGAGCCAATGGCGCCGGATCAAGTTGGCTATGCAGACGATCCTCAGGTTGAATAGAGATCAGATGCAGCGGCCACTGCTCAGCTTGTGGTGCCCCTAGCCACTCAATCGGTGGTTGCCACTCAGCGTGAGGCGCAAAATCCTCATAGTGATAGCTGGCAATTTTCTCACTGAACAGCTCAATTTTGCCACTTGGCGTTTGCAGCGGATTCGCCTGTGGATTTTCGCGGAAAGCATCAAAAAATACGAACTCCTTTGGCGGAGCAGGTAAATCAACATGGCCCCGTTGCCAGAAAGATTCAAAATCAGGCCACGCCACTCCATGCGGCTGTTGTGCCACACCGCACTCCTGATAGATATGCCTGATCCAGGCCATTTCATCTCTATTTTCGGTAAATTGGCTGCGATAACCCAGCCGTTCGGCCAGATCAGCGAAAATATCAAAATCGTTACGAGCCTGATGTTGCGGCGCAATCGCCTGATGCATCGCCAATACATAGCGAT
The DNA here is from genome assembly GCF_900635455.1 of Yersinia intermedia. Lineage (NCBI taxonomy): Bacteria > Pseudomonadati > Pseudomonadota > Gammaproteobacteria > Enterobacterales > Yersiniaceae > Yersinia > Yersinia intermedia. Next base: position 955,442 of record NZ_LR134116.1, on the reverse strand, counting down.
CCCGTGACGAGCCACCGATATCATTACGTTCTAGCGAACTGGTCACTGGCAGCACGATATCGGCCATTTTAGCCGCAGGTGTCCACCAGATATCCTGCACAATCACGGTGTCCGGTTTTTGCCACCCCTCCACCAGCCGATTCAATTGCTGGTGATGGTGGAATGGATTGCCGCCAGCCCAATGCACTAAATGAATATCGGGATAGGTATGGGTTTCCCCTTGGAACTGATACGGCTGCCCCGGTTGCAGCAGCATGTCACAAATGCGTGCCACTGGAATAGCCAACCCAGCAGGATTTTTACCCACCGGCATACTTGGCCCCGGCGTGTCTATCCGTGGGTTACCCACACCGTTCATGGAGCCATGACCAAATGAGAAGCCGCCACCGGGCAGCCCCACTTGCCCCAACATGGCTGATAAGGCAATCACCATCCAGTAAGGTTGCTCACCACGGTGTGCGCGCTGTACTGAATAGGAGCAGGTCATAAAGCTGCGAACACCGATAAGTTGCTGTGCTAACTGGCTAATTCTTGGCGCAGGAATACCGGTAATCTCGCTGGCCCACTCCGGGGTTTTAGCAATACCGTCATTCACCCCACGAATGTAATCAGCTAATTGCTCATAGCCCACACAATGGGTAGCCAGGAAAGCCTGGTCCTGCCCGTCAACACGTTGGATTTCATAAGCCAGCGCCAGCATCAGCGCAACATCAGTATTGGGCCGAATCGGTATCCATTCAGCATTAACAAATGCCGGGCAATCATCCCGCATCGGGCTGATGTTAATCACTGGCGTGCCTTTTTGTGCCAGTTTCTCCAACCAGGGTTTTAATGAATGCTCCGCCGATCCACCGGAAGAGACCTGGGCGTTTTTCAGCGCCAACCCACCGAACGCAATAAACAATTCACAATGCTCAACCACACTCGGCCATGATGTCACCCTGCCGGTCAGCGGGCTAAAAGTACCAATCACATAAGGCAGAAAAAACTGTGCCGAGCCCCAACTGTAATTGCCCAGTTGATCAACCCCCCCGCCCCCGCTGAAATAGAAACGCCGGACTAATGAACGCGCGTGATGTAAACGCCCGGCAGAAGACCAACCATAGGAACCGGTGAATAACCCGGAAGGGCCGTAACGATCCCTGACTCGGCGGTTCTCTTGCGCCACTAAATCCAGCGCGACATCCCATTCCACTTCAACAAAGTCTTCCCGACCACGCAAAGTTCGATCACTTTTCTCTCGCTGTTGTAACCACGAGCGGCGTATCGCCGGTTTGCGAATACGTTTATCGGAATAAACCATGGGGGTGATGGATTCCAACAACGGAGAAGGGTTGGGGTCATTGGCAAATGGTTCACAACGGATCAGTTTGCCATCTTCAACAACAGCGGTAAAAGCGCCCCAGTGGGCAAGCTGGGGGTAACGGATGATGGACATGGCTATCTCAGACAATTAAATAGATCATAAAAATAACATTCAGCAGGCAGTAAAACCAAAGCACAATTTAGACTAAATATAATCGATTCGTGCTAACCGTTTCATCTAATGCCGCTGGGCTAACCAAGGCAGGCCTAATCGGAACCTGTGGCTTGCGAAAACCACAGGTAATCGTGCTAATTGTTGTTTCTCTAATTTTTTCTCACCAAGTTGCGATCTTCCCCCCTTGCGGGCAACACTGTTTTCCGCAAAACTGAGGGATGTAAGCGATTACCCTGAAAATCTCTGGAAGAAAAATGGCCACTATTAAGGATGTTGCCAAGCTGGCGGGTGTTTCCGTCGCAACGGTATCTCGTGTTATCAATAATTCTCCCAAGGCCAGTGAGACATCACGCATGGCGGTCTGTAACGCCATGGAGCAACTGCAATATCACCCGAACGCCAATGCGCGGGCGCTGGCCCAGCAATCCACTGAAACAGTCGGCATGATTGTTTCCGATGTGTCAGATCCGTTTTTTGGTTCGATGGTCAAAGCTGTCGAACAAGTGGCCTATGCCACCGGAAATTTCTTGCTGATTGGTAACGGTTACCATGACGAAGAGAAAGAGCGTCAGGCCATCGAACAACTAATTCGCCACCGTTGTGCCGCTCTGGTAGTCCATGCCAAAAAACTGTCCGATGAAGAATTGACATCATTAATGGAGCAGATCCCCGGCATGGTGTTGATTAACCGCACACTACCGGGTTTCGAAACCCGCTGTGTCGCATTAGATGACCGTTATGGTGCCTGGTTGGCAACCCGCCATCTGATTCAGCAAGGGCATAAACGTATCGCCATTATTTGCTCCAATCACCAAATTTCCGATGCCATTGATCGCCTACAAGGCTATCTGGACGCACTAAAAGAGTTTGATATTGCAGTTGATGACCGCTTAATATCCTACGGTACACCAGATGAGATTGGTGGCGAACAGGCCATGACCGACCTACTCGGGCGTGGTAGACACTTCACGGCAGTCACCTGTTATAACGACTCTATGGCCGCTGGCGCACTGTCTGTTCTTAGCGACAACAGCATCGAAGTGCCGCAAGAGATCTCACTGATTGGTTTTGATGATGTATTAATTTCTCGTTATCTGCGCCCCCGCCTAACCACCATCCGCTATCCGGTTGTTGCGATGGCGACACAGGCCGCAGAATTGGCGCTGGCGCTGGCCAATCATACCCCGTTGCCAGAAATCACCAATATGTTCAGCCCAACGCTGGTCCGCCGCCATTCTGTTGCCAGCCCGCAAACGCCCGCAGATGACTGAGAACTGTCGCTAACCAAGAGCTGCGACCCGCCTGCGCTATGCATAACTGCCGCGATATCCGGCAGTTATGCCACAAAAACTGCCCCACTACCTCCACGGCACAATCCCGCCTTGCGGGTTATCAGCAAGCGCTGGTAACGCACAGAATCGCGCTGAATGAAGATCTGATTATCCATGGTGACAGTGGCGTACCTGATGGCTATCAAGGATGTCAGGCGCTGAAGCTGATTGCGGGCAGTATCAAATGCAAGTAACCGATAGCCTTGAGTTATGTCTCTGGCTATCGGCTGAGGACTTTTTGGATAAGCTAATTCAGCTTATCCTTTTGATAACAAAATCGTTAAATCTGCTCTAGTGCAATAAGTTCTTCAATGGTTTGCCGACGGCGAATTAAGCGTGGCTGCCCCTGCTCAAACAGCACTTCCGGCAATAATGGGCGGCTGTTGTAGTTCGAAGACATCGACGCACCATAAGCCCCGGTATCGTGAAATACCAAATAATCACCAATTTTAGCGGCAGGCAATGCGCGGGTTTCCAATCCGCCACCCGCTTCCTGGGTGAATACATCACCTGACTCGCACAGCGGGCCACCAACCACCGTATCAATCAACGGTGCCGATGTGAGGTCGCGCCCATCAGCAGGCAGTAACGAAATATGGTGATAACTGCCGTACATTGCTGGCCGCATCAAATCGTTAAAACCGGCATCCACCAATACATAGTGGCGACGGCCCATATCTTTAACAGCCCGCACCTGCGCCACCAGAACACCAGACTCGGCCACCAAGAAACGGCCCGGTTCAATTTCCAGACTGACCGGATGGCCGAGATGGGCGGCAATTTGCTCTCTGGCTTTATTCCATAAGCCATAATAATGTTCGGTATCAATCTCATCATCACCAAATTGGTATGGGATCGATAGCCCACCACCGGCAGAAATAGCGCTGATATCCTGCCCCAGTGCAATCACCTGCTGAACCATAGCATCACAAACTTGTTCCAGATGCTGATAGTCAACACCAGAGCCAATGTGCATATGAACACCCACCAGCGTTAAACCATATTTTTTAACTTTCTCAATAGCTTGTGGTAAATCTTGATGCCAGATGCCGTGTTTGCTGTTCTCACCGCCAGTATTGGTTTTTTGGCTATGACCATGACCAAAGCCTGGATTTATCCGCAACCAAACGGGGTGCCCTGGGGCGTGTTGCCCCAATTGATCCAGCATGTCGATTGAACCGGCATTGACCGGTATATTTAATTCCGTCACCCGTAATAACGTGGCCTGATCCAGCAGATCTGCGGTAAATACGATCTCTGCCGGTTCCTGCCCTGGCTGGAAGCCAGCATGTATCGCGCGTTCTATCTCACCCAACGATACTGAATCGACTTTGACCCCCTGCTCACGCATCAAGCGGAGAATATGAATATTCGAACAGGCTTTCTGGGCAAAACGAATAACATCAAAGTTCCGTAATTGGTTGATTCGTTGAGCAATGATCTCACCATCATATGCCCACACCGGGCAGCCAAATCGCTCAGGTAAAGCCATCAGGTTTTGGGCAGTCAGCGCCGAAGTGGTGTCATAAAGTGTGCGCGGCATAGGTCTTTCCTAATAATTGATCATCAATATGTTGGGCGAAAAAAATGATTTTGCTGATACCTCATTATTAGCAACTGAATACCTGTTAGGAAAATATCTATTTACCGTGAGTCTATTCATTTATGATATGGCTTAGATTAAACAATCGCCACTTCAGGAGTGTTGTGATGCCCACCATTTCCCTACGACAAATCGAGATTTTTCATGGTGTCATGACTACCGGTAATCTGACTGAAGCCGCCTTATTACTTCAGACATCCCAACCCACCGTCAGCCGTGAACTGGCCCGCTTTGAGCAATTAGTCCAATTAACGCTCTTTGATCGCGTGCGTGGCCGCCTTTACCCCACAGTACAAGGCTTGCGGCTATTTGAAGAGGTGCAACGCTCTTATTACGGTCTTGATCGCATCCGACAAGCTGCTGAGGGAATTCGTCAATTCCAACAGGCACAGCTTTCAATTGCCTGCTTACCAGTCTTTTCTCAATCGCTGCTACCCGCCGTGTGCAAACCCTTTATTGACCGCTACCCGGAAGTCAGCCTGAATATTATCCCGCAGGAATCGCCCCTACTGGAAGAGTGGCTTTCAGCTCAGCGCCATGACCTTGGCCTGACAGAAAACACCCAGACTCCTGCCGGTACGTTGCGCCATCCCCTCATGACTGTTAATGAGATTTGCGTATTGCCCAGCGATCATCCGTTGCGGGATAAATCGGTACTGACACCACAAGACTTCCAAGGTGAAAACTTTATCAGCTTGTCCGTTACCGACAGTTATCGCCAATTATTGGATAAACTATTTATTGAACAAGGTATTAGCAGAAGGTTAGTGCTGGAAACCCACAGTGCAGCATCGGTCTGTGCCATGGTACGGGAAGGGGTGGGCGTATCGATTGTCAATCCGCTCACGGCACTAGACTATATTAGCAAAGGAAGTGCTGAAGGTGTTTGTGTGCGGCCATTCAGCGTCGACATCCCTTTTACGATCAGCCTGATACAACCGAAACACCGCCCATCATCCACCTTGGTAGATACGTTTATCGAGCATTTAAAGCAGCAGGCCATCACTTTCCAGCAGCGCCTAACCCAGGTGATCACCCAACAATATTAAGTTTTCGCAACCGGACTAAGCATCCTTCACCTTACCGGCACGCGCACGGAAAAAGGTAAACAGGCACAGTAGCTGCCGCTACAGCGCCAAGAAAGCAGGATTAAGCCAATGGGGATTGGTTGCAAACCACTCCACAAGAAAATCTAACATTGTCCTTAAGGTTGCTGGCATTTGCCGCCGCGAAGTATAGATGCCATAAATGCCCATCGCCTGTGGTTGATAACCCGGTAATAAGCTGACCAGATCACCTCGGGCGATATAAGGGGCGGCAGAATAGCTGGGTTGCAGAGTAATACCAGCCCCTTCCAGCGCGCCACTTAGCAAAACCACCGACTCATTGGCACTTAGATTGCCACTTACCGCAACTGCCGATTTCTCTCCCTGCAAATCAAAATGCCACAAACTTTTGCCAAAATAAGAGTATGTCAGACAGTTATGTACCGCCAGATCATAGGGTGTTTTAGGTATTCCTTTGGCTGACAAGTAGGCCGGTGAGGCGCAAACGACGGAATGGCACGTGGAAAGTGGGCGTGCAATCAGATTCGGGTCTAGCTCATTGGTAATACGCAATGCCAAATCAATGCGTTCTTCTACCAGATTAACTGCCCGATTATTGATCTGTAAATCAACCGCTACCTGGGGATAACGGCGCAAATAATCAGTAACAGCAATCACCAAAGCGCTCTGCCCAAGAGACTGAGAGCAACTAATACGCAATAAACCGCGCAGTTCATCACTACCTTGCCCTTCAATCACATCCATATCCTGAGCAAACTCAAGCATACGTCGACAACGTTCAAGGGTGGTTTCGCCAGCATGCGTCAGGCTTAGTTTTCGTGTTGTCCGATGCAACAATCGCGCACCAGCCCACTGCTCCATCTCAGCCAGATAGCGTGTCACCATAGCCCGTGACATCTCTAATGCTTCAGCGGCGGCAATCATACTGCCGCGCTCTACAATCGCGACAAAAACCTCAGCAGCAGTGACCCTATCCATGATTAGCTCGATTTAAGCAACAAACAATTGCTCATTATCAGGTTTTTCTATCGAAAGATGCAATCTATTATCTAACCCATACCCCAGTCATCCTCAGGAAAACCGATATGTTTAACAAAACGCTATTACAAATGACCTTTGCCGGTCTGGCAACTTTCGCAGCCGTAGCAAACGCCAGTGCTGCCGAACAACTTAAAATGGAAGTCTATAATCCAGGCGAAAAGAGCATCTTCCCAGTCTCTTCTGAGATTATCAGCGGTAAAACTGAAGTTGCTCTAATTGATGCGCAATTTCAGCGCAATGACGCCGAAGCACTGGTAAAGAAAATAAAGCAAAGCGGCAAAAAACTGACCACCATATATATCAGTCAGGCCGATCCTGATTTCTATTTCGGTCTGGATGTCATCACTAAAGCATTCCCACAAGCCAAGGTACTCGCCACACCGCAGACCATTGAAGAAATCGAAGCAACCAAAGACGGCAAAATGGCCTATTGGGGACCGATTCTAAAAGAAAATGCCCCTGGCAAAGTTATTGTTCCACAAGCACTACAAGGCAAAAGTTTCACCATTGATGGGCAACAAATTGATGTTGAAGGGCTAGATGGCCCATCACCAGAAAAGACATTTGTCTGGATCCCATCCTTGAAAGCGGTTGTTGGCGGTGTCGCCGTCTCCGGTAATATCCATTTATGGGTCGCGGATACTCAAACCGCAGAATCACGCCAGCACTGGTTAACAACATTGGAAAAGATTAAAGCACTCAAACCAGTAACCGTGGTTCCTGGGCATTATCTCGATAACGCGCCACAGACATTAGCATCAGTGACCTTTACTCAAAACTATCTAACGACCCTGAACACAGAGATTCCTAAAGCAAAAGATTCAGCAGAACTGATTGCGGCGATGAAAAAACACTACCCAGAGTTGAAAGATGAATCCAGCCTGGAGCTAAGCGCCAAGGTACTGAAAAACGAAATGAAATGGCCGCAATAAGCGCCGCTAAAATTAATGAATACAGCATTACCCTGTCATCAACCAAAGTACCAGAAGGCGGTAACTTGGATGGTGACGGGACCAAGAGGAAAACATAATGACCACGCTAACATTGCATTACATTTTCGATCCCTTATGCGGTTGGTGCTACGGCGCAGCGCCACTGCTGCACGCCGCACAAAGCATTCCTGATCTGGCACTGGTACTACACGGTGGTGGGATGATGTCTGGGCCTAATCGTCGCCAGATAGATAGCCAATGGCGTGGTTATGTGATGCCTCATGACAAACGTATTGCCGAACTCACCGGACAAACGTTTGGTGAGGCTTATTTTAATCACTTGCTGAATGATACTTCAGCAATTATGGATTCCACTCCACCTATTGCCGCCATTTTAGCGGCTGAACAATTGGCCGGACAAGGCGCGGATATGCTCCATCATATCCAGCAAGCTCACTATGTAGAGGGCCGCCGTATCGCCGACACCTCGGTGTTAACTGAACTTGCCACTGATATGGGATTAAGCCGTACAGCATTTATCAACGCATTAAACTTAGCCCAGGTAGCATCGGCTCAACATATTGCTGATAGCCGCGCCTTACTGGCAAGAGTACATGGGCACGGCTTCCCCACCTTTGTGCTACAAGATAGACAGGGTAAAACAACCACACTACCTACAAGTCAGTACTACGGTGACCCAATTGGTTGGGCTGAGATGCTAAAAAGCATGCTGGCTCACTAGAAATTGGCAGAGGCCGCCTCATAACAACCCTGAGCCGGCCGCCCAGTAGTAGGCAAACAAAAGCGAGCAACAGATTCGTTGAGCTGGGATGCTTGTTTTTGTAATACTTCCGATGCACATGTGGACTGCTGGGCTAACTCAGCATTCAATTTTGTCACGTCATTAATCATTCCAACTTGTGTGGTTATCCCCTCGATACCTTGGCTCTGATCGTGTGATGCCGCAGATATTTCCGCCATCAAATCAGTCACTTTTTTAACTGCATCAATAATAGCCCGTAAATTATCACCTGACCGTGCCACCAAACCGCGCCCCGTGGAGATAGAGCTGGATGAATTATGAATAAGCCGCTTAATATTCAGTGCAGAGTTGCCACTTTGATGTGCCAATAAGCCAACCTCTCGTGCCACAACGGAGAAACCGCGCCCGTGTTCACCGACATGCGCGGCTTCAATAGCAGCATTTAACGCTAAAATATTGGTTTGAAAAGCTACCGACTCGATCAACGTGATAATTGCCGTTATTTCCTGCGAGCCAGCAGAGATATCCGCCATCGATACCACGACGCTAGACATCATCTCTCCCCCTTCACTGGCGATAGCGCTGGTTTCGTTAGCCAAAAGATTGGCCTGATCTGCACTCATCGAGTTCTGTTTTACCCGGCTAGTGAGTTGATGCATGCTTTGTGTTGTCGCAGCCAGCGACTCAGCTTGCGACTGTGTTTGCTCAGCAAGGCGATGACTATCTGCGGCGATTTGATTAACACCCGTCAGGATGACTTCCGCGCCCACGCGAACCTGACCCACCAATGCAATTAAGCCTTGTTGCATTCGGCATATGCTATCAGCCAATTGACGAGCCTCCCGGCTGGTAAACGATGAATATGCCATCTGGCGTGATAAATCACCGGCGGCAATAACGTTAATATGGGAAATAAGGTCATTAAGTGGCCGGATAATTAAACGTGTAACGCCGAGCCAAACCGAAAAAGCGAGGCACAGTAATATCACCAATGCCGTAATAACGCCCTGTTTTGCTGATGATAAAGACGATAATAGCTGCGTATCCATTACAGCCCGATTATCCTCACTTTGCTGTAAATAGTGGTAATACTTTTCGGTAAAGTCACTTTGAAAGCCTTGTATCGGAACTTCAAAAAACAGATCGATATTGTTGTTTTTTGACAGCCCTTGCCCCAATTCAGTTAAACCTTGGTATAACTGCTGGTAACTTTCCTTTAATGCGACAAACTCTGGGCGGTTATCGTGGGCAGAAAGGAGCAAAAGCTCGCGATAATTTTGCTGCGACTGCTGCATAGATTGCAATGCTTCATTCAAAAGGCTATGCCAACTCCCCTCAGAGCCCGTTTCTTTATCTTCCATATAATAGATGCCAGCACGATTGAGTTTATCACTGGCAATTAATAATTCCATTCTGGCACGATCCATCAACACTTCTTGCTGATGACTATAGTGTGTTTTCTCAACATTAACTTTGGTACTATCCAATATATGAGATAAATATCCTATGGAAAATAACTGTAATAAGGAGAAAAGGCTAATAACTAATATCAGGCCAAACAGTATACCGAATTTACCATCAGATATTGAACCTAACCTTCTGACATAAGAGGTGAGTTTCACAACAAGAAATCCAATATTAGATAACATTATTTTTACACTTCTCAATAAGTAATATACCAACATTACTCGCCAAATATTACAAATATATTTCAGGAAATCACATCATGTATCACTGCGCGTTAATAACCTAAAATTATGAATAGGATGCCCCTGAGATTGTTCCATCAAAATAGTATTGTTATCTATTTTATAGAAAACAGGATAACTTATTGAATAGGGAGTATAAAGGAAATCATGTAAACAGTAGTCGTTATTATTAGTTATTGAGAGAGATGACACCTCACCGCTAAAAATGCCTTTACTCACATCAATCATACGAAAGACAATATTACGCCGCGCTTTAAGAACATGGTTTTCACCATACACATCGGCAGATGAATTTATCTCTCTCCCCATAATATTAACTCTGGAATAAACATGATAAGTGTTAGGATAATAATTAAAACAATAATTAACCTCCCAATAGCCTTCAATTTCTTTCATTGGGTGAATATAAGAGTGTATACGCCCCGAACCATACCCTAGTCCTATTGATATAAAAATGCCAAATCCCATAAGAAGTATTATTTTTTTTCGCATGTCAATTCACCATTATGATATTTACAAGCAATATATTCACCATGTTTAGTTTTCTTTAAATAAACATAAGGCGTTTTACCATAAGTAGACAAGAAGGTTTCATCCCGCGTATTATCTAAACCTACTAATATAGGCATGGTGGTAGGATGCACAATTTTAATTTTATAGTAGCTCGATGTGATATAAAATGAAGCAAGAAAAAAAAACACAAAAACCGACAAAATAACTATTTTGCAACGAATACCGATACCAGATAAGATATCATACCTATTTCTAACAACATTAAAACAATCTGTTTCAGAAAATTTTCCCCCACCAATATCCTTACCCGAAATAAAAGTCGGTTTGATACCAATGCAGTATCCTTTTTTGGGAATTGTGGTTACTAATTCATGTTCTTTATCGTCCAGTGCATTACGCAAGTTACTAATTGTTTGTGTTAATGTGTTATCTGTTACATAGCTTCCTCCCCATATTTCCTTCTCAATATCTTCGCGTGAAAGAGAAATGGGATAATTGTGGCATAATAAAGCTAACACTTCAGATTCCTTATTCCTTATCTTAATAGTAGAACCTCCTTTGTTGATTATTCTCTTTTGTGGAGTAAAGATAATATCTCCAATAATTATTTCATCCATTTTCTTTTCCACCTGATAGTTATTACTGTATAAAATATCAGAGATAGTGCAACTTGGCAGTCACCATCAAACCTTAATAAAATTAAATTCGTTAGTTTTGAAAGAAAAACGATAGTAAGCAGGGATTGCTGTGTCGAAGTGGAATCTATCAATAAATATTGACAACTAACAAAAAACGTTCGCCACTACAATTCCTTTTTTGAGATATTATTTAGTGACAATAAAAAACAAATAAGGAATATAGTAATAATGAAACTCAAGGTGGTCTTATTTTTCACACCAATTTTTTTTGGATGTCAGACACATAAAAATGAAAGTTTAATTCAAAAGGAAAAGATAGAACAATTAACTGCATTAGTTTCTGGAATGCGTTATCTAAAAGAAGTTTGTGGTATGGAAAGGTTACCAAGTGAAGATAAGGTAGTAAATAGTGCTACAACTATGATGAAATCTGATAACCCCCTCAGTTCGCAGCAGAGTAGTCGTTCACTGTCAGAACTAACAGACATAAGATATGAAAAACTAAAAAATGATGGTGTAGATAACAATTACAAATGTAAAGAGTTGAGCGAAATTTTAAATAACTTCATTATTAAAATAGACCAATAGCATCCCCTAGAAATAGATTAATCCCTCCAGCCAGGCAAATATAGGGGCCAAAGGCAATGTACCCTCCTTTCTTTTTGGAAAGGTAAGAAATTACAATGGAAACAATAATACCTAAACTAGATGATAACAATACCAACATCGGTATCGTCGATACACCAAACCAAGCGCCCATGGCTGCCATTAACTTAAAATCACCGTACCCCATCCCGTCAATACCCTTGAATAGTTTGAATAGCCAATAGGGTAACCACAAAAAAATATAACCGACCACAGCACCTAGAACAGCAGATGATAAAGAGCAAAAAACATTATCTATATTCAAAATAAGCCCCATCCATAATAATGGTAATGTAATACAGTCGGGGAGAAGGTAACAATCCAGATCGATAAAAGACAACGTAATCAGCACCCATATTAACAGTAACCCAATCATGGTTAAATAATCACTTTTCGCCCAAAAAGCTATAAGTAAGGTTAAAATAGCAGTTAGTAGTTCTACAATTAAATAACGGAAGCTAATTCTCTGATGACAACATCGTGACCTGCCGCGTAATAATAGCCAACTCACAACGGGAATATTGTCCATTATCCGTAGAGAACTATTGCAACTTGGGCAAAATGATTTTGGTAAACATAAATTAATGTTACCTTTACACCGGCTATCTTTATCCCAGATATTAGTTACTTTATTTTTGTTTGCAGTGGCGAAAAGCATAATTGGCAACCGGTAGATAATAACATTTAAAAAACTCCCGACGCATAGCCCAGCAACAGTATAAAATAAAAAACCGCCTAAACTATAAATATCAATCATGATTAGTTCACGTTCCTTTAAAGTCTCTTTTTACAATAGTAATATTTCCCATAACATACCCACCGTCGGCATTACTAAATATTTCAACACTATTTACATAAATATTATGATAATGATAAATAAAGTGAATAATATCTAACGCCAGGGAAAATTCAATATGGTCAAAACTTATAGAGATAATGCCATCTGCTGATCTGGATATATATAAATCACTATTTGAATCATTAATAAAACTCGCAATTTTCTTATCAAAAAGCTCCCCTGAAGAGTAACTATGCCATGAATTACTCTGCCAACTAATATTTAGACGTTCAGCTTCAAAAGAATAATAGAGCAGTTCCTCATTTAATAAAGAGTACTTCTTCCGTAGAATATTACACTCCGATGCTAATTTAATAGCATAAGATGAAACAATAACTAGCAACAAAAGCATCAGGATAGTTTTTAGCTTACCAAAATAATAAAGGATATAATGCATGCTTATTTTCACGGTGCATATTTAAAAATAATATCGTGGCTATCACTATCATTAGACACTTGATTTAAAACAACGCCACTAAGTTTATTATTTATTTCCTTTAATTTAAGTTCAACAGTATTTGATTCGTCCGCTGAAATATTGTAAGACATTACTCCCGCATCCTTATTAAAACTAACACTATTTACATTCGAATCAATACTATCTATAACTGGGCTGGTCATATAAAAAAGATCAATGAAATTAGCATTTGATTCTATGTCCCTATAATGTTCAATGTAATCGTTAAAGTGCCCTGTATTATTTCTATTTTCATTATCAACTGGAAAAATATTAGCATAAAACTCTTGTGATACCGTATTCAAGACATCAATATCTCTCGCAATCTTATATCTATCAAACCAGTAATTCAAACATACAACCGCAGATAGAATTAAACATAATAAAACAGTTCTAAAAATAGTTAACCCGTTCATTTCAATGCCAGGAAAATGATTATACTTGCCGCAAAGGAAATTAGCATTACAATAATCAATATTTTCAGCCATAATTCTAAGCACATCGCAATATTGTGTGGATTGCCAATTTATAGCTTTATTCCCCGAAGATGAAAATGTATTTATATGAGCTGATGAAAATTTTGAATCTAGTATCTTTGCTAATATTTCACTACTAATTGAAAAACCCGATAATTGGCTATTTCTTATCAACCATTCATTACTCAGCTTGACGGCGGAAAACTTCCCAAGACTAAATGGCAATGCCAATACATCAGGCATTATAATTTTTGCCGATATATTTGCCTCTTTTAACCACCCCAACCATTGATTCATTAACTTATGCTCAACGGCTGCTACATAACAGAAATCATTATCCCATTTTAAATTAATAGTGTGAAATTTATCTATATCACCGACAATTGTTCTTTCAAGCAAGAAGCTAATCGCTTTCATGTTTTTATTTATCATTAAATTTTTTAAATTAATTCGTCTGAATATTATGCAACTGGCTGAAACCAATACTTTAACGCGGCAACCAGACTGTAATTTAATATTTTTAATCTCAGCATAACTATTTAACTTACCATACTTATTTTTTTGTCCGTCATGCATTTTCATATACCAGTAGACCGGATCGCTTGCATAGACCCCTAGCCTAATAATAAGTATAGGTGAGGAACCAACTCTATTCATCATATGGTTCACCAATACCATATCTACGCTGCAATACTGTAATCTCTTCATCTTTAACATGGAGGTAATTAGTCAAATTGTAATACTCATTTTTGTCATCCAACCAAAAGTCTAGTGTAATAAAATATTCATCTGTTGAAAAACTTGACATGACAACTTCTTTTACCTTCTGTATATCATCTATAGCTATCATTGAGTTACTTAATATCGATGCAAAGAAAGACTCTTTGCTACCCCAGCCATTGACTGGTTTAGCTAATATAGTATTGATGATATCTTCCTCGCTAATAATATTCATGAACATTGCCTGGATAAGTTTACTTTGTTGTACTTCAAGTGCATTTACATTAATTAATAATGCGTTATCATTTCTAGTGCAGATCAATGGGACTATTTTTAAAAGCAACTCATAATCATGACTGGATAGATAATTAGCCAAATTATTTTTAAAACCATCAAATTTTATAGAGGATACTGATGTGGCTTTTATATTAGCATTTAGCTCTTCACAACAATTTTTCTTAAGAAAGGAAGTGATATCGTTCAGGATATTATTTACATCTGACATGGTCCCCCCAGCGCCTATCAACAGGTTTTTAAACACTCGCCAGGAATATGGTTGAGTTTTATTCTTACAGAAATTAATATTAAAAGAGTAAATATTGAAGCAGTTAGTTTTATCAACCATTCTATAATAGACATGACTCTCATTTATTTTAATAGATCGAGGATACGAAAAAATCCACGCTAGATCATTACTTCGCTCCTTAGAATTAAAAATCTCACTTATTATTTTTTTTGACATTTCATTTTCATTCTCCAGCAATATCCATTGCTGTGATCTTCTCCTTTCATTTATATCAAACAAGGCATACATATCTGACCAATAATAATTGGATGTGAAGGCCATTCCGCTCATTAAAAGTATAATTGATAATACGAGCAGCAGTGCAATACCATACTGCGCCTCTAAATAATTCACAATGATAAAACCCCACTATTCAATAAAATAATAGTTCGCCTTACTATACCTATATCTTCCAATTCGATAGTTACTTCAACGGCATGTGGTAAGGCAAGGTTGTGCTGCCATTCAGTTAACCATTTTTTTTCATGATATAACCGTATGCGAAATGCAATGACCCCCTCAATGACGTGTAAAACCTGGTATTCCTGATCGGCAATGCAACCCAATTTAGTATAAGATAATTTTTCTAGTATCTTATTTTTTAACCTATAGCCAATACATGCTGAATGGTAATCAAAACCATTGTTTAACTTTGGTATGTTACTTAGTAAGAAATAAATACCGAAGTCATCACTTTCTAATACACCGCTTCCCACTTGGAAAAAAATACTTTTATTATTATTTAAAAATATTCGTGGGTATATTGTTGCATGAGATATATCGAACTCAAGAATTTTTATTACTTGCTGAATTTCATTTATTTTCTTTACTCTAGTAGTCACTGTAGCACTTCCTTTCACGACAACGATAGCAGCATGATAAATCGTTAAACTCATCATAGTAAAAATAGTGACGGCAAGTAATATCTCTAACAGAGTAAAACCATGAGATAAATTTTTACTCATTGATAGTCCGGTATCTTTCCAGTACATAATCAGGATGCTCGTTATTTTCCTGACTACGAATTTCAACGATAACCTCCCGAATGCCTTTACTTTGATGATATATTTCTTTCACTTGCCAATACCAAAACTGATCAAACATAAAATCACTTCCCTTCAACCAATTCTCAGTTTGCATAGCTCCAGTTATTTTGAGTTCTGCTAAAACGTTCTCTGCAACCCAAGCAGATGCCATTTTATCTTGCAGGGATCTGGTCCAGATTAGTTGTGAACTAATATTTTTCATAATGCTGACGCCAGCAATAGCAAAAATAGCCAGTGACACCATAACTTCTAATAAAGTAAACCCCGTATAATGTCGCAGGTCATCACCTATTTATTTTGATGTTTACTCAAATAACAATGTATTATCAATTTTATAACTATGAAGATATAGTCCAGTTACCAATATCATCGTCATTGCCTATTTCTCTATCTGGCCCCGCAGAGAATATATCTATATCACCATTCTTACCTGGATTATTCATTTGGTAAGCACTTCCCCACGGATCCTGTGGTAACCGCCGAATATAACCATTATGAGGATAGACTCTAGGGATTGGTAACTCAGTTGGTTTGACAACCAATGAGTTAATACCCTGTAGCTCTGTTGGATAGCGGCCATTATCTAGCTTATACATATCCAAGGCATTTTCTAAAGCAACAATGTCACTTAATGTCTTTTGCCGATCAGCACGGTTTTTATTGGACATCAGACTGGGTATTGTTAAACTCGCTAAAATCCCCAAAATCATGATGACAACCATAATTTCGAGTAATGTAAACCCATACGATTTAGTATCCTTCATAATCCCTCTTAGATAAATATTATGCAATCAAATTGTTAATTTGTAATATCGGTTGAAATATGGACAAAACGATAAAAAGAATAAATGCCGCCATAAAAATCATTATTGCTGGCTCTAGTAATGTGACAAATATATTTATTTTATCCATCAATTCATTTTCTTGAACATCAGTCACTTTCTCCAACATGAGATCTAACTCCCCCGTACGTTCACCTGATGCAATCATATGTATAATCATAGGAGAAAATACTCGACTAACGGCTAATGAAGAAGATAGGCTGGCCCCTTCACTAACTAATTTAGCTGAGTTAAGCAGCTGTTTTTTAATATATCCATTAGTTAATACAGAATTACTTATTTTGATTGCCTGCATTAAATTAACACTATTGGAGTTTAATATAGTCAACGTTCTTAAATAGCGTGATATATTCAATCTAATAATATATCCACCCACCAAAGGAATTTTTAAACAATAATATTCAAAGAGTTCGCTTAACCTCCTTACCTTTAAGGCTCTATTAATTGAGATTACAACAATGATAGTCAACGCTAATATAGATGAAATGTTATTTTTAACCCCATTACTCACTGCCATGAGAGTCTGAGTCGAAAAAGGTAATTCATTATTCTCGAAAGAGAACTGTTCTATTATACTGGGTACTACTACAGATAATAGGATGATTACCACACCTAGTGATACAATAATTAAAATCGCAGGATATATGAGTGTTTGCCCAAGTTTTCTTTTTACTTTCTGCGTTTGCTCAATATGGTCAGCAAGTCTAGATAGAATCATTCCCAAATGCCCTGATATTTCACCTGCAGTGATCATTGACCTATATAATGGATTGAACACATTTGAATGATGGGAGAGTGAGTCAGAAAGTGAATAACCTTCAACAACTTTCTTTCTTATATCACGTATTATACCATTCATTATATTCTTTTTATTTTGCTTCTCAATAACCTCCAACACTTCATCTAAAGGTATTGCTGCATTTACTAATGTCGACATTTGCCGAGTAATCAATACCAGGTCATCGTTATTAATACTTTTGAAATATCTTATCACATTGGGGAAATGACCTACTTTCCTTATTTTAATTTTTAATAAACACCACTCTCTCTGGTAGATAATTCCCCTGGCAATAAGAATATTGTCGGCCTCAATATTACCTTTTATTCTCACTCCATTATTATTGATAGCGATATATTTAAATACAGGCATGCTTGTCCTCTAAGCTTATCCTGATAACTTCTTCAATTGTTGTTAGACCAGCCATAACTTTATCCACCCCATCTTGTTCGATGCTGCGTATGCTCTGCTGCGCCAACTGAATAAGCTCATGTTCACTATAGCCTTTATAAATGCCTTCCCGTAGATGATTATCTACCACCAAGAGTTCATGTAGCGCTATTCGCCCGCGATAACCTGCTGCATTGCATTTTTGGCAACCTATCGCGCGATATGCATTTCCCTCAATACTTATCTGATAATTGATACCCAAACCTTTTAGCTTATCCGATATAAATGCGTATTCCTGCCGGCACTCAATGCATAATCTACGGACCAGTCGTTGAGATAAAACAGCCAATAATGAGCTTGATAGCATAAATGGCTCTATCCCCATGTCTTTCAGCCTGGTTACCGCACCAACAGCGCTGTTAGCATGTAGTGTTGATAAAACCAAATGACCGGTTAAAGAGGCTTGTACCGCTATTTGTGCAGTTTCCACATCTCGTATTTCACCAATAAGGATGACATCGGGGTCTTGCCGCAGTATTGCTCTTAGGCTGCGAGAAAAAGTCATACCAATTTTTGAATGGACCTGTGTCTGGGAAATACCTTCAATATCAAACTCTATAGGATCTTCTACAGTCATAATATTTCTTTCACCTGAGTCTATTCCCATTAGCGCCGCGTAGAGGGTGGTACTTTTACCCGCACCGGTGGGACCAACAATCAATACAATGCCATGAGGTTTGAGTACGAGCTTTTTCATTAAACTATAGTTGGCTGCTGACATATCTAAAGATTGTAAGTCCAGTTTAATACTGCTTTTATCCAGTAATCGTAGGACGACACGCTCACCATGATTTGATGGTAAAACTGATACGCGCACATCTAAAACTCGCCCGGCCAAGTTCAATGCAATACGCCCATCTTGAGGAATACGTTTCTCAGCAATATCCAGCTTCGCCATGACTTTAATCCGAGAAACCAGTAATAGCGCCACGCCCCGTTTCAGTTCCAATATATTTCTTAACACTCCATCAATACGAAATCTTATTATCAATTTTTTTTCGAAAGATTCCACATGAATATCTGAAGCTGAATTTTTAATTGCCTCGGTTAAAATTGTATTAATTAATCTTATTATTGGAGCTTCATTATCTGAGCCTAGTAATTCTTCATTATCTGATAACTCGCTGGCGAACGAATAGGTATCTAACTCATCACTTATCGCATTCATTGTTTTATGTGATTGCATTGAATCATGCTGATACACAGTCGCTAACATGTTGTTAAATTCATCGTCAGTAACAAAATCAATCCCCACTGGTTGATTAGCGATTCTATTACCTTCAAGTATTGACTCAAGCGAAGCTGAATGGCGACAAATAAGTTGACAGCCCTTATCTACCGGAGTTGAAATGACACCATTATCTTTAGACCAATTAAATGTTAATGGTACTAATTCCTTTTCATCGTCGCTCATGGCTCTATTCCTACCGCACTGTAAAAGCGCCTTATATCTCTTTTAAGTATATTCAAGTCATCATGTTTTTTTGTGTATTCTGACATCTTCTTGGATAGTTTTAGTGGCGCATTGATAAATTTTTCATTTATATTTCCATTATTATATTCAGTGTACTTTTCTGCTGTTACCAGGTTATAGTCACTTGTTTCTCTGAGTATGGTAGGTTTAATGAATAAGATAAGGTTACTCTTCTCTACCTTTTCTTTTTTCTGTCTAAACAACCCGCCAATAAAAGGAATATCACCCAATATAGGGATTTTATTTACTATTTTATATATCTTCTTATCTAATAACCCGCCAACAACAACCGTCTCACCACTTTTTACCAAAACTGCATTATTAACGACTCTTTTGTTAAAAATAGAGCCTAAATTATTAGCATTCGCGTCAGAGCTATCAGCAATACTTGATACCTCCTGCCGTATTTCAAGCAGAACCGAATCACCTTTGTTTATCTGTGGTTTCACTTTCAGCATGACACCTACATTCTTCCTTGAAATTGAGTTATATACTCTATCTGTTGATGTTGTTTGCGTCGATGTCAGTACAGGAACCTCTTGGCCTACATTGAACTCAGCTTCCATATTATCTAATGTAACAATGCTTGGTGTTGCCAGAATATTATTATTTGAATTAGTTGCCAGAGCAGTAAATAAACCACTCCAGTTACCTTTATAAAACCCCGCGGTTAGTCCTGCGATCGCCATCGGCGGCATACGTTCACTATTGTTTCTTGTATTAGCTGAGTTAGGAATAAAATTGACTCCGCCAGAAAATTTATTTTCCCATTGAATACCAAGATTTAGCCCTTCTCCATTTTGCGTCTCAACTATGATGGCCTCAACCAATACTTGCGCTCGTCTTACATCCAGTTTTTCGATAACCAAATCTAATTCTTTCATCATTTTAGCGTCGGCTGTAATAACCAAAGCATTTGTCTGATCATAGGCTTTAATGGCAATATTTTTATTGTGATTTTTACTTACCGAGTTTGTTTTTTTGTTACTGTGAAAATCTTGGCTGATACCGGTGAGCACCTCTAAAAGTTTTGATGCTTGAGCATATTTCATATATATAACTTTTGTATTTCCATAACTCTCCTGTTGATGGTCAAGCTCTTTTATCATTTTAATGGCTCTTTTTCTGATATGGCTATCACCGCTGACTAATACAGAGTTAGTCCTATCATCCGCAATCATTCTGCCTACACTGAATGATTCTTTCTTGTTGGAATTTGTTTGATTTATTACTTCATTTACCAGTTTAGTCACTTCAGCGGCATTAGCATGGTTTAGTTTATAATGTTCAATATCTGTATCTCCTGCATGATCGAATGTGTTGATTATAGCGTACAAACGGTTTACTACCGCAGCTCGCCCCGTAATTAATATAGTATTGGATGGTTCATAGTGCATAATACTACCAGATTCGGAGTTATCATTTAACTGACGTAATAAAGGTGCAATACTCTTGGCTGATATATGCTTAAGGGGAAATACTCTATTAATAAGTTCATCGCCATGAGTTTCCTCTGATTCCCTTAGTATAGGTACGACGGAACCTTTAGCGCGTTTTGAGGGGATTACCTTTAATATATTATTAGGCATTTCCACCACGGTATATCCATAGACATCGAGTACATTAAGAAAAAATTGATAATATTTTTCTTGATCTAATAGCTCATAACTACGGACACTAATCAATCCTTTAACTTTAGGATCTATTATTATAGTTTTATTGATATTTTTACTTACTGTATTAATAAACTCTTTTATATCTGCATCTTTGAAATGCACCGAAAAACCTTCACTATTCGCGGATAACGGTAATAAAATTAGTACTATTATTATTTTTGATAGTTTCACTAACATAAAGTTAATAAAATCATTAAATGTATCGCCATATATCAGATGGACATGTTTGATATGCATTTATATTTCCCTTACATGAAACCCAGGAATGTACCTACTCCAGTAGAATTAATGAATAATAAGTGGTGCCATCGCTAATAGTGATCTTATCGATAAATATCTTTACAAGAAAAATATTTATATTTTCTATTACATCACCAATAAAATAAGTTTTTTGCTCCATACCAGTATCTATTATTGCAATAGACTTTGACTCATCTGTATGTTTGAGCACGCCAACCAGTTTCAAGTCACCATGGTACAAAGGAGCATTATCAATTTCTCCAATACTATTGATTTTTTCATTCTTTTTACTGTTTTTTTCACTCTTACTAAATAGCTTTAGCTTTATAATTTCCTTTATCATTCCCTCTCTATTGTTTATTTTACTACTCTCTACGCCGTGACCTTTATATAATATAGGGATTGGCTGTTCTTCTTTACTTGATATAGCGTTAAAAAATATACTGAGATAATATAATATAAGTAATGTTAACAACACTTCAAGGATATGTTGTTTATAACTAAAAAGCATTTGGCAGGGTGTTATTACTATCCTATTTAAAAATGATAACACCCTAACCTATCCTTTATAATGGAGAATATACAGAGAACAAGTCTATTTTAGTAACCAACAAACCTGTCATTCATTTTGTTCGATACCATATTTTTTAATATCCCAGAATCTAACCTAAGACCATATCTATTTATAGTCTTAATAATTCCGTCAGGTATTCCCGCATTTTTTAAATGTGCTCTAAACTTATGAATTAATTGATGATAATTATTATCAGAGATGCTTTTATGATTTTCATACCATACTACTTTTATGATATCTTGCTTGCGGTTAACATCATTAAACAAACACATGACCAATCTCTTTTGTTTTTCATTAATATCAATTGTTAATTTTTTAGTATGAAAATGGATCTTATTCATACAGCAATCCAGTGATATCTCTTTCTCATAATCAATCACTCCTTTACCATTGACATCAATAAATTTACTGCCAGAGACAACAGAGACTGTATCAACATACATAAATAACCCCTTGAATACATTCACTCAGTTAATAAAGGCCAATCACATACAACTTTGGTGTGATAAGAAAACAAGTGATAATTATTACTTTCGCTTAATGAATAAAACAAATTAAATTATATATTATCATTATATTTCATGTTAAGTGATAAATTTATACATATATATATATGTATAAAACAAACTCACCTGATAATAATTGATCAGGATAATAATCAAATAAAATATATCAATCATGTGAATTCATTATTTAATGACAATGAAATAATACAGATTCATGATGATATCATTATTATTAAGAATGTTTACAACTCGTTTTATTCACCCAATAAAGTAACAGGTAATCACAGAGGTTAAAATACAATAAAGATGGAAAAGTTCAAGAAATAAATACCATTTAACAATATATATTCAATTTGTTTACTAAAAAACAAAATTATAACATTCATATGTATTTTATTTAAAACACCCCATCATCACTATACAGTTCGCGACCAGACTTTGATGATGATACCGCCTCATTCATATAAGCATAAATACTATTTATCGCCAAGCAGGAATGGATAATAAAAAAAAGAAGAGGGTATCTAATTTAGCAATAACTCATGAGTATCATTATTATTCCCCTTGAATTTTCGCAAGGGGAATAGGGGGGAGTTAGACCAAATGTATTACTTAAGGAATTCGACAACACCACCATTTAAGTTGTACATACTGCCGACAATTTTTACTTTCCCTTCTTGTTCTAGGTTTCTAATTATTTCGCTGTTTTTGCGTATTTCATCCATGGTGTGTTTCACATTATTCGTCGCTACAGCATCGACGTATTTCTCATTTTTACTGCTTTTCTCACCATCAAATTGGGTGGCCGCAATGGCTGGCTTGATCTTATTGAGCAGGCCAGTAAGATTGCCAAGTTCAACGTTATCAATAGCCCCTTTGATTGCACCACAAGCTGTGTGCCCCATAACTAAAATGACTTTAGCTCCCGCAGCGGCACAAGCAAACTCCAGACTACCTAATAAATCATCATTAGAGATGTTACCGGCAATTCTGGCATTGAAGGTTTCACCGATACCCGTATCCAGAATAATTTCCGCTGGCGCTCGAGAATCAATACAGCTCAAAATGACCACCGCAGGGAACTGCCCTTCTGCACTACTGCGTTTTTGTGCAAGATAATCATGTTGTTGCATTTTACCGGAAACAAACCGCTTATTGCCCTGCTTTAAACTTTCAACTATTTGATCTGGGGTTAACTTATCACGTTCTTCTTTGGTCAAAGCCGCAGCATACGATATTTGAGGTAACCCCAATCCAATCCCACCGATGACACCCGCAGCAGTGATGCCTAATGCGGCTTTTAGCATATTCCGTCGGCTATTAGGAGGGCTATCTTCTGAACAACAACCTGGTATCTTACTCATACTCTCTCCTTGAAACTATTGTTGCCATTGTTGTTACTGCTGGATTAGTGAGCAGTCAATTAAATGTAGTACATAGTGTTCGCATTACGCGACTGCCAATAGCGAAATTGCGGTATATCTGGCTATTCTCAGGGCGGTAGTCATTCAGGTTACGCATTGCCCGCGAGAGCCTTATGGTGATCTCTCATCCATTGGGCTAACGAATCCAATGTTGGCTGCAATGTTTTGCCCAATGCCGTAATTTGATATTCAACGCGTGGAGGGACTTCGGCATAGACCTTGCGGTAGACCAAACCGCGCTGTTCGAAAGCACGTAATTGCCGGGTAAGCTCTTTTTGGGTAATGGGTGCAATGGCCCGTTGCAACTCGCCAAATCGAATTGGTACAGCTGTTACGATTAAACGATAGAGAATTGGAATAGCCCATTTCCCTGCAATAAGTTCGACAAATTGCACCATCGGACACTTCTCTTCCACAATTGAGTGGTCTGGTTCTAATTTATTTTTTGCTGTTAGCGGCTGATAGGCTGTCATTGCTTTCCTGTTGCATCATTAGTATCTAATTGGTACCTACTATACTTTAGATACTTTTGTATTAAAAATGGTCTTCCACTGCTATCAATGAGAAGACTTACCATGAATCGTTTAAATGACAAATATGCACTAATTACAGGTGGAACCAGTGGTATCGGGCTGGAAACTGCTCGTCAATTTATTGCTGAGGGTGCAACGGTGGCGATCACCGGTAGGAGCGCTGCTGCCCTGCAAGCTGCACATAAGGAACTTGGAGGCCAAGTTTTGCTGTTAAACAGTGATGCCAGCGATATTGCCGATCAATATCAGCTAGCGGCAAAACTCACCCAAGTTTGGCCACGCCTTGATATCGTCTATATCAACGCAGGCGATGTTACTCATCGTTCAATAGGAGAGTGGGATGAAGAAAGTTTTGAGCAAGTATTATCAACTAACCTGAAAGGCCCTTTCTTTTTGTTGCAAGCACTGTTGCCGCTGCTGGCTAATCCTGCCTCAGTGATCCTTTGTGGCTCCGCCAGTGTTCATATTGGTTTACCGCAAAGCAGCGTTTATGCCGCCAGCAAGGCAGGGTTACTTTCTCTTGCGCGCACCTTGTCTGGTGAATGGGCAAGCAGAGGAATCCGAGTCAATGGCTTGAGTCCAGGGCCGACACAAACACCAGCCCTGCAAAAACTGGGATTATCCGGCAGCGAACAAGAGCATCTGGCGGAACAAATCCGCCAACTGGTACCAATTAAAAGAATGGGAACATCTAGTGAGATTGCCCATGCTGCGGTCTTTCTCGCCTCAGATGAATCCAGTTTTGTCGTTGGAACAGAATTACGGGTAGACGGGGGTGTCAGCAGCCTTTAACTACCTTATCTAACAAGAAAATTAGTCACTTACTGGGTAGTGAGTGGTACAGGTAATTTCCCACCGATCCCTGAATTAAAACGAATTTTTTCAGATATTTTCGGTCTGGTGACACAACAAAAGCTAGCCATTTAGGCTCAACTTCATCTACTGGATGATGTCACGGCAATCTGGGATATCAATAAAAATAGTGATATCCGCTCCGTGTTATCCATTGGATAGCATCTGAGATAGAGAGCAAAATACGGGTTAGCCGAAATGGGCGCAACCCGTTCTATCGCATTAAGATATCTGCAAAAAACGATCGAGCTGCCTGCGCAGTTGGTCATTTTCTTTCTTTAACTGCTCAACCCTTTCCAGCAGGGTTAGGGTCATTGCCACACCAGACCAGTCCAGATCCAACTCATTTTGTAGCCGCTGGGCGCGTTGAAGGCAACTCAGTGCATCAGCGTCAAAAATCCAGACGGTGTCGGCAGGCTCAAGTGGCACAATCATACCCAA
Organism: Yersinia intermedia; assembly: GCF_900635455.1. Taxonomy (NCBI): domain Bacteria; kingdom Pseudomonadati; phylum Pseudomonadota; class Gammaproteobacteria; order Enterobacterales; family Yersiniaceae; genus Yersinia; species Yersinia intermedia. Next base: position 929,828 of record NZ_LR134116.1, on the reverse strand, counting down.
TCCGACTACCTCGACCAATTCATCCTGCATTATTCCCGTTGACTGGCATAATTCAGTCACGGTATAGGTGATTTCTATTTCAGCCATAATCTGTTACTCCCAGCCAGTGCGAGGATTAAATGACGCCTGATCTGACAGTTGTTGCCACAGCGCGCGCATTTTCTCGTCCGGTTTTGGCGGCATCACTACCTTGAGGATCGCGTACAGATCGCCAGTTCCCTTTTTGCTAACTAGCCCTTTGCCTTTGATACGCAATCTCTGACCACTTTGGCTACCTGCCGGGACCGTTAAAGTGATTTTGCCCGTCAGTGTCGGCATCTCTACATTGGCACCTAATGCCGCTTCCCATGGGGCTAACGGCACCACTATTTGTAAATTTTGACCATCAACATCAAACATTGGATGCGGTGCAATGCGAATAATCAGGAATAAATCGCCATTAGCTCCACCGGCAAAACCCGGTGCCCCCTGCCCTTTAAGACGGATACGCTCGCCATCCCCCACCCCAGCCGGAATTTTCACTTTTAGCGTTTTGGATGTCTCCGCCCCCGGATACCCCGAAGCATCAACAGTCGGTATTTTGTAAGAAATAGAACGCGTCTGTTCTGCCAAGGTTTCTTCTAAGAAGATGGGCAATTCCATCTCAAGATCTTGGCCGCGAACACCGCGAGGTGGTCGCTGAGAGGTGTGATGAGCTGAAGCCCCACGGTTAGCAAAGAAAGATTCAAAAAAATCAGAGAAGTCTTGGGAACCGGCCCCCGCACTGCTGTACCTTTGTTGATGACCTGAATTATAGGCGGCTTGTTGTTGGGCAAAACGAGGGTCATTCCGATGCAATCTTAACTCGTCATATTCAGCACGCCGTTCAGTATCTTTTAATACTTCATAGGCCTCGGCAACTTCTTTGAACTTACTTTCAGCATCGGCTTCCGCGCTGACATCTGGGTGATATTTGCGCGCCAGCTTGCGATAGGCTGTTTTAATATCTTTCTGGGAAGCAGTTGGTTCTACTCCCATCACGGCATAATAGTCTTTAAATTCCATGCGGCAATATCCTTAAATTCAATGTGCTATACCCAATAGATTTCAAGGTGCAGGAAGGTGGCAAAAAAGAGACAAATCGAATGTAACCCGATTTGAACAGCATTTATGCTAGCCCGCAGGGTGTGCCTCAATCATGCTAATGAACCCCGATAAGACAAATTAACGGCAAGTCAGTGAGTTGAATGCTGCTTGTAGCGGCCTCACTGAGGCAAGACCCATAAATAGGCCAAGTAACGGGACCAGCCAACACACCTGCATTCTGAAAGATGACGGGTAAGATATAAGATATCCCCATCTGACTTATATAAAACTCATTTATACATATTTCTCTCGTTACCCACCGTAAACAGTACAAAACTAACTGTAAACTATAGCGGTAATTACTTTTTTATGAGGCATAGGTTCATTATTTTCCATACTAAGCCTTACAAATCATATAACTGATCCGATGGTTTATTGGCCGCAGGCATCGCCCTTTTCTGATTGATCTGTTTGACCGAAGAACAGGCCACTAATTTCCCTTGCAGTAAGGTATTACTGAAGGGCGCATCTGGGCGTAATAAGCGCCGTTGCAGTAACTGGATGGCTTCGGCCCCCAACTCATCTCGGGGGACGTGCACCGCGGTCAGTGTGACATCATGAATGTCTGCCAGGTTAAAACCATCCATACTCATAACAGATACGTTATCAGGCACGCTCATGTTCAGTTTATTCAACGCATTAACGGCACCAAATGCCATATAGTCCCCCCCGGCTAAAATGGCCGTCGGCAGCTGGCTCTTATCTTCACAACCAGTGATAAAAGCGGTTAGCGCCTGCTCAGCCTCTTCCGCGCCAAAGCCATGCGTGGTAATCAGATGTTGACCATCATCAAAGCGCATATTATTATTAGCGAAAGCCTCTTTTATCCCCACTAAGCGCAGTTCCATCGTGTTGCGACGTAAACATTGCAGAGTCAGAATGCGCCGATGCCCTTGCTGTATCAGGTAATTGGCAGAAAACTCACCAATCAGTTGGTGGTCTGGCGACACACTATCCAATGACATTTCTTTGTCACGGCAATTAATTAACACCGACGGCTTATGCACCCCAGCCGCTAATGTATGAATCCGCGGATCGTCGATACCAATAATGATTGCCGCTTCGGTTTGAGGATTGGTCATTTTCTCCAAAAATAGCGCAATATCACTGTGAGTTTCAGATAGCCCACAGTAGCGAATCATGACTTCATGTTGACTAACCGCCTCAGTAATCCCCTGAATAACTTTGTAGTAAAAAATATCGGTACGCACATCAAAGGCACGATGAGGGGCAAATACCATAATGTTATTTAGCATCAACCGCCCGCTGGACAAATTCTGCAATATCCCCTGCGACTGCGCATACGCCATTACCTGCTGTTTTGCTTTCGCACTGGTATTGGCTTTACCGGCTAATACTCTCGATACCGTGCTAATTGAAAGGCCAGTCTGATTAGCAATTTCTTGTATTTTTAGCTTTCCATTCATTTTGTGATCTCTCTCAAATTAGCAAATGAAAAAATTTTCATAGCCGGTGAATGGCTTATTCAGGCCACTATTCGATATAAATGCTGAAATATTATCCAGCTTATGAAAATTCTTTCAAAAAAATGCGTATTAAAGCCAATTTAAGCTAGTTACCTTGTTTTGGTAAACCAATTTTAAAAACTTATCAGTCCGGTTAATTATGATTAATTATACAAAAAACTAATATTATCAATCGATTAAATTTTACCAGACGAGCTTAATGTGAACGGAGTCACATTAAAACTCAGTATAATCTTAATAACCGAATATAGATCATACCAAAACAATAAGTTGGTCCGGTTAATTTACTACCGACTAACATCAGGAGGCTGGGATGAGTGTTGAGATTAATCAATCCGCTAAGGTTGTCGGGCGGCGAAAAATAAAATCATTACGCTGGTGGATGCTGGCGCTATTTCTACTCGGGGTCACCGTTAACTATATTACCCGTAACTCTCTGGGTATCCTCGCCCCTGAGTTAAAAACCAGCCTGAATATGACCACTGAACAATATTCATGGATTGTGGCGTCTTTTCAGTTGGCTTACACCGTTTTCCAGCCACTCTGTGGTTGGCTGATTGACGTCATCGGTTTAAAAATGGGGTTCCTGATTTGCGCTAGTGTCTGGGCGGTGGTATGCATGATGCACGCAGGGGCAGGAACCTGGTTTCAATTGGCGGTGCTGCGCTTCTTTATGGGCAGTGCCGAAGCTGCGGCAACACCGGCAAATGCCAAAGCGATTTCTGACTGGTTTCCGAAAAAGGAACGCCCCATTGCCGCGGGTTGGGCAGGGGTGGGGTTCTCTATCGGTGCGATGTTAGCACCACCGATTATCGTACTGGCTCATGTCGCTCTCGGTTGGCAAGGTGCATTCTTATTCTCCGGTGCTTTAGCCATGGTTTGGGTTCTGCTGTGGTGGCGTTTTTATCATTCACCCGACACCCATCCAAATTTGAGTAAAGAAGAGTTTGAACTGATTCACCAAGACAATGAACCGGTACTCCCTCGGCTGCCTTTTCTTAAGTCATTAGCCATTCTGAGCAAAAATAAGAAATTTTACGGTATCGCTATCCCGGCATTTTTAGCGGAACCCGCATGGGCGGTATTTAGCTTCTGGGTTCCACTTTATTTGGCTACCGAGCGGGGCATGGACCTAAAACAGATTGCCATGTTCGCCTGGCTACCCTTCCTGGCGGCAGATATAGGCAGTGTTGCCAGTGGCTATTTAACCAAACTCTACCAAAAATGGTTCGGTTGCAGTCGTATCAACTCAGTAGTTGCCAGCTCCGTAACCGGTGCCTTTATGATGGTTTCACTGGCCTTTGTTGCCATCACCAAAGACCCTTATCTGGCTATTGCTTTAATCTCTATTGGTGGCTTCGGTCACCAGGTTATCTCTTGCATGCTCAGTGCATTAGTCGTTGATTCATTTGATAAAAACCAAGTGGCCACCGTTAATGGCCTGCGCGGCTCTTCCGCTTGGATTGCCAGTTTCCTGTTTACTTTATTGATTGGGGCCGTATCCGACACGATCGGTTTTAACCCGCTGTTTATTGCCATGGGCTTCTTCGATTTGATTGGTGCTGTGTTCCTGGTTGCTCTGTTTGCTGAGCGCCGCAATAAAACACAACCGGCTGCCTGATGCTATTAACCCGGTAACGGCGCAACGGCGCTGTTGCCAGAAACAAGATGAGCTGTGATGAAAACATTAAAAAACTGGCAGTTAATAAATCAATACCCTGACCATGTGGAATTACTGGTCGATGACCATCATATATTTTGTCTGTATATATTAGAGCCAAACCTCTGCCGTGTGCTGATTAAAAAGAATGGTGAACTGGCCTTAAACCGCACCTGGAGCATTGCCCCACAAGGCGATGTGCCATGGTCTGGCCGCGATCGACTTAGCCTGGAAGGTTTCTCCATTCCAGGTTATCAATTAGAACACCATGAACAACAGTTGATAGTCACCACTGAATGTTTGCGGGTCACCATTTATCAACCACTGTATCTGGCATGGGAATATAAAAATCAGCACGGCGAGTGGCAGCCACTGGCGGCGGATCGGCCCACCAGCGCTTATTTGCTCAGCCCCAAAGGAGAAGCTATTGCTCACTATCAGCGGCGATATCCCAATGAGCAATATTACGGATTAGGTGAAAAAGCGGGTGATCTTAACCGTGCAGGTCGCCGCTTTGAAATGCGCAATCTAGACGCCATGGGTTACAACGCCGCCAGTACTGACCCACTCTACAAACATATCCCGTTTACCATCACTCGCCGTGATGATGTCAGCTTTGGTCTTTTTTATGACAATTTAAGCAGTTGCTGGTTAGATTTAGGGAATGAGATTGATAACTACCATCTGGCCTATCGCCGCTATCAGGCTGAAGCTGGCGATCTTGATTACTATATGTTCCTCGGCCCGAAAGTGCTTGATGTAACCAAGGCCTTTGTCCGCCTGACCGGCAAAACCAAGTTTGGCCCCAAATGGAGCCTTGGTTACAGTGGTTCGACCATGCATTACACCGATGCTCCCGATGCACAGGTGCAGTTGCAAAAATTCATTACGCTATGTCAGCAGCATGATATTCCCTGCGACTCTTTCCAGCTCTCATCTGGCTATACCTCAATCAACAATAAGCGTTATGTTTTTAACTGGAATTACGACAAAGTACCGCAGCCTAAGGTAATGAGTCAGGCTTTTCTGCAAGCAGGCATTAAGTTAGCTGCCAATATCAAACCGTGCCTATTGCAAGATCACCCACAATATCAGCATGTTGCCGAACGCGGATTATTTATTCGTGATGGTGAAACCGGGTTACCAGAGCGCTCTTCATTCTGGGATGATGAAGGCTCTCACCTTGATTTCACCAATCCTGCAACCGTGGACTGGTGGCAGGAGAATGTAACCAAACAACTGCTGGAGATGGGGATCGGCTCAACCTGGAATGATAATAATGAATATGAAGTGTGGGATGGTGAAGCGCGCTGCAATGGATTCGGTGAATCTATCGCTATCAAACATATCAGACCGGTAATGCCTTTGCTGATGATGCGGGCCTCAATGGAGGCTCAACAAGCATTTGCACCAGATATACGCCCGTATTTGATATCACGTTCTGGTTGTGCCGGTATGCAACGCTACGCCCAGACCTGGAGTGGTGACAACCGGACCAGTTGGCAAACGCTGCGCTATAACATCCGCATGGGGCTGGGGATGAGCCTGTCAGGGTTATACAATCTCGGTCATGATGTCGGCGGTTTTTCGGGTGATAAACCAGAAGCAGAGCTATTTATCCGCTGGGTACAAAACGGCGTGATGCATCCACGATTTACTATTCACTCATGGAATGACGATCACACTGTAAATGAGCCCTGGATGTACCCTGCCGCCACGCCGATGATCCGTGATGCTATGGCGCTACGTTATCGGTTACTGCCCTATTTTTACACCTTACAGTGGCAGGCCACCCATGATGATGAGCCTATGTTACGCCCTACTTTCCTCGATCATGAACACGATAGCGGCACGTTTACAGAAAATGACGACTTTATGCTGGGCCGCGATTTGCTGGTTGCCAGTGTGGTAGAGGCCGGACAACGCCAGCGAGAAGTGTACTTACCTGATAATAGCCAGCCTGATAATAATGGTGGCTGGTATTGCTTCCACAGTGGCCAATGGTATGGCGGTGGGCAGATAATCACCCTTGATGCACCACTGGAACGTTTGCCACTATTGGTCCGAGCCGGTGCAGCGCTGCCGCTGTCACGGCGCATCGCCTTTGTTAATGCCAAGTTGGACTCGCAACGCGAGTTGGCACTCTACCCCACTAAAGGCGCGGGGCGATCGAGTGGAATGCTGTTTGAAGATGATGGCGAAAGCCACCGCTGGCAGCAAGGCTATGCATTATGGCTGAGTTGGCAGGTGACTACCGATAACCACCGCATTGATATCACCTTTGCGCGCACTGGCAGCTATCAACCGGCTTGGCGTGAATTATCCGTTAATCTGCCCGCGAATGAACATCGCAAATTGTATATCAACGGCATCGCCGGTAACGTCTTACAATTAAGTCAGTTAACTTAACCCACTGATAGTCAACATAGAAACGGGTTCCATGTCAGAACCCGTTTCTTTTCCATCAATAACCTGCCTGACTAGCGCAGCAGTTTTAACGCGCCAGTCAATGAACGAACCCATTTCTCCGGCCCGACCAATCCCAAACCGTCTAGCGGCTCATCACAAAGAGAACGTAGCGGGAACGTATCGGCATAATCCTGAAAACTGTGCATTGCGCGCGCAAATGCCGGAAAAGGCACAATTGCCCGTTCATGGCTAGCCGTCAATGCTTTCAACAGCACCTCTCTCATCTGCAAAGCATTTGCCTGTAAAATAGGTACCGGTAATTTTGAGCTAACATCAATTTCTTTCCCCCCTGAATCGGACAACATTGCCCCTGCCAGTTGCGGAAATTTTGCCGCTAACCCAATACCTACCGCGCTGGTGGTATTGGCAATTAAACCAATAGGGAGTTCAGGGTTAACCATAATCGCGATCCGCATTTGCTCTGCCACAGCCACTGTCCTTTTACCGATAATGTATATCAATAATCATATCCCTCGCTGGCAGGTAAGTGCTTTCTTTTATCACCTGGATTCAGCTAATATTGGTAATACATTCCCAAATAAAATAATAATTAGGTAGAAAATGCCATCATCACTCATAACACCGGCAGATATTAAAATACTGAAACAGTTACAGCATGCTGGCCGTATGACTAACCAAGAACTAGCCGATAAAGTGGGAATGGCAACCTCCCCCTGTTGGCGGCGGGTGAAACAATTAGAAGAAAGCGGCGTTATTACCGGCTATCAGGCCAATATCGATCGACGAAAAATTGGTTTGGGTATTTTGGCATTTATTCGGGTTAAAATTGACAGCCACAGTGAGGAAGAAGCCAAGCTATTTGAAATGCAGGTGGGGGAGTTAAAGCCGGTTATCGCTTGCTATGCTGTCGCCGGAGATGCTGACTTCCTGCTGCAAGTGGTCGCGGAAGACCTCGATAGCTTCTCCACTTTCGCCATGTCCGTCATCCGCCGATTATCGGGCATTAAAGAGATGCAAACCACCTTCGTCCTGCGCGAGGTAAAACCACTCGATCATTTGCCGCTGGAATAGATAAATACAACGGCAAAACTACTCTGTTCATAGAGCGGTGAGTTATTGGTAAAGGGAGGTCAGCTAATCCCCCCTCATCGGCCTATGCCACCAGCACTCTATTGCGCCCTGCCGCCTTAGCGCGGTAAAGGGCTTCATCCATACGTTTGAATAAGCTATCGGAATCCTCACCAACCTGATGCTGTGCCACACCGATACTGACAGTGAGTTGCGGTAGATTGGGTTGACACACTAACTGAACGGCCTCACGAATAGATTCCGCCACTTGTAATGCGCCAGCTAAATTGGTTGAAGGGAGTAAAATGGCAAACTCTTCGCCTCCCCAACGGAAAATCATGTCACTTTCACGAATTCGGGATTCCAGGGTTCTTGCCAGCAATATCAGGACTTCGTCACCCTTATGATGCCCGAACTGATCATTAACTTGCTTGAAATGGTCTGCATCAACCAACATCAAGCTGAAGCCTTGTGCATAACGTTGGCTTTGTGCATTAGCATGCTCGACAAGATTAAAGAATTGCCGCCGATTCCCCAAGCCGGTCAGTGGATCCCGTAAGGCCGCATCTTCTAATGCCTGTTCCAGGCGCTTTTGTTCAGTAATATCATGAATAATACAAAGCATTAGCCGCATACCATCCAACTCAACGGGGCCGGCATAAGTTTGCACATGGCGGGTATTTCCATCGGCTAATTTATGGATGAAATTAAGAGGCTTGTGCCCACCGGGCAGCTTGGCTACCTCACGCATTACGGGCAATACATCCTTACCCATGGTATTAATTTCCCAAGTATGTTTCATACACATCTCATCCCGGGAATAACCATAGAAACGGGTTGCCGCTTGATTAGCATCCACAATTTGTCCATCGTCCGATGGATCAATCAATAACATCGGGGCCGTATTGGTGTCGAAAAATTGCTCATAGAAACCCCGTTCGTCGCGGCAGTAGGGCTTCGAGCACAGCCGACCAACATTGGGGCGAGTGACCTCCGCACCGGCAATATAAAGCCCTTCGAAAACAATAACGTCTCCGTAGGCTTCCAGTTGTGTCAAAGAGAGCCGACAACTTAGGGGAAAGCTATTGCCTTCTGTTTGAATAGTCCAAATTTCAACGATTTGATCTTCATCTGCCAAAGCGGGCAGGTATGCATCCAGATGCTGCTGCGCATGTGCTGAAAACCGGCCATTGCGCAGTAACTGGAGTGGGCTATCACCTGCAATTGCTCGGGCTTCCTTATTAGCAAAAAGTATTTCCTGATTTTTGGGTAAAACGAGCCAAACAGGCGTGCTCAAAATATTTAACGCATCTAAGTAGGCTATCAACATAGGGAATACCGATAGATATTTGGCATAAGAACAGAATACAGTTAATTACTTTGGTTTCATTACTTTTTAACTGCGAATAAACAAACAGATCAGAGAGAATCACTCTTCCTTCTTTTGCAGGTTATTCAGCGTAAAAACAATCACCTTCTAGCCGTAAATAGCGAGTGAATATGATCTTTAAGCACCTGATTCGTCGCCAGCTATTGCCAACAGAACCTAACGTATCGGGTGTTTTATCGTTCCTGGTGTTTTGGCTGGTTTTGAAGTGAGGAACATGAAGATCGCTCCTTTCAGTATGCCGATATATGCGTTAACGTGCTCAGGGTATCGAGCATAATTTCATGTTCAGAGAAGAGGTTTACAAAATAAAACAATAAGTTAAAAAGGAAAAATACAATCTAATCAGATTAATAATGCGTTTTCTCTCACATCTTTTCCAGAAAGTGCTCGCGTAAGCCCCCCTCTGTTGCCAAACTCGCTGAATATCCCAACAACTAGGGAGGGAATTCTCATGGGTGTGCCACAAACCAAATCAGAACTCCTGTTGGCAATAGACAAAAACTTCAATAAATTGTCAGGTTACCTCGCATCAATTCCACCCGAATTAGCATTAGATGAATCAATGGAAGGGCATGCAAAAGACACTGTAATGAGTGTTTGCAATCTTGTCTCCTACTTACTTGGCTGGAACAATTTAGTTATCAAATGGATAACGCTTGATGAAGAGGGAAAGCCTGTTGATTTCCCGGAAACAGGTTATAAATGGAACCAACTGGGTCTTCTCGCCCAAAAGTTTTATCGCGACTATAGCGATTTGGATTTACGCTCGCTAAGCAGCCAACTACAGAACGCTAAAAGCGAAATCGTTGAATTGATCAATCAGCGATCTGGCAATGACCTGTATGGAAAAGCGTGGTATGGCAAATGGACAATGGGAAGGATGATTTCTTTCAATACATCTTCCCCCTACTCCAATGCCTGCGGCAGGTTAAGAAAGTGGGCAAAGGAAAACAACCTCAAGCTATGAGGGAAGCTGCCGGGAGAATTGGGCGCGGAAAGTGGATCTCCTGGGTTCGGTAGCTCCCTCTCAGGTATAGCGTTCAAAAACGGCGGCGACGGAAAATCAATCCTTATATCTGCACGATAAACTGTGTTGCAAAATCCGCACCTACCTAGTTCAATGAACTGCTTACGAATGTCATCATCGCCTTTTATCAAGGATGTTTATGCCAATATCCAATTGTTACCAGACTCAACCAGATGGTTATGTGCGCTTTGACTGGCGCGGCAAACCTATGGAAGGGGAGTTTTACCGATATGAGTCGTTTGGCGCTGAAATTGATCCGAAACTTGGATATATCCGGCCATTTGATAAAGCGCTCAGGCAGCAACTGGTTGATAATTTGCAGGTAACTCAGAAGATTGATCTCCTGAAATACCTGGCTAAAAATGATCTGATCACCTGTGATGCTTTTGTAACCAGTAAAAATATACAAGCCTCATACCAAATCGTTATCGATCACTTTGATTTTATTAATGAAGATAAATTAGTGAGTGACAAAGAGACGATTAGTCATTGTCGGCTGATTTACTACAACGTCAGTATGTTTTCGGTAGTAACCTGAATGAATCCAAAGAGGTATTGAGTAGCATCAACGCAGAATATCTCAAATGGGTAACACCTTTTTGCACACCACTACGTTACGAACGAACATGGTTCATCAGGAACCGCGAGCGAATTTTGCGTTATGCCGCAATAGTTATCTTGGCTGTGATGGCTTATATCTATTTTAGCTGAAAGCATAGGTGCAAGGTTTCACCTGGCGCACTCAGAGCTCACCTTAACGCCACACTATGACTTTTCATTGCCTGGAATTAAAAACGCACCAGGGTAGCTCCCAGCGGTGTTTGGTGCACTTCATGGTTTATGTCTGCGAAGTGCATTGACGATAGCTGGTATGAAACAACTGGGCGAACCAGTGATAAGCGAAACTGGGGTTTAACAGTGCTAAGCCATAGTGATTAAATGTAGGCATAAAGTTAGATTATCTGAGGGTACCTTTTAGGTGGGTACAATTTAATATCCCCATATATACCCCCCGCTATAAGTAGATTTCAATAGACGAACATGTATATAGGAATAACTAGATTAGCCTGAGAAGTGCGGATTTACTGGGTTTGATGTACTTCGGGAGATACTGCGAGACGTTAGATTGGAGCGGGTGAAGGGAAATCACCCCCGCTCCAAAGATCTCGTAATCCCATGGATTTATTAACAAAAACTTGACGCATTGTAGGAGGGTTTTGTAGGAGGAACTACAACATTCCTGCGCAACTGCATGGACGTTAAGTAAACGCCACTGCTTTCGGATTTTGAAACGAATTTAAACCCGACAGAACTTGTTCAGAAATGCCATTTAACTCAATGTTATTTATATGAATTCTCCTATTCAACCCCAAAGTCAAACGCCACCGTAACGCCTACGTAATGCACCTGAATTTTGGCGTTTCATTCGCTCTTATAGAAACGATAAGTTGATGAAACGTGGGACTATCAGCGCCTAATGGACACTGTTCATCCATACAGCGTTAAGATTCATAAACTTACAGTTAAGCTACTTTCTCAGTTTGTCCCAACGCACCGCTGACACAATGCCCCAGTTGCCACTGGCATTGGGCCTACGCCATTTTGCCGTCTCCATACTACGTAGATAGTCGAGAGCTTCGGAAAACGTGCCAAAACGCTTCTGAGCAGCTTTATCACCTACTCCAAACGAACCATCACGGGTGCTCGCCAAACCGGGGTGAAAACAGGAACCATCGGCTGCGTATGGAACCAGTAATTCCGGGTCGGTATCTTCGGACAAGTCAGACACCAACAATCGCCACGGCTCGACATTTAAAGCGCCAGCCAGCACTTCAATCGCATCAAGAGAAGCGTTAGAGCCACCACGTTCGATTCGGCTCATATAGCTGCGTGCGAACCCACACCGATCAGCAAACGCTTCTTGGCTCATTCCGGTGGCTATACGCAGTTCTTTTACCCGCTCGCCAAACTGTATTCTCAAGTTCTTTTTCATGCACTGAATGTGCAATTTTGACTACTGTAAGGCCACGCTCCATATGAGACATTTTGAATCAACCCTAACTTCAGCGGGCTGAGTCACTCGCATTATTAGCCGCCTGCCTCATGACAACCCTCAATGATTCAGAATGAAAACCAATAGTGACATTTAAAATCCACAAAGTATTATGATCGTCATCGGTTGGTCGTCCCCAACATTCGCTAGTAGGCGTAATGTGTTTTTGAAAAGGAGGGAATCATGGCGGGATCAGGTTTTTTATTACCAATGGTGGCGGGTGTCGCGCTTAGTTGCGTCAGCTATGGATTTGTTGCTCGCATTTTTTCAAAACGTCAGATCAGCACGCTACGCGCAGTTTCATGTGGAATTCTTGGAACCCTCTCATTGGTGCTGGGCGTATGTGCATTTTCCGCTGTAAGCGCAGAACACCCGGCAGCGAAACACAAGACCTTGTGCTTAGGTAGCGCCCCGGAATGCTATGCAAAAGCGCACCACAACCCCGTCAAAGAGTGCAAGCAGGTAATGGACAAGAAAGCAGCGTTTCGCCATGTGTGGCAGGAAAGTGAAGCGCGGCCAGTTTTCGACACTTACCTTTGGCACAACGAGCAAAAGAAAACGATTCAAGCATTTGGACAACAGGCTAAGGCCATTAACAGCATGAATATGCTGATACCATTGCAATACTTTTGTGTTTTTAACGCCAACACTGGGGAAGTCATCGCGGCTTCATTTGAATGAAAGCATTCAGGGAATTCTTCCCTGAATGCTTAAAGATTAACTATTTTTTAATCTGAGTCGCTGCTGCTTTTTTTGCTAAATCTAAAATAAGCTCTAAATCTGCTCGAAATTCATCAGGGCTTGGTAACGCTGTCTGTTTGTATGCAGGTTGATCATGAGCATCAGTAATACGATGGCATTTTGACCAGAGTTCAGAAATCGCAATACAACATTCTCGCTCAAGCCCACTTAATTTATGTAAATTGCCAACTCCTATAATTTCACTGAATCTAACCACAATCCCAGCGAATATCACATCTTCAACCATTTTCTCAACCGTTGATCTCATACGGCTATATAATCTTCGCATCGAGTTATCTTGCTCAGCACTGGGATATACAGGCCAAGGATCTAATTGCCGAGATTCTTGTTTTAACTTTTCAACTCTGGTTTTATAGCTGACCTTGTCCCAAGGTAAACCATCATAAACGCAGCCTGAAAAATCTCCAGTCCATTGCAGGTGATGTATTAAGCTATCGACATTATTTTTCTCGGTAGCAAATATTAACTCGCTCAAAAAAGCGATATCATGCGTGAGGATTATTACCTGCCGATTTTTTGCTTCTTCAACCAATCTTGTTGCTACCCGTCTTCTTCTATGATGATCAAGAGAAGATACTGGATCATCAAAAATGATCCCACATGAATGGTTGGCAAGTTTTAATTCAGCTAAAAAAGATGCTAACGATACAGCCCTCTGTTCCCCTTCACTCAAAATTAAATCCACCTTATTTGAGACAGGTATATCCAAAAGCAAACTATAAAAAACCTTCCCCTTAGAAACTCTTGGTTTGAGAACTGTTTTTATATGAGAAACACCCAATTTAGAAAATTCTTCATCCAAATCTTTTTTTAACGCATTACTTATTATTGAATTTGCAAACAACTTGGATTTATCTGATACTTTTTTTGATAATGCTGAAAAGCTAATTGAGTTAAGAGTGTTATATAACTTCAACCTACCAACTAAAGAAATTAAGCCTTCTAATTTTTCCGCAAGCATAATTCGTGCTTTGAGTTCTTTACTTTCCTTTATTAGAGCGTCAATCTTTCTTTTTTTGGATGCTTGCTTATATAACCTTGCTTCACGTAACTTGCTAGCAGCCAGAAGTCTTAGCTCTGAAATTGGATTATAATCAAATTCGATATTCGCGAAGTTCTTACTATCAATCATTGAAAGCATTGCAGTCTTTGTATTGATAATATCTTCTTGATACTTATTAACTCTTTCAATTAATTCGCTATGCTCATTGCCAATTTCAATATGTATTGCAGCATTAAAACTAAAATCAAGGGTAGCAGTATATATTTTTTCTCTAGCTGTTTTTAGAGAAGATTTTCTTTCATCTAATAATTTAGATATATCATCATTAATAAACTCATTGAAGCGTAACATTCTGTCAGTTGCTTCAGATATAGGTTGCTGGCATAAAACGCATTTTGCATCACGACCAACGGAGGGAAAATCATGGCCTGGGTAAGCACAACTGAGCGAGTATTTTTTGGCAGACAGAAACAAATCTCTCCAGATACCTTCACCAGTGTTAGGCAATAAATCATCTCCGGCCGCAAGTTTTTGCGCTGACTCATTTAATGCCTTTTCTGCATTAGTAACGCCTTCGATCAACGACTTAAGCTTTGTCATGGCCGCGTTATTTATAAACTTACTTTGATTATTGATCCTAACGCAAAGCTCTTTTATGTGCGATACACTTCTTAGTAATTCTTTATACTTTTCCTCAGGATTTTTTTCTGCCAGAACTCTATCTAGCTCTTTATCTCTACTTAGCTCGGAATCACTTAAAGTGGCTAAATCTCTTAATTTTACGACATCTGTTTTATGGTCCAATACTTTACATATATCAGATACACTAGTGCCATCTGTAAAAATTTGAGTTATCTCTTTATTCACATCTATAGCCTTAGCCTCGGCTAAAACTTTTTCTGCTAATTTAGGAATTATTATATTTGCAAATTCTTCAAGAATATCGAGACCGCGAGGTAAATAAGCAGCCTCGCCTTCTTTCAGATATGATGATGCACAAAGAGTATCAAAAACACTAATTGAGGACAACAATTCTGGGGATGGTGAATTATAAGACCATTGTAAATCGTGTTCTTTCCCATTCAGAGAAATTTTAAATTTCCCGTTAGGTATATTGGATGAATAGCCAGGCAGGTTTACATTAGGGAGTATCGCACCACCTTTATCTCGTGCTCTACATGCATGCTTGAGAACTCGCCCGTATCCTGATTTTCCCGCACCATTCATACCATAAATGATGGTAATCCCATTATCACAGAATGCAATTTTTTGGTCAGGCGCAATCCTGTTCACGTGAACAAGACTACTTAGTTCTTTAATCTTAATGACTTGATCATTAACCGCTGAAACCGGAATATGATCCTTATTTAAGGGGAGAGATTCTAATTTATCGGAGGGCAATATTTTATTTTCAATCTTTATCAATTCCAATAATTCTTCATAATCACTATCCTCCAATGAGGGAGAAGCCAATTGTCTCCTTAAGCAGTCTCTTGCCCAGAGGGGTAGCTCGGAACTAGACCATTTCAATATTTCCTGTAAGACATCCATGATAGCCTCTAACAGTTATTTTTATAGATAAGAATTGCCTCCTATCTTTCATACAATGCGCTGAAAGAAGATTTCATAAGCAATTCATAAGGTTAGACTGTATCGCATCCACCGAAGACATTGGAACAAAGAAGAACACGCTCTTCAATTTAACTTAACTCTCTCATAAACATCGACATATGCGACACCGTTATGTTTTAAGTGAAGAATTCATTTAACGCAACCGAAAGCATTTTAAACTGAGTCTCTTCTTTCACATTTTCTTCTAACCTACTGATTATTCCATGAACCTGAGACAATCGCCAAGTTCCACCATGAGGCGTAGTTATGCCCAAATGATTAAGTGTATTGGCAATCTTTCTCTGAGATAAGCCCTGCGGTCTGAAAGTTAGAACCGCTATACAACGAGTTGTCGCCCAAGAGCTTCGAGAAGCAATAAACGTTTAAAGCAACGCGGCTATAGTTGCTCTGGAAACGCCGTATTCACGCGCTAACGCACTGACACTGATTCCGCTACTCTTTTTCTCTATAATCGCTCTACGGGCTTCTGGTGCGATTTTAGAAGGTCTACCCAATTTCTTGCCTTCGGCTTTTGCTCGCGACAAACCCGCCTGAGTGCGTTCAATCAGTAGATCACGCTCCATCTCCGCAACCGCTGCCAACATCGACAATAGAAGCTTACCGGCAGCAGAAGTGAGGTCAGTTGTTCCAAGCTGGTGGACGATCACCTTGATGCCGCGATCAGATAACAATCGGACTGTCTGGAGCACGTCAATAGCATCACGCCCCAAACGGTCGAGTTTTGCCACTACCAGCGTTTCACCGGTTCGAATTTTGCCAAGCATTTCAGCAAACGCCTTACGCTGAATTGCCTGAACTTTCCCGCTAACAATATCGGCAAACCAAAAGTCAAACATCCAACCAGCTTGCTCAAGCTCCAACCTCTGGTTCTCCGTATCTTGCTGAGCGGTAGAGACACGCCCGTAGCCGAAAATCGCCATTCTCAACACCTCTCAATACCTGTCAGAAAACGGTGTCAACAATAGGACGCCTGCCAACAATTGCCAAGGCTAATTTTTCAACATCCCGGAAGATACCTGCGAAGGGGTGCCGGAAAACGGTCGTTTGTTGGCAGCAGTTGAACTGCTATAGCTACTCATCCCAAAAACGAGGCATGATAAAGATATCCTCCCAGAAATAACGGAACTGAAGATGCTGGATTCTCTCCTCCCATATTTACCCTTCGCTGGAGTTATTATCGGTGCTTTTCTCCAATACGTTTTTACTCGTCAAATCGAATACAAACGAGCGTTGCGTGACATGAAAACAAAGTCATACATGGATTATTTGAAGGGCGTTTGCGAGCAAGCCCAAACCAGACATATACCGGACAAAAAAATAGCAGATGAAAAGCGCTCGGACGCATTCATCAAAGTCGCTGATGCAAAAGCCAGGATCTGTCTCTACGGTTCTAGACGAGTGATCGAAGCGTTCGCAGAATTCGAGAGACTGGGGGCCTCAATGGCGACGAAACCTCAAAGAGACGCATTCATTTCGATGACCGTTGAAATGCGTAAAGACACGGGACTGGCATCAATGCCTAGTGGTGAAGACCTCACTCTTGTGCTGCTGGGAACCAAGTAGAATCAAAATCATGTTGAACTTGAGATTCGAAATGTTACTATTAGAATACATTTTCGGGGTTTTGGTATACAGACGCTTACCCGGAATGGCGTATCAACAAGGCTCAGCCGCTAGCGTAGCGGAGCCGGGGTGAAAAGAGGGTCGCACTATTACCCACTGGTCTAGTTCCGAAAGGCGGCGTATGCCAGAGTGCGTGAGGTTATGTGAGGTGCTGAGTCTTGGACTTGCATAGCCAATATCCAATAGTGAGTTATCATGTTTTGCAAAGGGCTTACTCTGGTGAGTCTTTTTTAAAGCAGAGTAGCTCACATCGCCGATCCAAGCAGGGACCCAGAGAAGAGGTTACAACTCCGGAAGCCTGATTAGCCAAGGATCTCACTGCAAATTATCGCATTGATCCCTTGGGCTAGTTTTGCTCCCCAGAGAAGAGGTTTAAATAAAACATATAAAACAAAACAATAAGTTAAGAAGAAAATACAACTCAGTTGTTTTGAAGTTTCAGCTTAGCCCCCACCAGCCCCCAACCAATACGACAAAAGCTACCGGAAAAATTGTCGCGCCGAAAAGTGGAAGCCCTAGGTTTGCCAGTCCCCCTCTCAGGCATAGCGTTTAAAAACTTCGGAGGCGGCAGAATCATCCTTATAGTGGCATAATGGCTCAAATCATGAATTCTTTTAATGGTAGGTGTTCTATGGGAAAAACGGAGCTTTTTCTAAAAACCATGATATTTTCCGTTGTCTTAATGTGTGTTGGTGCTGCAACAGGCCTTTTTGTGGGCTTTCACTACGATTTTAAGCCTGTCATTTCCGTTGTTGTATCCATGTCCATTTTCTCACTGTATTTGGGGTATTGGATTTACAGTAGTGAGCGGAGAGCGGACAGGAATTTTGCGAAGTTTAGGCAGATGCAAGCCAAGCATGAAATGACCACTCTGCTACTGAATGAAGCATTCAAAGACACAAACAGGGAATTGTTTGACAGGGTAGCTACTGATGCACCTGATAGTGCTTTAAAACAACAATACCAGAGCCTGAAAAGGATGGAACAACTCTGGAGCACAAAGATTGAGAACTAAAACTAAAATATTCTCAAACAGTGGACTGCATATGTTCTGTTAAACCAACTAGACCAAACACCCCAGAGAGCGCTACAAATCTGAAACCTGCAAATCTACGCCCCTTTATAGAAAACGTGCCAGAGAGCTTCCCATGGCACGTGAGCGAATACATATCACGGCCTCTGCTTGCGTAAAGCATCCTTCAAAGCTTTAAGCCCCGCTTTGACATCAAATGGTTTAATATCAGGAAGGTCGTAGGTTAACTTAGAGATAGCATCGAATTGTTCTTCAACTGCCCGGTCTTTGCGGTAAGTCGTCATTGCAGTTGTGCTACCACGAGCATGACCGACCAACTGCGCGATCATACGCTCGCTTAATTCCAGCCTGTCGAGGTGGTTAACATAGTTATGACGAAGTGAGTGGAAAACCCTCTTCCCGTTGCGTGGCAGTTCAAGTTGTTTCCCGAGGTAATTCTCGTTAAACCATTTCGATGCATAACCGCGATAACCTTTAATTTCATTATGTTTTAATTCAGGAAAAAGGCGTTCTTGTCCGTTCGCTTTCAACGCTTCTACATATTTGAGAAAACCAAGTTTAATGAGTTCTGGATGTATTGGCATCTGTCGCTGAGAATTGATATTTTTCAATGACTTGTCAGCTTCCATTTCGTCATCCACAACTTTATCCGGGGTATCTAGGTTAAAATCTAAATACGCAACACTATTTTCGCTCATCCGAATATCAGAAATGTAAAGCTGGCACAGTTCATTGATTCGACCACCGGAATACAAAGCCAGCAATGGTAGCCAATAGTGATAAGGGCGAAAGTTGATATAACGCCCAAATTTATTTGGTATACCTGCGCCTTTTTTAAACCAATCAGCGGAAAATATTAGTTCTAACTCATCATCAGTGAATTGATTACGCTTATCTTGATCTTTACTTGTTCTCTTACGTTTCGCTAAGACGTTTTCCGTAGGGTTAGCGATCAGGTAGGTTTCCTTGCGTGCCCATTCCAACATCGCCCCCATTGATGCTATATGGCGCTCTATAGCATCTTTAGTCATTTTTGGCTCATCAGCAGCAAGTGCTTTTTCGATAAGCTGGTTAAAATCTTCAGCATCATACCTACGCCGCATCAAATACAAATTACCGGGCATATTCTGCATTTTGACAACGTAATCTTTCACTACATCGCGATCTAAATCTGCAAGCGTTAAGTCGCCCATGACTTCGATAAAGTGAGCTATCCGCGAACGAATTTTATTCTCACTGGCAAGTTTAAAATCCCCTGTCTTCTTGTATCCAATAAACTTCTCCAGAACTTCAGAAATAGTTTTAGCGGCGTATATCGGGTTACAAAACGGGTTAGTGACTACAACAATTGGAGAAACTGGCGCTGATACAAGAGCAGGAACACATGATAGAACAGGCAATTCCGGTTCAGATTTAGCCAACGCTTTATCCCAGATGCTACGCAGATTCTCAGCCTGCACATTATTGATAAACAAAGAACTTGCATCCAATCTGACTCCAGGGAAATCCATCAGCCAGATAGAAAGACGGTTATCACCATTCGTTCTGAACGCACCCTCATCAGTATACCCATGCTCTAATAACTGCTTAAACGCATAACTGGAATGAAACAGCCGGACGTAGCCCCGGATTACGCCCTCTATGCCTTTCTGCTCAAGGTTGTTGAGCACAAAACCACCGTTATCTTCTCGCTCCACTTCAGTGTAATCTTCGATTTGGAAAGCTGTCCGCCCTTCAGCAAAGCAATAGACCGGAACGTTGTTCGCCAGTAGATGCTGAATGACCGTCTCAAGCTCAACCCCAAATGACTCACAAAACAATGACAGGCTGATTTTACCAGCGCCAGCTAACAGTGGGGCATTACCCCGAATCTTCTCTTTATCCAATTGTCTGAACTCTTCCAGAGACGCATACCACTTCTCCAGCAAACGCGCGGCGATCACTCTGGCATTTGCAAGGTAAGTTGTGCGGGTAGATGAATGTATTTCACGCTGCCCTATCAGGGCACGATAACGAACCGGAACGGTGATCCGCAGAACGTATATCCCGCTGGAACGTCGATAGAGATTATAACGCTGAGCCATCGGCTGTATCACTCCTTTGTAGGAGGATCACGAGTGCCATCACGTATGATTTTTAAAAAGACAGTGGAATTAATACGTTAAGGAAGTTTTGGAGCGGGTGAAGGGAATCGAACCCTCGTATAGAGCTTGGGAAGCTCTCGTTCTACCATTGAACTACACCCGCTTCGGTGTGCGGTTTGCATTATAACCGGTTCTTCCTCGTGGGCAAGCGAAGATATGGTCTAAGCGCCGGTATTTTAAGCGATTAGATTAAACCAAGTATCACTATGGCTATTTTGCTTAGTAAAAAGGGTGCTACAGCACCCTTATAGATTACCGTGACCACAATAACTTATTTAACCGGGCGCATAGCCGGGAACAAGATAACGTCACGGATGGTGTGGCTGTTGGTAAACAACATCACCATACGGTCGATACCGATGCCCAAACCAGCAGTTGGCGGCAAACCATGTTCCAGCGCGGTGACGTAGTCTTCATCGTAGAACATCGCTTCATCATCGCCAGCTTCTTTAGCGCTAACCTGATCAGCAAAACGCTGAGCCTGATCTTCAGCATCATTCAACTCTGAGAAACCGTTACCAATCTCACGGCCACCGATAAAGAACTCAAAGCGGTCAGTGATAAACGGATTATCATCATTACGACGTGCCAGCGGAGAAACTTCTGCTGGATATTCAGTAATGAAAGTTGGCTGAATCAGATGGCTCTCTGCGGTCTCCTCGAAGATCTCACATTGAACGCGGCCCAGCCCCCAGCTCTTCTCAACTTTAATGCCTAATGACTCAGCAATGGCCAAAGCTTTGTCCATATCGTCCAAATCTGCCACATTGGTTTCAGGGCGATATTTGCAAATGGCTTCTTTCATGGTCAATTTGGCAAAAGGCTTACCGAAATCGAATGTCTGCTCGCCATACTGCACCACACTGCTACCCAATACGGTTTCAGTCAGAGTGCGGAACAGTTCTTCCGTCAGCACGATCAGATCTTTGTAATCCGCATACGCCATATAGAGTTCCATCATGGTGAACTCTGGGTTATGACGCGGGGAAACACCCTCATTACGGAAGTTGCGGTTGATTTCGAATACACGTTCAAAACCACCAACGACCAGGCGTTTCAGATACAGTTCTGGCGCGATGCGCAAGTACATATCGATATCCAGCGCATTGTGATGAGTCACAAACGGACGCGCTGAGGCACCACCTGGGATCACTTGCATCATAGGGGTTTCGACTTCCATGAAGCCTTTTTCCACCATGAAACTACGAATACCAGACATCACCTGCGAACGAACTTTGAACGTATGGCGAGATTCATCGTTAGCGATCAGATCCAAATAACGCTGGCGGTAACGGGTTTCCTGATCAGCCAAGCCGTGGAATTTATCCGGCAGCGGACGCAGCGCTTTAGTCAACAGGCGCAGTTCGCTACAGTGGATAGACAACTCACCGGTTTTAGTTTTAAACAGCTTGCCACGAGCACCCAGAATATCGCCCAGATCCCACTTTTTGAATTCTTCGTTATAAATGCCTTCCGGCAGATCATCGCGGGAAACGTACAACTGAATGCGGCCACCGACATCTTGCAGTGTGACGAATGATGCTTTACCCATAATACGGCGGGTCATCATACGACCAGCAACGGTGACTTCGATATTCAGTGCTTCTAACTCTTCATTCTCTTTACTCCCGTACTCAGCATGTAGCTGGTCAGAGAGGTGCTCACGACGGAAATCATTAGGGAACGCAATTCCCTTTTCCCGCAGCAAGGCCAGCTTTTCCCGACGAGCTTGTAACTCACTATTGAGTTCTGGTTCTTGCGCTTGCTCAGCGACTTGTGGTTTTTGCTCTGACATCTCAGTTCCTCATAGCCCGGCTTTCAAACTTGCTTCAATGAATTTGTCCAGATCACCATCCAGTACCGCTTGCGTGTTACGTGTTTCCACGCCGGTACGCAAATCTTTGATACGGGAATCATCCAGTACATAAGAACGGATCTGGCTACCCCAACCGATATCAGACTTATTGTCTTCCAAAACCTGCTTATCAGCATTTTTCTTTTGCATCTCAAACTCATACAGCTTCGCCTTCAACTGCTTCATCGCTTGATCTTTGTTCTTATGCTGAGAACGGTCATTCTGGCATTGAGTCACGATATTGGTTGGAAGGTGGGTAATACGTACCGCAGATTCCGTTTTGTTGACGTGCTGACCACCCGCACCGGATGCGCGGTAAACGTCAATACGCAGATCTGCCGGGTTGATTTCGATATCAATATCATCATCAACTTCTGGATAGACAAAAGCAGAACTGAAAGAGGTATGACGACGGCCACCGGAGTCAAATGGGCTTTTACGAACCAGGCGATGAACGCCAGTTTCAGTACGTAACCAGCCAAAGGCGTAATCGCCGATGATCTTAATGGTGGCTGACTTTAGGCCAGCAACATCACCATCAGATTCTTCGATGATTTCAGTTTTGAAGCCTTTTGATTCAGCCCAGCGTAGGTACATACGCAGCAGCATGCTGGCCCAGTCCTGGGCTTCTGTGCCGCCAGAACCCGCTTGTAAATCCAGGTAGCAGTTGGCGCTATCATATTCACCAGAAAACATGCGGCGGAATTCGAGCTGGCCCAGCTTGCCGTCAAGGATATCTAACTCAGCAATGGCTTCGTTAAAGGTCTCTTCATCGTCAGCTTCAATAGCCAATTCCAGCAAGCCGGAAACGTCTTCCATACCTTGATCCAATTGATCAATGGTCGAGACAATCTCTTCTAGCGCAGAACGCTCTTTACCCAGCGCTTGCGCACGCTCAGGTTCATTCCAGACGTCGGGCTGTTCCAGCTCGGCGTTTACTTCTTCCAGTCGCTCTTTCTTGGCATCATAGTCAAAGATACCCCCTGAGAATGTCTGTCCGATCAGACAGGTCCTGAATTCGATTTTTTACCGGGTTTATTTCAAACATGGTTTTGAGTCTTACGTTGAGTCGTAGATGACGGAATGTCATTATACCCGTCATACTTCAAGCTGCATGAGTGTTGGCTGTCTTCGTTCACCCGAATCATTGACTGACGTCAATCCTTCGAAATTTACTCAGTTGCCGCGTTCCTACAACTCGAATTATTTAGGGCACAGAATTGGTAATTCTAACGGATCTGTTCGGCGGTTTATAGCTCGTTGACTATATTTCCTGCTTACTTGAAATTACAGTGGCGTTAACCCGACTTATTCACCCGAATCACTGGCCTAAGCCAGCTCATCGGGTTTTATTTGAATGTTGCCTAATAAGGCCACAAATGCTGGACCAACAACTGGACACTACGATTACCGCGATATTCATTAATATCGAGTTTGTAAGCCAGCTTAACTTCACGCACGCTGCTGTCCGGCCATAAGGTGGTATCGATATTAAACGCAATACCATCGAGTAGCGGCCCGCCATTCAGCGGCTCAATCATCAGTTTTAGATGGCGTTCCCCCACCAACCGTTGCTGCAAAATACGGAATTTGCCATCAAATGTTGGCTCAGGGAAGGACTGCCCCCATGGGCCGCCATCGCGCAACAACTCCGCTGTTTCCAGCGATAGTTCGTTGCCTTTCAGTTCACCATCGGACCAAATAACGCCTTCCAATTGTGAGGCATCCATCCATTCACCGACTAAATCGGCAAAACGCTGACGGAACTCATCGAATTTATCTTGTTCCAATGATAATCCCGCCGCCATCGCATGGCCGCCAAACTTCAGCATCAACCCTGGGTTCAATGTATCCAGGCGCTCAAGCGCATCGCGCATATGTAACCCAGCTACGCTGCGGCCCGATCCCTTCAGTAACCCCTCACCCGCAGGGGCGAAAGCAATGACTGGCCGATGAAAACGTTCTTTGATGCGCGAGGCCAAAATCCCTACCACACCCTGATGCCATTCTGGATGATACATCGCAATGCCATAGGGCAATTCAGTGCTGGTACGTTCCAGTTGGTCGCACAGTTGCAACGCCTCAACCTGCATCCCCTGCTCTATCTCTCGGCGCGCTTGATTAAGGGCATCCAGATCGATTGCTAAAGCTCTGGCCTGAGCGATATCGTCAGTGAGAAGAAGTGCGACCCCAATAGACATGTCATCAAGGCGACCGGCAGCGTTAAGCCGTGGGCCAAGGGAGAAGCCCAGATCGTTGGCAGCCAATTGACGGGCATCGCGGTTGGCGACTTCCAATAGTGCGCGGACCCCTGGACGGCATTTCCCCGCACGAATTCGGCTTAATCCTTGATGGACCAGAATCCGGTTATTGGCATCCAGTGGCACCACATCAGCCACCGTCCCCAGCGCCACTAAATCCAGCAGTTCTGCCAGATTTGGCTCCGCTAAAGCACGTTGCTCAAACCACCCGCTCACACGCAAACGGGCGCGCAATGCCAACATCAGATAGAAGGTAACACCCACCCCAGCCAGTGATTTGGAGAGAAAATCACAACCAACCAGGTTCGGATTAATGATAGCTTCAGCCGCTGGCAAGGTTTCACCCGGCAGATGGTGATCGGTAACCAGTACCTGAATGCCCAAGGTATGGGCCAAATCCACCCCGGCATGAGAAGAAATGCCGTTATCGACCGTGACAATCAATTCCGCACCACGGGCAGCGACCTGTTCAACCACTTCCGGGCTAAGCCCGTAGCCATCGTCAAAGCGATTGGGCACCAGGTAATCAACATTACTGCCACCCATGCTGCGCAAAGCCAGTACTGCCAATGCAGTGCTGGTGGCACCGTCGGCATCAAAATCGCCGACAATCACGATACGCCGTTTGTCAGCCAGCGCTTGCTGTAACAGGGTAACCCCTGCGTCAATGCCATCGAGTTGCTGCCAGGGCAATAGACCTTTCACGCCCCGTTCCAGTTCTGTCGCAGTTTTAACCCCACGACTGGCATAGAGACGGCGCAGTAACGGGTGCAATTGCGCGGGTAAATGGCTGTCATCCGCCGCCTCACGACGACGAAGTTGAGTTTTGAGTGTCACGGGTGATTAACCCGCCGCTTTTAAGGAAGCCTGATGCTTATTCAGCATTGCCAACATCTCTTTCGGCTCCAGATACCCCGGAACGATAGTGCCATTTTGCAGCACAATTGCAGGCGTGCCCTGAATACCAAACTGTACGCCGAGCTGGTAATGCTTGCTAATGTCTGTTTTACAAGTAGCTGGTGATACCTCAGTGCCTTTCATTGCATCATCGAAAGCTTTATTACGATCAGCCATACACCAGATGGATCGCATATCTTTTTCTGCCTGAGAGCTTAAGCCCTGACGTGGGAACGCCAGATAACGCACGGTAATGCCCAGCGCGTTATAGTCTTTCATCTGCTCATGCAACTTATGGCAGTACCCACAGGTGATATCGGTAAACACCGTAACAACATGTTTTTCCTGTGGTGCTTTATACACAATCATTTCACTGCTCAATGCTTCAAGCTTTTTCACCAGCATCTGATTGGTTATATTAACGGGCTGGCTACCGCTCACATCATACAGCGGGCCTTGCAACAGATGTTTACCGTCGGCCGAGATATAAAGCACCCCGCTTTCGGTCATCACCGTGCTCAAACCTGGGATCGGCGAAGGTTGGACATCAGCTTGCTGAATATCTAATTTTTTTAGCGTCTGCTGGATAGCGGCATCATCTGCGTTAACCGGGCCGGCGAATGCGGCGATTAACACCGGCAGTAACAATAAACTTTTTCTCATTTATGAATCCTATCTCTTTCCACGCAACATCGTTTTTCTTCAAAACAATCATGCGCGTGGATGATGCTGTTGATGTAGCTGTTTCAAACGTTCCGTAGCTACATGGGTATAAATCTGGGTTGTCGACAAATCACTGTGGCCCAGTAACATTTGTACCACACGCAGGTCTGCACCGTGATTCAGTAGGTGCGTGGCAAAAGCGTGCCGCAAAACATGGGGTGAAAGCCGTTCACTATCGATACCTGCAAGGATCGCATAGTGTTTGATGCGATGCCAGAAAGTCTGTCGGGTCATTTGTTGGCTACGATTGCTAGGGAACAGCACATCTAGCGATTGACCATTAATCAACCATGGACGCCCGTGCTCCATGTAGTTTTCAATCCAGTACACCGCTTCTTCGCCCAATGGCACCAGCCGCTCTTTATTTCCTTTACCAATGACCCGCACCACCCCCTGACGCAAGCTAACATCACTGATGGTCAACCCGACCAGTTCAGAGACTCGCAAGCCGGTGGCATAGAGCACTTCCAGCATGGCTTTATCGCGCAATTCTAGCGGGATATCAACATTGGGTGAGTTGAGCAACCTATCAACCTGCGCTTCACTTAAATCTTTAGGCAAGCGCTGCGGCAGTTTAGGTGATGAGAGCAGTGCTGTTGGGTCATCTTCACGCAGCTTTTCGCGGTATAAATATTGGAACAGGCGACGCATCGCACTGAGTAAGCGTGCCGAACTGGTGGCTTTATAGCCGCCTTCAATGCGCTCAGCAAGGAAGGATTGTAAGTCCTGCGAACCTGCACGCAATAAATCACTGCCGTGATGTTCTAACCATCCGGTTAAAGCATGTAAATCCAGACGGTATGACGCCAGTGTATTCTCGGCCAGGTTTCTTTCCAGCCATAAGGCATCAAGAAACTGTTCAATCAGCGGGTTATTTTGCTGCTGCATTACTGTTTCTCTCTTTGATTGAACTCAAGCGCCATTATGCCTGATGACGAGACAAATCTGGTACACTCGATGCTATTCCTTATTAGTAATGCTATGGCTATACATCATGAAGATTGGTCTCTTTTACGGCTCCAGCACCTGCTATACCGAAATGGTAGCAGAAAAAATCCGCGATATTCTTGGCGAAGATTTGGTTGATTTGCACAACCTGAAGGATGCCAGCCCCCAACTGATGGAAGCCTACTCCATCCTGATTTTAGGCATCCCTACCTGGGATTTCGGCGAGTTACAGGAAGATTGGGAAGCCATCTGGCCACAGTTAACGCAGCTTAATCTGAAGGGGAAGATTGTCGCCATGTATGGTATGGGCGATCAATTCGGATATAGCGAATGGTTCCTGGATGCTCTTGGTATGTTGCACGATCATATCGCCCCACTGGGCGTGAAGTTTATCGGTTTTTGGCCGACAGAAGGGTTTGAATTTACTAGCCCAAAACCACTCAGCGCCGATGGTAAACACTTTGTTGGTTTAGCATTGGACGAAGTGAATCAATACGACTTGAGCGAAGAGCGCATCGAACAGTGGTGTGATCAAATTCTCTTAGAGATGGACGCACTGCTGTAGTCAGCCAAACGGGCACTTGATGTGCCCGCTTCTGTATCCCTTGCGTTATATCAATCCCATAAGCGGAACGCGTCGGTATTGCTCCCCCCTACTGCTACCGGTTTATCCACTGTCTTATCGGTATTGGTCTCGCTCGATTTCTGCCCAGTTAATAGCTGCGGGTTAGCCACTTGATACCAGTCTAAACGCCGTGTTAGTACCATCACCGCGGCCAGAATAATAAACAGCAACCCTGCGCCAAGTAACAATGCATTGTCTTCCGATTGCAGTAAGCCAAACAAAACCCCATACAACAGCAATAAACCACCAGCAAACAACCCACCGCGCAGCCACCCGCCCAGCACCGCACTCAGGTAGATAGCGATCAACAAGCTACAACTCAAGCTGGCGATAGTGTAAGCCAGCGTGAAACCAAGGTGTTCAGAGAACGCCAGTAACATTAGGTAGAACAGCACCAGAGCCGCCCCCACCAATAGATATTGAATCGGATGCACACGCAGTGAGGTCAGGCTTTCGAACAGGAAGAAGCTGAAGAAAGTGAGACCAATAAACAGAATGGCATACTTAATGGCTCGTTCGGTTAATTGGTAGTGATCGACCGGTTCAATCAAGCTGGTGCTAAAAGCGGGTAAAGCATTGAAATCGACATGTGGGTCATCACTCGCAAAGTTGATATTTATGTTGTTAGCCAGCCAGTTAGTGCTCCAGTGGGCACGAAAGCCTTTTTCGTCCACCTTGCGCTGCAACGGTAAAAACTCGCCGACAAAATTAGGATGCGGCCAATTGCTTTGCAAGGTTAACTCACTGCTACGCCCGATAGGAACTACCGACAGGCTATTGGTGCCAGTCAGCGTCAGTGTAAAACTAATATCAAATTTTTTCTGTTGAAGCTGCGCCAATGATAGCTCGGCATGCACACCGTTCGCAGTCCGCCCCAGGAAAGCACCGGGTTCGAAGTTGATTTTTTGGCTGCCCATCGTGAGTGGCGAAATTTGCTGTATACCCCGCGAATCGCTCAGCGCCACCACCAGTGACGGTCTGCCGATAGTGACGCCGTCATGTATCAAGTCGTCCAATGCAGTAGCGTCAAATTGCGCGTTGAAATTAAGCGCCCCTTGATAGACTTGCGCTTTATAAATACCCAATCGCCGCACATCAACATCTGGCGCACCGCTAACAGTCATGACCTCTGGCAGTATGTAGCGGCTACGATTAATCCGCTCTCTCTTTTTCTTGCCATCAACTTCGCTTTCTACCCATTCGCTGTAAGGCACCACAATTAGCGGACCAAGGATCTTCTGCGATCGGCTGGTGCTGTCACTGACTTTATCGATAACACTTTGCCGATAACCACTGCGTTCAGAGATAACGTTCAGTAACATCTCTTTCGGGATCATCATCAATAGAATTAAGCCCAGCAATGTGGCTATTTTCCAAAATAGTACGGACTTGAACATGACTTGCGCTCCTTTTAAGGTCAGGGGAGCAGCTTAAGTCAGTGAAGTGAAAGCAGAATGAGGCTATGTGAAGTGAACGTGAAGTCAGCCAATCATGCTGCCTCCAGCGGTAGCGCTAAATAGGCACTAACCCCTTGTGGCAAGCGGTTTTCCAGCGAAATCCGCCCACGATGAATAGCGGCAACCTCGCGCACAAAATTCAGCCCCAACCCGGTACTTTTCGGGCTATCGGCCCTTGGCAGCGAATAAAAACGATCGAAAATCTTCTCTTGAGCGTAATCGGGAATACCGCTGCCATTATCTTCAACCGTTATCAGATACTCCCCCTCATGCCGCTCGCCACTAAGTATCACGGCCCCGCCCAAAGGCGTGAAATCCAGTGCATTATCAATCAGATTGGTCAGCGCCTGGCTGAGTAATAACCCATCCCCGGTTAATATTGCGCTATCGGCGCGTTTCAGTTGCAGGCAAATACCGCGGCGGACAGCCTGTGCCTCTTTCGCACTGAAGGTTTGTTTAAGTATGTGACTGATATCCAATGGAGAAAACTGTAAATCGACCCGACTTTCGAGCCGCGCCTGCACCAACATTTTATCTACCAGTTGCCGGATGCGTGCACTTTGCTGCTCAATATTAACAATAAACCGCTGTGCCGTGGCTGGCGGGGGCGACTCACGTAACAGTTCAGCCGCACCGGTAATGGCCGCCAATGGGCTTTTCAGCTCATGAGTCATGGTGTGAACATATTGTTCAATGTAGGCTTTGCCATCCAATTTAAGACGCATACTCTCCAGTGCGCGGGCCAAATCATGCAACTCGCTACTGCCCATCGCTGGCAGCGCCACAACCTGCCCCTCGGCAACCCGCTCAGCGTAATCTACCAATTTGCCGATAGAGCGGTTTATCCACCATACGAAGCCCAAGCCAATCAACAGGGCAATACCGAGCAAGACCCCACCAGCCAACAAGATCTTACGCTCACTGCGTTTGATAACGGGTGCCATGGAAATATTGGGTTTACCCACACTGAGCACCCCGATGATTTTGTTTTCAGCCATGACCGGTGCTGCTACATACATGACCGAACTTTGTTCATCTGCGGGGTTGGTACGGGTGCTGCGAGCACCATATTCACCGCGTAGCGTCAGCCAGACATCATTCCAGCGCGAATAATCTTGCCCTACCGCTTTACCGGATGAATCAAAAACCACCCGTCCGTCGGCATCCGTCAAATAAACGCGATATTCGTTACGATCCTTGCGAATACCTTCAATATTGGCACCTATTGGCCGCAAATTTAGCGAAGCAAACGCTTGTGCCAATTGACCACTGGCAACGTTATCCAGCAGCATATCTTGCCGGGCAAACTGAGCCAGTAGTGTGGCGGTATCCACTAATGTGCCCTCGGTGGCACGCCGGACGCCAGGTTTCACTTCTTGTACGAAAATACGAATGACAAAATAACCGGCAATGGCCACGATCAGAAAGTAACCTAGCAGTAAGCGCACGCCGATTTTCATCGCTGATCCTTCATAGCTCGCAGCTCATCATCGGTAACTCAAGCTATAGCCCAACCCACGATGAGTGCGAATGGGTGACTCCTCATCGTAAGCCATGCGCAATTTTGAACGCAGGGTTTTAATGTGGGTATCGACAGTGCGGTCTTGGCTCTCTTCTGCCTGTGCCCAAACAATATCCATCAGTTGCTGACGTGAAAATATGCGCTCTGGGGCCAGTAATAAGGTTTTCAGTAACAG
Source organism: Yersinia intermedia (assembly GCF_900635455.1). NCBI lineage: Bacteria > Pseudomonadati > Pseudomonadota > Gammaproteobacteria > Enterobacterales > Yersiniaceae > Yersinia > Yersinia intermedia. The sequence continues at coordinate 898,928 of NZ_LR134116.1, read as the reverse complement.
ATATTCATAGCGGGTGAGCCAGAGAGGCTGCTGATGATAGGTCACCCGTGCGCCGGCCTCATCCAGAGTGAAATCACCGAATTGATGCACAGCAGCAGAGGCAGCCAGAATGTGTGATTTTTGTAAGCGCCGCAATACCGTGCGCACGCGGGCACTCACTTCACGGGGCGAGAAAGGTTTAGCAATATAATCATCGGCACCAATTTCCAGCCCGACAATGCGATCCAGCTCTTCACTACGGGCGGTAAGAAATACCACCGGCAGCGCGGGTTCCCGCGCCAATAGGCGGCGGCACAGGTCAAAACCATTGATATCAGGCAAGCCAACATCCACTATCGCTAAGGCGGGCGGGCCATCAGCCAATGCTGCCAGCGCCGGTTCCCCCCGGTCAAACCACCGGAGGGTAAAACCTTCGCTTTCCAAGGTATAAATCAGCGTATCAGCGATACTCGGCTCATCCTCTACCAGCCAGATTAAAGGTTTCATTGATTCATACCTTTATCTGAGCCAAATGAATGCCGCAATAGCAGACATAATTGCCGCCACTCATCTTCTGACATACTGTCGGCGGCCAGCCACAACCGCTTACGGGCTGAACGGCTGCTCGACTGCTGTAGATTTAATAACACGCCATAACGGGTAATCCATGGCTGTTTGACCACGATCCATTCGAGCCTTTTCCATAGAACCAGGTTACCGGGTTTCAGCCGGATCTCGCCTTGACAGGACGTAATATTTTTCTGGCTGCGGATACACTCAAACACTACCAGCGTCAGCAATACCAACCACAGTGCGGTATACCCCTGGGGCCAGGGTGCAACCAAGGTGAGTATGACCAAAACACCATGAGACAATAAAGAGAAGAGTTGAGTGTGCCAGGATACCCGCAAGTCACATCGCCACTGGGCCACGGGCTTTATTTCGTGTTTGAATCAGTTTGACCATCTGGCGCAGTTCGCTGTCCTGCGGCTCCCCGTGATTCATCAGCCAATTGAATAAGTCTGGGTCATCACACTCAAGTAAGCGAATAAATGCCTGCTTCTCGTTATCACTCAAGCCATCATACTCATGTTCAAAAAACGGCATGATAGAGATATCAAGTTCACGCATACCACGACGGCACGCCCAGTGAATACGGGCTTTATTATCGATTTCCATGTCCTGATTGACTCCTCAGTGAAGGATATTATCCAAATCCGGCAACCAATAAGTGCCTGACTCGGTGAGTGACTAGAGTAACAATTTGATACACCCAACGGGAAGATTATCACCGTTGAATTGTAAGCTTAAGATGCTAAATGCTCAGCAAGTGCTGTTTTTTCAAACACCTTCAGTATTCTGCCGCAGAATCTGTGGCTATTGTACCTCAGATGGCAGTTAATTTAGATATTGGATAATAATGACCAATCCATGGAATAACTGCTTGCAAAGCTACCCCGCTATTTTACCATTGGAGCATAAGCTCACAGCACCGCCTTGGCTGGTGCTATTCATTGGCAGATACTTTTCATTTGCAGGTAAGCATGGCACATAACACTCCGTTCTCTGCACAACCACCGGTCGCCTCTTCCGGGCTGCCATTAACACTCATTTCGCTCGATGACTGGGCACTCGTTACCTTAACTGGCGCTGATCGGGTGAAATATCTGCAAGGGCAAGTTACTGCAGATATCGATGCTCTGCCCGCTGACCAGCATGTCCTTTGCGCCCATTGTGATGCTAAAGGGAAGATGTGGAGCAACCTGCGGCTATTTTATCGTGGCGAGGGGCTGGCATTTATTGAGCGCCGCAGCCTGCTGGATAACCAGTTAAGCGAACTCAAGAAATATGCCGTGTTCTCTAAAGTGACGATTGCTGCACAGCCTGACGCCGTTCTGTTAGGCATTGCAGGGGCACAGGCTAAAGCTGCGTTGGCTGAGGTTTTTGCCGAATTACCGAGTGCTGAGCATCCGGTTACCCAGCAAGGTAATAGCACACTGTTGCATTTCTCACTCCCCGCCGAGCGTTTTCTACTGGTAACTGATGCCGAGCAAGCCCAGCAACTGGTGGCAACACTGGCTGACCGCGCGCAGTTTAACAACAGCAAACAGTGGCTGGCGCTGGATATCGAAGCAGGTTTACCAATTATTGATACTGACAGCAGCGCGCAGTTTATTCCACAAGCCACTAATATTCAGGCGCTGAATGGCATTAGCTTCAGTAAAGGTTGTTACACCGGGCAGGAGATGGTAGCCAGAGCCAAATACCGAGGAGCCAATAAGCGCGCGCTGTACTGGTTAGCGGGTGCTGCCAGCCGTGTACCGGCAGCCGGTGAAGATTTAGAGTGGCAATTAGGTGAAAATTGGCGTCGTACCGGTTCCGTATTAGCCGCGATTCAACTCAGTGATGGCACTGTGTGGGTGCAGGCGGTGTTGAACAACGATCTGGCAGCAGACAGTGTGCTACGGGTGCGCGATGATGTTGGTAGTGTGCTGACTATTCAACCGTTGCCCTACTCATTGACTGAAGAAAAGTAGCATTATTCGAACCAGAGGCCGGTTATCCGGCCTCAATTTATGCATGCGGCTAAAGCATCAAACGTACAAATAGATCGCCATAAAGTGGCAGACACTGCCACCCAACACAAAACCATGCCAAATAGCATGACCGAAGCGGATACGTTTAGAGGCATAGAAAACCACCCCCAAAGTGTAAAGCAAGCCGCCAATAGTCAGTAATGCCAACCCGCCAATTTCAAGTTTCACCGCCAACTGATAAATCACAATCAGTGATAACCAGCCCATCGTCAGGTAAGTCACAAGCGATAGCACTTCAAACCGATGTGCGAAAGCCAGCTTAAATATCACCCCGAATAGCGCCAACCCCCAAATGACCGCCATTAACCCTCTGGCCAGAGGCGAATCCAATCCCACCAGCAGAAAGGGGGTGTAAGTGCCAGCAATCAAAATATAAATGGCACAGTGGTCAAACTTCTGTAGCCAGAGCTTCGCTTTACGGTGTGGCACGGCGTGATACAGTGTTGATGCCAGAAAAAGCAAAATGATACTGCCGCCATACAAGCTATAGCTGGTTAGCGCTTTGGTATCAGCACCACTGTCTACTGCCTGCACCAAAAGCAACACCAGCCCGATGATCCCAAAAACAACACCAATACCATGGCTAATGCTGTTAGCTATCTCTTCTGCCCATGGATAGGCCGGCGGCGTTGCGGCTGGTGACAACATCGAGGGAGCCGCAGAGGTAGGTGGAGTAACTGTAGCAGAGGGTGTAACTGATTTATTATTCAATACTTATTATCCTGAATATTAGCTGTTGTATGGCCAAAGACATTGGCGTTGCAGTCAGGCTGCAAGGTAATCAATCCCGATGAGCGGTACGGTGGGTAGCCAATTGCGCAAATATACTGTACTCAGGTTAACTGAGAATGATTCCAGTGTACACGTGTAAGCTTAAATATTCTGTCAATACATGTAACTCGCCATGTCTATCGCCAGATGAAGCAAAAAGAACAGAGTAAAGGCGGATAATCAGGTAACGTATTACCGGTTTATTTTTATCTGATGTGAGGGTTGTTTGTTATGTCACTAGCACTGCCGGTTCTGGATTTTGGCCCCCTGACAGAGACTGTCCAGTTTCTGATGGAAGTTGATAAGCTAAAAGATATACAGCGCCGCACCAAAGTGATTACCAGCTTACGGCAGGAAAACTCCGCTGAGCACAGTTGGCATTTTGCGGTGGCGGCGATGAGTCTGGCCCCCTATGCAGGCCCGGATGTTGATATCAACCGTGTAATTCAAATGGCACTGCTACACGATATTGTTGAAATAGATGCCGGTGATGTCATCGTTTATGATTTGGCCGCCAGAGCCGCCATTCATGAACAAGAAGTGGCTGCGGCTAAACGGTTATTCGGTATGCTTCCCCCCGCTTTAAACGCGCAATTTACCGCACTGTGGGACGAGTATGAAGCAGAAGAAACCGCTGATGCGTGCTTTGCGACCATGCTGGACCGCATTTTGCCAATGCTGATTAACCTGCATACCGAGGGGCAAAGCTGGATAGAAAATGGTATTCGTCTGCAACAAGTGCTGGATCGCAACCAACGGGTCGCTGAGCGCTATCCTCAGATCTGGCAATATTTACTGCCCCAGTTACAGGCCGCGCAGCAAAAGGGCTGGTTGAAATAATCATGTTGAAGTCCATGCGGTTAGGCCAGCTATCTCAATCGACTGGCAAACCGCATCTGTTTTATTTTCCGCCAGCCAGGTCCAATACACTGCCCGTGACATAAGAGGCACAGTCTGATAGCAACCAAACAATCGCCTCAGCAACTTCATGTGGGTGACCACCACGCTTCATGGGTAACAAACTTTGGATCCGATCAACCCGCCCCGGTTCACCACCACTGGCATGGATATCGGTATAGATAACACCTGGCCGTACCCCGTTAACCCTAATCCCCTCAGCCGCCACCTCCAGCGATAATCCGATGGTCAGCGTATCAATAGCCCCTTTGGAGGCCGCATAATCTAAATACTCCCCCGGCGCACCAAGGCGGGCCGCGGCAGAAGAAACATTAACAATTGCCCCACCATGACCACCATGGCGCAGAGCCATGCGTTTAACAGCTTCGCGGCTGCACAAGAAATACCCGGTCACATTGGTCGCTAGCACTCGGTTAATACGTTCGGCGGTCAAGCCTTCAATACTGGTTTGTGGGAACAGAATACCGGCATTATTCACTAATGCACTGATTGGCCCCAGTTGCGCTTCAACTTGTTCAAACAGCGCCACAACCTGTGATTCATCAGCAATATCCGCCTGTAACGCAATCGCCAACCCTCCCGCAGCCGCTATCTCCGCCACTACCTGCCGTGCGGCTTGCTGGTCATTGATATAATTGACCGCCACCCGATAGCCATGTTTTGCCAACAGCAATGCGGTCGCACGACCAATTCCCCGGCTGCCGCCTGTCACTAATGCAACTTTCTTATTCATATCCCTGCTCCCTGTGCTGCGATGAAGAGTTCCCAAACTAGCATGCCAATACTGGCGAGATAATCAACATAGCAAAAGGGCCGCATACGCGACCCTCAGATTCATGCACAACTTATCTCTATTTTAAATTACTCATAATCAGCAATTGGAACACATGAGCAGAACAGATTACGGTCGCCATACACATCATCCAAACGTTTTACCGCAGGCCAATATTTGTTTTCCATCACACCTGCAACCGGGAACACAGCCAGCTCACGGCTGTAAGGGTGCTGCCAGTCCCCCACCAGCTCCGCCTGAGTATGAGGCGCATTCACCAGCGGGTTATCTTCCAGCGGCCATTCGCCTTGGGCTACTTTGTCAATCTCGCTACGAATAGCTAACATCGCATCGATAAAGCGGTCCAGCTCCACTTTGCTTTCTGATTCTGTCGGCTCCACCATCAGTGTTCCGGCAACCGGGAATGACATGGTTGGCGCATGAAAACCGAAATCAATCAGTCGTTTAGCGATATCCATTTCACTGATACCGGTCGCCTCTTTCAGCGGACGAATATCCAGAATACACTCATGTGCCACACGGCCATCGTGGCCGGTATACAACACCGGATAGGCGGCTTTCAGACGGGTAGCGATATAGTTGGCATTCAAAATGGCCACCTGACTGGCTTGCTTCAAGCCATCAGCGCCCATCATGCGGATATACATCCAACTGATAGGTAAGATCGATGCACTACCAAATGGCGCGGCTGAAACTGCACCTTGCTGAGTGGTCATGCCGTCAATTTGCACCACACTGTGTCCGGGTACAAAAGGTGCCAAATGGGCTTTGACGCCAATTGGCCCCATGCCTGGACCGCCACCGCCATGTGGGATACAGAAGGTTTTGTGCAAGTTAAGATGCGATACATCGGCACCGATATAACCCGGCGTAGTGATGCCAACCTGCGCATTCATGTTCGCGCCATCCAGATAAACTTGCCCACCAAACTGATGAACGATTTGGCAAACTTCACGGATGGTTTCTTCATACACGCCGTGGGTTGATGGGTAAGTCACCATAATGCAAGACAACTCATCACCCGCTTCTTCTGCCTTCTGGCGCAAGTCATGTAAGTCGATATTGCCTTGCTTATCACAGGCTACCACCACCACCGACATACCGGCCATTTGTGCCGAAGCTGGGTTAGTGCCGTGGGCTGAGCTTGGGATCAGGCAGATATGACGATTCGCCTGATTACGGCTTTCGTGGTAACGGCGGATAGCCAGCAAACCGGCATACTCTCCCTGCGCACCTGAGTTTGGTTGCATACACACCGCGTCATAGCCAGTCAGTTGCACCAACCATTGTGACAGTTGACCAATCATCTGCTGATAACCAGCCGCTTGCTCTGGCGGGCAGAATGGGTGTAACTCAGCGAATTCCGGCCAGGTAATCGGGATCATCTCGGCGGCAGCGTTCAACTTCATGGTACAAGAACCCAACGGGATCATCGCCTGATTCAGCGCTAAATCTTTGCGCTCTAAACGATGCATATAACGCATCATTTCGGTTTCGCTGTGGTAACGATTGAATACCGGATGGGTCAGAATCGGCTCTTGGCGCAGCATCGTAGCTTGTATCGACTGGCTGCTCTGGCTGACTTTAGCATCAAGCTGGTCAATATCCAGGCCATGGCTATCACCGACTAACAGGGCAAACAGGGTCTGAATATCGTCGCGGGAGGTGGTTTCATCCAGCGTGATACCCACAGCGCCATGAATATCAGTGCGCAGGTTAATACCAAAACTTAATGCACGAGCCAATACCGTAGCTTTGTCTTTGACTTCAACTGTCAGGGTATCGAACCAGTGCTGGAAACGAAGGTTCAGACCTGCTTGTTGCAAACCCGCAGCCAGAATATCGGCCATACGGTGAATGCGGCCAGCGATACGCTGCAAGCCCTGTGGGCCATGATAAACCGCATACAGGCTGGCAATATTGGCCAGTAGTACCTGTGAAGTACAGATGTTGGAGTTAGCTTTCTCGCGGCGAATATGTTGCTCACGGGTCTGCATCGCCATACGCAATGCAGTATTACCGGCAGCGTCGCGTGATACCCCGATAATGCGGCCCGGCATCGAGCGTTTAAATTCGTCACGGCAGGCAAAGAATGCAGCATGTGGGCCGCCATAACCCATCGGCACACCAAAGCGCTGGGCGGAGCCAAATACCACATCGGCACCTTGTTTACCCGGCGCAGTCAACAGCACCAGCGCCATAATATCGGCAGCCACGCTGGTAATGATTTTACGTTTTTTCAGTTCAGACAGCAGCGCGCTGTAGTCATGCAGTTCACCGGTGGTGCCTACTTGTTGCAGCAACACACCAAAAACACCATCCAGCTCCAGCACTTTTTCAGCGCGGTCGACAATCACTTCAAAACCAAAAGTTTCAGCGCGAGTTCGCACCACATCCAGCGTTTGCGGATGAACATCATCAGCCACAAAGAAGCGATTAGCGTCCTTCAGCTTACTGGCTCGCTTAGCCAATGCCATCGATTCTGCTGCGGCAGTAGCCTCATCCAGCAAAGAGGCAGAAGCCAGATCCAACCCCGTCAGGTCTTGTGTCAATTGCTGGAAATTCAACAGCGCCTCAAGACGGCCCTGAGAAACTTCTGGCTGATAAGGCGTGTAGGCGGTGTACCAGCCTGGGTTCTCCAGCATATTACGCAAGATAACCGGCGGGGTCAGTACCGGGCTGTAGCCCATGCCAATGTAGGATTTATAGCACTGATTCTGGCTGGCAATCCCTTTAAGTTCCGCCAGCGCCTGGTGTTCAGTGGCAGCATCACCCACTTGTGGCGGGCTTGGCAATTGGATATCTGCCGGAACAATCTGCTGGATCAATGTACTTAACGAGTTGGCACCAATGGCGGCCAACATCTGTTGCTGTTGTTCAGCAGAGGAGCCAATGTGGCGCTGAATAAAAGCATCGTTATGTTCAAGCTGGCTGAGATTCTGAGTCATTTGCTACACATTCCTGAATAGGGCATGGGACGGGAGATATTTGAGATTAACCGCGCCTTGGAGAGGTTTTAGAAATACGCACAAAGCCGAACTAAGGGGAAACACGTCGTTCGGGTCGTAGTGGCGTAAGCCACCGGAGCGCCCGTAGACGTGGTCAACCCTTAGCTCATTGCACTTCACTCACCTCAGGCTTTTTCTCATTTATTCTTCAATGGTCGCCAGATACGCCTCGGCATCTAGCAAACCGGCCAGCTCACCTTCATCAGAGGCTTTGATGCTGAACAGCCAACCATCGGTATAAGGTGCGCTGTTGACCAGCTCTGGTGAGCTTTCCAGCTCTGTATTAACCGCAACAATTTCGCCGCTGATCGGTGCATAAATGTCGGAAGCCGCTTTAACTGATTCGGCAACAGCACAATCACTGCCTGCTGAAACTTCACTGCCCACTTCAGGCAAATCAACAAACACCATATCGCCCAGTAACTCTTGCGCATGCTCAGTGATACCGATGCTATAGATGCCATCACCATCGGCACGAACCCACTCATGAGATGACGCATATTTTAACTCTGCTGGTACATTGCTCATTGCTGCTCCTTAAAAGAGATAGAACCAAAAGTTTAGGCTCTTATAATTCGGAATACTTACAGCGCAACCGGTTTACCCGCCCGCACAAAACCAGGTTTTGTGACCCGCACCGGCATTTCACGATTGCGGATTTGTACCACCGCACTCTCACCAATCCCCGCAGGCACACGAGCCAGCGCAATGCTGAAACCCAATGTTGGCGAGAATGAACCACTGGTTATTACACCGACATGTGAGTGACCCAACGCATCAGAAAAATGCACAGGTAACTCATTACGTAATACGCCTTTTTCCGTCATGATCAAACCGACCAGTTGCTCAGTTCCGCTCGCACGTTGTTTTTCCAGCGCTTCACGGCCGATAAACTGACGGTCTTCCGGCAACCAGGCGACTGTCCAGCCCATATTGGCGGCTAACGGAGAAACACCTTCATCCATTTCCTGGCCGTAAAGGTTCATACCCGCTTCCAGACGCAAAGTATCACGCGCACCAAGGCCCGCTGGTTTCACCCCAGCGGCGAGCAGTTGCTGCCAAAATTCAACAACTTGCTCTTTTGGCAGTGCGATTTCATACCCTGATTCACCGGTATAGCCGGTAGTCGCGATAAAGAAATCACCCGTTTGAATACCAAAGAATGGCTTCATACCCGCAACCGCTTGCTGCTGTTCAGGGGTCAGTAAAGTAGCCACTTTCTGTTGAGCCGTTGGGCCTTGTACCGCCACCAGAGCAAGATCGTCACGCACCGTCACTTCAACTTGATAAGGTTCGGCATGCTGGATTATCCAGGCCAGATCTTTGTCACGGGTAGCGGAATTAACCACTAAGCGGAAATAGTCTTCTTGCAGGAAATAGACAATCAAGTCATCGATAACACCGCCGGACGCATTCAGCATCCCGGTGTAAAGGGCTTTGCCCGGTTGGGTTAGTTTGGCAACATCGTTGGCTAACAGGTAACGCAGGAACTCACGGGTACGGGCACCGTGCAGATCAACGATAGTCATATGAGAGACATCGAACATACCGGCATCTTGACGCACGATATGGTGCTCGTCGATTTGGGAACCATAATGCAATGGCATCATCCAGCCATGAAAATCTACCATGCGCGCACCGCACGCTACGTGCTGATCATACAGCGGGGTCTGCTTAGCCATCTACTCTCCCTCAATATACCCTTCGCACTTGAAGCCGTAGGGGCGTTGGCTACGTTCATTCACCCGAATCACCTACTGGTGTAAGCTCATCGGGAATTCATTCGCTTGCCGCCTACCTACAACTCCAATTGCTTTGGCTATAACATGTCATGAGTGTTTTATACCGGCTTCATCCCCCCTAATAAACAGGCATGAATACCGTTACGCAAACGATACCTTTTGCCCAACGTTATCACCGAACTCATCAGGTAACCATAAGCTAAAATAGGCAATAGCACGCCCTAAGAGGACAAAATGCAGGGGTATTGTGCAGAGTTTTCCACTGAAAAAATGCGCACAGAGGCACATTATTAACAATTAATCAGTAAAAATTGCGATGTTATATAACTAAATAACCAAAACCCTGTCAGTTTCAACTTTTCAGGCTTTGGTTATTAGTGAGAAAAACTAATGCGAAAATAGGGCTGAAATTAGATTATTTCAACTGAGAGGGGCTGGTGACTCACAAGGCTACTCATCTAGCCAATCAGGTAAATCATGTAATCCCATCGCCTGCCGCACTAACGGTGGTTTTGCTCCCGGCAAGTTATCAGCCAGCGTTAATCCGATATCACGCAGGAGCTTTTTGGCCGGATTACTGCCCGCAAACAGGGAACGGAAACCCTGCATACTGGCAAGCATCACCGCAGCACTGTGCTTGCGGCGACGTTCATAGCGCCGCAGATAGAGATGCTGACCGATATCTTTGCCTTGGCGCTGTAAACGGCGCAGCTCAGAAACCAACTCCGCGGCATCCATAAAGCCCAGATTGACGCCCTGCCCGGCCAACGGATGCACAGTATGAGCAGCATCCCCCACCAGCGCCAACCGGTGTGCCGCGAAGCTACGCGCATAGCGCCCTGTCAGCGGGAAGGTCTGCCGCTCACTCTCAAGTTGGCATTGCCCCAAACGCATATCAAACGCCATACCCAGTTCGCGGTTGAATTGCTCAGCGGGTAGTGCAGCTAACTCGGCAGCACGCTCAGGAGGAAGTGACCAGACTATCGAACTCAAGTGTGGAGAGCTAAACGGCAGGAAAGCCAGAATACCGTCACCATGAAATACCTGACGCGCCGTTGCCTGATGTGCTTCTTCCGTGCGGATGGTCGCTACCAATGCATGATGCGCGTAATCCCAAAAGGTCAGCGGGATATCCGCATGCTGGCGCAACCATGAGTTAGCGCCATCAGCTCCAACCACCAGCCGCGCACTGAGCATACGGCCATCAGTCAGCGTGATAAAAGCTTCGCTTTCACCCCATGCCACCTGTTTGAGGCTGGCCGGTGCCAACAGCGTAACTTCAGCTAATTGGCTGGCACGCTGCCATAACGCCTGCTGAATCACCCGGTTCTCAATGATATGACCGAGATGGCTAAAGCCATATTCATCAGCATGAAACGCTATTTTGCCAAAACTGTCTTGGTCCCACACTTCCATGCCGCCATAAGGACTGGCCCGTAGCGCCAAAATGCTGCCCCACACCCCTATTTTTTGTAGTAAGCGCTCACTGGCGGCATTGATCGCCGAGACGCGTAGCGCCAACTCATCAGTCAACGGTGCGGTGAGAGGCTCCGGTGCAGGCTGATGCTCCAGAATAGCAATGCGCAAACCACTGCCCTGTAAGCCACAGGCCAGCGCCAGACCGACCATTCCGCCACCGGCGATAACCACGTCATATGATTGCATGCCAATATATTCCCATTAAATACTAACGTTCTACCCATCCCAATGTCTGCCGGGCGAAAGTATCACGTATTGCAGGCATCTGCTCCATCGCCATCAGTGCAAGGTTACGCCCAACCACCAGTGGCCCATAGCGATTGGCAAACAGACGAATTAAACCATCAGTTACACCAATAGTCGCCTGTTGGTCCCCTTGCCGCCGCTGCTGATATTGACTGAGCACCGCATAATCACCGGGATCTCCCCCCGCCTGAGCAATGGTTTCAGCCAGCGACATCACATCGCGCAGCCCTAGATTGAAACCCTGCCCGGCAATGGGATGCAGTGTTTGCGCCGCATTACCCACTAATGCCAGACGGTGGCTGATATGGCGCGAAGCCGTCAATAATTGCAGCGGGTAGCTGTGGCGCTTACCCGCATGAAGAATTTTACCCAACCGCCAACCAAAAGCTTGCTGCAATTGCGCCACAAAGCGGGCGTCATCCCAACTATCGACCTGCTGCTTTTCGTGTTTAGCATGGCACCAGACCAGCGAGCTACGCCCTTCGGACATCGGTAATAATGCCAGCGGCCCGTTACGGGTAAAACGCTCAAAGGCTCGGCCTGCCGGTAACTCGGAGGTGGTCACATTAGCAATCACTGCGATCTGTTGATAATCCTGTTGCTGCCACTGAATATTACAAGCTCGCGCCAGTGCCGAATGAGATCCATCCGCAGCAACTAGCAGCTTTGCACTCAATTGCTGGCCGTTATCCAACGTCACACTGGCTGATGCAGCAGTACGAACCACATCAACCACTGTAGCCGGGCAGTGCAACGTCACTCCCGGCGCGTTCTGCAATAAGGTAAACAACCTTTTACCGGCGTCATGTAACTCAATAACATTGCCCAGTGCCGGGACACCATAATCGGCGGCGCATAAGTTAACAAAGCCCGAATGACCGCTATCACTAACATGAACATGTTCAATGGCGGTGGCGCAATCAGCCAGATGCGCCCAGATACCAATACGCTCCAGTTGCTGGCAGGTGCCTTGTGCCAAGGCAATTGCTCTGGCATCAAACCCCGGATGCTGTTTGCTATCAGGACGTTGTGCCTCAACCAAAGCAACCGGCACCCGCCCTTTGGTGAGGGATGAAATAGCCAGCGCCAGAGTTGCTCCGGCCATACCACCACCAACAATGATTACGCTCATCAGTTATCTCGCTGCCGCCATCAGGGCTTCAATGGCATCAGGATCTTTCACCACACTGGCGGTCAGATTCTCATTGCCGTCAGCGGTAATCACAATGTCATCTTCGATACGAATACCAATACCACGGTATTTTGGTGGCACATCAGCATCTGGTGCGATATAGAGACCCGGTTCAATGGTCAACACCATACCCGGTTCCAAAATGCGGCCACGGTCACTGTTGGTGTAATCACCGACATCATGCACATCCAACCCTAACCAGTGGCTTAGACCGTGCATAAAGAAGGGGCGATGCGCTTTTTCTGCGATCAATTGCTCGATATCACCGTTCAGAATGCCCAAATCAACCAGACCCGTAATCATGATCCGCGCCACCTGCTCGGTGACGTCGCGAATGCTGGTACCAGGGCGGAACAATTCTAATGATTTATTAATCGAGGCCAGAACGATGTCATAAATCTCGCGTTGCGCTGGCGTGAATTTGCCGTTAACCGGGAAAGTGCGGGTGATATCACCGGCATAGCCACGGTATTCACAACCTGCATCAATCAGCACTAACTCACCATCCCGCAATTCACTCTCATTTTCGGTGTAATGCAGAATACAGCCATTTTCACCCCCGCCAACGATAGTGTTATATGCCGGGTAACGCGCGCCATGGCGGGTGAACTCATGCAGAATTTCCCCTTCCAACTGATACTCAAACATGCCTGGACGGCATTTTTCCATCGCGCGAGTATGGGCCAGTGCACTGATTTCACCAGCACGGCGCATCACGGCAATTTCTTCTTCTGACTTAAACAGGCGCATTTCATGCAACCATGGACGCCAGTCAGTTAGCGTGGCAGGCGCACGCAGATTTTTACGAAAACCGTTGCGTAATCTTTCCAGCGCGGTGAAAACAATTTTATCTGCATAAGCATATTGCCCCTGCGCGTGATAAATCACATCAAGGCGATTGAGCAGCAAATAGAGGTGTTCGTCGATTTCATCGAAAGGTAATGCGCGGTCAACGCCCAACTTGAGGGGGGCTGCATCTTGCCCTAAACGGCGGCCAAACCAGATCTCGGCAGTTAAGTCCCGCACCCGGTTAAACAACACGCTGTGGTTATGGTTCTCATCGCTTTTTACCAGAATCAACACCGCTTCCGGCTCATTGAATCCCGTCAGGTAGCTAAAATCGCTATTCTGACGATAAGGGTATTCAGAATCTGCACTGCGTGTGGCCTCCGGTGCGGCGAAAAACAGTGCTGCACTGCCTGGGGCCATCTTCGCCAACAGCGCCTGACGGCGGTTCTGGTATTCTTGCTGAGTCATCACACCCTCCTGGAACGTCCGATTTAATCGACTTAATTCAACATATTACACCATATCACTTAATGTAGTGTTGGCTTGCGCATCTCCGGCGCTGTCGGCTTCTGTTGAGTAAATTCGATATGGCACAAAATAGCAGCCACACGCACATACTCGATAACTTCTTCTAATGATTGGGCCAGTTCTTCCTGATCTTCATCTTCGTCGTAGCCTAATTGGGCAATATTACGTAAATCATCGATGGCCTCGCCCACTTCATCTTTCACCTGCGCCAGTTTTGGTTGCAACATACCCAAACCTAACAGGAAATGGTTAACCCAGCCTGATAATGCGTCAGCACGGTCGAAAACCGAAATATCATCACCTTCAGGGATAAGTAACTGGAACATAAAACCTTCATTCTCCAGTGCCTCTTGTGTTGCTTCATGTAACTGTTGTAACGGCAACCCCAAGGACTGTGAGAAGGCAACACCTTCATTAGTCAAATCATGTACCAGCGTGCGCCAGCCATTGTCTTTACTGCCCCCACAGAGCATGCCGCTGATCAGGCCATGCATTTCTGCGGGGGTTAATGCTACCGCTTGCTGGCTCAACGCCAAGGCAAGTGATTGGTAAGTTGGTAATGTATTCTCTATAGACATGCGTATTGGTCATCGTTGGCAGGATAAGTTCGTGTTATGCTACCACCAAGAAAGGTCGCTATACCAGAAAACGCAATACTCTATATCCTATAGATTTCAAGATACAGAAAGCGGCAAAGCCTCTTGGCACTTGAAAAATAATGGATATATACCCTAAATAATTCGAGTTGCAGGAAGGCGGCAATTGAGTGAATCCTGATGAGTTAACGCCAGTTAATGATTTGGGCGAGCGAGAGCAGCCAACGCATATGCAGCGTGAAGTATGACGGGTATAAAGGGGTTGAATCTTGGTATCGAGATATATATAGTGACGCCCGCTTTGCAACTACGAGCATTTCGCCTCTGGTTTACAAGGCTGGCGCGAAAATTAGTCAGGAAGGTGGCATGTCTGCACAACCGGTAGATATTCAAATTTTTGGTCGCTCGTTAAGAGTAAATTGCCCGCCAGAACAACAAGACGCGTTGAACATGGCAGCAGAAGATCTTAACCAACGGTTGCAAGATCTCAAAGTTCGCACTAGAGTCACAAATACTGAGCAGTTAGTTTTTATCGCGGCATTGAACGTCTGTCACGAATTAGCTCAGGAAAGGTTGAAAACGCGTGACTATGCATCCAATATGGAGCAACGTATTAGGATGTTACAACAGACCATTGAACAGGCGTTGCTTGAACAAGGTCGCATCTCTGAACGTCAGGATGCACAGTTTGAATAAATCTCTGTTGAATGATAGATTCAGCAGTGAGTAAAAAATTTCTCTGAGGTGTTTGCCAGCGGGCCAGTCCCCTGAGCCGATATTTAATACCAACAGAATGTAGTGCCTCCGTAACTGGTGCGCATGCTCGGTCCGCCGAGAAGCCTTAAGGTTGCGACGCTGCGTTCACCTTGAACCATGGGTTCAAGGGTTACAGCCTGCGGCGGCATCTCGGAGATCCCCTCTTTATCGGGTAACCCACATTTTGGGTTATCACGTTCGTTTTATATTGGTCGTTTTCTTTCTATTTGTATCAATAATATATCTTTCAAATCAACAACATATTTTTGAATCAATAATATGCCTTTGACTGCGCAATATACCCTTGAACGACAAAAGATTCGTAGTGAAATTCGTGAACGTCGGCGTCTTTTGACTGCGGAGCAACAGCATCAATCAGCGCATCTGGCGGCACAGCATATCGCTGAGCATGACAAAATTCGTCAGGCTAACACCATTGCCGTATTCCTCTCCTTCGATGGCGAACTCAATACCCGCCCCATTATTGAGCAGCTATGGCAGCAGCAAAAACAGGTTTACCTGCCAGTTCTGCACCCTTTTAGCACCGGGAATTTATTGTTTCTGCGTTATCGCCCCGATAGCACGCTGGTCCGTAATCGCCTGAAAATCCTTGAACCACAATTAGATGTGCGAGAAGTTCTGCCACTAAACCAATTGGATATGGTGATAACCCCGTTGGTGGCATTTGATAGCCACGGGCAACGTTTAGGTATGGGCGGTGGCTTTTATGACCGTACGCTGCAACACTGGCAGCAAGGTGGCCCTTATCCTATTGGCCTGGCCCATGATTGCCAATGGGTCGAGCACTTGCCCTGTGAGCTTTGGGACGTGCCATTGCCAGAAATAGTAACACCAACAAAAGTGTGGCAGTGGTGAGCGATAATCCTGCAAAATAAAAAAACACCCGATATTTTATAGATAGCGGGTGTTTAGTCATTCAATACAAATATTTATTAGTAAAGCAAACGAGCACGGATAGTTCCTGGGATCGCCTTCATCGCCTGCAATGCTTTTTCTGCATTTTCCGCATCATCAGTTTCAACATCAATAACGACATAACCGATTTCAGCGCTGGTTTGCAGATACTGTGCTGCAATGTTAACGTCTTGTTCAGCAAAGATTTTGTTAATGCTGGTCAGAATACCTGGGCGGTTCTCATGGATATGCAACAGACGGCGGGTATTATCGCCGTGAGCAGGCAGAGAAACCTCAGGGAAGTTGACCGCAGACAGCGTAGAACCGTTGTCGGAATACTTCGCCAGCTTACCCGCCACTTCATCACCGATATTTTCCTGCGCTTCCTGAGTGGAGCCCCCAATATGTGGTGTTAGCAACACATTATCAAACTCGCACAAAGGTGAATTGAACGGGTCCTTATTGGTTGCTGGCTCTTCAGGGAAGACGTCGATTGCGGCTCCTGCCAAATGATTGCTGGCCAATGCATCACACAAGGCCGGGATATCGACCACAGTACCGCGTGAGGCGTTAATCAGCATCGCACCCGGCTTCATCAGAGCCAACTGCTCAGGGCCAATCATATTTTTAGTGGAGTGGTTTTCCGGCACATGCAGGCTAATCACATCACTCATATTCAGCAAATCAGACAGGTGACGCACCTGCTGGGCATTCCCTAACGACAGTTTATTTTCGATATCGTAGAAAAATACTTTCATCCCGACACTTTCTGCCAGAATCCCTAGTTGGGTGCCGATATGACCATAACCGATAATACCCAGCTTCTTGCCACGGGCTTCATAGGAACCCACCGCCAGCTTGTTCCACTCACCACGGTGAGCTTTGGCGTTAGCCGATGGAATGCCCCGGAACATCAGCAGTAACTCGCCCAGTACCATTTCAGCTACCGAACGGGTATTGGAGAAAGGTGCATTGAATACCGGCACGCCGCGTTTGGTGGCCGCGTTTAAATCAACCTGATTGGTACCGATACAGAAACAACCTACTGCGACTAATTTTTCTGCTGCCGCAAAAACTTCTTCAGACAGATGCGTACGCGATCGAATGCCGATGAAGTGAGCATCTTTGATCGATGCTTTCAGTGCTTCGGTGTCTAAGGCACCTTTATGATATTCAATATTGCTATAACCGGCTGCACGCAGATTATCAACTGTGCTCTGGTGCACCCCTTCCACTAACAGAAACTTAATTCTGTCTTTCTCCAGTGATACTTTTGCCATGTCCCCGACCCTATTTTCAGACTTCAGATGTGGCTGCCGCTATCGAATGAATCCGGTCAGCACCCTGTCAACATAACAAATATTACGCGGGCAGCAATACAAACGATTGCCTGCCGGTCAGCATAACAATCAGTGCCAATGTTAATTTATGGAATAAAAAACTGGCACGAAGAGGGTTAATGGCAGGTTAATAAAACGAAATGAAGAAATGTGATATATATCACCAAATTTAACGATTTTAAGAAAAGATATTTAAACGCAAAAAAACTTTCAGGATGAAGCGGCCAGACCTCATCCTGAGAGAGAATTAACTGATCACTTTAATTTTATGGTCTTAACGCCGTCGGCGGTGCCAATCAGTGCCACATCAGCCCCCCGATTAGCAAATAAGCCAACCGTAACGACACCGGCAATACCATTAATTTTATTTTCTAACGCAATGGCATCCAAAATACTCAAATTGTGGACATCCAAAATAACGTTGCCGTTATCAGTCAGGACGTTCTGACGGTACTCCGGTAAGCCACCCAGCTTAACCAGTTCACGAGCCACATAAGAACGGGCCATTGGGATAACTTCAACTGGCAGCGGGAATTTGCCCAGTATATCAACCTGCTTGGATGCATCCGCGATGCAGATAAACTGACGAGCAATAGCAGCAATGATTTTCTCGCGGGTCAGCGCAGCACCACCGCCTTTGATCATCTGCATCTGGCCGTTAATTTCATCAGCACCGTCAACATAGATATCCAATACGTCCACTTCATTACAATCAAATACGTGGATGCCGTAACTTTTCAGTTTGGCAGTAGACGCATCAGAGCTGGAAACCGCCCCTTCTATCTGGCCCTTGATGGAGCCAAGTGCATCAATAAAATGTGCCGCAGTCGAGCCGGTGCCGACCCCAACGATGGTACCAGGTTTGACATAATCTAATGCTGCCCAGCCTACTGCTTTTTTAAGTTCATCCTGAGTCATGGTAAGTTCACGCCTTGATGTGAAAGAAAACCTGAGGTCATTATAGAGCATTCGCAGTGGTGATTGTGTGAATAAAGCCAACTCGCGTGGTAGTTAATTCTAGCCGGATCACAGTTATGTCGGTTTATTTGTGGCTGGCACCTTGGCATCCTGTCGTAACAAAATGGCAAAAATGTGGCATAGTGCTGTATCGACTTAATATTTGGAGAGATGACTCCGATGAAACGCCCAGACTACCGTACGCTACAAGCGCTGGACGCGGTGATCCGTGAACGCGGTTTTGAACGCGCTGCACAAAAACTTTGTATCACCCAATCGGCAGTATCTCAACGCATCAAGCAGTTGGAGAATCTGTTCGGTCAACCGCTGCTGGTGCGCACTGTGCCACCACGGCCTACCGAGCAAGGGCAAAAACTGCTCGCGTTACTGCATCAGGTTGAGTTACTGGAAGAAGAGTGGCTGGGCAATGATAATGGCGGAGATACGCCATTGTTATTGTCGCTGGCAGTCAACGCCGACAGTTTGGCGACCTGGTTGCTACCGGCATTGAAACCGGTGCTGGCTGATTCCCCTATCCGGCTGAACTTACAAGTCGAGGATGAAACTCGAACTCAGGAACGGTTGCGTCGCGGCGAGGTCGTGGGTGCTGTCAGTATCCAACCTCAACCGCTACCCAGTTGTCTGGTTGATCAACTCGGTGCGCTGGATTACTTGTTTGTCGCCTCCAAACCTTTCGCTGAGCGTTATTTCCCCAATGGTGTAACCCGCTCAGCATTATTGAAAGCGCCAGCGGTAGCATTTGACCATCTGGATGATATGCATCAGGCGTTTTTACAGCAGAATTTTGATTTATCACCGGGCAGTGTGCCCTGCCATATTGTTAACTCTTCCGAAGCTTTTGTGCAGTTAGCACGGCAGGGAACTACCTGTTGTATGATCCCGCATCTGCAAATCGAGAAAGAACTGGCGTCAGGCGAATTGATCAATCTGACCCCAGGATTGCTGCAACGGCGGATGCTGTTCTGGCACCGGTTTGCACCGGAAAGCAGGACCATGAGAAAGGTGACTGACGCCCTGCTGTCTTATGGGCGTCAGGTATTACGGCAGGACTAATTTATTTGGCGGTACTGGTCGCAGTTTGGAGTTCAAACACGACATCAACCTGATCATCAAAATGGATGGTCTGCTGCTCATAAGTTTGCGCTGCATCATTGGCAGGTGCCGCTTCAGCGCTTTTAAACATGCGGGCTACCGGCATTGGCTGGTAGTTAGCAACGTGATAACGGATGCTGTAGACCGGCCCCAGTTTAACTTTAAATCCATCAGCCAGTGATCCTGCCTGGCTAATGGCATTCTCAATAGCTTTTTTACGCGCCTGTTCACGATAAGTATCCGGGTTTGCCACCCCGAGTTCCACCGCGCGGATTTCGTTTAGACCAGACTTCAGCGCACCATCGAGTAACTCATTCAGCTTATCCAGTTGGCGCAATGTTACCTGAACCTGGCGCACGGCACGATATCCCTTCAATACCGCTTCACCGCTTTTCTGGTAATCGTATTCAGGTTGGGTACGAATATTGGCAGCATTGATATCTTTCTTTTCAATGCCACTTTTACGTAAGAAATCAAAATATTGTGCGACCCGCGTATCAACCTGTTTTTTTGCATCAGCAGCATCTTTGGCTGATACACTAACTTCAATAGCGATAGTCGCGATATCCGGTGTCGCATCAACACTGGCGGTCCCGGAGGTGACAACATGCGGCCCTTCTGGCAGTTCGGCTGCCTGAACGTGTAGCGCCAAAGGTAACGTCCCTAATCCCATCATTGCGGCCAAAGCCAATGTCTTCAACTTCACGGTGCCTCCTAAGATAATCATGATAAAACTATACACTAAATAATTCGAGTTGCATGAAGGCGGCAACTGAGCGAGCCCCTGGAGCTTACACAAGTCAGTGACTGGGGTGAACGAAGGCAGCCAACATACATGCAGCTTGAAGTATGACGGGTATAAGACAACCGTAGCATATCTTATGAATCATGGGATTCGGATTAATGATAAAAACTCACAGATTTAGTGCTTGTTGCGCTAACTGAAAAGCAATAAACCACATTACCCCTCCGACCAACAGATTAATCACCCGCTGCGACGTTGGGCGGTTAAGCCACGGCGATAACCACGCCGCCAGTAGCGCGAGGGCAAAAAACCAGGCAACAGAGGCACTCACAGCACCCAAAGCAAACCAAGGCCGGGAGTCGGGTAATAACTGGCTGCCAAGGCTACCGAGCACCACAAAGGTATCGAGATAAACATGCGGATTAAGCCAGGTTACCGCCAGTAGGGTTATGACGATTGGCCAACGCCCTTGCGTACCTGCTGCTGCGGCAGATGAGGAGCCACCCCCACGCCATGCGGCCATCAGTGCGCCCCAACCGTACCACAACAGAAAAGCCACTCCGCCCCAAGTGACCAGTGCCAGTAGCAATGGCGAACGGCTCAGTAAGGCACTGCCGCCAAAGATCCCTGCACAAATCAAGATAATGTCACTTAGCGCACAAAGTGAGGCACTCATCAAATGATGCTGACGCTTAATCCCCTGGTTCATCACAAAGGCATTTTGTGGCCCGAGGGGTAAAATCATCGCAGCACTGAGGGCGAAGCCCTGTAAATAGACAGCTAACATACTGTTACCTTTAAATAATACTCAAAATGACCGAGAGAATTGGAGAGGAATTAGCAGCATATTATGGAGAGATGAGCATCAGAGGAAATTGATATTTCTTATCAAGAATAAGTAAAACTAATAATAGCTAAACAAGGGGGAAAAACGGGCCGCTAACGACCCGATTTGACATGGCTAGAGCCAAGTAATTGTAAGCAACACGACAGTGTCAAGTACGCAGGCTCTCTGGCTGATCCGCCTCAGCTTTTGCTACCTGATGTAAATGCACGTCCATTTGCGGGTAAGGAATACCAATTTTGTTAGCATCCAACGCGCGTTTGAAGTTCTCCATCAAATCCCAATACACTTCCATCGCATCGCCATTGGTAGTCCAAACGCGCACCGTGAAGTTGAGAGAAGAAGCAGCCATTTCATTCAGACGGACGGTAACCCCTTTGTCGTGCATGATACGTTTATCTGCGGCAATGATGTCACCCAGCACTTTCTTCACTACATCAATATCAGCATCATAGGCAACGCCGATGACCATATCGGTACGGCGATTCGGTTCACGGCTGGTGTTGATGATGTTATTAGCAATAATTTTGCCGTTGGGTACCACGATGATTTTGTCATCAACCGTGCGAAGGGTCGTTGAGAATATTTGCACCTGAACTACTGTGCCCGCGACACCGCCCAGATCGACATATTCACCCGCCTTAAATGGCCGAAAGGCTACCAGCAGCACACCTGCGGCAAAGTTCGACAGCGAGCCTTGTAGCGCCAAACCAACAGCTAAACCAGCGGCACCGATAACGGCAATCACCGATGCAGTCTGCACACCTAAACGCCCCAGCACCGCAACGATAGTGAAAGCCAGAATGCTGTAACGCGCCATTGCTGCCAGGAAATCCGCTACGGTGACATCAATGCCACGTAACTTCATGACCCGACCGAGCATACGTGACGCGACTTTAGCGATGATTGAACCGACGGTTAAGATCAATAATGCTGCGACCAGATTAACCGCGTATTGAATCAGCAAATCTTGGTTATCCACCAACCAGGTACTCGCTTCATTGATACCATCAACTACATTTAATTCTTCCATTTGAATCATCCTACAAAAAGCTCCCTGCGGGAGAGATTACGCAAAAAATCACCGCAAAATGCTGACGGCTATAGCAGACAGCCTGTTCAGGGTAACCAACAATGGAGCCTGTTGCCAATTTTGGCAGCGAAATTTACGCTGAAATATCAGACAACTCAGTAAATCATGGCGGCGGGAATGAGGTTAGATGCGGATTTTTACAAAGAAAAAAGGCCCCGAAAGGCCTTTTAAAGTCGGTTAAAGCAGTATTGAATTACAGAACGTCTTTGGCGTTCAGTTCTTCAAAAGCTTTTTCCAGACGAGCAACCATAGTCACCTGTGCAGCACGCAGCCACGCACGTGGGTCATAGAATTTCTTGTTCGGCTTGTCAGCACCTTCTGGGTTACCCAGTTGGCCTTGCAGATAAGCTTCGTTCTTTTTGTAGTAGCCCAGAATACCTTCCCACGTTGCCCATTGGGTATCGGTGTCGATATTCATTTTAACTACGCCATAGCTAACCGCTTCTTTGATTTCAGCAGCAGTAGAACCTGAACCACCGTGGAATACGAAGTTCAAGCTGTTGTGCGGCAGATTGTGTTTCTTGGAAACATAATCCTGAGAATCACGCAGAATAGTTGGGGTCAGTTTCACGTTACCTGGTTTGTAAACACCGTGTACGTTACCGAAAGAGGCAGCGATGGTGAAACGTGGGCTGATAGCGTTCAGTTTTTCGTAAGCGTAATCAACATCTTGTGGTTGAGTATACAGGGAAGATGCGTCCATATGGCTGTTGTCCACGCCATCTTCTTCACCACCGGTGCAACCCAGTTCAATTTCCAGCGTCATACCCAGTTTCGCCATGCGAGTCAGGTATTTGCTACAAATTTCGATGTTTTCTTCCAGGGACTCTTCAGACAGGTCGATCATGTGAGAAGAGAACAGAGGTTTGCCGGTAGCCGCAAAGTGTTTCTCACCTGCGTCCAACAAGCCGTCTAACCATGGCAGCAATTTCTTGGCGCAATGGTCGGTGTGCAGAATAACAGGAACACCATAGTGTTCAGCCATTTGATGAACATGGTGTGCACCAGAGATAGCGCCCAGAATTGCAGCACCCTGACCTTCTGCTTTAACGCCTTTACCTGCGATAAATGCTGCACCACCGTTAGAGAACTGAACGATAACTGGCGCACGCACTTTGGCTGCTGTTTCCAGCACTGCGTTAATAGAGTCGGTGCCGACACAGTTAACTGCTGGCAGAGCAAAGTTGTTCTCTTTGGCTACTGCGAACACTTTCTGAACGTCATCACCTGTGATGACACCTGGTTTTACGAAATCAAAAATTTTAGACATGTACGTTGTCCTGTTTCGTCGACTGAAGATAGCAGCTATCCGGTGAGGATAGGCCCTAAATGTAAATCGCCTATACCCGTCATACTTCAAACTGCATGTGCGTTGGCTGCCATCATTCACTCAAGTCATTGAGTTATCTCAACTCTTTGAGTTCATTTCGTTGCCGCCTTCCTGCAACTCGAATTATTTAGGGTATAAAGCCCGCGAGCTTCATTAGCTAAAAGCGAAACGGGCGGCTTTCGCCCCCCGTTATCTAAATTACTGCTTAGCGCGCTCTTCCAGCATCACCACCGCTGGCAGTTTTTTCCCTTCTACGAACTCAAGGAATGCACCGCCGCCGGTAGAGATGTAAGAGATTTGGTCAGCAATACCGAACAGATCGATTGCTGCCAGAGTGTCACCACCGCCCGCGATAGAGAATGCTTCGCTCTCTGCAATGGCACGAGCGACTATCTCGGTCCCTTTACGGAAGTTAGGGAACTCGAACACACCAACTGGGCCATTCCACAGAATGGTTTTGGCATTTTTCAGGATCTCAGCCAGACGTTGTGCAGACTCGTCGCCCAGATCAAGAATTTGTTCGTCATCTTTGATTTGGTTAGCCGGTTTCAGTGTCGCAACGGCAGTTTCAGAGAATTCAGTTGCAACACGCACATCGGTAGGTACTGGGATATCACAGGTTTCCAGCAGACGTTTAGCTTCTGGAATCAGATCTGCTTCATACAGAGATTTACCCACATTGTTGCCTTGAGCTGCAACGAAGGTATTGGCGATACCGCCACCAACAATCAGTTGGTCTGCGATTTTAGACAATGCACCAAGCACGGTCAGTTTGGTTGATACTTTAGAACCACCCACAATGGCAACCATTGGGCGCGCTGGGTTACCCAAAGCTTTACCCAGTGCTTCCAGCTCTGCTGACAACAGCGGGCCGGCACAGGCGATAGGGGCAAATTTACCCACACCGTGAGTAGAAGCTTGTGCACGGTGAGCAGTACCAAACGCATCCATCACATAGACGTCACACAGTGCCGCATATTTCTTAGACAGCGTTTCGTCGTCTTTCTTCTCGCCTTTGTTAAAGCGAACGTTTTCCAGCACAACCAACTCGCCTGCTGCAATTTCAACGCCGTCCAGATAGTCTTTCGCCAGACGTACCGGAGAAGACAGTTTGTCTTTCAGGTAGTTAACTACTGGCAGCAAGGAGAACTCTTCGTTGTACTCGCCTTCGGTCGGGCGACCCAAGTGAGAGGTAACCATTACTTTAGCGCCTTGCTTCAGTGCCGCTTCAATCGTCGGCAGAGATGCACGGATACGCGCATCAGAAGTCACTTTGCCATCTTTTATCGGAACATTGAGGTCCGCACGGATCAGCACGCGTTTGCCAGCCAGATCCAGATCGGTCATCTTAATTACAGACATGGTGAATCCTCTTGTTGATTCTCTTTAAAGTTGCATAAGCTGCACATCAACGCTGATATAACCGCAGTAAAACCACGGAAAAACAAGACGTTAGCATGCCATACTAGAAACCACTTCGGGCCATCGCCAATGTCGTATCCAACATTCTATTGGCGAAACCCCATTCGTTATCGCACCATACCAACGTCTTAATCAGGTGCTGCCCACTGACCCGAGTCTGCGTGCAATCGACAATTGCACTGTGCGGATCATGGTTAAAATCGGTCGACACCAAGGGTAATTCCGTATAGTCAACTATACCACGAAATGAACCTCTTGCTGCCTTTTGAAAAAGCTGGTTAACCTCAGCTACACCAACCGGGTTGGTCACGCTAACGCTTAAATCGATAGCGGTCACGTTGATGGTTGGTACCCGTACCGAGATAGCTTCAAACCTGTCACAAAACTTCGGAAAAATACGGGTAATCCCTGCCGCCAGTTTAGTATCAACCGGGATAATCGACTGACTTGCTGCCCGGGTACGGCGTAAATCCTGATGATAAGCGTCGATAACTGGCTGGTCATTCATTGATGAATGAATGGTGGTAACAGTGCCAGATTCGATGCCATAAGCGATATCCAACAACTGAATAATAGGAATAATGCAGTTCGTGGTACAGGAAGCGTTGGAAACAATCCGATGCTCTGCCAGTAAATCTTGATGGTTTACACCATAGACTACCGTGGCGTCTAAATCATTGCCACCGGGATGGGCAAACAGTACCTTTTTGGCACCGGAGGCAATATGAGCCTCGCCATCGGCACGGCTGCCATACACGCCGCTACAATCCAGAACAACATCAACACCTAACTCACCCCAAGGTAACTGCTCTATTTCTGGCTGATGTATCAGCCGGATGATATCGTCACCGACGTACAAATTGTCACATTCCTGACGAACATCCCAGGCAAACCGGCCATGGCTGGAGTCATACTTCAATAAATGGGCCATCCCTTGTGCATTAGCCAACTCATTAATAGCAACTACTGAAATTTCTGCCCGGCGACCCGATTCATACAGTGCGCGTAAAACGCTACGGCCAATACGACCAAAGCCATTTATCGCTATACGGATTGTCATGTTACTCCCTGTTTCTGGTTATTATCATGCAACCCCATAGCGTACTGCACCGCACCCTAAGATGTTAATCGTCTTATCACAATTCAGCCAGAATACTCCCGGCTTTTTCCTCAGTGAATTTTACTGAAGCTGAAAATTAATCATGACTGAAACGCTTCAGCCAGAATAAACCAAACTAATCATAAAAGGAATATCTGCCTGATAAAGGGCACAATTCATCCATCAATTGGCGAAAAAAAAGACCGCCGAAGCGGTCTTTTAACAGGTGTATTACCGGGAGTATCATCACCGTTCACACCCGATATACCCTTTGTACTTGGACGGCTAGCTGCACCGCCAAGTTCTTTGGGCATACTAACGAGTAACGTGCTCTCTTATTTCAACAGCGCCTGAGCTTTTGCTACTACATTTTCAACAGTGAAACCAAACTCTTTGAACAGCAATTCGGCTGGTGCAGATTCACCGAAGGTGGTCATACCAACCACTGCGCCATTTAGGCCAACGTATTTGTACCAGTAATCGGCAATACCGGCCTCAACGGCAACGCGCGCACTAACTGCTGCTGGCAATACAGATTCGCGGTAAGCGGCGTCTTGTTTGTCGAATGCATCCGTTGATGGCATAGAAACAACACGCACTTTGCGACCTGCGGCGGTCAGTTGATCTGCCGCTGCCACTGCCAGTTCAACTTCAGAACCGGTAGCAATGAAGATCAGCTCAGGCTGGCCTGCACAATCTTTCAGCACATATGCGCCTTTAGCGATATTGGCTAATTGCTCAGCAGTACGTGGCTGTTGTGCCAGGTTCTGACGGGAGAAGATCAGTGCGCTCGGACCATCTTTACGTTCCAGCGCATACTGCCATGCCACCGCAGACTCAACCTGGTCACAAGGACGCCAGGTGCTCATGTTAGGTGTTACACGCAGGCTGGCCATCTGCTCAACCGGCTGATGGGTTGGACCATCTTCGCCCAGACCGATAGAGTCATGGGTGTAAACGAATACGCTGCGGATTTTCATCAGAGCAGCCATACGCACTGCGTTACGGGCATATTCCACAAACATCAGGAAGGTTGCGCCGTAAGGAATGAAACCACCGTGCAAAGCAATACCGTTCATGATGGCAGACATACCAAATTCACGGACACCGTAGTGAATGTAGTTACCCGCCAGATCGTCGCTCAGTGATTTAGAGCCAGACCAGATAGTCAGGTTACTTGGTGCCAGGTCAGCAGAGCCGCCCATGAATTCAGGTAATACTTTACCGAAGGCTTCCAGCGCATTTTGTGATGCTTTGCGGCTGGCAATCTTGGCAGGATTAGCTTGCAATTGTTCGATGAATTTCTTGGATTCAGTTGCCCAATTTGCCGGTAATTCGCCACTCATGCGACGTTTGAATTCAGCAGCCAGCTCTGGATATGCTTTGGCATAAGCTGCGAACTTCTCGTTCCAGGCGGCTTCTTTTGCCTGACCCGCTTCTTTAGCATCCCACGCAGCATAGATATCTTGTGGGATTTCAAACGCAGGGTATTTCCAGCCCAATGCTTCACGGGTAGCAGCAACTTCATCGGCACCTAATGGCGCACCGTGTGAGTCATGCGTACCGGCTTTTTTCGGTGAGCCAAAACCGATAATGGTTTTGCACATCAGCAATGAAGGCTTGTCGGTAACTTTGTGAGCTTCTTCGATAGCCGCTTTGATTGAATCAGCATTATGACCATCAACACCACGAACCACATGCCAACCGTAAGCTTCGAAACGGGCCGCCGTGTCGTCAGTGAACCAGCCTTCAACGTGACCATCGATAGAGATACCGTTGTCGTCATAGAAAGCGGTCAGTTTGCCCAGCTTCATGGTACCCGCCAGAGAGCAAACCTCGTGGGAGATACCTTCCATCATGCAGCCATCACCCATAAATGCGTAGGTGTGATGATCAACAACGTCATGGCTTGGGCGGTTAAACTGTGCGGCCAGCGTGCGTTCTGCAATGGCGAAACCAACAGCATTCGCAATGCCCTGACCCAGCGGGCCAGTGGTAGTTTCTACGCCAGCGGTATAACCATATTCAGGGTGACCAGGCGTTTTAGAGTGTAACTGACGGAAGTTTTTCAGCTCTTCCATCGGCAAATCATAGCCAGTGAGATGCAGCAAGCTATAGATCAACATGGAGCCGTGACCATTCGATAACACGAAACGGTCGCGATCAGCCCAGTGTGGGTTGGTTGGGTTATGGTTCAAATAGTCACGCCACAAAACTTCGGCGATATCTGCCATACCCATTGGGGCACCGGGATGGCCGGAATTCGCTTTCTGCACTGCGTCCATGCTTAGTGCGCGGATCGCGTTGGCAAGCTCTTTACGAGAGGACATGTTTTACTCCAGGTCGGATTAAAAAAAAGCGTTCAAGTTTACCATTTTCTCAGACTCAGCATTGAAACGGCAATCACTAAAACTAAATGAGCTAAAACTTCCATATTTTCAGAATAAAGCTATAGCTGTAACGATTGAGTCGCGTTACCCTCGCTGCGTTTTTAGCCACACAATGAGTGTATTAACCACTCTGTCGGCTGGCAGTGTTCGTTTTTGCAAACAAACCGATATAAACCATACGTTGCCACGACTATTTCGGGCAAGACCTATTGCCGACAGAGTAGAACAACCGTCGTCGATTCAACAGCGATTAATGCAATAGTTAATAAGAATGTGACAGTGACTGTTGGCAAGTAATGGTGGATAGATAACTGCAACTGATGCGTTATCATCACGAAGAGAACGGTCCTCTCCAATGATAAAAATGGCATAACCACAGGAACAAAGTGTTATGAAAATTCGTACTTCAATGATTGCACTGAGCCTTACCGCGCTGCTTAGCGGCTGCCAAAATATGAATACTGATGGCTTAATGCAGTCAGGCGCACAGGCATTTCAAGCGGCAACCTTGAATGATGCTGATGTAAAAATGCTCAGCGAGAAATCTTGCGCCGAAATGGATCAGAAAGCGCAGATAGCGCCCGCAGACAGTACCTATGCCAAACGGTTGGCGAAAATTTCAGCCGCATTAGGCGATAACATTAATGGTACGCCAGCTAACTATAAGGTGTATGTCACAAAGGATGTGAATGCCTGGGCCATGGCAAATGGTTGTATTCGTGTTTATAGCGGCCTGATGGATATGATGACCGATAATGAAGTGGAAGGTGTACTCGGTCATGAGATGGGCCATGTGGCATTGGGGCATACCCGTAAAGCGATGCAAGTGGCTTATGGCACAACGGCCCTGCGCACTGCGGCCAGTTCCGCTGGTGGGATTGCCGGGCAGTTATCTCAGTCTCAGTTAGCAGATATTGGCGAGAAACTGGTTAACGCTCAATTTTCACAAAAACAAGAAAGCGAAGCGGATGATTACTCATTCGATTTGTTGAAAAAACGCGGTATCGATCCAAATGGTTTAGTCACTAGCTTTGAAAAATTAGCAACCATGGAAGCAGGCCGTACCAGCAGCATGTTTGACGATCATCCGTCATCACAAGCGCGGGCCGATCATATTCGCCAACGTATTGCTGCTGAGAAGTAAACCCCGTCAATTATCACTGTATAACGCCCGTGATTTTTGCGGGCGTTACTCTCTTATTACTGAATATCACCCGCCACTATCTACACCCAGATCTACCTCAATCTGATCACCTTTAATGCGCACTGGATAGGTTTCTAAATCCCTATCGCCCGGCTCACGCAAACACTGGCCGGTCCGCACATCAAACAATGCACCGTGTAATGGGCACTCAACGGTTTCGCCATCCATAAAGCCCTGACTTAGCAATGCATTGGCATGAGGACAGATATCCTGCATCGCAAAATACTCACCATCGATGATATAGATGCCAATCCTTTTATCATCAATCTGAGCTGAGAAAGGAAAATCGGGCTTGACGTAATTTACCTTACAAACACTGACCCATCCCATTCAGGCACCTCTCAGATAAGCATCATAAATAACTAATCTTAGTGTGGTTGATATTTGGGCAATCACCAGTGACAGGGGCAAACAAAAAGGGCAAACCTGAGTTTGCCCTTAATATAGAGAGACTTCTTGCGTTGAAAAAGCAGCCGTTAGCTGTTACTCATCTTCGAGATAAGTATAACCGTACAGACCTGCTTCGAACTCTTCCATAAACTGCGCCTGCAACTCGGTATCCAGATCCGTGTCTTTCACCTGATCACGGAATTGATTTAGCAATTTCTCTGGGTTCAACTGAACATATTCCAGCATATCTGCGACGGTATCACCTTCGTCAGTCTGGTTAACTTCAACCGTGCCGTCAGGGAATACATACACATCAACCGCGGCGGTATCACCAAACAAGTTGTGCATATTGCCCAGAATCTCTTGATAGGCACCAACCATAAAGAAGCCCAACAATGGCGGGTTTTCAGCATCATATGGCGGCATCGGCATGGTGGTTGCTACCCCATCACCGTCAATATAATGGTCGATGGTACCGTCTGAGTCACAAGTAATATCCAACAATACCGCACGGCGTTCTGGTGGTTTATCTAACCCTTCCAGTGGCAACACTGGGAATAACTGATCGATACCCCAGGCATCCGGCATAGATTGGAACAGCGAGAAATTCACGTACAGCTTGTCGGCCATACGCTCTTGCAGCTCATCAATGATTGGCCGGTGTGCACGGTTGCTTGGGTCCAGTTGCTTCTGGATATCATTGCAGATACTCAGGTACATCTGTTCCGCCCAGGCACGTTGTGTCAGGTCCAGTATCCCATGGGCATATTGACTATGCACATCATGTAAATCCATTTGACTGTCGTGCAGCCATTCGCGCAGAGAGCGGCGGTTTTCCGGCTCCTGCATTTCCAACCAGGTATCCCATAGGCTTTCCAGTGCGCGTGGCGCATCGGTAGCCGGTGGCTGCGGCTCGTTGAACTCGTTACGTTCCACACCAATAACATTGGATACCAGCACAGTGTGATGTGCGGTTACTGCGCGGCCAGATTCGGTAATCACTGTTGGATGCGGCAGGCCATGTTCATTACAGGCATCCCCGATCCCCCAGATAACGTTATTGGCATATTCATTCAGGCCATAGTTAACCGAGCAATCGGATTGGGAACGTGTTCCTTCGTAATCCACACCCAAACCACCACCCACATCGAAGCACTGGATATTGACACCCAGTTTATGTAATTCCACGTAGAAACGTGCTGACTCACGAACCCCGGTGGAGATATCACGGATGTTGGATAGCTGAGATCCCAAATGGAAATGCAGTAATTGCAGGCTCTCAAGGCTATTGGCGTCACGCAGCATATCAACCAATTGCAGCACTTGAGTGGCAGACAAACCAAATTTGGATTTCTCACCACCGCTGGCCTGCCATTTACCAGAGCCTTGGGATGCCAGTCGCGCACGAACACCTAAGCGCGGTACCACATTCAAGCGCTCGGCTTCTTCCAGTACCATTTTGATTTCTGACATCTTTTCGATGACCAGATAAACCTTATGGCCCAGTTTTTCGCCGATTAATGCCAGACGAATATATTCACGATCTTTATAGCCGTTACAAACGATGACCGAACGGGTCATGCCTGCATGGGCCAAAACCGCCATCATTTCAGCTTTAGAGCCAGCTTCCAGCCCCAACGGCTCACCAGAATTAACTAAAGACTCAATAACCCGGCGATGTTGGTTTACTTTAATCGGGTAAACCAGGAAGTAATCGCCTTCATAGCCAAATGACTCACGCGCACGTTTAAATGCACCGTTAATTGAGCGCAGGCGATGTTGTAAAATTTGTGGGAAACAGAATAATGCAGGCAGACGTTGCCCCTGCTCGAGCTGCATTCCTTTGACCAGTTGCGCCAGATCGACACGCGCCTCACGAACATCTGGATCAGGGCAAACGCTGATATGACCCAACTCGTTGACGTCATAATAGTTGCCACCCCAGTAGGCGACGTTATACGTGCTCAGCATCTTGCTGGCATTACGGTCATTCATGGCAACCTCCTGCATGGAGCGTAAAGAAACATGTGCGCCCGCAGTTGACGGACGGCCAATCAAGTTATCATCAGACATAATTCGCCTCTATTGCGATACTGACGATAAAGTCAGCCACTATCGCAGCTACAACCAGCAAGGACAACCCACGTGGACGCCGAATCGGCAGAATATTACGCTGCAAAGCGCTATCCACGAGCGGTTTATCACTCAGCTATTCATTACCCAAAAGGGTAAAACACGTTTAAATGGAAAATACGTTCGACTGTAAATACGTATTGAGATTTTGTGAATCGGATTAGCCGCAAAGTGATCAAGCTAGTCGGATTCAGTGCTTCAGACGGTTATTAACCCGCCCGCGAATCCTGAGACGCACCCATGTGGGTGTAACATCGCCTTGATGGAGTACAAGAAAGGAAGGTTGCAAAGGGGGATTGAACGTCAGAACGACGTAGCTGTTGATGTGCAGCAACCAGTTGACAACGGATCATTAATCCAACCACCTCCACGCATGCCGCTCAGATTGAACGGACAAGACTTTAAATAGACCCGTCATCTTTCAAGTTGCAGGGGTATTGGCTGCATATTGAAATCTATTGGGTATAGACAGATTAAGTAACAGTTCGATGACGCCGCTATTTTCGTGCCCATTCACGGTTAAGCACCTGAGTGCAAAACTCTGCAAATCTAACAATGAGCTAATGTCATCTTCTGCCATCTTCATCATTGCATATCAAATAAGCTGCGCGCGCAGTTTATACCTATAACGCGAGCAAAATGCAAAATGAAAATAGCGCGCAGACCCTAAATAATTCGAGTTGCAGGAAGGTGGCAAGCAAGATAATCCCGATGAGCTTACTGTCGTAAGTGATTCGGGCTATTGAGTGTAGCCAACGCACATGCAGCTTGAAAGATGACGGGTATAACTGTATCAAGCGGTAAATAAACACCATGACAACCAAAGTAAGAAATATCTTGATGCAAAAAGGGCTGGCATTAAGAGTAAAAGCTGACCTAAAATAGACGTCCAGATGTTAATACATCCAAACATTTTAATTGCTAGAATGCTACGTGTGCGACAAATCATGCAAGGCTTCTAAATTTATACGCCCAAAAAACTTGGCGTTGCCTGTAGACAGCAAACGAACCAGCCCGATGAGCTTACCCAGGTAAGTGGCTCGGGAGACTGCTCGCAGCTAACAACCAGGCAGCTTCAAGTACGAATGGGATCGACTGCTAAAGGCTTTGCCTAAAGAGGCGTTGTAAAACGTCAACGTACCAGAAGACCTAACCAAACGTAGGCTTCTGTTGTCTGGCACCCAACGCTATGCAGTGACTTTTCACTTGTATTCAAGGTAAAGAAAATAATGGCTAAACACTTATTTACGTCGGAATCTGTTTCTGAAGGGCATCCAGACAAAATTGCTGATCAGATTTCAGATGCGGTTCTTGACGCGATTCTTGCACAAGATCCGAAAGCGCGTGTTGCCTGCGAGACCTATGTCAAAACGGGTATGGTATTAGTTGGCGGTGAAGTTACCACTAACGCATGGGTAGATATCGAAGAGATCACCCGTAAAACCGTGCGCGAAATCGGTTATGTTAATTCTGAGATGGGTTTTGATGCTAACTCTTGCGCCGTTTTAAGTGCGATTGGGAAGCAATCACCTGATATTAATCAGGGTGTTGACCGTTCAGACCCCTTAGAACAAGGCGCGGGTGATCAGGGCCTGATGTTCGGCTATGCCACTAACGAAACCGACGTTTTAATGCCTGCACCTATTACCTATGCTCACCGTTTGGTAAAGCGTCAGGCTGAAGTGCGTAAAAATGGCACCTTGCCGTGGCTGCGCCCGGATGCAAAAAGCCAGATTACCTTCCAATATGATGACGGCAAGATTGTCGGTATTGATGCGGTTGTTCTGTCAACACAGCATTCAGAAGATATCAGCCTGAAAGATTTACAAGAAGCGGTGATGGAAGAGATTATCAAACCGGTTCTACCTGTTGAGTGGCTCACCGCAGCCACCAAATATCATATCAACCCGACAGGCCGTTTCGTTATCGGTGGCCCAATGGGCGACTGTGGTCTGACTGGGCGTAAAATCATTGTTGATACCTACGGCGGCATGGCTCGTCATGGTGGTGGGGCATTCTCCGGTAAAGATCCATCCAAAGTTGACCGCTCAGCGGCATATGCTGCCCGTTATGTGGCGAAAAATATCGTTGCGGCTGGCCTGGCTGACCGTTGCGAGATTCAGGTTTCATACGCCATTGGTGTGGCAGAACCCACCTCCATCATGGTGGAAACATTCGGCACGGGTAAGGTCTCTGAGGATCAATTGATTACCTTGGTGCGTGAATTCTTCGAACTGCGCCCTTATGGCTTGATTCAGATGCTGGATCTGTTGCATCCGATCTATCAAGCAACCGCCGCTTATGGTCACTTTGGTCGTGAAGAATTCCCTTGGGAAAAAACCGACAAAGCCGCCTTGCTGCGTGAGGCTGCTGGCTTGAAATAAGTTTCAACCGTTAAGCGTTGAACAGCAAAAACCCCGCCTGGCGGGGTTTTTTTATCACTAACGAGCACGTTCTAATAGGCTAAATATTGCCATCCCCGCCACCATTGCGGCGACAAAGATAACCCCTTTGAACATCCCAGCGCCCAGCAATACCAGCGCCGGCCCAGGGCATATCCCCGCCAATCCCCAACCGGCGCCAAACAACAGGCTACCGCCAATTAACCGCCGATCAATACGATTAGAGGTTGGCAATTGCAAGGGCTGCCCCAGCAAACTGGCTTTACGTTTTTTGGCCCAGGTAAAACCGAGTGTCGCGATAGCCACTGCGGCTGCCATCACCAATGCCAGTGACGGATCCCATAAACCGCCGATGTCGAGAAAACCGAGTACCTTGGCAGGGTTCGCCATACCTGCCACTATCAGGCCCAAACCAAATATCAGCCCGGCCAACAGCGAGAAAAATAGATTCATATTCTGTTCCTAAGCAAAGAGATGGCGAACCAGCCCCACGGTGATAAAGCCGGTAAACATAAAGCTCAATGTCGCCACCAGTGAACGTGGCGAAAAACGTGCTAGCCCACAGACGCCATGCCCACTGGTACATCCGGCACCATAGCGCGTCCCAATTCCTACCAGCAATCCGGCTAAAATCAGAGTGGGCAAACCTGCATCAATTTGGATAGCCGGTAACGCAGTAAACAGCGAATAAACCAAAGGTGAAGTAACCAAACCGATGATGAATGCCAGCCGCCAGCCGCTATCTCCTGCTTTTGGCGGAAGTAAGCCCCCCAAAATGCCACTAATACCAGCAATCCGGCCAGTAGCTAACAATAGAAACGTTACTGCAACACCCAATATTGCCCCTCCGGCCAGTGCACTGTAAGGGGTAAAGTTAATCCAATCGATGGTCATATTGCCTCCTTCTCTTGTGGGCAATAAAGCTGATAAAGCACCTCAAGCAGCGCTAAAACTTTGCTATCGGCAATTGAGTAAAAAATACGTTTACCCTCACGGCGAGTGTTCACTAGCCCATCACTACGCAGCACACCAAGCTGTTGTGATAACGTCGGTTGATGAATCCCCAATGCGGCTTCTAATTCACCGACTGCTTTTTCTCCCTGACTCAATTGACACAGTAAGAGCAAGCGATCCTCATTCGACAGTATGCGTAATACATCACAAGCCGCTGCTGCCGCTTGCCTCATAAGATCCATGCTGATCGTTTGATGGTTATTCATAAGCCCTTCGGATGATCATATTTCATTATATATTTTTATATTATATGTTTTTATATAATAATCTACTAAAAATAGTCCTGCCTACTGGCTTGCATCTGCTTATCGGCCGTTTTATTCTTCGGCGATATGAGTACACAAAGAATCCCAATCGCGTTACAGCAAGCCGTTATGCGCTGCCTGCGCCACAAATTGCAGTTAGCGAATCAGCATCTTGGTACCGCCTATTCGGAGCCGAAAATCAACTACCATCAACGCGGTACTAGCGCGGGTAGTGCTTACCTGCAATCCTTCGAAATTCGCCTTAACCCCGTATTGTTACTGGAAAATCAGCAGGATTTTATCGAGGAGGTCGTCCCGCACGAACTGGCTCACTTACTGGTGTATCGACAATTTGGCCGGGTTGCCCCCCATGGTAAAGAATGGCGCTGGATGATGGAGCAGGTATTGCAAGTCCCTGCCAGCCGCACCCATCAGTTTGAAGTGGCCTCAGTGCGCAGTAAGACCTTCAATTATCAGTGCAAATGCCAGCAACACGCTTTAACCATTCGCCGCCACAATAAAGTGCAACGTGGCGAGAGTGAATATCGCTGCCGCAACTGTGGCGAAAAGCTGCAATTTAACGCACTAAAAAGTTATTAGGAATTAGCGTTACTTGTTATAAAACAGCATGTTAATTTGCTATCCATCAGTATTATCTATAACCTGCCTGCTTTTCATCATCGGGCTGTTTTGAGATATGTTACGCAATATTCTATTCCTGCTGGTTTTATCCCCCTCGTTGCTTCCTCTGGTCAGTCACAGTCAAAGCATTAATAACTTTTCTCAGGCTAAAGCGGTCGCTGCAAAAATTAATCAGGATGCACCCGGCAGTTTTTACTGCGGATGCAAAATTGATTGGCAAGGCAAAAAAGGTATTCCTGACCTAAAAAGCTGCGGCTATCAACCAAGAAAAAACGCCCAGCGAGCGGCAAGGATTGAGTGGGAGCATGTGGTTCCAGCGTGGCAATTTGGCCACCAGCGCCAATGCTGGCAACAAGGTGGCCGCAAAAACTGCACTAAAGATCCCATCTATCGCCAGATAGAGACCGATTTACACAATCTGCAACCGGCTATTGGCGAAGTGAATGGTGACCGCAGTAACTTCATGTATTCCCAATGGAATGGCGGCCAGGGCCAATACGGCCAGTGTGATATGAAAATCGATTTTAAAAATAAACTGGCAGAGCCGCCAGTACGTGCTCGCGGAGCAATTGCACGCACCTATTTTTATATGCGTGACCAGTATCAACTGCGACTTTCCAGCCAACAAAGCAAGCTATTTGAGGTCTGGAACCGCCAGTATCCCGTCACGGACTGGGAATGCCAGCGTGATGAGCGGGTGGCTAAAGCTCAGGGTAATCATAACCCTTATGTACAACGGGCTTGCCAGCAGCGAAAAGGCTAATCTAGTATACTGGTCAACGTTTTCGTTTCAGGACTCAGAGCAACTCATGCGCATCCCCCGCATTTATCATCCGCAGCCTTTACAGGCAAATACCGAATTGGCGCTCAGTGATGAAGCTGCCAATCATGTAGGCCGTGTACTGCGGATGACTGAAGGCCAAAGCCTGCAATTATTTGATGGCAGCAACCAGGTTTTTGCCGCCGAAATTGTCCGCTCAGATAAAAAAAGCCTGCTGGTTCGGCTTGGTGAAGGGCAATTGGAAGACCGTGAATCACCACTGAACTTACATTTGGGTCAGGTGATTTCCCGTGGCGAGAAAATGGAATTTACGGTGCAAAAATCCATTGAATTGGGTGTCAATGTGATTACTCCGCTGTTTTCTGAACGTTGTGGGGTTAAGCTTGATGGCGAACGTTTAGCGAAGAAACTCCAGCAATGGCAGAAAATTGCTATCGCTGCCTGCGAACAGTGTGGCCGCAATAGGATCCCGGAAATCCGTAGCGCCATGCAACTATCAGACTGGTGTGCTGAGCAGGATGATAGCCTGAAACTGAACCTGCATCCGCGCGCCAGCAACAGCATCAATACCCTTCCCCCTACACTCAACAACGTGCGTTTGTTGATTGGCCCGGAGGGCGGCCTCTCTGCCGATGAAATTGCCATGACCTCGCGCCTTGGATTTACTGATATCCTGCTAGGTCCGCGAGTTCTACGTACCGAAACTACAGCGCTTACCGCAATCACTGCTTTACAGGTGCGGTTTGGTGATCTGGGATAAAATTCGTTCCCACTAGGAGAGAAGAATGATCAAGCTCGGCATCGTAATGGACCCAATCTCGTCCATTAATATCAAGAAAGACTCCAGCTTCGCCATGCTGTTGGAAGCACAGCGCCGTGGTTGGGAACTGCATTACATGGAGATGGGCGACCTGTACTTACAGGGCGGTGAAGGCAGAGCCAGTACCCGTCTACTCAGCGTAAAACAGGATAAAGAGAGTTGGTTCAATTTCGGCGCTGAACAGGATATCCCCCTGCACGACCTTGATGTCATCCTGATGCGCAAAGATCCGCCGTTTGATACTGAATTCATCTATGCCACCTATATTCTCGAACGCGCAGAAGATAAGGGCACACTGGTCGTGAACAAGCCGCAGAGCCTGCGTGACTGTAATGAGAAGTTGTTTACCGCCTGGTTCCCTGAATTAACCCCGGATACCCTGGTCAGCCGCGATAAAGACCGCATTCGTAAATTCCATCAAAAACACGGTGATATCATTCTGAAACCACTGGATGGAATGGGAGGGACCTCAATCTTCCGTGTGAAACAAGATGATCCTAACCTGTCGGTGATTATTGAAACGCTGACCGAATTGGGCAGCCGATTCTGCATGGCGCAGAACTTCCTGCCCGCCATTAAAGAAGGCGATAAACGGGTCTTGGTGGTTGACGGCGAGCCGGTACCTTACTGCCTGGCACGTATCCCGGCTCAAGGTGAAACCCGTGGTAATCTGGCGGCCGGCGGCCGAGGCGAAGCTCGTCCACTTAGTGAGAGCGACTGGGCCATTGCCCGCGCTGTCGCACCGGTACTGAAGCAAAAAGGCTTAATTTTTGTCGGATTGGATATTATCGGCGATCGTCTGACTGAAATTAACGTCACCAGTCCGACCTGCATCCGCGAAATTGAAGCTGCCTTCCCGGATGTGTCCATCACCAAAATGCTGATGGATGCAATTGAAGTGCGGTTAGCTAATAAATAAACCGGATACCCCGCCCAAAGTGATTGGAGTTGCAGGTAGGCGGCAAGAGAGTAACAAATTGGTCGGGAACCGATTTGAACAGCAGTTATGCTAGCCCGCAGGGTGAGCCTCAAGGATGAGGCTCATTAATCCCGATGAGCTTACGCAGTCAAGTGATTCGGGTGCGTGAACGCAGCCAACACCCCTGCAGCTTCAAGGACGAAGGGGATCCGTGACTTTATTGGCATTTATCCGCATACTGACAAAAGTTCACCCCTTAACTCAGCGAATCCCCTATATAACATAATGAATTTACAGCATCATTTTCTTATCGCTATGCCTTCACTTCAGGACCCTCAATTTATGCGCTCGGTTATTTACATCTGCGAGCATAACCAAGAGGGCGCAATGGGTTTGGTGATAAACAAGCCTATGGAGCAGTTCACAGTAGAAACCGTGCTGAAAAAACTAAAAATCAATCCTTCACCACGAGACCCGGCGATACGCCTGGATAAACCGGTATTAGCCGGTGGGCCATTGGCAGAGGATCGGGGTTTTATCCTGCATTCACCCCGTGAAGGTTTCGGCTCCAGTATTCCTATCTCACCCGATACGATGATAACCACCTCCAAAGATGTACTGGAGACGCTAGGGACACCAGAACAACCTAAAAATTTACTGGTGGCATTGGGTTATGCAGGCTGGCAACAGGGGCAGCTAGAACAGGAATTGCTGGACAACGCCTGGTTGACGATTGAGGCTGACACTAACATTCTGTTCCACACGCCAATTGCTGAACGCTGGCAGGCTGCAGCCAACAAGTTGGGTATCAATATCTTTAATATTGCTCCGCAAGCAGGACACGCTTAATGGCTAATCGTACAATTGTTGCCTTTGATTTTGGGACTAAAAGTATCGGCGTAGCCATTGGACAAGAAGTGACCGGCACTGCCCGCGCGCTAACGTCATTTAAAGCGCAAGATGGCACACCAGACTGGCAGAAAGTCGAAAAACTGCTGAAAGAGTGGCAACCTGATTTAGTTGTCGTCGGGCTGCCGCTGAATATGGATGGCACCGAGCAACCCCTAACCGCGCGCGCGCGTAGATTTGCCAACCGCTTACATGGCCGCTTTGGTGTACAAATAGCCTTACAGGATGAACGCCTCAGCACAGTAGAAGCTCGCGCCAACTTGTTCGACAGTGGTGGTTACCGTGCGTTGGATAAAGGCAGTGTCGATGCCGCCTCTGCGGTCATTATTCTGGAAAGTTGGTTTGATGAACAGGCGGGTTGAATCGGATTTTATCCAGCTTCGGTTACTGTTCTGCATATTGTGTTTCCACCGTCTGGTTTGACAATCCCCCGCATATCGTGACACCTGCGCCCACAGGATTGTATACTGAACCTATGCCAATCAGCGGCTCAAAATATTGCACACCCCATGCGGGTGTTTTTTACATTTATTGAGGTTTTCTCATGACAAAAGTGACTGTTGCTGCGACTCAAATGGCTTGCTCTTGGGACCTGCCTAAGAACATTGAAAATGCTGAGAAACTGGTGCGTCAAGCGCACGCCAAAGGCGCACAGATCATCCTGATTCAGGAGCTGTTTGCCGCACCTTATTTCTGTATTGATCAAAGCCCGGAACACTATGCACTGGCCCAAGAGCTGGATAATAGCCCGTTAATTAAGCACTTCGCCAAACTGGCCGCCGAGCTGGAAGTGGTGTTACCGCTGAGCTTCTTTGAGAAAGCCAACAACGCTTATTATAACTCGCTGGTTATGATTGATGCTGATGGCTCAGTGCTGGATGTGTATCGTAAAACCCATATCCCTAACGGCCCGGCTTATCAGGAAAAACAATTCTTTATTCCGGGCGATACCGGTTTTAAAGTCTGGCAAACTCGTTATGCCAAAGTTGGCGTCGGCATCTGTTGGGATCAATGGTTCCCAGAAACGGCCCGTAGTCTGGCACTGCTTGGTGCGGAAATTATCTTCTACCCGACCGCAATTGGCTCCGAACCGGCCTATCCTGAAATCGATAGCCAACCACACTGGACCCGAGTGCAGCAGGGCCACGCCGCTGCAAATCTGGTACCCGTAATTGCGTCTAACCGTATCGGTACCGAGAAAAGTAAATTTATAGCGGGCCTGGAAATGACCTTCTACGGGTCTTCGTTCATCGCTGACCAAACTGGCGCTCTGCTGGCTCAGGCTAACAAAACAGACGAAGCTGTTTTGGTGCATGAGTTTGATTTGCAAGAGATTGCGGCACAGCGCGCTTCATGGGGCTTGTTCCGCGATCGCCGCCCGGAAATGTATCAGGCTTTAGCGACTTCTGACGGCAAGACCCGGAGATAATTTATGTCTGCACAAGACGCGATGTTACAAGTTTCAGCTTCACAAGCCCTACCCGGCACACCGCAACAGGATGGCTTCTTTATGCCTGCCGAATGGGCAAAGCAGGATGCGGTCTGGATGCTGTGGCCATATCGTCAAGATAACTGGCGTGGCAAGGGGGCTCCCGCTCAGCAGACGTTTGCCAAAGTCGCTGCGGCCATCAGCGGCACAACCCCCGTATTTATGGGCGTGCCCGCCGAATTTATGGCTCAGGCTAAAGCAACCCTGCCAGCTAACGTAACACTGGTCGAAATGGCCAGTGATGATGCCTGGATGCGTGACACCGGCCCGACAATGGTGATTAACGGTAGCGGTGAACGCCGTGCGGTGGATTGGCAATTCAACGCATGGGGCGGCCTTAACGGTGGCCTGTATGCCAACTGGCAACAAGATGAGAAAGTTGCCGTTCAGGTAAGTGACTTCCTGCATAATGCCCATTACAGCGCCCCTCTGGTATTAGAAGGTGGGTCGATTCACACCGATGGTGAAGGTACTCTGCTAACCACCGCTGAATGTTTACTGAATCCAAACCGCAATCCGCATCTGAATCAAGCGCAGATTGAACAGTTATTGCGTGAATACCTGGGTGTTACACACTTCATCTGGTTGCAAGATGGCGTTTATAACGATGAAACTGATGGTCATATCGACAATATGTGCTGCTTTGTTCGCCCAGGTGAAGTTGCTCTACATTGGACCGACGATCAACAGGATCCACAGTACGCACGATCAGTTGCTGCTTTTGATGTGTTATCCAACGCGGTTGATGCCAAAGGCCGCAAGCTAAAAATCTGGAAACTACCCGCTCCCGGCCCGTTGTATAACACCGAAGAAGAGACTTTCGACGTGCTATCCAGTGATGCAGTTCCGCGTACTGCAGGTGAACGACTGGCTGGCTCTTACGTCAACTTTTTGATCAGTAACCAACAAATTATTTACCCGTTGTTGGATGAGCGCACCGATGGGCTGGCGCAAGATCTGTTGCAACAGATGTTCCCAGACTTTGCCATTACCGGTGTTCCCGCCCGAGAGATCCTGCTCGGTGGGGGGAATATTCACTGTATTACTCAGCAGATCCCTTCAGCATAATTACCCTTCGTACTTGGAGCCGTGGCGGTGTTAGCGGCTCTATCTTAATTGACTAATATGGTGCTCAGCCAATACGCCCTGTTCCTCCCGCTGTGCCATCCCTTGCTCAAAAGTTTGCATCCCCCATTGCGCACCAGCTTGTATCACATTCGCTAGCTGATAGGTTTTACCTTCGCGAATCAAATGACTGACTGCCGTGGTTTGTGTCAGGATCTCGAATACAGCTATGCGCCCACCGCCCACCTTATGACACAATTTTTGTGCGATAACGGCACGCAAACTGGCTGCCAATTGTGCCTGAATAGTGGCTTTCTCTGCCGCAGGGAAAACATCTACCAACCGATCAATTGCCTGTGTTGCAGTGCGAGTATGTAACGTAGCTAGCACCAAATGCCCCGTTTCAGCGGCGGTTAGGGCTAAACGAATCGTATCCAGATCACGTAACTCACCCAACAAAATAATATCGGGATCCTGACGCAGCGCCCCAGTTAAGGCATGACTAAAAGATGGGGTATGGCTCCCCAGTTCCCGCTGCTGGATCAAACATGAAAGGCTGCTATGGACAAACTCAATCGGATCTT
This sequence comes from Yersinia intermedia, assembly GCF_900635455.1. Lineage (NCBI taxonomy): Bacteria > Pseudomonadati > Pseudomonadota > Gammaproteobacteria > Enterobacterales > Yersiniaceae > Yersinia > Yersinia intermedia. The sequence goes on along the minus strand of NZ_LR134116.1, from coordinate 855,689 downwards.
CAAGCGTAATGATATGACGCGCCTGATGCTGATTGATGGCACTAATCATCGCGCTTAATGTCGTGGACTTGCCACTGCCCGTTGCACCGGTAACCAAAATCAACCCATTCTCTTGCTCAATGAGTTGGTGAATAATCGGTGGGACATCCAATTCCTCCAGTGATGGGCAAGCCGCAGAGATAATACGAAAAGCTACCGATTGCCCCTGCTGCTGCTGAAAAATATTAGCCCGTAGCCTTTGCCCGGTAACTGTTGTGTAAGCGCAGTCCACCTGCCCCATTTGCCACAATCGACGATATTGCTCCTCACTTAATAAATGCCGACAGAACTTATTGAGCCAGTTGGCACTCACCCGTGGCCAATGCGTGAAGGTTTTCAGTGCACCATCGATACGTAATACCGGATGATAATCGGTACAAAGGTGCAGATCCGATGCGTTATGATTTACACTAGCCGCCACCTTATTTGCGAAGTCCTGTTCGTCAAAGACATCATCGGTATGTTCAGGACTTTCTAAATCAATGCATTTAGCTGTGCCACCGCTAAATACAGGGTTATCCAGGTCGGTGTCTTTATCATCCAGACCGGTGAAATCCATATCAAACTCCTGGGTCCATATGAGCACAATTGAGCAGAATCTACAGGATGTCAGAGCGCGGATCGCAACAGTTGCACACAATTGCGCACGCTCTCCACAAGAAGTGACATTGCTTGCAGTCAGTAAAACCAAACCTGTGAGCGCTATCGAAGAAGCCATCGCGGCTGGGCAATATGCTTTTGGCGAAAACTATGTGCAGGAAGGGGTCGATAAAATCCACTATTTTGCCAATAACGCCCATAGTACCGATCTTGAATGGCACTTTATTGGCCCGCTGCAATCCAATAAAAGCCGGTTAGTGGCAGAAAATTTTGCCTGGTGCCATACCGTCGATCGGCTAAAGATAGCCCAGCGCCTAAGCACTCAGCGCCCGGCAGCGATGGCCGCGCTGAATATACTGATTCAGGTCAATATCAGTGATGAGCAAAGTAAGTCAGGGATTGCCTTAACAGAGCTACCCGCATTAGCAGCCAGTATTAGCGAACTGCCTAACCTGAGCTTAAGGGGGTTGATGGCTATTCCTGCACCGGAAAGCGATTACCAGCGGCAACTGGTTGTATTTGAACAAATGAATCAGGCTTTCTTGACTTTAAAAGCCAGCTACCCTCAGATAGATACGCTTTCTATGGGCATGACAGATGATATGGCGGCCGCTATTAGTGCCGGAAGTACATTAGTGCGTATTGGTACTGCCATTTTTGGTACCCGCGCTTAACCCCCAAAGTCATTGGCGTCAGAGCCGCTAATGTTAATTAACACCTTCGGGCTGCGGCTTTAAGTACCAAGGGCATAGGAGAAATTGATGCAACATCGCAACATAACATTCATTGGCGCTGGCAATATGGCACGCGCAATTATCGCGGGTTTGGTTGCCGGTGGTTATCCCGCTAAAATGATCAGCGTTTGCGCGCCTTCCGCTAAAAATCGTGATGCTCTGGCCGCTGAATTTGGTGTCATCAGTAGTGATGATAATAACGCTCAGGCACAAAAAGCCGGGGTGGTCGTTTTAGCGGTTAAACCGCAATTAATGGCCGATGTATGCCAGGCATTGCGAAACAATGTCGATTTCACTGACAAACTGGTACTTTCCATTGCTGCGGGTGTTCAGGTCTCACGTTTCTATGCGCTCTTGGGGGATAAACTCAATTTGGTGCGTATTATGCCTAATACCCCATCGCTGGTGGGTAAAGGGATGAGTGGCCTATATGCACCGGAGCAGGTTTCGCAAAACGATCGCAACTTTACCGCTTCGCTGATGAAGGCAGTGGGTAAAGTCTGTTGGGTGAATGACGAGGACGACATTAACAACGTTATTGCTGCAGCAGGCAGTGCACCAGCCTATTTCTTCCTGTTTATGGAAGCAATGCAACAGGAAGCCGAACGGTTAGGTTTTGATAGTGAAACCGCACGCCTGCTGGTACAACAAGCCGCCTCTGGAGCGACTGCACTCGTGGAAGCGAACCCGCAATTGCCACTCTCGGCGCTGCGGGAGCAGGTAACCTCGAAAGGAGGGACTACAGCCGAGGCAATTAGGGTATTTAACGAGCAGCATTTATCCGCAACTGTTGCTAGCGCCATGCAAGCCACTATCAAACGAGCGAAAGAAATGGAAAAGCTGTTCTAACCACGACAAAATTTACAAAATCCGACACTACCCTTATTGCTTTCTCGTTAAGATAGGGGTGTATAAAGTACGTGATAGAATCTCTATTTGCGTATATCCAAAATTAAGGATAAGGACTAAAGCAACTCATGCTAACGCTGACTTTTTTGGCCAAAACGGTCATTGACCTGTATGTGATGGTACTGCTGTTGCGTATCTGGATGCAGTGGGTTCACAGCGATTTCTATAACCCATTCTCACAATTTGTGGTGAAAATCACCCAGCCGATTGTTGGCCCACTGCGTCGGATTATTCCTTCAATGGGGCCAATCGACAGCGCATCACTGCTGCTGGCATACTTGCTGATGACCATCAAGTTCCCACTGTTGCTGCTGATTGGTAGCGGTGCAATCTCACTCAACCCTTATAATCTGCTGTTTGGTGTTATCGCACTGTTTAAAGCTGCGGGTTACCTGATTTTCTGGGTGATGATTATCCGTGCATTGATGAGTTGGGTGAGTCAGGGCCGCAGTCCGATGGACTATCTGCTGTATCAGTTGACTGAGCCTTTAATGGCTCCGATTCGCCGCATCTTACCGGCCATGGGTGGTATCGATTTTTCGGCGATGATCGTTATTCTTATCCTGTATCTGATCAACTTCTTAGGTATGGATATGCTAGGCGAGCTTTGGGTTATGTTGTGAGTGCAGTAACACCCTTGCTGGACGGGCTGGTTTTGAGGCTATATATTCAGCCCAAAGCCAGCCGTGATCAGATAGTCGGGTTACATGGCGATGAACTAAAAGTCGCCATTACCGCCCCGCCCGTAGATGGTCAAGCTAATACCCATTTGATCAAGTTTATCGCTAAACAATTTCGGGTAGCCAAAAGTCAGGTAGTTATCGAAAAAGGTGAACTGGGGCGGCACAAACAGATCAAAATTGTTAACCCGCAACAGATCCCACCAGAAGTTGCGGCACTGCTCGAGTGATGGGACTTCCCGCAAGAATAACTGTCAGCTCTAATAAAATTCAGGATCCCCTCCATGCAAAAAATAGTATTAGCCACCGGTAACCCCGGCAAAGTGCGTGAGTTGGCAAATTTGCTGGCCGATTTTGGTTTGGATGTCGTCGCACAAACCGAACTAGGCGTAGAATCCGCCGATGAAACTGGCTTAACTTTTATCGAAAATGCCATATTAAAAGCGCGCCATGCCGCACAAATTACCGGTTTACCGGCTATCGCAGATGACTCAGGCCTTGCTGTTGATGCGCTAGGTGGCGCGCCAGGAATTTACTCCGCACGCTTCGCGGGTACTGATGCCAGTGATCAAGATAACCTCGAAAAACTGCTAGTGGCGTTGAAAGATGTCCCCGATGCAAAACGCAGCGCCCAATTCCACTGCGTGCTGGTTTACATGCGCCATGCAGAAGACCCAACACCTTTAGTATTTCACGGCCAATGGCCGGGTGTGATTGCCCATCAACCTGCTGGTGCGGCTGGATTTGGTTATGATCCTATTTTCTACATCCCGGCGTTGAGTAAAACCGCCGCAGAATTAACTCGTGAAGAGAAGCACGCAGTATCACACCGTGGTCAGGCGCTGAAACTGATGTTGGATGCACTACGTAATGCTTAAGTTACCGCCGCTCAGTCTCTATATTCATATTCCCTGGTGTGTGCAGAAGTGCCCTTACTGTGACTTTAACTCTCATGCACTGAAAGGTGATGTTCCTCATCAGGAATATGTAGAACACTTATTAGCGGATCTTGATGCCGACGTACCACTGACCAGTGGTCGTGAAATCAGCACTATTTTTATTGGTGGGGGCACCCCGAGTTTACTCAGCGCCGCAGCGATGCAACAACTGCTTGATGGTGTGCGTGCCAGACTCCCCCTTGCAGCCGATGCTGAAATCACCATGGAAGCAAACCCAGGCGCGGTCGAGGCTGACCGCTTCAGCGGCTATCAACGCGCCGGTATTAACCGTATCTCCATCGGCGTACAAAGCTTTAGCGCACAGAAATTAACGCGTCTTGGGCGGATTCATGGGCCAGATGAAGCTAAACGAGCCGCGGAGCTGGCAACCTCACTGAATTTACGTAGTTTTAATCTGGATTTAATGCACGGCTTGCCTGATCAAACATTGGAAGAGGCGCTGGACGATTTGCGCCAAGCTATCGCACTGAATCCGCCGCATTTATCTTGGTATCAACTGACGATTGAGCCTAATACTGGTTTCAGTTCACGCCCGCCGGTTCTGCCAGATGACGATGCACTATGGGATATTTTCCAGCAGGGGCATCAATTACTTACTGCTGCCGGATATCAGCAATATGAAACCTCGGCTTATGCCAAACTAGGCTACCAGTGTCAACATAACCTCAATTACTGGCGTTTTGGTGATTATCTGGGCATTGGTTGCGGGGCGCACGGTAAAGTCACTTTTAGCGATGGCCGTATCTTACGGACGATAAAAACCAAACATCCTCGTGGCTTTATGCAGGGTAAATATCTGGATAAACAGTATGAAGTGGAAACGGCTGACCGGCCTTTTGAGTTCTTTATGAACCGTTTCCGGTTATTAGAAGCCGCACCGCGTGCAGATTTCTACCACTTCACTGGTCTGGCTGAAAGCACCATTCGCCCACAGTTAGACGAGGCATTGGCCAAAGGATATTTAATCGAAACAGAGGAGTACTGGCAGATTACCGAGAAAGGAAAATTATTCCTTAACTCACTGCTAGAACTGTTTTTGTAAACTTGATGCGTAAAAAAGCAGGTTCAGGTGAAGCCCACAACCTGAACCTGCTTTAGCTCCCCCCTGCGGCTTCAAGTTCAAGGAGGATTTAGTTCAGCGCCTTAAATAAATCCTTACGCTGCTGTTCCAGTGTCGTCACCCGCCCACAGACTTCATGGCCAAACTGCTGGAACTCCTGTTCCTGATTGTTCCATTCGTTCTGAATAGCCTGTTGTAACCCACCCAGATTGCCCATAATCGCTTGCAACGGATTATTACCGCTACTACCACTGGTCGCCTGCTTAACCCCCATCTCGTTCAAGCTATCTTGCAACACACCGCCCATACTTTGCTGCACTAACTGGCGACCATCTTTTTCTACCTGATCGATGGCCTGATGATGGAAGGTTAAACCATCGCTACGTTTCTCAATGATACGGTTCATCTGTTGCTTGAGTTGATCATTCAATGTGGTGAGCCGGTTACGCACATTACTGCTGCTCCCCAATTGCTGAACAATCACTTTATCCAAAGAAACTCGTGCTTTTTCAAGATGCTGCTGCGCGCCCTGATCTATCCACGGCAAATCTTTGCGCAATGCAGTCTGGTAACGGAACGCCTGTTGGCGCTGCGCATCAGTCAGCGTCAGTGTTTTACCATTACGGGTAACATCGCCATCCGGCGAAATCTGCAAATTACCGCTGGCCCCCACTATCCGCACAGATTGCGGGCTGATGATCACATCATCCTGCGGTTTTACACTGCACTGATATTCAGCTTGCACCTGTCCAGCAGTCAGCATCAATACCGCCAGAGCTGCCGTTCGTAATGCGTTCATTTTATGTAACATAAGACTCCTGAAGCGCTGTTTTAAAAAATGGAGCGGCCAATCCGCTGTGCCAATAGCTCTAAGGCAGCAGTTCCGGCAAGAGAGTTCCCCGCATGATCCAATTCTGGTGACCACACCGCAATACACAACTCATCCGGCACTATAGCGATAATGCCGCCACCTACCCCTGATTTGCCCGGCATACCAACGCGGAAGGCAAATTCGCCCGCCCCATCGTACATGCCACTGGTAATCATCAAGGCATTAATTTGCCGTGCCTGTATCGGCGTAATCAGCGGGCTATGCCCACCAATACTGCGCCCCTGGTTTGCCAGATAGACAAAACAGCGAGCCAGTTCGACACAGCTCATACGCAGAGCGCAGTAGTGAAAATAGGTCTGAAGCACCGTCAGTACATCGTTATCAAAATTATCAAAAGACTTCATCAGATAAGCGATAGCCGCGTTGCGATCTGAATGTTCGAACTCAGAGCGGGCCACTCGAGGATCATAGCTGATGCTATCATCGCTCACGAGTTGGCGCACCACTTCCAACATCCGCTGCTTCGGCGCACTCAAGCGACTTTGTAACATATCGCATACCACCAGCGCCCCTGGATTAATAAAAGGATTGCGTGGTTTACCTTTTTCTAACTCTAGCTGAACCAATGAGTTAAAGGGTTGGCCGGAGGGTTCTTTGCCCACCCGCTGCCACACCTCTTGCTCACCGTAACGGGATAATGCCAGAGTCAGACTTAACACTTTCGAAATCGATTGGATAGAGAAGCGCTCATCAGCATCCCCAGCTTGAAAAATCTCGCCATCCAACGTACACACAGCAATACCCAGCTTATCTGCCGAGACCTCTGCCAACGCTGGAATATAATCAGCAACCTTCCCCTGACCAATCAGCGGGCGAACCTGCTGCAAGATGTCTGCCAGCAAGGCATTATTTAAGATTGTTGCTACCTCTAAAATTTTTGCCAAAAAGATGCTCCCAATAGAACCCAGTAACAGTTTCCACTAGCCGTGCCCGATAAAAACAAAGGCGCCTGCTTAGGCGCCCTTATTAATTATCTGCCGTTAAACTGGAAGATCAATCCCACCAGATATCAAACAGCTCACTGGTTTCTACATTTTTCAACTTACGAGCTTCCAGCCATTTAGTAACCAACGCACGGTGCTCATCAGTGCAATGACCGATCTCTTGCAGGCAAATCAGACCTTCCCACTGCAAGTAGCCACTACCATCAAATGCCAGGCCATTTGCTTCAATGACTTCATCGATAAAAGCATCGACAGTTTCATCAATTACATCAACACCAGTCCCTTCAGGGAAGGACCATTGTACGGAAAAACCCAATTCCTGAAACTCGCCGATATGCATCTTCTTGCGTAAACGACGACTGCGATTGTTAGCCATTATTCTTTCCTCTCAAACATTAGATCCCAAACGCCATGTCCCAGACGCTGGCCACGTAATTCAAACTTTGTCAGCGGACGCGAATCCGGACGAGGAACATAATCATTCTGTTCTGAAAGGTTGCGGTATCCGTTTACACCTGACATCACTTCCAGCATATGTTCCGCATAATGTTGCCAGTCGGTCGCCATATGGAACACGCCCCCCACTTTTAATTTACTTCTCACCAATTCAACAAAAGGCGTCTGGACGATACGACGCTTATTATGGCGTGCTTTGTGCCATGGGTCAGGGAAGAATAGCTGTACCATATCCAGTGAAGCATCTGGAATCATATTTTCCAGCACTTCAACTGCATCATGGCACATGATCCGCAAGTTGCTTAGCCCAGCCTCGTGAGCAGACCCCAAACAAGCACCAACTCCCGGAGAATGTACTTCTATTCCCAGAAAATTCTGCTGTGGATTACTGGCAGCCATAGTCACCAGTGAAGTCCCCATCCCGAAACCAATTTCCAGTACCACCGGAGCTTCGCGGCCAAACAAGGTGTTTATGTCAACCGGCGTTGCCTGATATTCCACGCCCATCACCGGCCAGTAGCTATCTAGCGCCAGTTGTTGACCTTTGGTCAGCCGCCCCTGACGACGGACAAAACTACGAATACGGCGCATGACTCGGCCGTTTTCATCAAATTCCGGGGATATGACGTCATTTATCATGGTGCTTTCTGTCTGTTGATTGCGTATGTGAACGCGCATTATGCAAAGATACGGTAGTTTATCAACTCTGGGCGTCATAAGTACAAAATTAAGCAGTAAATAACGTAGATATAACCAAAGTGGCCGATTCAAGTCAGTGATTCGGGTGCGGATTCGAGTGGGTGAGTGCCGCTAACACAGTTGTAGATTCAAGTACGAAGGGGGTTTACAGGGTGAGAACTCTATGCTGCAATCCAGCCCTAATTCATTACCTGCCGGATATTGGTACCAACTTATGATGCAAGCGCAACAATTCGCGCACGAGGTACTTGAGTGGTACCAACGCTTTGGCCGTAAAACCTTGCCGTGGCAATTGGATAAAACACCCTATCAGGTATGGTTATCAGAAGTGATGTTGCAACAGACTCAGGTTGCGACCGTCATTCCCTATTTTCAACGCTTTATGTTGCGCTTCCCTGATATCCGCGCGCTGGCAGCGGCACCGTTGGATGAAGTTCTGCATTTATGGACCGGGCTGGGTTACTACGCCCGTGCCAGAAATCTGCATAAAGCCGCCCAAACGGTTGTTGAACGCCATCAAGGCGAGTTCCCTACTACCTTTGACGAGATTCTCGCATTGCCGGGGATTGGGCGCTCCACCGCAGGGGCTATTTTGTCGCTCTCGTTAGGCAAACATTTTCCTATTTTAGATGGTAACGTCAAACGAGTGCTGGCCCGTTGTTACGCGGTTAAGGGATGGCCCGGTAAAAAAGAAGTCGAAGGTCACCTGTGGCAAATCAGTGAAGATGTTACGCCAGCCCAAGGTGTAGGTCAGTTTAATCAGGCGATGATGGATTTAGGTGCCACCGTTTGCACTCGTTCTAAACCCAAGTGTGAGCTTTGCCCACTAAATACCGGTTGTATGGCTTATGCTAATCACAGTTGGGCACGCTACCCTGGCAAAAAACCCAAGCAGACATTGCCAGAGAAAACAGCTTACTTTTTGTTGATGCAAAACGGCTCGCAGGTATGGCTCGAACAGCGGCCCCCAGTAGGTCTATGGGGTGGGCTGTTCTGCTTCCCACAATTTGCTGAACAAGCCGAACTGGAGCGTTGGTTGCAGCAACAGAGTATTGCCAGCAGCGGCTTGCAGCAGTTAACTGCTTTTCGTCATACCTTCAGTCACTTCCATCTGGATATTGTCCCGATGTGGTTGAATGCGGCATCATCCCGCGGATGCATGGATGATGGTGCAGGTCTCTGGTATAACTTAGCACAACCACCCGCAGTAGGATTGGCTGCCCCAGTTGAACGTTTATTACATCAGTTGGCAAAACAGCCGAGTAACCAACATAGCTAACCCCCCTGCAACTTCAAGTATGAAGGGTATAGCAACATAGAAGAGGATTTAGCATGAGCAGAACGATTTTTTGCACTTTTTTAAAAACAGATGCTGAGGGGCAGGATTTTCAGCTCTATCCAGGTGAAATCGGCAAACGTATCTATAACGAAATATCAAAAGAGGCTTGGTCACAATGGATAACCAAGCAAACCATGCTGATTAACGAGAAAAAACTGAGCATGATGAATGTGGAAGACCGAAAACTGCTAGAGCAGGAGATGGTTAACTTCCTGTTCGAAGGGCAGGATGTTCATATTGAAGGTTATACTCCACCGAGTAAGTAACCACACGGGGTCTGCGCTGGCCCCGCTGTTATGCCTCATCAAGATATGGCTTGTAAGATGAAGAAAATTTTAGCTTTGTTGGTAATTGCACCATTGTTAGTGTCTTGCTCAGGCAATAAGAATCAAACAGAAAACGAAGCCTATGTCAAAGACACCAACGGTTTTGAGATTTTAATGGGCCAATTTGCTCATAACATTGAAAATATTTGGGGATTAAAAGAAGTCTTAATCGCGGGGCCAAAAGATTACGTTAAGTATACGGATCAATATCAAACCCGCAGCCATATCAACTTCGATGCCGGTACGATTACGGTTGAAACCATTGCCACGACAGATCCGGCGGCTCACTTGCGTCAGGCCATTATCACCACACTTTTAATGGGTGATGATCCCGGCTCTATCGACCTCTATTCGGATGTTAACGATATTCAGATCAGTAAAGAACCGTTCCTCTATGGGCAGGTGCTAGATAACAATGGTCAGCCGATCCGCTGGGAATGGCGTGCGGCCCATTTTGCTGATTACCTGCTACAAACCAGAATGCAAAAACGCACTTCCGGCCTGCATGTTATCTGGTCGGTCACCTTGCAATTGGTTCCTAACCATCTGGATCAACGCGCCCATAAATACCTACCACTGGTGCGCCAATCAGCGGAGCGTTATGGCGTCGAAGAGTCATTGATCCTGGCAATTATGCAAACAGAATCTAGCTTCAACCCATATGCGGTCAGCGGCTCTGATGCGTTGGGCCTGATGCAAGTTGTGCAGCATACTGCCGGGCGAGATGTGTTCAAAATGAAAGGTAAAAGTGGCCAACCAAGCCGTAGCTATCTGTTTGATCCAGAAAATAATATTGATGCAGGTACTGCATATCTGTCAATTCTGCAAAATACCTATTTAGGCGGAATTCAGAATGCCACCTCACGGCGTTATGCTGTTATTACCTCTTATAACGGCGGTGCAGGTAGCGTATTGCGGGTATTCTCCAGCGATAAGATCCAGGCAGTGAATATTATTAACAATATGGCGCCTGGAGATGTATTCCAAACGCTGACCACTAAACACCCTTCTGGTGAATCTCGCCGTTATCTGGTGAAAGTGAACAGCGCGCAGAAGAGCTATCGCCGCCACTAATTTTGTTGATAGTGGATTTTATAGCCAAAGAAATTGGCGTTGCAGGTAGCTGGCAAATCATCTGCAACGTCAATTCTTAAGGACAATTGGAATAGCACAGCTAACCCCTGTGCCATTTTTATATCTAAAGTGTGATCGCCTGACAAAAGTGCACATTTGAATAACAACCATTCGCAATAAAATGTTTATAGTATGGATAATCATTCTATCTCTACTATCGGCAGATTGAGCAAATGGACTTTGGACTTACCCTGTTTGAAATGGTGGTAATCTTCTCCACTATGGTCATCGCTTATATAATCTTTGGTATTACAGGTTTTGGTTCTGCATTAATTGCCAGCCCGATATTGGCGCTATTTATTCCTGTCGCTAAGATTGTCCCATTATTGGCAATTGTCGATATGTTCGCAGCCATTACCAATGTGGCCCGCCATAGCCGTCATGCCGACCTTGCTGAACTTAAGCGATTAGTCCCACTAATGATTATTGGTAGTCTGATCGGCGCGACGTTACTGCTACGTACTCGCCCCGATATTTTGCTACTGGCGCTCGGCATATTTGTTATTTTCTATGCCATTTATGCCCTCAGCCGGCGTAAACCACAAGGGCAATTCAAACCTGTTGCAGCCATTCCTTTTGGCTTGATTGGCGGTGTCTTCAGTGCGTTGTTTGGCAGTGGCGGATTTATCTATGCTATTTATTTATCTGGCAGGATAGCTAGCAAAGATAATTTACGGATCACCCAGACCACGCTTATCGGCCTAAGTACCCTCACGCGAGTTATTTTATTTACGCTGGCAGGGGTCTATATGGATATATCTATTTTATGGATGGTGCTACTGCTGGTGCCGGGGATGCTAGTTGGTTTGGCTATCGCCAATAAAATCAGTTTAGGGATAAGCCGCGACCAGCTTATTCGATTAATAAATATCCTATTGCTGATTTCCGGTACAGTTTTAGTCGCGCGCTATTTAGGTTACTGATATTCCTAATTTGTAATGATTTTTTGTTAGACAGCCGATACTTTCATCGGCTGTCTATCAATACCTCAGTTTACGGCGTAATGACATAACCAAAGATACGCCGCCACTCTACATCACCTTTTTCGATATAAACGCCCTGTAATTCTGGCGAGAAGCCCGGCAATAAATTAATTCCCTCTTCCAACGCCAGGAAATAACGCTGTACCGCCCCACCCCACATTTCACCCGGAACCACGCACAATACGCCCGGCGGATAAGGTAGTGCACCTTCAGCAGCAATGCGCCCTTCAGCCTCGGCAATAGGGACAAGCTCGATATTATCGCGGATAAACTGGATATTGGCATCTTGCGGGTTCATTAACACCGGTGGGAAGCTGGCTTTGCGGAACATATCCTTTTGCAGTTGTTTAACATCATAGCTGACATAGAGGTCATGCATTTCTTGGCATAGTTGGCGTAAAGTATAGCCGCGATAGCGCTCTTCATTCTTACGATATATCGTCGGTAATACATCACACAGTAAAGCATCTTGCTCCACGTAGCGCTCAAACTGAGCCAGCATATCAACCAGATGCGCCATTTTTGCTGGATTTTCTGCCGGAGTTAGCAAGAACAGAATCGAATTCAGATCGCATTTTTCCGGCACAATACCATTCTCACGCAGGAAGGTAGCCAATATTGCTGCCGGAACACCAAACTCAGTATATTGGCCGCTGTTGGCATCGATACCCGGTGTCGTCAGTAATAACTTACAAGGATCAACCAGATATTGGTCTTGGTTATACCCTTCAAATCCATGCCAACGTTCATTAGGCACAAAATTAAAGAAACGTGCGTCATTAGCAATGATATCCGTATCGTAATCTTGCCAATTTTTACCGCCGACAGTGGGAGGAATAAATGGCCGCAACATAGAGCAGCGTTCTAATAATAGTTTACGGGTATCGATGCCCAACTTGACACAATCCATCCACATACGGCGGCCACTGTCACCAGAATGAATTTTGGCATTAATATCCAGTGCGGCAAATAATGGGTAGAACGGGCTGGTTGAAGCATGCAACATAAATGCATTATTAAAACGTTTATGATTACAGTGCCGTTTTTGCCCTTTGATATGATTATCTTTTTTATGTACCTGCGAGGTTTGGGAGAAACCAGCCTGCTGCTTGTGCACTGACTGAGTCACGATAATCCCAGGATCATTTTCATTTAAATCCAGCAGTAGCGGTGAGAAATCCTTCATCATCGGAATAAACTGTTCGTAACCTACCCACGCAGAATCAAATAGAATGTAATCACACAAATGGCCAATACTATCAACCACCTGACGTGCGTTATACACCGTACCATCGTAGGTACCCAACTGAATGATTGCCAATCTGAATGGCCGCTCCTCTTCTGCCCGTTCGGGGGCAACTTCACGCAATTGCTGGCGTAAATAACGCTCGTCAAAACAATGAGCATCAATACCACCAATAAAACCGAACGGATTGCGGGCAGTTTCCAAATAGATTGGTGTCGCCCCAGCCTGAATCAGCGCACCATGATGGTTAGATTTATGGTTATTACGATCGAACAGAACCAAATCACCGCGAGTCAATAAGGCGTTAGTTACCACCTTATTAGCAGCCGACGTACCATTCAAAACAAAATAAGTTTTATCCGCATTGAAGACCTTAGCCGCATATTTTTGTGCATCCTTGGCAGCACCTTCATGGATCAATAAATCACCCAGTTTAACGTCCGCATTGCACATATCTGAACGGAAAATGGTCTCGCCATAAAATTCAAAAAACTGGCGACCGGCAGGATGCTTACGGAAAAACTCGCCGCCCTGATGCCCTGGGCAAGCAAAAGTTGAATTATTCATCTCGACATATTTTTTCAATGTTGAGAAAAATGGCGGTAATAGATTTTTTTGATACTCACTGGCAGCAGCTTCTACCTGAGCATTGTAAAAAGCTTTGTTTGCCTCGCCGAGCGTAATAATCCCCTTAATCAGGGGCAAATAATCAGCAGAAACCGTCTGTTGTGCCGTGACAGCAACAAAAGTAGGAATAGCAAAACCCAGATCATGCAATTTTGACAATATACCGGCATTCGCATCTTCAACCGACATCACGACAGCGGCAACATCAGTAAAATCGGTTTGATTGAGGTATACCATTCCCCGCTGGCTTTCTATATAAGAAGCCAAACGAGCGCTTGTTGCTATTTTTAATAGTGTCATGTCACTTACTCTCAAACGGTCAGGTATGAGGCTGCCATTTTGGCATGTATATGGCATCGCATAAGGTGCAGATTTTATGTGATGCCGGCAAATTGATATCTATTACGCACACGATAATCAGCTCAAATAGAAGCTATAATAACGAGTTAACTGGTCTTCGCTCCGACCAATAGACATCAGTAAAATCAGAGAGTTAACTCTATTTTTAATAATATCTAACAGTGAGCGACAGATAGCCTTACCGCATGAAAGTAACAAGGAACTTAACAGCAGAACAACAGGAGAAATAGCATGAGAAGCGCTCATTATGCATTGAATAGTCTACTACTGTCATAACCGCCTCCTGCTTACGTAATCCAAATGATATGGGTTAGAGAGATGAATAGTAACGCTAAATTTTCGCAATAATTGCATGTTTTGCTGGCCGGTTCAACCTTGCATGTCAATAAAAATGCACTTTTAGTGAATATCTAAGCTATTGTTATTTAACAGACTGAAAAATAAAAAAGCTATAAATCAAGCAGATGAAATATTCACATGCGCTATAAAAATTAACTGCTCAACAGTTTTCTCACTATTTTTGCATGAAAAGAGAGCAACCGATCGCCTTTATAAGAGAAACTCATTGACTGCTTGCCGCCAATACGGTTTAATGCGCCCCGTTGCCCGGATAGCTCAGTCGGTAGAGCAGGGGATTGAAAATCCCCGTGTCCTTGGTTCGATTCCGAGTCCGGGCACCACTATTTAAGCTTGTTTGTTACTACGGCTGAACATCAGTCTTAACAAGCAGGTGATTAGACAGGAATACGATACCTCATAATTTCGTCATATGGATTGTAAAAATAGTTAGCAATCAATTAGCTCACTTGTTAAATTAAGTGGGCTTTGTTACGTGTTATGGTTACACAGAGTTTCCTCTAGTGTCAAATCAGCAAGGCTCACTGAGCCCTTGCCTCAAGCTGTTACATCAACTCTTTTTCCAAAATATCCCGCAAGCTATCAACGTTTTCATCGATATACTCAAGAGTTGATTGGATGCTGACATGCCCCAATAGCTTTTTGACGGCCTGAAGGTTCCTATCCGGGGATTTCATCATATGCGTGGCAATAGTGTGTCTGAAACGGTGTGGGCTCACAGTAAAACGGCATTCTTTGGACAGACGTCGGAAAAATGCCCGTAATGGATATTGATCCATTTCTAACGGATATTTATCGCGACGACGTAAATCAAATCGCCCAACATTAAATAATTGATCTTGTGGTTCTGCACCGGCATCTAGCGCTCTGTTAACCAGTAGCTTCAACTGTGGGAACAGCGCGGATACTATTGGTACACGGTGCTCTTTGTGATTCTTAGAACCCGCGATCCTCAGCTCAATACTCCGCTCATCTAAATTGATGTCACATAATCGTAGATGCAGCAGTTGATTTTGCCGCATACCGGTATAACGTAAAACATCTAATACCGTAAGCCAAAACCATGAAGGATAAAACGCGTGATTACGGGTATTAAAACAATGTGACGCGGGTAAATCCCTTTCTCTTTGAAAGTATTGTTTCATCAATAGATAGAGACTATTCATTTGCCCTAACGTCAGAATTTTCTTTTTCTTAATACCCGCTCTTACCACAGATCCATTAAATGGATTTTCCTCATGTTTTAATAGTTTTTTCTTCATACCAAAATTAAATAATGCACGAAGATGAGCTACCTTATTATTCCAGGTTCGCGGTTCCAGTCTCAAATCGTTCAATACATACCGACGCCATTCTAATACAATTTGATCACTAATTTCATGCGGAAGTTTGGTTGTATATTGTTCAAACGAGTTTACAACTTTCTGATAACTCCATTCTGTCGCAGGGCGTAGAGATTTACTGAAAAAATATTTTTCCAAGAGCAATTAAAATGTTATATGGCTCATTTTTGACTTCCTTGTTCAACCAATATTAATGGGTTACCCATGACTATCATAACGTTAAATAACTCTATATAGATAGACATAGGGTAACCATTAATAAATTGAAAGTTACAGACCCAATATATTCATATTAACAATATCATTCCCCTTGGCCTCTTTATATTCTGCCTCTAACATTGCTGTTAATTGATGCTGTTTCTCAATGAGAGTAAATAAAAGAAGCTCTTGAACTTCTATATGGTCAATGTGATAGGCTGCGTAAGCCAAAGCCCTACATTGGCATTCAACATCGATACATGTAGGGATGAGTGGCGTGATAAGCTCATATTGTTCCATGATACCCCCTATATGCGGGTAGGCGGCCAGCAAAACACAAAACATAATCAGAAACAAAGCGTTGACGCGCTGATTTCTCATCCGTCGCCGTTACACGTAACATAATAGGGGCTGTTTTCGTCTGAATACGGTTGATCGCTACAAAGATATAAGTACACTTTGGTGCAGCCATAGCGTTAGTCCTTTTAACGTGATGGTTAGAGGCCCGGCTAGTGTTGTAGCACTACTGGGCTTCGCTAATAGTAAACCTTGGACTGAGTCAAGGTGTGGTCCACTATAAAATCAAGGTGGGCCACACGTCAATGACTTTATAACCTATGTCAGTTAGATTAAAATTTTTAGGAACTAAGCTATGGCTACCGGAAACATAAATGCAAAATCAAAAGCCTTAAAAGCTCGAGTTCCTCACAATGTAGTAGAAGCAATGGAGTCAGTTAAGAAAGCTGATGAGAGTACAGCTCAATTTATAGTTACATCGATGCAAACAGAAATTGAACGCAGACTAAAGGATAAAAAGTAATGGATAATTATATTAGTACGGCTAGTTGCTCCCTAAAAATGGTTATCTTGCGGGATTGAAATATTTAGTTATTGCAATAAGATAACCATTCACTTCCTGAATGCCCCCCTACTCTCTCTTTATATAAATAGCAGTTATAAAAATCCTTTTGTCTGAAACATCTAAACCTATTGTCTTAAAATCATTAATAGACTATCCGCCGGAGGTGAAACGGTACCATAAATTTTGGCAACAGGGATCAGGTAGCCATTAAAGGATTTACTCCCTTCTTTCTCTTCGCAACAATACACATTCACCCCATTGGTTTGGCGTTTATGGAGTTTTAGCTTCTCAAATTGTTTTTGCACCATGCGCCAATCACATGGAGGTTCGCCTAAAGTTTGCTTATTTTCCGCCATGAATTGATAAAAAATAGTTGGCGATCTCATAAATACATAACCTGAAATGATAAATACTGATGAGTCAATTGTATTAACTGCAATTAATTGTTCTAAAATACTCTTTTTCACCCATTGATGAAAAATAGATCCCAGATTAAAGTTCTCATTCTGGGCTATTGGGACAGTATTTTGTTTTATATCAGAGCCGTCATATCCTGTAATTATTAACTGTTCATTAGCTGTATCCACAGGAAGCTCTGCCGGTGATTCAAATGATGAGCCCGCTGAAACCCGAATAGCATCCAGCACAATGGTATTCACTATCCCTGACTCATGTCGAAACCCCGTTAAATACAACGATAAGATTTTCAGCACATTCGGCCAAGTACTCAACCAGATCAGTGCTTCATAAGGAATTATTTTCCAAGCCAACATCGCGCTCAGACTTTGAACCTGCACGGTATCAGCCATAGGGGTAAAACGAAAACGGTAAGGTTCGCCAGGTAGAAAATTAAGCGGTATCCAACGCTGCCCACTTTGCAGCTCAACCTCAATCTGGCACAACCTGTCGAGTGACTGGAGCATAGCTGCATAGACAATCACCGAGTTCCAGGCGGCACTCTGCGAGGCCTGCTCTTCCGGTTGCGCCCCGACAGGCAACAGGTAGTTTTTTGATAGCCGGGCAGCATAGGCTACCGTTTCGAGCAGATGATCCACCATCCCCCCCAGGTAAGCATGATGATCGCTCTCCGTTGCAGGGAACTGCTGCATCAGAGTGACGCAGTGTTCAAGTGGCTGCAGGTAATACTGCTGATACATGTCGTTAGGCAGTGACGAATAATCCCACAGCATTTGCAAACATTGACGACGTCGTGGTGTTGCCAACTGTTCACGGGCCGACACCGGCGCGTGATAGCCGTTCGGTAACTGGACTGATAGCAATTGCGTTGCAGTAGATTTCTCACCGCTACTGACTTTTACTGACGAGACAGGTAGATACTTCAGGAGAGACTTCAGCATAAGCCGTCATCTCCCTGCTTACGCCATCCAGCCTGACGGTGAATGATGCGGTGAATAATCTGCGGGTCGAGTTCGAAAGGGAGTTGCATAGCGTGCTCCTGTTTCCCTGGGAAATGGGAGCCCCACTCTATAAATGCGAAGTATTACGGTAACAAACAACTCTATATGAGAGTTTAAAGCTTTATTCGGGGTTTGCAGACCAATGATATATACAAGATTCTCAATGAAACACGCCCCAATACTACCGGGGCGCTGAACTCAGTATTATGCCACTGATTTTTCTTTGCTCTCCAAACGTGCTGACCAACCATACTGGTAGTAGATTGGGATTCGCATATTGGCGTCCACGGCAAGGCGGAGTTTTCGCCAGATTCAGCGCTTTTCCTGATCGTGTTTTTTCACTTTCAACTCACCCTCATCGAAGACTTTCAAACCGGTGGAATCGATAACCAAATGAGCAATCTCGCCTCTCATAAAGTTTTTACACGAGATGCTGACGGATTTAGCCACTTGCTGACACAGGAATAATTTGGGCAACGGAGCGAAAGTTTCATTAAGACAAAAAAGGAATCAATGAATCCCTGAGCGGCCCGTAGTGTCAGGCGAAATACGCGTTTGAGCATCAGTACGGTAGAAATAGCCAGCTCATAATAACATTGCGGACGACCGTTTTGGTCCTTCGAACTAGGTCCGAATGGCCGATTCATCAAGCCAGAATGTCAGCGAGTCTTGATTGATAAGCGCCTTGGTGTAGGCTAGCCAATTGTTGATTTTGAACTTTTTTTGCCTCGGGATACCGCAAACTCGTCATGAATGTGATCCTGATTGCGGCTAAAAGTTCTATTTATCTAACAAAGCCGTCATGGCATACTCAGCTCTAACAGTAGTGTAAAATCAGCGGGATAGGCAAAATAAAACCGCCAAGCTTTCCGAATCTTTAGCGTTATCTTTATTATAAGATACGAGTATTGTCTTTTATCTATATGATTTTATTGAATTCATGCTAGTAAGTAACTTGCTGGTGAAGATAGGAAGGGATATCAATGGGTGATAACAGCTATAAATTCCAAAAATTAACGCCTGTCAACGATGTTGAGTTGGGTGTATATAAAAATGCTATAGATTTTGTTTTTGACAATGATGATCTAAAAAATATCGCAATATCAGGGCAATATAGCGCAGGAAAAAGCAGTCTTGTCGAATCCTATAAGAAAAGCCATCCGAAAATAAAGTTTGTTCATATTTCGCTTGCTCATTTTAGAGCGGCGGATCAGGCTGAAACCAGTGAACTCGAGAAACCCATTAATGAAACTGCGTTAGAAGGTAAAATTCTTAACCAGTTAATTCACCAAATTAATGCCGATAATATTCCTCAAACGAAATTTAAAGTAAAGAAGAAAGTAACATCTAAAAGTGTTGCTAAAAATACTTTTTTTATAGTGTTGTTTATTGCAATGATATTGCATATCACACTGTTTGATAAATGGAATAATTTTGTCCTGTTGTTATCCGATGGTTGGTTAAAAACGCTTTTAATATTCTCCACCGAACATGACTCTCTGTTAATTAGCGGCACAATATGCGCTATTTTATCCTATGTGTTTATCCATGTCTTAGTTAGAACACAAAAAAACAGGAACATGCTGAGAAAAATAAGCTTGCAGGGCAATGAAATAGATATTTTTGAAGAGAGTGAAGATTCTTATTTTGACAGGTATTTAAATGAGGTATTATATCTTTTCGAGAACGTTGATGCTGATGCTATTATTTTTGAAGATATGGACCGTTTTAATAGCAATCATATCTTTGAGCGTCTTCATGAAGTAAATAGACTGGTTAATATTCAACGTAGTCTGGCAGGACACAAAAAACCGACGTTACGTTTCATTTACCTGCTTCGCGACGATATCTTTATTTCTAAAGATAGAACCAAGTTCTTTGATTATATTATCCCTGTTATCCCTGTGGTTGATAGCTCTAACTCTTACGATAAGTTTATCTCCATCTTTGAAAAAGGTGATATTTTATCATTGTTCAATCAAAGATTCTTGCAAGGACTTTCATTATATATTGATGATATGAGGATATTGAAAAATATCTATAATGAATTCCTAATGTACTACAATAGATTAAATATAACCGAACTTGATTGTAATAAAATGCTGGCCGTCATTACCTATAAAAACATTTTCCCTAGAGATTTCAGTGAATTACAGATCAATCAGGGGATGGTTTTTACCATATTTAGTGAAAAGGAAAATATTATTAATCAAGAAATAAAAAAACTAGAAATGGACATTGACGATAAAAACAAAGAGATTGAGATAATAAATAATGAAATACTCAACTCTATTGATGAGGTTGATGCTATATATGATAGGAAGTTATCTCAATATAACAACAACCGTCATTACTATCAGACTGAAATAACCAATATAGAGAATGAAAGGAAATATAGAAAAGAAAATATTGAAAACAAAATTAATGGTAAAGCAGAAAAAATAAATGATGTATTATTGAAATTAAAAGATAATTTAGTTGACTCTAGAAATAGAAAACTCAAAGAAATCATAACAAGAGAAAATATTGATAAAGTATTTAAACTCACCTATACCAATGAAATCGGTGAGGAGCGAGATTTTAATGAAATAAAAAGAAGTGAGTATTTTGACTTACTCAAATACCTTATCCGCGATGGCTATATTGATGAAACCTACACCGACTATATGACCTATTTTTATGAGAATAGCCTGAGTCGGATTGATAAGATGTTTTTACGCAGCATTACTGATCAAAAAGGTAAAGAGTTCACTTATCAACTCAAGAATCCCAAGCTGGTTGTTGCCCGTCTTAGAGAGGTGGATTTTGAACAGGAAGAGGCGCTTAATTTTGATTTATTAACTTACCTGCTTCAAACACCAGTCCACGTGAATTTAATAAAAAGATTATTTAAACAGTTTAGAGAAGATAGAAGCTTTGAATTTATTCGTGACTACTTTGAAACGGAGAGGGCTCAGCCTGGCTTTATTAATAGATTAAATACGCTGTGGCCTGAGTTTTTTTCTTATGCCTTTAAAGAGAGCGAGTTTTCTGCTGATTGGGTTAAACGTTACTCAGTAGGCACATTTTATTATTCTGATAATAACGCCATTGAGGCAATTAACATTGATGATTGTTTGACCAATTACCTCTCTGATTCGACAGATTATTTGGCAATAACAGAGCCTAATGTTGACAAGTTAATTAGTGGTTTTAAGCTGCTTAATGTCTCTTTTGCCAGTATTAATTTTGAAAGCGCAAATAAAGTACTCTTTGATGCGGTTTATCAGCATTCGCTTTATAACATTAACGTTGCCAACCTGTCCCTAATGCTGAGTGAGGTTTATCAGCTTAGCAATAAAGACGATATTCGCCATAAAAACTATACGTTAGTGATGTCACAGCCTGATTCACCTCTGGCGAACTATGTTAATAACCATATTGGTGATTATATCGATACAGTGTTATCTGGCTGTAATGGCTCAATTATAGATGATGAAACTATTGTGTTATCTGTCCTTAATAATGAGGAAATATCGGATGAACAAAAAGACAGATATATAAACTCATTGAAAACACCAGTAGCCTCTCTAAATAAGGTTGAGAACGAATCCTTATGGTTATCGCTGTTGGATAAAGATATAGCGATTTGTTCTGAGGAGAATATAGTATCTTACTTTACAAGTGTTGATGGGTTAGATAATTCACTTATCGGATTTATCAATAGAACTGATGTAGAGCTTAATTTTTCAATTATCGACATTACAGACGAGCAAAAAAGAAAACTGTTTAGATCAATTATTATTTGTAATAATTTATCAAATTATAAATATGATAAATTAGTCTGTTCTCTAAATCTTCATTATAACTCCGCCTTTAGAATTAGCGATATTGCAAGCGATAAATTCAAGATATTAATAGATAAAAATATTATTTGCATGGATTTAGAGTCACTTAGTTTTATACGTGATAATTATCCTGAACAAGCTTTTTATTATATCAAAAAGAATATCGAAACCTACGTTAACATGATGACAGAAGAGAGTTTTATTTTAAATGAAGCTATATCGATACTTTCTTGGAAGGTTGATGATGATATAAAAATTAAGTTGTTCGGGTTTGTTAAAACGCCGCTTGCTATTGATGGTAAGGAGTACCCTCCTGCCGTTAATGATTATATTTTAGAAAATAATTTTGAATCAAAAGAACTCTTAAAATTGACGTTATCTTATAAAACCTGGGAAGTCTCCACTCAGTCAATTATTCTGA
Source organism: Yersinia intermedia (assembly GCF_900635455.1). Classification (NCBI taxonomy): domain Bacteria; kingdom Pseudomonadati; phylum Pseudomonadota; class Gammaproteobacteria; order Enterobacterales; family Yersiniaceae; genus Yersinia; species Yersinia intermedia. The sequence goes on along the minus strand of NZ_LR134116.1, from coordinate 833,276 downwards.
GCCGAGCAATACAGAACATATCAGCATTGATAGCAAGCCCCGATGATGTTTCTGAACCGTTACTAAAAGATTTGTTTACCGCAGAGGGTCTGGATAAGCAGGATAAAATAGCGTTATTAATCGCCTTGTTGCCGAGTAAGAATTTGAGTAAGGCAGTCTGCAAAGAGTATCTTGATATGATTGGTTTACTGGAGTTTAGTAAAATATTGTGGCGAGGCAAGCCAAAAATTGAGATTAATGCAACTAATCAAAATTTATTAACAGCATTAAGAGATAAGCACTTTTTCTCTGATTTCGAAGAGGATGAGGAAACCCCTTCTTATTATAAAATAATAAAACGACGTTCTATGTTTGATTCAGATAAATAGTGGTATATACCTTTCAACCGTTTGGGCACGTTTATCGTGCCCATTCTTTATACAAAAATCTAGGTTCCCCCTAAACCCATCAATATTTTTAGCCGCCATTAGCGCTGCATTATAAAAAGTCTCCCTGTCAGTCACGTCCTCAGACAATCCGTACACTTTCCAGCATACCTGCATGCGTCCTTTTGTTTAATACCCGGATCAGGGCCATTGTCCCCCCAATCCGGGCATCGTAATCCCGCAGTGTCAGATAACCACCGAACTATCATTCGTTTCATCGAGACGAACAAGCTGAACCTTCTCCGGCACAATTTCCAATACGGCAACCCAAAAGTTGCTCGGGGTCAATAAAGGACTCCGGGGAGACCAGTCGTTCTGGTCAATCCTGTCCAAGTGGTATTTCTCCACCAGTTGGTTAATTGCTTCAAACACCGGCACGTTGAGTTCAACCAGCTCCTGTACAACAGTATCGTCATGCAGGTTAGTATCGTTCAGCGTCAACCCGAAGTGTTTCTCCAGCAAATACGCCGCTATCGTCTGGTATTCACGAACTTCATGGGTATCCATCGCTAATTCCTCCGATATTGGCTCAGGCTACAGCCAGTGCCTGTTCACGTAAAATAAGGTACTCAAAGGCTTCACGGGCAAAACGGCTTGCCTGGAAGATGGCCTTTTTGTCTTCTTTCAGTGCCTTCAGCCATGATGCAATATAACTCTCATGCTGAACATCACCCTGGATACCCACTTCGGCGCACAGGAATGCCGAACCGATTTCCGCCACAAGCTCTTCGAACGCATACACCGGGTCCCCAAACCGACGTGAAGAAGACGTTATGCCTTCTCGCGCCAATCGGGAGACATGACCGGTAGAATGCACCAGCTCATGCAACAGCGTACTGTAGTAATCTGCCGGGCGATGGAACTGCACCGCTTCCGGCATCGTGATGCGATCTGCTCCAGCGCTGTAGAATGCCCGGTCTTGATACCTATGTACCACTGGTACGCCACTGCAGGCGATCACCTGCTCTGCCCGCTGAATACGCTCAATATCGTGTTGCTCTGGCGATTCTACTGCATCACCTGCCACACTCACTGGCGTCAACAGTTTCTCGGGTAAATTCTCACACTGCTCAACGTTGAACAGGTGAAAACTGGTCATGAAATTCCGCCTGGAGACCACGGCGTTACCCTGTTCGTCAAAAAGAGGCCTGCCCTGTTCGTCAGTCTCTTTTTTCTCGAACGGCTTGAACAGAGTCACTAGCGTCGATTTTTCGCCTTTGCGTACGTTACCGCCTACATCCTGTGCTTGTTTGAACGTCAGCCAGCGGTGTGAAGTAAACCCCTTCTCCGCTGCATCAATCCACAGCAGCAACACATTGATACCGCTGTAGGCTCGTCCAGTAATGGCGTTGGCCGGTAATCCGCTCATGCTGACAGAACGGCCACCGGCAACAGTACGCCACGGTTTGCGCCACGGGGACGTGCCCTTTTCCAGTGCCGCGACGATTTTATCCGTCACGACTTGGAACAGGTCCACTTTATCCTGGTGACGTGATACTGCCTTTTTCTTGGTTTGTTTCGTTGTCATGGTAAGTCCTCGCCATAAAAAACGGGGACTTACCCCCTTGCGGGAATAAATCCCCGCAAGGGTTGTCAGTGCTAGAATCGCATTAACCGATAATAGCGTCAGTTTGTTGAAGCCCTGGTGGTAACATCACCGCCAAATGGAGGTGGGTGTTTAACCAGTCAGAAATCTGCTGCCACTCGGTACGTTCGACCGTCGAATGAAGTGCGTAACACGTAGGGCAATAGTGGTTAACCAGTAGCAGTACCGCCATCACCATAAAATCGTAAGGATGATGGCCGGTATCACACTGACTTTGCTGTCGTTCGGAGGAAAACAACCGAACCAGGCAAAGAGGATCACCTGACAGGCCTGTGCCAAAATCACCGTTAAAGGAGATAACGCCCAGACCGACCATACTGTCGTCATACCTCAGTGGTTTTGTTCCACTGTGGTCATAGACAGTCAAGGGTTTACCCAGCCAGCAAAAACCCGACTCGTTGCGAACCCGATTATGCACTCGGGATATTGCACGGCACAGCTCACTCCAGGCCTCATGGGAAACCGTCTTGATATGGGTGAAGAAGTAACATCGACGCATTACCATCCCTCCAGAATTGCTCTTGATTCCTCTAGCCCCACTTCAAAGAAGTGGTCCCAGGCTCCAGAGCAAACCGTTCTGCCTAGAGCAATGACATCATCGAACAAAACTTTGCAGGACGGATGGGTATAACGGAGTGAATCCAACCCACATTTTTTAGCAAACGTTTGAGCCATATGACCAATCGCCCAAACGTTATCGGTAAAACCATCTTCATCCGGCTGTATGCCAATGCCCAATTTCTCGTGTGCTGCAATCACCAGCAAATCACCTTCAAGGTTCGCCAGTTCACACAAGTCATCGAGAGAAAAGGGGTTGTTGGCCTGGTTTGTCGTCATCATGGTAAGTTCCTTTAAAATTAAAAAAGGGACTTACCCCCGATAGGGAAGTCAGTCCCTATGGGTGAGTGAAATCAAAACATTGGTTTAGCTGCCCTGAGTTCGAACAACCTCTAATGCAGCCTCCAGCGTTAACCAGCAGATCCCCGTGTTGGCATCAAAGTCATGAACAGCCTGTTCAAGTACTACTATGGCTTCGTCATGGGTCGCCGTCTCGTCTTGAGACTGGCATCTTTAGCATCAGCATGAAAAAGTGTTATCCGCCGTTAATCACACAGCGAATGGCGTGCAAACCTCACAACATCGCTCGGAAATAACACTTCACCTTGTTCGTTGACCATCGCAATACGTTTACGCAATAAACGGTTGGCGCGAGCAAAACAACGCCGGTCACGTTCACTAGCCCTCTTGCAACTCAGATTTTCCAGTTCTGCAAGATGACGCTGCGCACTACCACACCATGAATACCGCTCATCATGCCCAACACTTGCGCAGAAATGTACATTCGCCAGGGTAAACATACGGTCTGCTGCATTCCGGTATTCTGCGGCAAGTACAAAAGTGGTCATTGATGTCTCCTTATGCAAAAAATAAGGGAACACCTATCCCTCGGCAGGAAAGCATGCTCCCTTGAGGGTGGGTCAATCAGATAGGATGCCAATTAAGACATGTTAGAAAAGTGTACCTTTATCGCAGTGAACTGCGATCCCCGCTTTCAAAGGTTCAGGGGGGTTACCACTCTAAAAGTGTTGCATTTCAGGTCCAGGCAACTGGGGTTTGACCACTGTACAGTGCTACCTTACAGGTCATGGCAGCATCGGGTGTTGTCGAAGACAACGATTGAACACATAAAATCGTACATAAATTAAACGAATTCAACAACCCCCTACTTTACAAAATTAGTATAAATTAAGATAATTAAGACTATTCACTTACTCTATTATACACCCTGGCAACATAATGCCCGCGTCCATCTCCATGCCCTAAATCCATTGAGACCATTGCTTCAGCTTCTTTGCGGCTCAATCCTTTATTCATATGATATTCCGTAGCGTCTCTGGAATAGGCATAGCGCAAACTATGTGGGGATTCCTTTCCCGTTAACCCTGCCCCTTTGAGAATATTTCGATACCGATCAATCGCAGAGTGCAAATTAGGCTTATCTATTAAACGCCCATTATTTCTATCAGCATATTTAATCGCTTCATTAACTACACGAATAACTGTATCGCGATCCACAACCGTGGTGTCCCTCGGGCGTCCACCTTTCGTTCCAAATACAACCCGTATGCGTTCATCACCTCGCTGTAATGCCCGCTGCCAGGTTTTTAGTGATTTGGCTGATTGAACCGTTTCTTCTGTTCTTAGCCCTAAATGTCGAGCTAATTGCATTGCGGCGGCAACCCCTTCGTCTTTATAATGTATATGTAGGAGTACTGCGTGATAGCGTTCGTTCGAAATAGCGACTTTTGCACCCTCACGGCTAGCACCTGACAGCCCAAGGGCTGAATTACTTAATCGTTCATGATCCGGATCGGCGAGTTTAGTTCTCCCCGCAGTGTTAAATATCGCCCTAATCGCGGCCATTTCATTTTGCATAGTGCGCTTGGAAATATTCACAGACTGACGGCTTTTTATATACAGCTCAACATGATTGATTTTTATATTACTGACATCACGGATTTGGATGTTTAATTTCAACATACTTTCGGCGAAACGCGACGCTATTCTGGCGCGATCAGCAACAGTTTTAAAACTTCCCCCTGACTTTCGCGCCAGTGTGATCAATTGCTTACTTGACTTATTATTGAGTCACTATATTTCTTACCTCATATCACCAACAAATTCACTGCCTAAAGGATTGGCTACTCTTTTTGAACGAGCACAACAAATCATAATCATGATAGATTCTAGTGATTTCAATAAATACACATCTAAAGCAATCTTTTAAAATAAAAAATTTAATGCAGTGCTTAATCAAAAATTTTTGACAAAAGTTTGAAGCATCAAGAGATTATCGTAGCACTGCATTAAATTAAAAGTCTTAACTATGTCTTCATATGATCGATAACTTGATTCATTTTCAACGTCAACCCGTACTTACTTAGAAGATTGGATACCATTACCCCTAGTTCAGCACGATGTTGCTCTGACTTAGCATTTTTATAGAGGCTACGAATTTCACTATCACTATTTGTGAAAGATAATAAACTGTCTGAAATATATTTTTTTAAATTAATATGCTCAACATAAACAGATTTGACCCCAGTATCAGCAATGCTAGAAATGAGATTTTCCAACTCTTCTGGACTATTTTTAAAATGTGGTAGCAAAGGACCAATGAAACAATATGTATTTATTCCATTTTCGTGTAATTCACTAAGAGTCCTAAGTCTACGAACTGTAGATGGAGCATTGACTTCAAGATGTCTACTTAATTTGTCATTAAGCGATGTAATAGTTAAGCCAACTTCAATATTTTTTATTTTTTTAATAACATCAATATCCCTTAAAATTAGAGGGGACTTAGTAAGGATACTTATTACTCCATCATAATTAGCCGCTGCAATAGCTTGCAATATCCCTCTAGTTAAACGATACTTGTGCTCACAATTTTGATAGGGATCAGTAACAGAACTCAAAAAAATACTTCCTCGAGTTTTATTTCTTAAAAGTTTTTGAAGATCCTTATTAAACAAATCCACTGCATTTTTTTTAACATATACATATTCACCCCAGGGGGTATTTTCCTCCCCAATAAACCGTCCCATAAAGCAAGCATAACAGTACATGCAAGCAAATGCACAGCCTGTATAAGGATTAACAACATAATCCGTGTCAGGTAGCTTTGATTTTGTAATAATACTTTTTGCTACGATTTCAGTTATTTTCATAAATTATCCTTAGAACCTACATTGCTACAATGATTGCGCTAGTTCATTTTTTGCAACATGTGATAAGTATATACCCATAGATACCGCAGCGACAAATGCTGCAAAACTTAACCCATACCAGAAGCCTTCAGCACCTATGCCACGAATGAATGCTAAATAATACCCCCCCCCAAGCCCAAAAACCCACAAACTCAATCCATAAATTACTGTAGGAACGGACGTTTTTTTGTACCCTCTGAGCAAACCACTTGTTACAGTTAATAATGAATCAAAAAAATGATAGCCAGCAACCAGCCGAATGAAAATAGATGCCGTTTTTACCAACTCTGAATTATCAGTATACAATGATGCTAGATATTCAGGAATAAAAACAAGTGTGAAACAAATGCCTAAACTAATGCCTGATGTCATAAATAGCGCAGTCCTTCTAACACTTCTAGAATCTTGCACATTTTTTTCTCCTATAGACTTAGCTAATAAAACGCTAGCTGCACTCCCTATAGAAAGTGGAACAAGATAACACAACAACGATATATTAGACGCAATCTGATAACTCCCAGTCACTATTACTCCCATTCTAGCAACTAAAAGACCAATAAATGTTAATGAGGTGAAATCGATAAAAAAAGTAAGTCCAATAGGAAAGCCTTTTTTAAAAAGCTCGGCTTGAAATTTAAAATTTGGCCGAGAAAACAAAACAAAAAAAAGCTCTCCTCCATTAATTTTATCTCTTTTCATAATAACAAACGCCAATGCAAGAACAATCCAACTAACAATCACAGTTGAAATAGCACAACCATAAACCCCTAACGCTGGGAATCCAATAAAACCATGAATAAGCACATAAGAAGTTATAATTTTAAGAATAAGACCTATAATATTCAGATACATAACATTCGCAGGTTTCAAAATCCCTGCGCAATAGGCAAAGTAAACTCTAAACATCATCAATGCTGGAACACTGAATAATACTATTATCAAATATCTTTTCACTATATATACATAATCATTAGGAAGGGAAGTTATATATAGAAATGGTTCTGGGAAAATAAGAAAAAAAAGTATAGGGATGCATAAAAAAATAGACAGCCAAAAACCTTGCCCTAAAACACCCACCATTTCATTTTTTTTATTTGCCCCAAATAATTGTGATACGTATGGCATTAATATATATAAAACACTTGAAAAAGTAATATACACCGTTGAATATATGTTAGAACTAACGCTTACTATCACAAGTGAGTCAGGTGATAGTTGACTTGCAAAAATAGTATCTATCACTCCATAAAGAGTGACGGCTAACTGACTTAATAGCACCGGCCAAGTCTGTTTTAATAAAGCTTTCAAATTTCCCAATTTAATTATCCTTACTATTATTCAGAAGATCTTCTAGATTATTTAAAATTGAAAGTTGAGCAAGCATAATATCATGAGTTTTCTCAGCTTTAAGATATACTCCTCCAAGAAAATTAAAATACCCTTTCTTTAAATCATAAGATTGCACTTCTTGCCCATCAAATAATCCTTTATTCCAAATAACTTCATACTTGACTCCCTTTGGAATTATCTTGCTTATATCAATATTTTTATTAAGTTTAGGTTTGGTTTTCCACGGACGTCCTGAAGCATCAGTAGGTACTAAAGCAACGGAACCTGTAGATTGTATATAATTACTATCTATCATAGTAGAGGGAATAGAATCTGACTTACCATATAAAAGTAACTCAACAAGAGAGCCTATTAAATCAACACCAAAGGCGTCTTCAACCATCATTGTTATCGAAGCTCCGGGTAATCTAGCGGCCGTTTCAATTAAACACATCTTGTTGTCTTTGAGTAATTTTATTTCTGTATGCGTGCCGCAACAACTCAACTTCATTGCATCTACTGCCTTTCTTGCCATATTTTCAATAAGTTTTCTTTTAAATGGTGATAATTCGCAAGGTGTCTGTAATCCAGTCTCTGTGAAAGGAGGTATGGTAGGCAACCGACTAGTAATCGAAACCGGATAATAAACACCATTAATTACAAACCCTTCGACACTTACATAATTACCGTAACCGGGTTCTTCATACCAACTATCTGTAGTAGCATCGATAATCTCTTCAGCTATAAACTCTGGTTTACGGAATGAGTCAACAACCCCAAGGCTTTTGTCATAACCAACCGTTGAAACTTTATCTAGCAATAACTGGAATTCAATTTCAAAGTCTGATTTTCTATTTATAAGCGTGTGGCAATAGGAACCTGCACCTTCGGTTACTTTAATTATGAAAGGTGTATTCAATGTTTTAAGTAAATTAGATGTATCAGTAGCTGCTGTTAGTTTCAAATATTTAGGATTAGGAACACCAGCCTCGGAGAATGACTCCCTCATTAAAAATTTATTACGCGAGCGTTTTACATTTACTCCAGCCCCTCTTAAATTTAATTTTTCCGCAGCCATTGATACAGCGACCACACTAAACTCATCAAGGGTTACTATTGCATCCGCATTAATTTTATTAGCATATTCTATAATTTCCAGTTCAAGTGATGCCTCATCAAAAAGCTCACTCGTAAGGTTAGGGATTATATTTACATCAACACAAAACTCAGTCAAAACATCTATTTTTTCTTGTGAAATAGGAGCAGCCACTAAGGCATAAACTCTTCCTTTTTTTATTATTCGTGGTAATGAATAGTCTAAAGAAGCACCTGCAATTCCAACGACATAACAAATTTTTTTCATTTAGTAAATCTCCTTATAAAAGTTTGGCGAGCAATAAAAATCTTACATAAAGAAATAATTGCCACTAAAATACCACCTATGGCTCCAAATATAAATGATGCATCCACTCCAAGGTAATTAATCGAGCCCCCCCATGCTAATATACCGAAAACATGACCAAATCCTTCAGATATTTTTAGTTCAGTTGAGCTATTACACTTGACGTTTGATAGAGACTGGATCATATATACTGTTCCACCTCCCAACCCTGTCATAAACCACCAGAAAGTCATAGATGCTATAGTATGATTATTCGCAAGCATTATAAGTGAAACAGCTGCAACTATATGTCCAATAAAAAGATAATTCCAGCTAGGTTTTATTATTCGCTCATATGCATTATATGCTGCCCAACCGATATAGAAAATCAGTCCTAGCCATGCTGAGTTTATCGATGTAAAAATAAAGAATGCAAGTGGTATAGAATATGCGTATGAGAAATAATGGAAATGATGTATTCCCATACATAAATTACCAACAATTCCAACGCTACCATCATACCACTGCAACGAAAAATTATCGCTTATATCCTCATCAAATCTAGTAGTAACTATCGCGATCATTGCCATGATACAAAGTATAACCAATAATATATACGGCAATATTGGTGATAAAACAAAGCCAATAGCTCTTGCTGTGAATTTTATTTTTTTAGTACTATGTTGTATAGTTTTATCTCTAACTTTCATTAGACAAAACCCAAAAATAAAACATCCAACAAAGACAAAAAAACCATTCATATATATAATCATAAATAGTGAGATTGTACCCAAAACAGCAAATAACTTTGTTGCATTAATCACAATTAACTCATTAACTAACTCTCCAAGCTTTAGAAATAAAAGGCAATAGAACAAAACTATAAAAGAGTTTTTTTCAAAATAAAATGTATCAATGACAATTCGGAGTTGCACGGAAAAAAATATCAATGTAAAGATTGAATATGCAAAATTTAGCTTTTTACTTTTATTGAGTTCATTCATTTTAGACTCCAATCAGGCTAATTGCATTGCGTGGGCAAAGAGCAAGACAGTAAGTGCAACCATCACAATTATTTATGAAGTCATATGGTTTAACAGAAAAAGAATCACAAACTTTAAATCTTTCACATACACCGCAGTCATTGCATTTTGATGAATCTATTATCGCTCTCATATCGAGAATCGGCTTTTGTTGTATTATTGTATTACCAGCGTTTGTCGAATAACTAACCCCTCTAATATCGCTTATTTTTTCAACGTGTTGTTTATCTAAATAATTATTAATTGATGAATTCAAATCTCGAATATATTTAAACCCACGTCGCATTAATATAGATGTAAGGTGAACTGTTGAAGCACCAAGCATTATACAGCGGATAATATCTTCCCAATGCTCGAGCCCTCCTCCGGCAGATAGGTTTTTATCTGTCGATCTATACAATCGCTGTGTCATATTAAATGTAAAAGGTAATAATGCTTCACCAGCTACCACACTGCCAGACCTATTAGTTTGAGAGTTATATAGTTGTCCATCAAAAAGAGGTGCTCCTTTGTTCCAAATGTCTATATATGGCTCTGTATTTATAGAGTCAATAAATACATAAGCATCTGACAAACTATTTTTCAACAAATTTTCGATTAAGTCATCATCCATCGCGATGTTAAGTTTAGGCATGACAGGTAAATGAGTGGATCTACAAATCCTATTTATCGCATCAACAAAAAAACACACCTCGTCATCATTAAGTTTTCTTAAATCTAGATAAAAAAAATCTAATTGAACGCCATCACATCCAGCATTTGAAACCTCACTTACTAGGTCAATCCATCTATCTATATCATGTTCATTTGAAAGTGCGGGATAAAAGACAGAGGCGTATATTGGAATATCTGATGAACTCTTCACCTCCTTAATTAGATTACATCCATAAGGTTTTGACAAAATTTCACATAAATAAGTAGATTTTAGATAAGTACCATACCCTTTTATCCATCTATATCTTTTCCTATCTTTTAATGTCTTTTCTACATCTGCATGCCATCCTATGGATTTAATAATGGCAGCGCCTGCACCAAACTTCGCAGCTTCTATAATATCACTACAACTTTTAGTGCTTGGCCCCGCACCAACAATTATAGGGCTGCACAGTTTTTTGCCCATAAAATCAACAAATAGCCTCTGACTCATATTATTCATCCTGATTAATTGCAATGGAGTTTATCAGCAGAATCAAATAATCTATCTTCAGGATTTATTTTATTTGAATTGATGAAACTAAATAATTTGCAATGTCCTTTATTTTCTTCTAATCGGCGATAATATCGTTGTGCTTTATCACCAGAAAGTAATACTTCCAGCCTATTTTGAACAATATCACCTAATTCCCAACAATCGTGAAGAACCTTACCACCACAACTATACGCCCACGGCGAAGCTAGCAATTTTCCATCAGGAGTTATACCAAATGACTCACTCAACATATCACATGGATTTTTATCCACATCAGATGGCACAATATTTCTAAGCGCACATTGTAGTTTAACAACTGGAGTGTGATATTTATTCTCCATTTCTTTCAAAATATCTATTGCTAATAAGTACTCTTCACGACTTGGAATTTTATCAATTTTTGTCGTTCCCCTACCAACAGGGAAAAGTCGCATGATAAGCAATTTGTCAATATTATATTCATTAAGTTTTAAATAAAGACGCTCGAGGTGTTCTCTGGATATAATATCTGTCGTTAAGGGTAATTCAGCACGTGTTTTGCATCCTAATTCTACGAATCTTCCTGCTCGTTTTAGATTACCCATTGAATAACCATTTGGTCTATTTGCAATATCCTTTAATGATGCGGCATCAAATGTGAAATTATATTCAGATATGAGTTCTGCAACTTGTTTTATATCCACCTTAGATGTACCTAACCCAGTAGCAGTCAAAGTAACATTATTTTTCCCCAATTTCTCAGATGCATAACCAAGTAAATCAAAGTTATCTTTTAAAACTAGTGCATCGCCTCCAGAAATATCAATCTTTGCATCATATCCTGATAAATTATCTATGATTTTCTTTTTATCCTCCAGAGACAACTCCTCACCACGTTCTACTCTTCTCATCGCTGCCTGCTCATAAATACTCATGTCAGACATATCATCTGGAAAAGTTTCAATAACTTCCAAGTTATTGTGTTTTATAAATATATCATTCCCAACCTTACCTACATGAACCGCATCCACACAACAAATTTCACAATCCCACGGGCAAACCAAAGTAGTATTGAAGATAACATCTACTTTTCTTTTTTTGATATCCATGTACACAATCCTTGTCATAATATTTTGTCATTTTAAATACTGATTAATTTACAATGTGTTTTTGCTGCCTATCATCTGACAGTAGTGTCATGGATATTTTTAGATCACTTAAGCAATACTTATTATTGATTTGGATCAACATATACTTAAGAAACAGTAAACATTGACACAAAACAACAAGAGAATATTTAACCGACATAACATAAAAATTAAGAATTAAATCTTGTAAAATTAGAGTTAAGCTGAATATAGGTAAAATACCTAAATCTGGCAGGCCTTACAAAGGATAAAATATTTTAATTATTCATAAGTTGCAACGGGTTTGGTAGACTCCTCAGAGTCATTTTAGATAGCTTAAATGAGGGTACCAATGAGCGGTAAAGGTTATCCCGAAGAATTAAAAACTGAAGCGGTTAGGCCGGTTGCTGATCATCGTCATTCCATTGTAAGCGTCGCAACCCGTCTTGATACAACCACACAGTCTCTAGACTTGGGTAAAAAATCCGGCCCTATTTATCAATCACTAAAATCTAATCAAAGATCCGCCAACTCTGGAAGGAACTGAAACGTATTACCGATAAACTGGACTGCTCTTACACAGCAATAGTTGATACAGTAGTAAGTGAGTAAGCTCTCCATCTTAGGTGACTTACATGCCAAAACCAACATTAGCAATAATGAGTATTTCTGTTTCGAGATTTAAAAATTTGGAAAGCAAGTAAAGAAAAAATTCGTGAATAGCAGCATTACCTAGCTGTACGATGGGATAATGCAGCTCAATAGTGTCCCACTTAGCCTTAAGCTATAAGGGTTACCAGCTACGAACCTCAAGGTTGAACACAGGCGAAAGTTGCGAGTGCACGATTCCAGTCTAGTTAAAAAAAAACCAAATCGTCAACTGTAATGGCATTTAGAATCACACAGCATATTACAGGCTATATGTCGTATGGTTCTTTAAAAAAAGAAAGGTAACTCAATTATGCAAATGAAGATTACCCAAAAGGCGATCAACACACTTGATTTTATGTTTTACGCTGGCCCATCCCGGTAAATAGCGGCCAATATATGAAAGAGTCAGCAGAGTTCCGCAGATAACCGCACTAGTGGTATAGGTAAGTGCCTTCTGCCGATAACAGTGCAGAAGTGCAGTATACTTTCAAAGAAATCTTGGAGTAATGAACGAGCAAGCATAAGAGTGTTTTATTGAATTAGTTATTTAAAAAATAAGATCATCAATCCCTCTATATAAATTCCCTTAGGATTCTTAAGGGGATGAACATATATTTTCATCAAAAATAGTACGAGGGATGATGCAATTCCTGTATAAAATAATTTCAGGAAAGCAGGCCACCTATATAGGTCAGACGGTAGACCAAATCTGTACTCTGATATATGTATTCCTCACCACTAAAGTTTCGAATTTCCCCAACGTAATTATTAACATACTGAAGTTCCCCTTCACATAGAGAGGTTGTTCCTCGAAAAGGAGCAGATAAAGGTACTGTCATCAGCGCTTTTCTCAAAAAAGCATAGATACTAGACATATTTTCAGCAGAAATCACCCCCCCTCTATAATACATAGACCAAACAGGGACATTTTGATAGTAAACAACTTCTTGTCCGGCAAAGTCATTCATCCCAAAGTATGTGTCACAATAGAAGAATGGTGGTCGTCCAAAAGCCAAATACTTTGATCCCGGCAATAGAGGGCGCAGAGAAAAATTATCATCTTGTGATGCATAGGTGGCTTTTTTTGCGGCGACAATGAACTGTGCAAGTTGATGGTTATCCATATAACTAATACCTAAGAGAAACATAACGCTGTATGTAAACACAGTAAATGATAGTGGTATATGATCTGAAGCAAACTCAAAGCAAGATCATGGACGTTTTTACACCCAAAACTAGGGCGCAATTGACCTGCGGATCCGTCGGTGATCTTATGCTCGCTTTTTGAGGGCATAGCCATGGATATAGAACCATCAAGCAGTATTTCTGTCTCATCCAGGACAACCAACAGAATGCGAAAATCGATTATCCTTCGTTTGATATTTTGTTTGGTACTCTTTGTGAGGTTATCTCCAGAGCCCACAGTTGGATTGACATTCGTAATGTATGTCATGGGACACAATGACTAGTTTCTCAAGCAAAAGCTGTCCGATAATGGTATCCGGTTAGATTGTACCTTTGCCAGTTTGATCGCAGCTATTAAGCCGCGAGTATTCCGTGAGCGTTTTTGGCCTGGATACGTGCTGTACCCGCCTGACCGAAGGTGAAATCGTAGCCATCGGTGGTAAAACTTTACGAGGCACCTACACCCCAAATGATCGTTTCAGCACCATTCATATGCTCAGTCCTTCCGCCAGCAGTTGATCTGGGGCAGATGAAAACGCAGAGCAAAAGTAATGAGATAACCGCCATTCCGACGCCATCAAAATCTTAGATCTGCCGGGGATCTAGTGCCTGCCTCATATCATCACAGGTCACGCTGTTACCACTAAAAAAGTTATACATCCAATGAGTTGGCAGCCAATCAAACGTAATACTCACGTTCAACACCTTTCTGAAAAATGCTTCGCCATTCACACTGTCAAGACTCAACTTTATCATCACCCACTCTATTATAAACCCTGGCAACATAATGCCCGCGTCCATCCCCATGCCCTAAATCCATTGAGACCATTGCTTCAGCTTCTTTGCGGCTCAATCCTTTATTCATATGATATTCCGTAGCGTCTCTGGAATAGGCATAGCGCAAACTATGTGGGGATTCCTTTCCCGTTAACCCTGCCCCTTTGAGAATATTTCGATACCGATCAATCGCAGAGTGCAAATTAGGCTTATCTATTAAACGCCCATTATTTCTATCAGCATATTTAATCGCTTCATTAACTACACGAATAACTGTATCGCGATCCACAACCGTGGTGTCCCTCGGGCGTCCACCTTTCGTTCCAAATACAACCCGTATGCGTTCATCACCTCGCTGTAATGCCCGCTGCCAGGTTTTTAGTGATTTGGCTGATTGAACCGTTTCTTCTGTTCTTAGCCCTAAATGTCGAGCTAATTGCATTGCGGCGGCAACCCCTTCGTCTTTATAATGTATATGTAGGAGTACTGCGTGATAGCGTTCGTTCGAAATAGCGACTTTTGCACCCTCACGGCTAGCACCTGACAGCCCAAGGGCTGAATTACTTAATCGTTCATGATCCGGATCGGCGAGTTTAGTTCTCCCCGCAGTGTTAAATATCGCCCTAATCGCGGCCATTTCATTTTGCATTGTTCGTTTTGATATATTGTTTAACTGGCGATTCTTTATATATATTTCTATATGGCTTGTTTTTATATTATTCACATCGCGGATCTGAATATTCAACTTCAACATAGTTACTGCTAATCGAGATGCTATTCTGGCGCGATCAGCAACAGTTTTAAAACTCCCCCCCGATTTGCGTGCCAATGTGATTAATTGTTTACTTAACTGCTTATTAGCTCTCGACATCCCCCTCCCCTTTTCATCCATAAAAATGTTCAGTACAGGGTGTACACCTCGGCCCCGATGTCACGGTTTGATTTACGCTTCCTGCGGCTCGACTGATAACTGCACATCGGGGTGGCAAAATGTTAAGTTCTTATGAGGTATCCACAGCTCGCTGAGCTGCTTGCGGTTTGCACCGGTTCCTGACAATTGCCAGGTCACCTCCATCCGTCAGCTTTCACTGACGCTGCCATCGTTACCGAGTCGATTTTCTCCTTTCTCTATTAAATAGGCGTCTTTCTCGGGTTATCCCGCATTTATGACGCAGTTGTTTAAAAATGCCTACTTACTGTTCTGAATGTTCCGTAGCCCAAGGTTCGGCCAAGGCACTACATGTCAGTCAGAGCGTAGCAGACGTCGTTGATGCCCGAATTAAGCGGGTTTGTCCGTTATGCGCTGCGCGCGTCACTTGGTATATGCTTCGCAATCACACAAGTGACGCGCTGCTCATATCTCGCACCAAATGCTGCTCTGGCAGATGCCAAATGTTCCAATTGGCATAGCAGAGAGCCGCAAATGTTGCCGAGATTGTTGGGCATAGGCCCATTGATATAGTTGCTCTACTAATCAGTAGAAGCTATTTATTGAGGGATAAGGATACCTTCACCGCAGTGATCCTGCGATCCCCGCTCTCAAAGGTTCAGGGGGGTTACCGCTCTAAAGTGTTGCATTTCAGGTCTGGGCAACTCGGGCTTGCTCACCTTTCGGCGCATCCTTACAGAGCATGAATGCATAGGGTGTTGTCGATGACAACGGTCCAACGTTGAATATGATAATCACCATTGTTATATTCGGCAAGCACTGGAAGGTAATGGAAATGTATTCTGATAGCCTTCACCAAATAAAAAGGACTATGACATGGCATTAAGATATATGAACATTATAAAATCAATAGAGATTTTGGAAAAAAAGAAAAATAGAAAGCAAAAAAAATTATCTGATAGATTACAACGAAACTCTTTATTAATAATAGCCATATCTATAACCTTAGCATTGCTTACTCTTTTTATCTCAAAATTAATTAAAAGCGAATTTATACTATCAGTATCTATATTATTATTAGTTTTATCATATTTCACCATATTTCTAATACCTTTCATTGATTTATATAAAAACAGAAATGGCACATATAAATCGTTTGCTCTTCCGTTCAATCATGCAATAAATACAAACGTAAAAAAACAGAGTATTGTTGATTACCAGAAACTTCCCAAATTATTAGAATTGAGTATTAGAGAGTTAGAATTTGGACTAATGGAGATAAAACATGAGAAAAGTTTTCTTGAAAAAAGAATGCAAATCATAGTTGGCCCTATTGAGAAACTGGGGATATTTCCAGGGATACTGGCCATACTAGGTATGACATTTAAAATAGATAGCCAAAGTCAATGGCCCTCTATCATCGCTTATAGCTATATTGGATTGATGCTTGTATCTATAACATTGCATCATACATTAGCTCGCTACGAGCGTATGATAACACTCACCGAGTTAGCATTAAGTTTAAAGAAAGATAATAAATAGCTGCTATCACTAAATGTTATCCACAACTCCACAATCGGTGTTCCAGGACTTGTTCCGTCCTGGAATCGCTCCCGCTCGTCTGCCCCTTTGATGGGGGCTAACTCACTGGCTCCACCTCATGATGGATTTGATGGATAACGTGCTGAACTTAATCGACCAGAAATCCTCAAAAGAAGTTCGTAAATATATCCCGTCGTAAACAAGATATATTTACAGTTTTCGATTATTACAGAAGAATCACCAATGGGCGGAAATTACCTGAAGCAACCATAAGAGTCGCCTTTTTATCCGTAGATGATCGCTTTTTTGCCTGCAGCTTCGCCCTTAGGGGCCTTCGGCATTTTGCGCACTCGCGGTACAGCAGCAACCATGACTTGAATCAGTTGCTCTTTCGACATGGAAAGGGGCTTATCTGTCTCTTTCGCTGTCACCGAAACGTTCCTCTCCGGGTGAACCGTTTCATTGTGCTGTGATCTTGATTTCATTTTTATCCTCCGCATCAATGATGCCTGCTTTGATTATTGCTTATTTTACATACGATATCAATGGTGCTTCATTCACACTCAGGTCAGAACATTGCAAGATCGAGATCCTGATACCAGGCCACTAGCTCCTCAATAGAACGGTATAGTAAAGTTCGAGTCCCTGATACATCTTCAAATTTTAAAACATTCATATAGTAATCACATACTCGATCATTCACAGGCTGATCAATATATACGCCAACACCACCAACCTCTTGTAGGAAAAAGATCAATGTTACCAAGGAATAAATCATCATTTTGCCGTCAAGGGGGCCATCATAGTCATCAAAACTCTGGATCATTTCTATGGTGACTTTTTGGGATAACTCATTATACCAACATGCACATCCCCCCTCCGGTCGCTCAGGTACAGGATTGAGCTCCTCATCTTCAACAGCAAGTTTAAAACAAAAATTATATCCATCACTTCTATTAAGATCAGTTTGAATGTTTCGCCATTCAAGAGGATTAATGCTATTTCGGGAACGATTAATGCAACATATCAAGTCCTGATGAGTCATTCGCGAAATGATTAAAGGCAATCCAGCTTGACTAAAAACACTATTTGTTGTTTCAATTGCATTACTTCCCTGTTCTTGTATATCGATGATTCCAAACATCGTAAATTAAAGTCCTTGTATGCTAAGAGCTAATTACTTCGAGTATCACGATACAATTCAATATATTCATTGTCGACATTTCGAGCGGAAAGAATTATCTTTATAAGAGAATATAAGTTATTCATGAAAAACTCACTAGCATCATTATAAATGCAAAAAATATAATTGTAATTGATTAATATTTTTATAAGGAAATATAATGAAAAACAGGAATGTTAACGCTCAAAAAAATGAATCTTGGTTAGCTATTCTCAATGGTCTAATTGCAGCAATTAATACGCTGCTATCTATTCTAACTTTCGTAATAACCGTAAGTAAAAGAGATGTCGTTAAATCAGAAAACGCAGATGATGGGTGGCGTGATGGGCATAGTGGCTATGGCTTTTACGTTGGGGACATTAGAAGTGATGATGAGTAATGTATTGATATAGCTAACAATAACAATCCCTACAAATGTCATTTTCGTTTTGCTTTGCTGAGTGCACTCTTCGCTGTATTTGTTACTGTTTGCCCACCAGCAGCACCCGCTTGCTGCGATATTTGAGTACCACTACTCATTGACTGAGATAGCGCATGACCTATCTGCACACCACTCCAGCCTACAGCGCCAAACCAAAACATAGGCAACACAACAAACATGGAGCCGAGCACCAGATTCATGATCCAGCCTTCTGCGCCGACATTGCTAAACCAGTTGTAATAACCGCGAGCGCCGGTGTAGACAATCTCGATCAGCCGATCATCCAGCCAACTGCCCAGTTCCCACCAGAACGTCACAAATGTCAGTGCAAACATGGCAAACGTCAGCGTTATCACCACTCTCGGATCGTATGCACCCAACAGCATCACCAAGGGAATACAGATAACCATAGCCATCATCAGAATGCCATGAACCATCGGCAATGCCTGCCGCAACGCATCAAACGCCGGTAACTGGATAGATTGCACCGAGAATGCTCCCAGGCCACTCACCAACTGCTTGAAGCCGGTATCAATATCTCCCCCAACACCACGCTGACTCCCACTCAGATAGGTATCTCCCCCTGAAGACATCAAGGTATTCTGGGGGCTGACCAACCAGCGCAGTAGGTTTTCTTCCCAGTTGGTCGGATCTCGGGATTTCATCATATTCACCGTCCGAGTATTGTAGGCCGCAAACAACCGTGCTTTCAGTCCAACTCCCGTAGCACTCCACCAGCTCTTGCAACTTTGATATCCCCCGCGACCGACATCTGGATAAGCTGTGGCCAGACTTATATATATCTAAATCATAAACTTGAGTCTGTAACATAGAGACTGAAATATCTGTAGAGCCATAGACTCCCTGCTCCACAATATCAGTTAGAGCATCCAATGCATTTCTGGCTAAGACGGTATAATCCATACAGTTAACCAGCACCTTCACCGGTGGCAGCACAATGCCAAAATTGTCGTAGGGCAATAGCCCTTCCATCAAGGTGATAGTGCCGCGTAAAAATTCTCGTACATCAGGGACGATCGGTTTTATTAGCGCAACTGCAGTGTGGTTGGTTGCCAGAATGACTAACTCCAGCATGATGGAGCGGGCACCTTGGGAATCAATGACGATGACATCGTAGGATTGAAACAAGGGGTGCATTAACAGATTACGCAAGCGAATACGCCCATCTGGTATATGCATCATGGATGTTTTTAATTGCTCATGAGGATCATTGGAAATAATCAGATCAAGATTATTAATATTGGTATGAGAAATGAGTTGTTCTGGCTGATTGAGATCAACCGTGCGCATAAGTAATTCGTATAGACCACAGGAGGCTTCATAGCGAAGTGAGTAGTAGCTGGAAGCCGTTGGCTGAGCATAATCGCCATCAATAAGCAGTGTTTTTAGACCTGCATCAGCACAAAAGCCACTAATATTGGCGGCATGGGTCGATTTCCCCTCCCCACCTTTTGTAGAAATTACTGAGATCACATGCATACACGTTACCTGGATTAGTTATCCAAGTGACGAAATTACTGTTGGTATTACAATTACGCAGGGATTGAAAATCCCCGTGTCCTTGGTTCGATTCCGAGTCCGGGCACCAAATTCATATCAACGGATCTCCATGGAGGTCCGTTTTTGTTTGTATACCCCGCCATGATGACTAGATAAAGCGAGTACCACGCGCGGCCAGCGAAGCCGATGGTTTTTCATTAAACAGACGCTGATAATCAATAGCAAACTGGCTTAAATGCCAAAATCCCCACTGCATCGCGGCGTCCTTCACGGTGCGGCACTCAGAATATGGGCTGACCAGTTCGCGGCGTACCGCATTCAGGCGCAATGCTTTTAGCCACGCGTTCGGCCCAATGCCTAGCACCTGATGAAAACCGTTTTGCAGCGTTCTACGGCTAACGTATAACTCACGGCATAAATCCAACACAGTTACCGGCTCAGAAGATTGGCTCAACAGATATTCCCTCGCCTGTGAGACCAGATGTCGATAGTTAATTCGGCTGTGCACTTGTCGGGTCGAGACTGGCTGTGCGCCTTCCAGTAAATTGGTCATCGCCGTTAGCAGGTTGTGGCACAACACTTTGCGCACATTTGCCAGTTGCATACATTCAGGATCCACGCTGCCGTGCAATAGCACCTGATTAATGAAATACCATAGGAATTCTTTTTGATAAGCATTCACTTCCAGAGCCGGGTTACTGTTGAGCAGTTGCAACAGACGATCAGGGTCGAGTAACGATGCTGCGTGGTTAAACAACATATCATGAGAAACCACCACGCCGAGAATGGTGTAATCATCTGGAGTGCTGAGTTCAAACTCTTTTCCTCCAGGGCGAACCGCGATTTCTTGTAAGTCCAGTGGTTGCGCACCGATAAAACCGTGTTCACCTTTCAACTCAGGGATCCCAAACCAGAAGGCATCCGGCCACACCATGCAAGATTGGCGCAGAGCTAAGCTGGTGTATTCACGGAAAATCTGCACACCATCAAAAAGAATTTCGGTTAGTTCACCTTTAAACTTTCCTGGGTGGAGCTGATCATAAAGTTGCTGCCATGCGGTGATAGTGCAGGCGTGTTCATACACATCTTGCGACTTTCGTTGATGAACATTTTCTTGCTCAACTAACGGTTTGCAATTCTCTGGATCGATTTCCCCAGAAAAAAGATGGTGCAGATCGAGCTCTGGTTTTTTTTTCATATGCGCTCCTCGGTAGAAACCCACAAGTGTTATCCAACCAGTTGCTGCCAGCATTCCGGGTGTGGATTAGGCACCACCATGCTGTATACCAGTGCGCCTTTTTCTCCTGCGGATTGACTTGCAGCTTGCGTGGTACACATGACGTATTGCAGGCTACGCAGCAAGCTATCGGCCGACCGCACCACCAGTTGTTGATCGACCTGCAACAGCGGCTCACACTCGGCAGCATTGACCAGATAAATCTCCGCCTTCGCCTGAAGTTTTACGTAAGTAGGAAGCCCCGCACCGCCCGCCGCCGCAACTCGAGCGCGGATCTCCTCGGGTGTTAGCGCAATGCGCATTTGGCTCGGGTCACTCATGGCCCACCTCCCTGTTCACCGCCTTCACGCGATAACGGCTGCCGCGCTTACGCAGTTTGCCCTCTCGCAGCAGCCCTTCTAACGCATACTTGCTCTGCTTCAAGCTAAGCTGATAACGCGCAGCAACTTCACCGACCGTCATGCCTTGAGCATGGCTGGCAATTTCCGCCAACAATGCTTCCAGCGGCCATGCTGCATCGTTCTCCTCTGTGGCCGGCACCTGTTCTGGATCCTCCACATGATCAGACACCGCATGCGCTTTCGGCCTGACACCGCGCAGTTCTAAAACGAACTCTTCAATGTCGGGATCCGGACGGCCAATCTCTTTACGGCTGATGACCGTACCGGTACGGCTAGCAGCGGCAACACCGGCATCCAGCGCCGCACGGCAGGCAGCCAGATCGCCTTCGATGACTAACGTAACCCACCCCGGCGAAATCACCTGATGGTTGAGAACTCTTACATCGGCGGCTTTGAGCATGGCATCAGCTGCATCAATTCCCGCGACCAGACCCGAAACTTCCAGTAATCCCAGCGCGTTGATCATGGCCGTCCTCCGTTAAGCGCGCTGAATAGGGCAGCGTGCTATTTCCAATACCGCTTCGCTAAACGCATTACACGCAGCTTTGCAGGCCGCCTGACTACCGCTTAAAAACGCAGCGGAGTAGTTGGTTTCTGACGGTGGTGGAACATAGGTCACTAACTGCACATTGGCCGATTTCAGCGCGGCATCAATGCCAAATGTGGCCTCCAGCGGTGGAGCAACCAAATACGCTAACGGGTCACCTAAACGAATGCCGGTAGAGGCAGAAAGGTAGGAGCCAGTACGTGAAACCACATGGGCTAGAAACGCCGTATCCTCGGCATCACTGGCCCATTGGAATGCTGGCCCTTGCTCGATCATGGCAAACATCGCATCTAAACCGGCACGCACTTCGGCAGGGTTCGGCCCGCCGAGCATAATAATCACTTCACCCGAAGACGGTGATGGTGAATGTGCGGCACCGGCATACAGTGAGCGGCCATACACCACTTCTACCTGAGCTTGTTTGGTGGCTTCATCGGCGGCGATGTAAGCCACATCGTCAGAATCAACGGTAATCAGGCCAAGACTGCTAATATGGGATGGCAATTTCAACTCGCAACGGAAATTGTCTTGCAGCGCAGCAATAACTCTCATCGCTTTGACGCTTGGTTTAATAAAATCTAATGCTGGCATAGTGTTTTCTCCTTAACGAGTCATCGAAATACCAGAAGCTTTTTGCTCCAGCATTCTTTTTGCCAAATCCACAATTACCGCAGCCGCTTCAACCGGAGGCGTTCCGCCTCGATGGATATTTGAAATGCAGGTGCGATCAGCTTCTACGGTGGTTGCCACTCGTGGCGAATAGACTGCATAGCAGGAAAGGCTTTCCGATTGCCCCAATCCAGGGCGCTCGCCAACCAGCAAAATCACCACTTTCGCGCCCAGTAATTCGCCAATCTGATCTTCAATTTTCACGCGGCCATAGCGCACAAAGAACGGCGTGCCAACGTTCATCCCTGCAAGTTCCAAACCTTTCAGCAGCGGCGGTAGGATCTCGTCATAGTTAGCTGTGATGGCATCAGTCGATAGCCCATCAGAAATAACCACCTGCACATCAGGATTGGCTTTGCACTGGGTTTTCAATGTTTCTATTGCACTGGCGCTAAGGCATCGCCCCATATCTGGACGAGTGAGATACAGGTTTTTGTCACTGATTTCAGACTGCACTTCCAGTAGGCCATGCTTTTGTACCCACTCCAGCGGCACCTCTTTTAGTACCGTATCTTTGGAGCGCGAATGGTCAGCCAGAAAACGCAGCAGTGCCTGAGTACGTGGACGAGGACCTGCGCGGCCAGTACATACTCGCGCTGCCGTGCTGCTGCGCAACTCTTGCAGCACATCAAGGCGTTGCGGATTGGTCACGCCAATCCACTGCTTAGCTTCTTCAGAACCGAGATCCATAGAACAACACTCAACGGTATCTGCACTGGCTGCTGCCGATGCCGGTTGCGTAGCAACTTCGACCTGCCCCATGCGTAACATCACGCTGCGCACAATCTCTTCTATTTGTTTTTGATCCATGATGATTCACCTCAGAAATCAGAAAAATAGCGACGGATCACCGGCGCGTGCGGTCAAGCGACCATTTGCCATCAGCCCCATTGTTTCAAGCCAGCGCTCAAACTCCGGCGATGGGCGCAGATTCAATAACTGACGCACCGTGGCTGTATCGTGAAATGCAGTAGTTTGATAGTTGAGCATGATGTCGTCACCCAGCGGCATCCCCATGATGTAGTTACATCCGGCGGTCGCTAGTAGGATCATCAGGTTTTCGTTAAGGTTTTGGTCGGCATCAGCATGATTGGTGTAGCAGCAATCGCAACCCATTGAGATCCCGCTCAGTTTGCCCATGAAATGGTCTTCCAAACCGGCGCGAATGATCTGGCGATCGTTATACAAATACTCTGGCCCGATAAAGCCCACCACGGTATTAACGATGAAAGGATCGTAGTGATGCGCTAAACCGTAGTTGCGCGCCTCCATCGTGACCTGATCGGCACCGAAGTTAGCGCCAGCAGATAGCGCAGAACCTTGTCCAGTTTCAAAGTAGAGACAGTTGCTACCTGCGATGCGGTTGTATTCCGCGCCCACTGCACGCGCTTCATCCAGCATTGCCAGCTCAACACCGAACTCTTTCAGCCCTTTTTCACTGCCACAAATACTTTGGAAAATCAGGCCACCCGGTGCACCGCGTTTAATCGCTTCAATTTGGGTCGTCACATGCGCCAGCACGCAGCCTTGGGTCGGAATTGAAAACTTGTCTATTACACCGTAAATGGTATCTAACACACGGCTCAGGTTATCGACATCATCGGTCACTGGGTTAACCCCGATAACAGCATCGCCCAACCCAAACGAAAGCCCTTCATAAATTTGCGCCACGATACTCTGTACATCGTCACGGGTATCGTTAGGTTGTAAACGGGCGCTGAAAGTGCCAGGAAGGCCAATCGTGGTATTGGCTTTCTTAATCACCGGCATCTTTTTGGCACCGTAAATCAAGTCAGCGTTGGAACAAATCTTGGCCACCGCAGCAACCACCTCGGAGCTTATCCCTTTGCGTAAAAAGGCAATATCGTCCACGCTGGTTTCATCATCAAGGATGTATTCCCGAAGTTCGCTGATATTCCAGTTTTTCACTCGGGCATAGGCAGTTTCGTTGATGTCATCTTGAATAATGCGGGTCACACAGTCTTCTTCATACGGGATAACCGGATTCATACGAATATCCGCAATCGTCATCTCTGATAGCACCTGCTTGGCCGCTACGCGCTCTTGCGAACTTCCAGCCACCACGCCAGCCAACACATCCCCCGAACGCAGTTCGTTGGCTTTCGCCAGTACCTGCTTCACATCCTTGAACTGATACGACTTACCAAATAGTTGTGTTTTTAGTTTCATAATGAGGTTCCCTTAAGAAGGAAAAGCCAGTGATTTGACGGTGACCGGCACTACTGCACCGCCAAATAGCGGTGTGCCGATATCAATGTAATCGCCGGTTCGGGTGATCACTTCATCGATCACCGCCAGCTGACGTTGTGCCATCATCGGCCGCAGCAACATGCCCAACGCTTTGCCAAAGTCTTGGCAGGCGACGACCAGCAGCGGATGTGGATTAGGAAAATGAGCGCAAAACGTCTGCAAAGCTTCTATACACTGCTGCACCGAGGCATAGCTCACGGGCAGTTCAGTGGGTAATGCCAATGCATAGAGATCTTGCTGTGGCTGTAAATCCATTTGAGTCAGCGCTTGCAGCCACTCGTCTACCAGCAGTGCAGCGTTACCTCCAGCAGGATGAACCACCGGAATATTGCGAATGGGGAGCGAGAGACCATCGAGCCAGATAGTGCTGCCAGAAAGAGAAAGCGTATGTGCACCCGCACCAATCACGGTGGCACGCACGGTTTGATTCGGAACCTGCACCGGCAGTGCGGCAAAACCGGGATCGTTGTGAATGGCTTGCGCCAGCAGCGGGCCAATATCGCCAAACCGGAATGGGTTATCGTTTTCACCTGCACGAAAACACTCGCCTACGCCGCCAGATAACGTTAAGGCATACAGCGAATCACATACGGGTAAGGCATCAGTCATCAGCAGTCGCTGAGCCAGTGAAGAAGGTGCGCCATTGAACACTTCTAATAGCAGTTGCGCCATGCGTGCAGCTATTTGATTAAGCTGTATTAACGTCAGGTTTTCAACATTCACCCCAGTGCCAAACAGAGAGTCGGCAATCCATTGTCCGGCAGGATGTGCACGTAACACGTGACCATCAGAGCGAGTTTCAAGCAGTCGTCCCCCCACGTTTAAACAGGCGGAGCTGATAACGCGCCCTGCTTCAAACAGCACGTAGTTGGCGGTGCCACCACCGATATCAATATTCAATACCCGCGCCATTTTTTGCTCAGATAAGGTCTGCGCACCAGAACCGAAACCGGCAATTATCGACTCCAAATGTGGGCCGGCGGTGGCGACAACAAAGTCACCTAACCGTTGAGATAGCGCCACGATTGCCGGACGCGCATTGCGGGTTTTTGCTGTTTCACCGGTGATGATAATGGCACCAGAGTCGATAGTTTCTGGCGCAATCCCAGCAGCCTGATACTGAGCCAATACCAATGCTAGCAGCTCTTCTTCCCGCAGGAAGCCAGCGAAATCAACCGGTGTAAACAACACTGGGCTCTGCCAAATAATCTCGCGCTTCACGAACTCATAGCGGGGAACCTGAGAAATAGACGCACGGTTCACCAACGACAGGCGAGAAAAAATTACCTGCGTTGTGGTTGTGCCAATATCAATGCCGACGCTAAGCAGTTCGAGAGTTTTCACGCTAGGACTCCTCTGACACTGGTTGCACAGCGTCGACTGCAACGTCTTCCCCTTTCGGGACCAACATCATTGCCACACCGATGGCAGTTACCCCACCGACCAACTTGCCAACGATCATGGGGAAAATCATGCTAGGCATATTCGCAGCGGCAAAGCCAAGGTGATCGCCCAAAGCAAAGGCCGCTGAGACGGCGAACGCACAGTTGATTACTTTGCCGCGCGCATCCATTTGTTTCATCATGCCAAACATTGGGATGTTGTTTGCCAGCGTCGCTACCATACCGCCCGCCGCCATATTGTTAACCCGCAGCAATCCACCAACGCGCATCAACGGTTTTTCAAACCAACGGGTTAGCAGCAATACCATCGGGTATGCCCCCAACAGTACGCAGGAGATAGAGCCGATGACTTCGATCGCACGCATAACCTGGCCGGGCTTATCACCTTCAGTCATGAAGATCGGATCTAGACCTGGGATTATCGTCCA
Source organism: Yersinia intermedia (assembly GCF_900635455.1). Taxonomy (NCBI): domain Bacteria; kingdom Pseudomonadati; phylum Pseudomonadota; class Gammaproteobacteria; order Enterobacterales; family Yersiniaceae; genus Yersinia; species Yersinia intermedia. The sequence goes on along the minus strand of NZ_LR134116.1, from coordinate 806,302 downwards.
ACCGACGGCAAATTTAGCCACCGCCGCCGCTAAACCAACGGTGATGATCGCCACCAAAATCTTGGCAAAGATTTGAAAGCCGTTGATCATTTTCTCTGGAATCAGCTTCAACCCCAGCGCAACCAGCGCCGCCACGATCAGTACCGGGATCATGTTCATCAGGATCAGACTCATCGTGAATACCACCGGCTGACCGTTAACTTCCACGCCGGAATACATCGCCACCAGCCCACCAGCGATACAGCCAATCGGAATGGTGACAATCCCCGCCAACACACCTAGAGCCAAATAGCGGCGATCTGATTTTTCGATAATTCCCAACGCCACGGGGATCGAGAACACGATGGTCGGCCCCATCATGGAACCTAGGATCAAACCAGAATAAAGCCACGCTGCAATATCTCCGCCCGCCAACTCTTTAGCGAGGAAGAAGCCGCCCATATCACATGCCAGCAGCGTACCTGCAAACATTGATGGGTTGGCACCCAGCATTTCATAAATAGGAATAATGATTGGCCCAAGCAAGTAAGCTAAAACGGGTGCCAGCGCGGTCATACCGACCATCGCCAAGCCCAATGCGCCCATTGCCATAAAGCCTTCTTCGAATTGCCCCCCAGAGCCGGAAATACTCTTTCCCAGCGAGCCGAGGCCAACTTTGCCTAAAATCTGTTCCGAGCCGCCAAACTGGGTAAATATGCGATCCACTGCCGCAATCAGCATGAAGATCATCATGATGTACATGATAATTTCGTTAATGCCCATAGCCTGTTCTCCTTCAACGCCTGTTTTAGTCAACTCACGAGCCCCGATACAGCGCCACGATTTGAGCTTCAGTGACGATGCGTGGATTACTTTGAATGCACACGTCTTGTAATGCTGCACGAGCGAATTCAGCGTAGTCAGACTCCTGCCCGCCATAGCTCGCCAGGTTTCCGCCTAACCCCACATCTTCAATCAACTGCGCTATTGCGCGAATGGTGTCTGCCGCATCCAGCGTTTCACGCGTGAGAGCATGACCAATTTCGGCAAAAGTTCTTTTGCAAACCAATCGGTTAAAATCCATTACCTGAGGCAACATAATGGCGTTCGCCACGCCATGTGGAATGCCATATGCCGCCCCAATCTGATGTGCACAGGCATGACATAGCCCTAACCCAGCATTGGAAAACGCCATACCTGCCATGTAGGAGGCCAACATCAGCGACTCACGCGCGGCCAGATCCTGTCCCATCCCTACCGCTTGCGGTAACGCCTGACCAATGAGAGTAATCGCTCGATACGCCAACGCGCGCGTCAACGCCGTGACGTTAATCGCTACGTAGGCTTCAATGGCGTGAGTCAGCGCATCAATGCCGGTTGCTGCCGTAATGTGTGGCGGCACACCGAGCGTCAAGCAAGCATCAATAATGGCCATGTCTGGAATGAGCATGGCGTGAACCAAAACCTGCTTACGGTGCTGGGGCATGGCAATAATGACTGAAACATTGGTAGCCTCCGAACCTGTTCCTGCAGTGGTAGGGATCGCAATTAGCGGCAGGCGGCGTTTGAGACGTGATGACGGCGTGAGCTCAGCAAAATTGAGCGTTGGGTTTGCTGCCTGTAGCGCAGTGGCTTTCGCCGCATCCAACACCGAGCCACCGCCCAGCGCTATCACACCGTCACACCGTACCTGTAAAAGCTGCGTGGCAGCCGTATGAACATCAGTATCGATGGGTTCCCCCGGTGGGCATGCCCAAATCTCATACGCCACCCCGCTCTGCTCAAGACTGCGCAGTAAAACTTGCGTCATTCCCGCCTGATGTAACCCACCGTCGACCATGAGAAATACGCGCTCAATGCCGCGATCGACTAATGCCTGCCCACAACGGCTTACCGCTCCTGGGCCCATCAGCGTGGAAGGCGGCACGGCGAACTCCCGAACCTGACGCGAATTCAACATATCCAACGCCTGATAAAGCGCGGTCTGTACTAACTCGCTGGCCGGAATATCGTGCAACGATGAGTTATGCATGACACCCCTCCCCTTCGCGAATGCCGCAAGCGGCAATCGCCAGCGGTGTCATGAAGATCGACTGAGGTGGGAGATGGATATCGAGGAGTGGGAAACGCTGGGTAAATAACGCCTTAACCCCAGGTTGCATACAAGAACCGCCTGCGAGCCACAGTTCATCGACGTGGTGCCCTTGCATATGCTGCGCAACGATATCAGCCATTTTTTCATAAACCGCGCGCACCACAGGCCAGATATCTGCACCCCGCTGGCGCTTCATTTGCTCGGCGTCGTCCAACTGAATGCGCTGATTTCCTGCCAGCGTGAGGGAAATATGATGGCCACCGGTGGCTTCATCGCCGGAGTAAACCACTACGCCTTGCTGAACGATGGCAATACCGGTGGTTCCACCGCCAATATCCACCACTGCTGCATGCGTTAACCCCATCATATCGGCCACTGCGGTAGGTTCATCCAACACTTTAGTGACGGTTAGCCCCGCCGCTTCCAATACGTTGATTGAAATACGGGGATCTGTACCCGGCGGAAATGACGTCGTGGCACGGTCAAAACGCCAACCAAATTGAGCCTCTAAAGTATCTAAGTGCTGACGCACAATCGTGACGGCACCAAAAAAGTCCCACACTACTCCATCTCTAACCACATCCGCCCAGTCCAGACAAACCGCCACCGGAATAGCGTCCGCATCCACCACCATCGACACCACGTCGCAGGTGCCTAAATCAATGCCCAGCCAAAGTGGCTGGCTGGCTTCTATTGTTCCGGCAATTCCCTGATGCAGTTCTGCTGCACGTAACAAACGCGGATGAAGCCACTCCTGTGCGGTTCGAGTCATTTACGCCTCCGTTATACGATGCGGAATGTATCCACCAGCACACAACGGCGCAGACGGACAAAGGTTCTCGCGGAAGTCACACCCTCACCCGTTGGCGTGGTAATGGTCATTGAGGTCCAGCCTTCTCCGCCAAGCCCTAATCCTGCAATGCAAGGACCGTTTTTGACGAAAATACTGGTATCAATGGCATTCGCCATCTGATTGAGGTTTTCAATATGGCGCGAATGCATGGCCGCCGTGTGATGACAACCGCCTTCCAATTTCACCGCCAAAGCAATGGCCTGCTCGACATTACCCACACGAATCACAGGCAATACCGGCATCATCATTTCCGTTACGGCAAAAGGATGCGAAGACGAGGTTTCAGCCAGCAGCAAACGGATGTTCACATCAACATCCAATCCAATCGCCGCTGCGATTTTGGCCGCGTCACGCCCAACCCAATCACGGCAAACCGTACCTTTGCCATGCTCATCAATGTTTTTCAGCAGCAGAGGCACTAGCTGTTCTACCTGCGCAGAGCTGAGTAAAAACGCATGCTGAAGTTGCATTTCAGCAAGAAGCCGATCGGCCACGCTGTCGACAACAATTAACACTTTTTCATCGGCGCAAATGATGTTGTTATCAAAAGAGGCACCGTGCACGATAGCGCGTGCCGCGCGTGGGATATCGGCAGTTTCATCCACCACCACCGGCGGATTACCCGCCCCCGCAGCAATCAGACGTTTGTTCGTGTGTTTGCGTGCAGACTCCACCACGGCTTCACCGCCGGTAACCACTAGCAGGCCAATACCGGGATATTTGAAAAGGCGTTGAGCAGTATCAATATCTGGATTTGCCACTGTTACCATCAAGTTGGCGGGGCCACCTGCGGCAATCACGGCCTCGTTAAGCAGCGTGATCGCGTGTTGTGAGACTTTTTTTGCCGCAGGATGCGGCGCGAAAACTACACTGTTACCAGCAGAAATCATGCTGATCGCGTTGTTAATCACCGTTGCCGCCGGATTTGTGGACGGTGTTACCGATGCCACCACGCCCCACGGCGCGTTTTCAATTAACGTTAGGCCGTTATCTCCGGTGAGTACCTGTGGTGCTAAGCATTCCACACCAGGTGTTCCACGAGCCTGAGCCACGTTTTTGGCAAATTTATCTTCAACGCGCCCCATGCCTGTTTCTTGTACGGCCATTTCCGCCAGTGACTGTGCGTGCTTTTCAGCCGCATGGCGGATAGCTTCAACCGCTATCTTGCGCATACTCACGGTTTTGAGGCCGCACTGTGCCGTCCTGGCGGCAGAAACGGCGTCATCAAGCGAGGCAAAAACGCCTGCGCTATATACTTGAGTATCTGGCTTCTTAGGTACGGATGCTGTTGCCACAGGTGCTGACGCTATCCCTGCCAGTACCGCCTTCACCACTTGTTCTATTTCTTTCTGATCCATGTTCACTGTCCGCCCCGTTATTTATGACGGCTAATGCGTTAGCCACCAACTGTGGGAAATTACTTATGGAAAATCACCTGACTCTCCATCACGACTTCGTCTACGATGCCAATGATGCTTAAATCGACGGGTGATGCCTCACTGTGTTGCGCACGGCGTGCGGAGCTTCCCCCCACCACCAGCACCCATTCACCGTTACCTGCGCCAATACTGTCGGTTGCGACGCTGCACTCTCCGCTCGGTTCACCCTGACGGTTGATCGTCTCAACCAGTAGCAGCTTGTCGTGCTCAAGTCCGGGATGCCGCACGGTACATACGATCTGTCCTATCACGACGGCCAGTTTCACGTTTATCTCCTTACTATTTTTAAAACGTTTTGCATAAACGCAGAGCAAAGACGTCCCGCACCGCCCGCAGGCAGCAAAAAATCTGGGTAGATAAAATGGCGTGACGTCAGATTACGGCGTCACGCGAGCAACGATTAATCCAGTGGGTTGTCGCCAGACATTTTGATAGGGAAAATTTCTTCCAGATCACCATGCGGACGTGGAATAACGTGCACAGAAACCAGTTCACCGATACGTTGTGCCGCAGCAGCGCCCGCATCTGTTGCGGCCTTACATGCGGCCACATCACCACGAACCATTGCGGTCACCAAACCGCCACCAATCTGCTTCACTCCTACCAATTTAACGCGAGCAGCCTTAACCATGGCATCCGATGCTTCGATCAGTGCGACCAGGCCCTTGGTTTCAATCAATCCTAATGCTTCCATGATATATACCTCTCAATGAGATCCCGTAGGGACCGGTTAAAACCACCCTTTTACTTGGTGCCGCAACGTGAGCTACACACCAACTAATTTGGGCATACCGCCATTTCTGGCTGGAGTTACGCAACAGCAGATGCGACTCCATTTGCTTTTGCTGGTGTTACGGACAATGAGCATTGCGTTTGTGCCACCAGCACCAGTTCGATAATTTCACGTGAGCTACACCCGCGTGATAAGTCATGCATAGGTGCATTAAGTCCTTGAATCAACGGCCCTAAAGCACGATATCCGGCCAAGCGCTGAGCAATCTTATAGCCGATATTTCCTGCCTCAAGTGAAGGGAATACCATCACATTAGCGCGCCCTTCCAGTAAGCTATCTGGCGCTTTTTGCCGCGCGACCGCGGGTACAAAAGCCGCGTCAAACTGTAATTCGCCATCAACAATCAGCGTCGGTAAACGCTGGCGAACTATCTCTGTGGCCTGTTGAACAGATGCCACTGCCGAATGCTTGGCACTTCCACGGGTTGAAAACGAAAGCATCGCCACGCGAGATTCAGCCCCCGTAATCATTTGATACGTTGCAGCGCTGCTTATGGCGATATCCGCCAATTGCGCTGAGGTTGGTTGAGGAACCACGCTGCAATCGGCAAAACCCAGCACCTCGTCACCTTGCGGAGGCAGCATTAAAAATAGGGATGACAGAGTTTTGGTTCCTGCCTGAAGCCCCATGACCCGTAACCCTGCGCGCAATACGGCAGCGGTTGACGAGAGATTTCCGGCAATGCATAAATCAGCTTTACCGCCAGTCACCATCGCAGCAGCAAACCACAGCGGCTGACGCATTTTCTCGTCACAGTCTGCGGGCGTTTTCTCACCCAAACGCTGCGTTAGACGCTGGCAAAACTCATGGTGCCAATCATCGGCATTTTGCGGATCAATAACCGTCATGCCGTCCAATGTTAAGCGCTGACTCAGTGCGAAATGGCGTAGAGCAAAGGGATTCGCCAGCAAAATTGGCTGAGCCAAACTGTGGTGTAATAAATAATGAGCGGCTTCCAGCACCCGCTTATCAAGAGCATCAGGGAAAACCACCCGCCGAGGATGGCTTTGCGCCATCCGCCGACAGCGATCAATTAACATGAGCTGCCCCCACTTGCGATCCTTTGCTTAAGCTGTTCAGTGGTAGGCAATGCACCTGGGTGCATATTTTGACGCACGCACAGGATCATCAACACATACACCGCACTGGATAAGCGATTAAGAGCTTGAAGCAAATCAGCTTTTTGCACATGGTAATCGGCACCGATAAAAACCTGAGCCGCCGTAATTTCAGTTTCTCGCACCGAGACACGCAGTAAATTTAGTAGCGCGACTTCGCGCCCCTGGGTCACATCTGGAACAATGTGATCGTGCCCGAGGTATTTGAGCGGTTGATGCGATAAACGGTGAAGTTCATCTGTGCTCAGCCCCACAATTTTTTGCGCAGCCAAGGGAATATCCAAGGCATCAGCCCGCATGATATTACCGAGTAACGAGCGAATATCTGCCAGCCAATACTGAGCAGAATCAAGCGTTTTCAACTCATTTTGCAACCATACGGCAATAGCGATGGTGGCATCTAAACGAGCGCGAAAAGCTAAACGCGGATCGTTTTTTGCGACCATAACCTGCGCATTGAGATGAGTCAGCGTATCGGGCTTATGCATCACCGTCTGATGACAAAGCTCACAGCTTGCAACCGAAACGCTATCTTGGCTGGTAAGCCCATGTACCGCCTGCAACTTGGGGATCTTGGCCGTATCGTCGCTTTCCATTAATGCTGTGGGCGATGTATCAAGTGATGGGGCAACAAATAATCGCCCTTGCTCATCCTGAAATTTCACCAACAGCCGATGTCCTTCTATCAGTTCGCGAGCCGATGGCGTCATGCGGCTATCTGACGGCAAACGAATTTCACTCCCTTCGCTCAAGGTATGATTAGCGCGTAACCAATCTTCGGTGATAAAGGTTGTCATAGGTGCCCCTGCTTAGCATTCCTGCCAGTTAGCGGGCCATGCCACGTATAAAAAGCGCACATGGCTGGTCGTACCGAATTCAATGCTGGAACCGCGCGGGATAAACATCACATCGCCCGCTTTGCCCACCAGCGTTTCACCTTGATGGCGGATGTGCAGTTCGCCTTCCAAAATCATGTCAATTTCGTCGTAGTTCAGCGTCCAAGGGAAAAAACCGTTTTCCCACTGCATAAACCCTGCCGCCATGCTGCTGCCGTCTTGAGCGGTGATCAGATCAGTAAGCCCCACCTGATGCTCTTTCGCACCGTCAAAACGACCAAACATTACGGAAGATCCATCAACCACTTTGATGCCACCTTTGCCCGTAACCGAGCGAAAACTTGGCTGAGTAGTATTTGGCGGCGCAACAGACTGGTTCTGCGCGCGCTGCTCCTGCTGCACTCTTTCGATAAGTTGGGATAACAACGTTTCAGTCACGCTGCCTTCAGGTAACTGCGCCAAGATATGCTCACGAATACGCTGACGTTCAGCGATTGTGTTGTCATTTTCCGCTGCGGTTACCTGAACATCGGCAGCAGTTGGTGCTGAAGGTTCGGCGGTTAGTTGCTCGATAATTTTGACGTCCAGTTGCTCTGCAACCACTCGCGCCTCTGGCGTCACGATGTAATCGGCCAACACGATATCAATACTCTTTTGGCCTTGAGCTTGTGCGGTGCGAATGTCATTCGCCGTGATCAGTTTTTTCATCATTTAACCCTTTTGTCCTGACCGTATTGTTCAGTCAAAAACGCCTTAAACGCTTCCAGGCTGGTGCTCGAGTTACTGTTCACCACGAACATCGGAGGCTTGAATCCGACCTCTGCCAGCATTTGTTTTACACCTGCCACATCTGCGTCGGGTAAATCGGCTTTGCTGATTACGGCAACGCGCTTCAAGTGGGAATAGATATCCAGCAAGCCTGTTGGAATGCGGCATTCAGGATCGTTGGCAGCGTGAACATAAATCAACAATTCGCACTCGACCAACGTATTAATTAACGCGTGATATAAGCGTGGGTGACTAAAATATTCTCCGGGGGTATCAATATCGCCCTCGTCGTTAAACTCAATGGCCTGCGTTTTTCTCGCCAGAGAGTAATCTCCCCGTAACGCATTAAATAACGTTGTTTTTCCGGCACCAACGGCACCAACAAAAATAGTGCGCATCATCATTAGCTCCGGGTTAACGAACACACGGCATAGTTGAGCAAATTTCCCAATCCTGTGACCGTTTGTTGTAATGACTCTTCAACAGCGCCTACTGAGCCATACACCACTAACGCACCGGTAAAACGGTCGAGAAAACCAATTTGCACATTCGCCGCTTTTGTTGCCAAATCGCCAGCAATCATGGCAGTTTCGCCTGGCGTTAGCGTCATGATGCCAATAGCTTCTGCACCGGGAACTCCGATCTTCTTCGCTAAATCCTCGCCAGGATGCGCGATGATATGAGCCAGAGTCACCTGTTTACCGGGAACAAACTCTTGAATAATCCGTTCCTTTTCCATTGTGTCCCTTGTTTTCTAAACCCGATCCCCGCTGCTGCTACGGTGGCCACTTTCATTCCCCCCATGAAATGATTAATGCCATTTCATGGGATTCACTCAGATACCGCCTGACTACAGCGCCCACGATCCTGAGCCCATACTGGCAGCGTTAATAAAAAGGGAATAACAAATATCGGCACACAAATAGAAAGGTTGAAGTTGGTCACAATCAAAATGCAGGCTGCAAAAATGCTAAAAAGAGGATAAGGAACGCTAATCGCCGACCAGCTCCTTTTGGTGGGTTCCGAATTGGCGTCCCCAGAGCTAATGCGGATCGGTGTTCTGAGGGGCTGCGGTTAAGCGGGCATTGCCAACATCACTTGCTGGGTTATTTTTCCGACTGGACTGGTGAGCCCAGAATTGGGCAGTGAACAGGAATGTAGAAAACGGCGAGTAGTCTTACTATTTTTTTTGACGGTCACCGCATTGTGCCCCAAACAACCAATTTTTCTAAACAAGAGAGATTACATATGACACTTACGGTAGTTTCCGAATACAACAACTTACTTTATGATGATGAAAGGCGATCTTACATATAACACTCTGGCAGTATTAAATATCAGGAAATTACATGTTAGAAATTTTTGATGTCAAATATGATGAGTTGACTGATATACGGTCTGAGGACCTGTATAAACTGAGGAAAAAAACATTTAAGGATCGCCTTAACTGGGCGGTAAATTGCAGCAATGGAATGGAGTTTGATGAATATGATAATCCAGATACGCGTTATCTCCTGGGTATTTATCAAGGTCAATTAATTTGTAGTGTTCGTTTTATCGATCTCCATTTACCCAATATGATCACGCATACTTTCACCACCCTCTTCGAGGATATCGCGTTACCCGGAAAGGGTTATATTGAGTCGAGCCGTTTCTTCGTTGATAAAACCCGCGCAAAACTGCTTTTTGGGGGGACTTTTCCCATCAGTTATGTGTTCTTTCTGTCGATTATAAATTACTCCAGACATCATGGATACACGGGTATTTATACTATCGTCAGCCGGGCTATGTTGACCATACTTAAACGTTCAGGCTGGCAGGTTGAGGTGATTAAAGAAGCGTATGTCACCGAAAATGAACCTATCTATCTGCTCTGTCTTCCGACAGATCAATATAACCAGACACAACTGCTTCGACAGGTTAACCAAAGGTTACAAGATTCAGACTCAATATTGAGTGCATGGCCTATGGCGCTGCCCGTCATGCCAGAACCGGCTTAATCAGTTCCAGTTCAACGCCAAGCCTGATGGCCTGTTTGGCGTTGATCACACCCAGCTTTTTCACCACATTTCCTATATGATATTTCACCGTTCGGGATGTAATGCCTGTGATCAGCGCAATTTCCTGATACGTTTTACCCATACTGGCCCAATGAAGTACTTCATTTTCTCGTGGAGATAAAAGGGTTTTACTGGATATACCTGTCCCCTTGAGGCCCAGAACATTAATCTTATTTTGACTTAGCGTGAGCATCTTTTCATGGGTTTCAATCAAAACCATCTGTAACCGATCTCTGTCATTCACTACTCTGCCTTCCACCTCTTTCTGGACATCATCGTCCATGATAAGTGACAGCATCGCCAGATTATTCATCGTATCGTGAAGGACAAAGGTAAAACCATTAACGATATTATATTTTTTGGAGAGAGCAAAAATCTTGGATAATTTCAGTTCGGAAAGGACAGTGATATTTTCATCCCAAGAAAACGGTGAGAATCGCCTGAAAGCGGTCAGCACTACGGGGTCTATAAGCTGGTAGTTATGGGTGGTGTAAATATCAGCCCATTCGTTCGGATAGCTAGTGACAATAAAAATATCGACGGGGTCCTTTTTATTGATCACCATATAAGTATACCTTGGACGATCATAGTCGATGAGTTTTCTATCAATATAATCACGTAGTGTCTCGATTATTTCTTCACTCTTCTTGAAACAAGAATGCATTCACCTTCTCCATTGACTGACATAAAGTGCAATGAATTATTGCACTTTAGTACAACTACCGTCCCGTACTCACACCCGTATAATGATTAGACAAGTTGATAAAAAAACCTGACCACAAGAGTCAGGTGACTACATCAGTCTAGTCAACACCAGGGAAAAACCAGAAGCAATATATTAAAATGTTACAGGAGTGCATTTTTTCTGCAAGTGTAACTTTTGTAACATTTTAACGCCCTTAAAATAAGCAACTCCGCTTGTTTCATCGTTATCCGTGTTTCGATTCTCATTCACCCACAAAAGCTAACTGCCCAATTTATTCAACAACGCCTACTTTCACATGCTCCCGCCGTAAATGGTAATCCACCTGGTACTCGCTGGCATTTCTGAACATTACGGAGTAATTCACGAAATCGCCACTGTCGCTGTATGACAGCGAGGTGATGCGCAAAATAGGTGTCAACTCATCGACATTCAGCAGCTTCGCCATCTTTTTATCGGCAAGTACAGGTGTGAGGCTCTCATAATTACCACACACGATGATGTGGCATTCATCTTCGATATAGCTGAATTTTGACCCCTCAAGGTGGGCAACGGACAAATTGCGATAGAGCTTCGCTGGCATGTAGCTGTCTTCTACCATCAGAGGTTTGCCATCGACCGAACGAACTCGGCGCGAGTAGTAGATCCGTTCATCAATCTTAATGCGCAACTGGCTGGCGATAGCGGGTGGTGCGGGCATAATAGTAAACTCCAACACATCACTTACCACTTCCTTACCCTGATTGCGCATCACCTCGATAAATCCGGTCAGGTTGGTGGTTTCATGATGTACATCTTTCTTCGCGATATAAGTACCGCTACCGTGGCGGCGCTCCACCAATCCCCATCCCACCAGCAAATCTATCGCCTTGCGAATGGTCATGCGGGAGACGCCAAACTCTTCCGCCAAGCGAACCTCCGCAGGCAATGGGCTGCCGATATTGTAATCGGCAGAATTGAGTCGGATACGTAGTCTGTCGGCTATGGATTTGTAGATCACTGGTAGACCTCTCTGGAGTTTCGCACTGCGCTTAAATAATCTACATACTATAAACTAATATGCTGTTTTTATTTAAGTTGTAATCAACATCATCCCGTGAAGGTTCTATGGGAAATCGTCATGTACAGCTTTACGACAAAAAGTAGACAACTTGGTACAAACAAAAACCATGAATGTGATCACGAATCGGTGCGACGGACAAAGATAACACTTCATGAACTCCCTACTCTGCTTCTCAGACCCGCGTTAAAGAATAAGGTCACGTCCCCTACAGGTTGTTACATGAGGATTTAAAATGCTCAGTCAAATACAACGTTTTGGTGGTGCAATGTTTACCCCAGTCCTGCTATTCCCGTTTGCCGGGATTGTGGTCGGTATCGCCATTATGCTAAGTAACCCGATGTTTGTCGGCGAAGCGCTCACTGCACCCGATAACTTATTTGCGCAAATCGTCCATATTATTGAAGAAGGTGGCTGGACGGTATTTCGTAATATGCCACTGATTTTCGCTGTGGGTTTACCTATTGGTCTGGCAAAACAGGCTCAGGGCCGCGCCTGTCTGGCCGTGCTAGTCAGTTTCATGACCTGGAACTACTTCATTAACGCAATGGGAATGACCTGGGGTCACTACTTTGGCGTTGATTTTAGCGTCGACCCAGTGGCGGGAACTGGGCTCACTATGATTGCCGGCATCAAAACTCTCGATACCAGTATTATCGGTGCGATTGTGATTTCGGGATTGGTCACCGCTATCCACAACCGCTATTTTGATAAGCCACTTCCCGTTTTCCTCGGTATTTTCCAGGGTAGCTCATTCGTCGTCATTGTAGCCTTCTTCGCCATGATCCCTTGTGCGTGGCTTACCCTGTTCGGCTGGCCAAAAGTACAGATGGGGATTGAATCACTGCAGGAGTTCCTACGCAGCGCGGGTTCACTCGGCGTGTGGGTTTACACCTTCCTTGAGCGCATCCTGATCCCGACGGGGCTACATCACTTCATCTATGGCCCATTTATCTTTGGCCCGGCAGTAGTGGAAAGCGGCATTCAGGTTTACTGGGCGCAGCATTTGCAGGAGTTCAGTCAAAGCACGCTGCCGCTAAAAACGCTATTCCCAGAAGGTGGCTTTGCGCTGCACGGTAACTCGAAGATATTTGGCTGCCTGGGGATTGCGCTGGCCCTCTACGCCACCGCTGCACCTGAAAATCGAGTGAAGGTGGCAGGTTTGCTGATCCCTGCCACGTTGACGGCGATGCTGGTCGGCATTACCGAACCACTGGAATTTACCTTCCTGTTTATCTCGCCGGTGCTGTTTGTCGTCCACGCATTTCTGGCCGCAACCATGGCGACGGTAATGTATATGTGCGGCGTGGTGGGCAATATGGGCGGCGGCCTGCTTGACCAGTTCCTGCCACAAAACTGGATCCCGATGTTCCACAACCATGCGTCAATGATGTTCACCCAGATTGGCATCGGCCTCATCTTCACCGGTCTCTACTTCGTGGTGTTCCGCTTGCTGATCCTGCGCTTCAACCTGAAAACACCGGGCCGGGAAGAGGCCGAAATCAAGCTCTATAGCAAAGCGGATTATCAAGCATCCCGCAAGCAAACTACGGCATCGGTAACTAAAGAAACCAAACAAAGCCAGGCTGTCGGCTTTCTCGAAGCACTTGGCGGAGCAAACAACATCCTGAGCGTTAACAACTGTGCGACCCGCCTGCGTATTACCCTGGTGGATATGTCGCTGACGCAAAGCGATGACATTTTTAAAGCGCTGGGTGCCCACGGTGTGGTGCGACGCGGCAACGGTATACAGGTGATTGTGGGGCTGAATGTCCCGCAGGTCCGCGACCAGATCGAAAACCTGATGAAAGACTCTTCTTCGAGCGAACTTAAATCCATGACGGAGGCAGTATCATGAATAAATTCTCAGTAGTTGTAGCTGGCGGTGGCAGCACCTTCACTCCTGGTATCGTACTGATGTTACTGGCAAACCAGCACCGTTTCCCGCTGCGCGCGCTGAAATTCTATGATAACGATGGTGCGCGCCAGGAAACCATTGCCGAAGCGTGCAAAATCATCCTGAAAGAACAGGCACCAGACATCGAATTCAGCTACACCACGGATCCCAAAGTAGCATTTACCGATGTAGATTTCGTGATGGCACACATCCGCGTGGGCAAATACCCGATGCGTGAAAAAGATGAAAAAATCCCTCTGCGCCACGGCGTACTTGGCCAGGAAACCTGCGGACCAGGTGGTATTGCTTACGGCATGCGCTCCATCGGCGGCGTGCTGGAAATTGTCGACTATATGGAGCAATACTCGCCAAACGCCTGGATGCTAAACTATTCCAACCCAGCGGCGATTGTGGCAGAAGCAACCCGTCGTCTGCGCCCAACGGCGAAAATCCTCAACATCTGCGATATGCCAATTGGCATTGAAAGCCGCATGGCGCAAATTGCTGGTCTGAAAGACCGCAAAGAGATGCGCGTGCGTTACTACGGGCTGAACCACTTCGGCTGGTGGACATCGATTGAGGATCTACAGGGCAACGATTTGATGCCTAAAATCCGCGAATATGTGGCTAAATTTGGCTACGTTCCGCCATCAGATGAACAGAGTACCGAGGCGAGTTGGAATGACACCTTTGCCAAAGCGAAAGATGTCTGGGCGTTGGATCCAGAGACCTTCCCGAATACTTACCTGAAATACTATCTGTTCCCGGACTACGTAGTAGCGCATTCCAACCCAGAGCGTACCCGCGCTAACGAGGTCATGGATCACCGCGAGAAGCACGTTTTCGGCTCCTGCAATGCCATTATCCAGGCGGGTAAATCCTCGGCAGGCGAGTTGGAAATCGATGAGCATGCCTCTTACATCGTCGATCTGGCAACAGCCATCGCCTTCAACACGCAAGAACGCATGTTACTGATTGTGCCAAATAACGGTGCCATTAATAACTTCGACCCAGAAGCCATGGTCGAGATCCCATGTCTGGTTGGCAAGAACGGCCCTGAACCGCTGGTGGTTGGCAATATCCCGCAATTCCAGAAAGGGCTGATGAGCCAGCAGGTGGCGGTAGAAAAGCTGGTGGTCGATGCTTGGGAACACCGTTCTTATCAGAAGCTGTGGCAAGCCATTACACTGTCCAAGACTGTGCCGAGCGCATCGGTTGCTAAAGCGATACTTGATGACTTGATTGAAGCTAACAAGGACTACTGGCCTGAGCTGCAGTAAGGGTAACGTTAGCCAACGAGAACAACTTCCCTCTTCCCTAATCCTTGTACATATACAGTCCGAGGAGAGGGGAAGACGGGAAGATCAGAACTTGAGTTGGATTTTATTTATCCCGAGGATGTAATACCTGTTGGTTAAATAATGGCAATTATTCTTTGACCAGATCATTATATTCAATAATTTTTAGCTGCCACTCAGTTGTTCACTATGAGTTAAAACCGTGACACTGTTATTTAGAAAAGCCCGCTTTCTAAGCTGCCTGTACGTTTTAACCGGAGAGAAAACTTACCCTTAACGACTATTTGCAACAGTGCCGGTTTTTGTACGATTACCCTCCCTCTATGTCTACTCAACCGGCCCCCCAAAACGCCCCCCCCCTTCAAAACCGATTCTATTATCAGGGTGGTAGTTTGGCGTCAAAGCAACAGAGGGAATGTTGCACTTGCAGTGTCCTGAATGGATTGGCTGTAGGCAGGATCGCGTTTTGTCAGCTCTGCAACGATAAACTCCACCAACAACATTGCGCCAACTTTAGCCGGAAGCGTACCAGCGTTGAGTGGGCCTTCGGGCTTTGCCGCTACCAATAGCGTATCGGCCAGTTTGGCCAAAGGACTGCGTTGGGTGTTACTGATAACTATTACCCGCGCTTGGCGCTGTTTAGCGAGCGTTACTGCGTGCAAAATGTCTTTGGTGGAACCAGAGCTGGAAATGGCAATCAGCATATCATTCAGGCCCAGTGAAGAAGCATTCATCGCCGCACGGTGCATGTCGCTGAATAGCAGGGCTGGTTTACCCACACGCAACAGTTTGTATTGCAAGAAGTCACCGATAATCGCGCTGGCCGCTACGCCATAAATCTGCACTGTTTCTGCCTGATGCAACGCCTGCGCAGCCTGTTGTAGTGCTTGATGATCAAGTAAGGCTCCGGTATCACGCAGCGCTTGTACACTTTCTTCTACCAAGTTTTCCGTAGTGCTCAGATTGGAGGCGATCTCTGGTTGGCTTTGCTGTACGCACAGCGCCAATATCATTTTAAATTCGGTGTAACCTTTGCAGCCCAAATGCCGGCACAGACGGGTCACGCTGGCCTCACTGGTGCCACTCTCGCGGGCTAATTCAGTGATGGTAAAGTAGATAACTCTGGATGATTCTTCGATGACAAAATTCCCAAGTTTTTGCAGCGTAGGGCTGTAACCGGCCAAATCTTGTCTGAGGCGTAATAACAAATTTCCAGTATTCATCAAGTTACCCTTCTGATTATTCCTGTTTCTATTGTGACGGAAAGCCTTCATCTCCCGCCAGCTAAATTCGCTAATTGTGAAATCCATCATCCTTTTGAAAAAAATTACCTAAATTATATTTAATTTGTGGTAATAATTTTTACCACAAAAATAATTTAAGCGGGGGATTTATGTCAAAGTTAGAGGGGACACAGTCAGGAGGCTGGTTTGAAAAAGCTCAGCTTTTTGGTAAATCATTTATGTTGCCTATCGCCGTTCTGCCAGCAGCCGGGCTGCTGCTAGGGATTGGTGGGGCGCTTTCCAATCCGAATACCGTCGAAGCTTACCCTTTCCTGAATGTCGGTTGGCTCCAAGGTATCTTCATCGTTATGGCCAGCGCGGGTTCTACCGTGTTCGCCAATCTGGCGGTGCTGTTTGCCGTGGGCGTGGCTGTGGGGTTGGCAAAAAGTGATAAGGGCACTGCTGGGTTAGCATCATTAATTGCTTATCTGGTGATGAATGCCACCATCAACGCCTTGTTGAAGATTAACGGTTCGTTGGCAACGGATAATCTCGGCGCGGTGGGACAAGGGATGATCTTGGGGGTTCAGACACTGGAAACTGGCGTATTCGGTGGGGTGATTATCGGGTTAGTGACGTGGTATTTGCATAATCGCTACAACAAGATTGCTCTCCCGCAGTTTCTGGGTTTCTTTGGTGGCTCCCGCTTTGTTCCCATCATTAGTTCATTGGCGGCGATTGGCGTGGGGGGATTGATGACCCTGGTTTGGCCGCACTTCCAGCAGGTAATCTTTGGTTTGGGCGGTCTGGTGGATGCTACCGGTTATGTGGGAACCTTCATCTACGGTTTTGTACTGCGCATGCTTGGCCCCTTTGGCCTGCATCATATTTTCTATCTGCCTTTCTGGACGACAGCTCTCGGTGGCAGTGAAGTAATCAACGGGCAACTCGTGGAGGGAACACAGCGTATCTTCTTCGCACAACTGGCCGACCCCAACACGCAGCAATTCTACATCGGCACCGCACGCTTTATGTCTGGCCGCTTTATTACCATGATGTTCGGCCTGGTTGGCGCTTGCCTGGCGATGTATCAAACCGCACGGCCTGAAAACCGCAAACTTGTTGGTGGGCTGCTGCTTTCTGCGGCGCTGACCTCTTTCCTCACCGGGATCACTGAACCTATCGAATTCTCATTCTTGTTTATTGCCCCGGCGCTGTATGTGGTCCATGCGGTATTTGACGGTCTGGCCTTTATGCTGGCCCATATTCTGCACATCACCATAGGCCAAACGTTTTCCGGCGGTTTTATCGATTTTATTCTATTTGGTGTTTTGCAGGGGGAAGCCAAAACCCATTGGATGTACGTGCCATTGGTCGGTATCCCCTGGTTCTTCTTGTACTACTTCACATTCCGTTTCCTGATCCTTCGCTTCAATTTCAAAACACCGGGGCGCGGTGATGATGCAGCGACAGAAACGGCACCACCTGGAACAGCACGTGCGCAGCATGTTCTGACAGCATTGGGTGGTAAAGACAATATCGTGGAACTGGATTGCTGTGCCACGCGTTTACGCATCACGCTGAAACAGAGCAAGTGTGTTGATGAAACAGGATTAAAAGCCACTGGCGCACGTGCAGTTATCATTCGCGGCAATGGCGTTCAAGTGATTTACGGCCCACATGTGACCATCATTAAAAATGAAGTAGAGGAGTTAATGGATTTATGAGTGTGTCGATTTTGCAGCAAATTAAAGGAAAGTTGGTGGTGTCTTGTCAGGCTCTGGAGCATGAACCCTTGCACAGTGATTTTATTATGTCGCGCATGGCAGTCGCTGCCGAACAGGGAGGGGCCGCGGCGATCCGCGCGAACAGCCTGGAGGATGTGAAAGCCATCCTCCGTTCGGTCGAGTTGCCAGTGATTGGTATCATCAAACGGGATTATCCAGGCAGTGAGGTTTATATCACCGCGACGATGACAGAAATAGATGAGTTGATGATCGTAGCACCACAGATGATTGCCTTGGACGCCACATTCCATCAGCGACCAGGCGAGCTGCAGTTACCGGAACTAATCGCAGCGATTCGAGCCAAATATCCCTCGTTACTGCTGATGGCAGATATCGCTACCCTGGAAGAGGCAACACATGCCAACTATCTGGGATTTGATTGTGTGGGGACTACGTTACACGGTTATACCAAAGAAACCGCAGGGCAAAAGCTGGCTCAGGAGGATTTCCGTTTTCTACGTGAAGTGTTAGCCGCAGTTGACCTGCCAGTGATTGCAGAAGGCAATGTGGAAACACCGGAAATGGCTGCTCGCTGTCTGGCTCTGGGGGCGCACGCGGTAGTAGTAGGAGGCGCGATCACTCGCCCTCAGCAAATTACCCGTCGCTTTGTGGCTGCAATCACGGTCTGAGTGAAGGCACGGTGGGGTGTACTGACAATAGTCTGATCCGCATTTCACCACTGGTGACGCAACATTTTAAGTCAGGCTGCGTATTACAAAGTGAGTCTCGCGCTCCATGCCGTAAATGTTTACTTAACAATCATGAGCCTGATTGAAATGCAGGCTCATGATTGTTATTGGATGTCATGGCGTAACTATGGAGTGAACTCCTGTCAGTACCCCCTCAGGGCTAAGCAGTCGGGTAACCATCTGACCCCGGCGTTCTTCACGTTTAGCGATTAACAGCCGATAACCGTTCTAACTCAAGGTGTCTGTTACTATATCAATATCCTCGGCTTCAAATTGAAGTACAGACTTTCATAAATAAACCCAGCCAATAAAGATACCGCCTCAAGTATGACGGATATATAACTCTATTCTGAAACACGATATATACCTAGCCTATTAATCCAAGATAATTCCCAATTAACGTCCTACACCATACAAGATATATCTCATATAGCAATTCATCGCGAACACTCAGCTTTCTATTAAATTCCATAAAACGGTCAGCCACTTCGTGAGCGTATCTATTTGATTAATTTCATCCATATTGATTTTAATTAATAAAAATCCATCTTACTCTTACTTTTTAGCTAAAAAAACAGTAGCATAAGCACAATATTGGCATCTCCCCAGATACGTTAAAAATTTTATCTTCTGAAAAGTAAATAACTTTAAGCATTTGTGGGTGGGCTTTATTTTAGATTAATAGCCAACAATGATGATTTCCACAGAGATGAAACCATCTTTAAAGTTATTTATCTAATTACAGGGATTGTTGACTCCGTAATGGCCATGATATCGATCACACTATGGTGTAAACCATTATAGTTGCGTCAACCGGTGACCTCTCTATTAATGTATTTTTTCTTTTATAAAATTCAAAAAATATTCAAGACGAGTATTTCTGGAGTGTTGCAATAATGAAAAAAAGTATAGCACTTGTTACTCTTTCCCTGTCTTTAATGGGGTGTCAAAACGCGACTCAACAGTCTGCATCGCAAAAACCGGCACCGGGATCGACTTCTGTTACACAACAGGCCCCAATAACCCCACCATCTTCACCTATTGGGCATCAATACCAGACGGTAAGCAGCCAAGTTTCCCCGTCGCCATCATCAATTAACTCGACGACGGGTGTTGCTCGCGAAGAGTATGACGCCATTTTGGAGCCCTGTCTGAAAGAGTTGAGAGCATTGCAGCAGGTTAAACAAACCAAATTTATGGCTCGCAGTGCAGAGCTGAACCATTTATTGGGCGAAGCCAAAACCTATATAAAAGTACGAAGCAGCATGAATGGCGAGATGACAACCATCCTCGATTCTGCTTTCCAATATCGCATTGCCAGAACCTGTAATGATATCAGAGTAGACCTGACTCACTCTCTCTTGGAACGTATTGAGAAAAATTGATTGTTAAATAGAGACGTTGAGCCATTAGGAGATCAGGTATGAATCGAGGGACATTGGCCTTAGCTATCGCTATATTGCTATTCAGTAACAGCGCTTTAACAGCAGAGACAAATTCAAATAATGAGTCAGAGCCCCTTTCCAGACTCTCCGATATTTTACAGCAACGGCACGATGCCCTTTTTGGAACTATTGAGCAGTTAGACATTCCGCCCGCTAATTATGATCATGAGGCCGTTCGTGATTCAGAATATTCTCGATCGGCTCAACCAAGATTACAGAGTAATACACGATCCTCAAACAGTACGACTCAACTTAAAAAGCAACTTGCGAAAGTACAAAGCGCTGCGCAACAGCAAAAGGTTAATGCTGAGGCTCAAGAAAAATCCTATAAAAAATCTCAGCAGCGATTATCCGCGCAAATTGCACAATTAAAGCAGCAACTTTCCGAAGCACAAAAACGTCCGGCAGAAAGTAGTTTGCGCCAAGTTGGTGAGCAAGTAAGTGAAAGGATTCGTTCTGTTTGGGCGAATATTCAGAAACCTGATAATACGAACAGATCTTCAGGTAATAATCAGACCCAACTCACGGCTCAGATTAATGAATTAACGCAGCAATTGACCGCGGCTAAAAATCTCAATGCTCAACGACAAGCAGACCTCGATACCCTGAAGCTGCAACTGGCCGCTGCCGAGAAAGCCAGCGCTGATAAGCTTGCCAAGGCAGACAGCGCCGCCAAGGCCAAAGACGATCAAAGCCAGAAACTGACTACCCAGATCGCCGACTTGCAACAAAAGCTTACCGATTCTGAAAAAAGTGCCAAAGAGATGCAGGCGCAAACTACCGCGCTGATGAAAGATGCCGACAGCGGCAGCAAAGAGATGGCAAAACAGCTCGACGCCCTAAAGCTGCAACTGGCCGCTAGCGAGAAAGCCAGCGCTGATAAGCTTGCCAAGGCAGACAGCGCCGCCAAGACCAAAGACGATCAAAGCCAGAAACTGACTGCCCAGATCGCCGACTTGCAACAAAAGCTCAAGGACACCGAAAAGAGTTCATCTGAGTTACAAACGCAGGCGGAGAACAACCGCAAAGAGGCAGCAACCCAAATTGCCATGCTACAGAACAAACTTAATGCAGTTCAAAAACGTGATGCTGGAAAGCAAGAACGTATAGATGCACTAAGTCAGAGTTTGGACAGCAATAATCTGCAGCTCAACATTAAAATTGACACATTACAACAACAGTTGGCTGCCGCAGAAAAAACGAGTGAAGAACAAAAATCGCTAATGGCGGTGCAAGAAGTAGAAAGTAAAAAACGGGTTTCACAAATCGAAGCTCTGCAACAACAGTTAGCTGATAATAAAAAGTCGCAAGAACAATCTGCTGTGCAAACTGTTGCAGCGAATAAAGGCCCGTCAGCAAAACCAGTAACCAATGCAGAAAAACAAGCCTATGCCAACGGCATTATGTATGCCCGGCAATTAAGGGAAATCAACAATCAGCAACAGCAAATGGGGCTGGTTCTTGATAACAGATTCCTGGTCAGTGGATTCAACGACGAGATGAATAAACAATCGAGTATGAGCAGCAAAGATCTCTCTGCCGCGCTTACTACATTTAATAGTACCGTCGATAAAAAAATGAATGAGCTGGCAACCAAATCAGAGAAAAGCAGTAATAGCTATCTACAGGAGTTCAATAAGAAAAAAGGCGTGAAGAAGAGCCCTTCTGGTTTCAGTTATCAGGTTGTTAGCGCAGGAAACAACAAGAAAAATACGGGGAACGGACCGTTACGTATACAACTTAGAGAGTCATTATCAACAGGCGTAATTGTTAGTGACACTGATAAGCTAGAAGACAAATCAATCACCATTTACTACGAACAGTTGCCTCCACTTCTGCAAGAAGGCATCAATATGATCGGTGAAGGGGGGTTTGTGAAGATCGTCGTTCCTGCGCAATTAGTCTATGGGGATGCAGGTTCACCACCGTTGATTCCACCTAAATCAACGTTAATTTACGACCTTAAAAGACTCGCCCCCTGATCTCATGCGCAAACGAATAACCTTGGCATTGAAAAGTGCTGCGTGGGCTTAGCTAAACGCATTACCCACGCACCCAGGTCGCAATTATCCGGTTCATTACCAACTAATAGGATGATGCGAGCTCTTACAAATATAGTCATACAGGCGTTGGGTATCTTCCAATGAACAAAGGCGAGTGCCAAGATTAAGTGTTGCCGCGCTACCAGCGGCAACACCAAAACGTACAATCTCAAACAGGTCGGCACCCTTTGCCAGTTGCAGTGTCATCGCGCCAACCATACTGTCCCCTGCCCCAACGGTACTCATCTTCTTCACCGGAGGGGGCACGATTTGTACCCAGTTATCACGATCAACTGCCAATGCTCCCTGTGGCCCAAGCGACACTACTACTCGCTCGGCAGCGCCACGATTAATCAATTCCTTAGCCGCATGGCGTACATCATCAGGATGCTCCAACTCCCGCCCAATAAGGGCCGATAGCTCATTCTGATTAGGTTTTACCAAGGCCAGCCCACCCAAATCTAAGCTCGCTTTTAACGCATCGCCAGAGCTATCAATGATGCACTGCAATCCCATCGCTTTAGCCTGCTGAATCAAGTGAACTAATTTTTCAATGCCGGTACCTGGCGGTAAACTACCGCTAATAACCAGAATCGATCCTGAAGGGATGTTTTGCACTTGTAGTACCAGTAGATCAAACTCAGCATCGCTTAGTCGTGCCCCTGGCATAACAAAACGATACTGTTCACCGCTGTTGTCTACGTGGACATGCATATTCTGCCGTGTCCAATCCTGGGTTTTCAGCGTTCTCGTATCAATACCCTCCTGATCAAGCAATTCTTTCAAGTGCTCCCCTGTTGGGCCACCAATAGGAAAAATTGCATGAGCTTGACCACCAAGGTAAACAACGGCACGGGCGACATTAATGCCACCACCACCCGGTTCAAAAATAGGTGCCGTACAGCGTAGTTTGCCTTCAGGATAGATTTTAGGCGTCGTCGTTGCACTGTCTAGCGAAGGGGATAATGTTAAAGTGAAAATCTGAGTCATAATACAACCTTCCTTTTCGGCTTTTACTTCGCAGATTCAGCGAGTAAAAATGGAAATTGTGTATTGGTTACGGACTTAGAACGACCACATTAGCAACCAGAAAGCTCGATAAATGATTTACCGTAACCTCAGTAAATACAGTGACTATTCTAAATAAAGCACATAATTCAGGGCGTCATGGTATTAAGATACAATTGAATAATAGGCTTTATTTATCATTTTATCTGATAATCACGGATAAGAAATGTGATTAGTCGTGATGTTAACATCAGTGAAACTGAAATCAGGTTATGTGCTATCGAAAGTCACGACGAGGCCTGAGAGAGTTGTCATCGTTGTAGTTTACTCTACAGCAGTTACCCGCCACCGCCCGAAAATATTAATAAATTGAATACGAACCTTTTCCTGCGGATTTTGCACGATACATAGCTATATCTGCATGTGCTAACAATTCATTTCCGGCGGCCTCTCTACCCGAACAAATCGTTGCACCAATGCTAATGGACAGATGTATCTCGATCTCCCCAAGGCAAACCAATGCGGACAATTGCGATAATACGTTTTCGCAGACTTGCTTTACTTGCGCCTCAGGATCAGACAGATTTGAGAGTATAACGGTAAACTCATCACCCCCCAGCCGAGCCAGATATCCCTTGGACATTAGCGTTTCAGACAAAAGATCGGCAACTGCCATTAATACCAAATCGCCAAAATCATGGCCTTGAGTATCATTGATCTTTTTGAAGTCATCGAGGTCGAGGAACAATAACGCCATGTATTGACCCGCTATTGCACTGCTCTCAATACTTGATGCCAACTGGCGTAAAAAAGCCCGACGATTAGGTAATCCGGTGAGTATATCGTGATTAGCTTCATAGTCAGAACGTTGTTGCAATGCTTTAAGTTCGCTGATATCCATCGACAGAATATAGAACCCGCCATTATCACAAGGTACCAACGTGGTGCGAACCAGCATCAGCCCCGAACGCGGGCGAAGTTCATTTTCAAAACTGACGGTATGCCCATCTAAGACCTTCTCAATCATTGGCTTGGCGTTGCAATACGCTTTATCTCCCATAAAGTCTCTAAGGCACATATTCTTGAGCGTTGCCTCATCAAAACCAAACCACTTCATAAAAGTGTTATTGGCGAACAGATAGACTTCGTTAGCATCAACCTGGCTAATAAATGCTGGCATGTTATCTGTAATTGCGCGTAAACGTTCTTTTTCTGCATTGAGTAGGCTTTGAGCCATAGTCCTACTCTCAATTTCAAGATTGAGTTTATCAACTACGGTATTTAGCTCTTTGGTTCTTAGCTCTATCCGGTCTTCAAGTTCACCTTGCAAAGCATACAGATCCGCCTCAACTTCTTTACGTTCAGTAATATCGACGATTACTGTAATGAAATGACGGGGAGAACCATCAGATTGGCGACTTAATGCCACAGACATTTGCACCCAGACAATTTTTCTGTCTGAGCGGAAAAAACGTTTTTGCATTGAATAGGATGGGATACTGCCTGCCAATAATTGATGTAGCAGTTTCAAATCAGCATCCAGATCATCTGGATGCGTAATATCCTGGAAGGTCAGTGCGAGTAATTCATTTTCAGAATAACGTAATATTTCATGAAGTCGCGAGTTGCCTCTTAACCAGTAACCATTAAGGGAGACCAGAGCCATCCCAACTGCCGCCTGAGAAAAAGTTTGCTCAAATAAGGATTCAGTACACTTCAGATTAGACTCTAAACTCTCAGTGTAAATTTTTCGCTCAACGCAGTGTAAGTACTCTTCAACAATTGCAGAAAAATCGCATAAGTCGGTAACATCTTGCGGCGAAAAAGCTCTCGGCTGGTGAGCAATCAGACATAACGTCCCCATTGGCAAGCCTTTGAGGGATAGCAACGGCTGTCCGGCATAAAATCGAATATGGGGATAACCCGTAACGAGAGGATTATCACTGAAACGCAGATCCGTCAGTGTATCGGGGACAATAAAAGTCCCCGACTGCAAAATAGCATGCCCACAAAAAGAGATATCTCTTGCTGTCTCTTGTACCTCTAATCCAACACGCGACAGAAACCACTGACGATCGCGGTCAACCAGAGAGACTAACGCAATTTCCACACCAAAAAACTTAGCGGCAAGTCGAGTCACTTGGTCAAGATTTGTCACGCCAGTGGCGTCCAACACAGACAGCGAATCCAGAGTTAACTGTCGCAGAATTTCATTAGTAGGAATATCTGGTTTAATCATCGTCAACACTCCAGTCATTGATTTGACTCGGACATGATCAAAGATTCAACAGTGTCCTCCATTAGATTTTTTGCTTATACGATAATATGTTACAGATTCATATGCTCATAACTAACACTATCAATGATGGAAGAAGTCAATATCAGTCACAATACTTCTAAAAATTGAATTTAAAAGATAAAGAGGATGACCTGAGTCTTGAAGATAACGTGGCACCCCATGTTATTCAGTAGACGAAGAGTGGCCAGATCACAGGCCACTCTTTTGCACTTAAACCATCAACTCAAATAGCCCATAGCTCAATTCTTTGTATCGAACCAAGTCTTCCATTGTGGCACTGCGCTAGCAAAGGTTCCTCTATGGGTCGTCGGGCCTGTTGATATCGCTTCTACCAAGGAATTGCCTGACCCCATTGACTGAGCATAAGTCATCGCCATCCGCCCAACGCCGACCGTTATCGCCTCATCACTCTCCCCATAGTAGTTATGGACTGGGGATTTGATAACCCACCGATAAGATTGAGCAGAACTAATAAGCCGGCCAAAGGTTGAAGCTGCAAAAAATTGAGGATCGAAATATTCCGCGCGAATAAGCTTATGCAAATCGACGGGAATATCGTCAGCATTGAAAGGTTGACGTTCGTAAGCCTTTTTAGCTACGTCATAATACTCATCATTAATCAATGAATGCGCTAACCCAGGGACACCGTAGTAGTTTTCATAAGCGAATGCCGACAAAATCATTATACTATTCAGCCAATTAGCATCAGACTTTCGTGGAAAAACCAGAAAACCTTCCATCAAAGCAAAGACATCAAGTGGCGCACTGGCCGTGGCGGTGCCCTGCACTGGAACCCCGATATTTTCTAGCTTTTCAAGTAACGCCATAGTCACAAAACCGCCTTGCGACCATCCGGCAAGAAACAAGTTTTTGTTTGAAAGCCCCATCTGCTGTAACACACTCTGGGCAGCAATAAGCAGATCATACGTAGCTTGTTGATGGCTCCCTTTAACCATATATCCTTCGGGTTCTGACGAGATCCCCAAACCAAAATAATCAGCGCCGATAACCAAATAACCTTGTCCGGCAAACTGTGCAATCATCAGTTGCGTTTCTGGTGACTCTTCAGGAAATGAGGGCACCTGATGTTTACCGTAAACAGTGCCATGTTGATAAGAAACCAGGGGAAATGATTTATCGGCTGTCACTGGGACGGCAAGCAAACCCGATGTAACAGTAGGTTTGTTGCCTTTTTCGGGAATAACTGAATGGTAAGTAACCCGATAAAGATTAACCGCATTACGTGCTTGGGTGTATTTAACGTCAATACCTGAAAATTTTGGGGTATCAGTATTGAGGATTTTATTCAGACGTTCAACATCCCAACGGCCAATAAGCTCATAGGTAATACCATTAGATACCTGGATAGGTTGGTTATTTATTTGCTCTGAATAGGATGGGAAAATCCAGAAGGCCAGCCATAAATACGTGAAATAATGGAGTAGCTTCAACATTGAGTCTCCTTCAAATTAATTGTTTGATTATACGTATCATTACAGAGAATAATTTAAGCATACCCTAATGCAAGTAACGGGTTTATTTACTTGAAGTAAATCGTTCTTTTCATCCTCAAACTGCATCTTTGCATACTTTATTTGATGAATTATGGCGCCCCCAACAGAGCGTTAGCTTTTCTTTTCAAAGAACAGTGTCACTTTGGCGACTTCAACGCCAAATTTGCGCAGTGATGTCTGGTTAAATAAATGAGTATCATCCTGGCGGTATAGCCAGTCATCAAAGTGCAGTTTTATGCTGCTGTTATCTGTTTTCACGTCCATGTCATAACGCCAGTTGAAAGCATTACCTGCGGTATAACCGTGGGCCACGCCGATGATATCCCCTGCGGTTCCCTGATAGCTGCCATCAGCGTTTCTGATGATGCGCCAAATACGCGTCTGGCGCTCGCCATCATCAAAAACAAACTTCTCGTTGAGCGTCAGGGTATTGCCAACAACATCCCCCTGGATTACCACCTCAAAACGGCGGGTCTGCTTATTCTGATAATTCTGCAACATTCCCCAAGCGCGGGTTTCGCCGCTGAAGTAGCCGAACAAATCGAAAGTAGGTTTATTGTTTTGATAGTCATTGATATCGGCACTGCATCCAGCCAGTACAAACAGGAAAGCCAGTAGTAGGTTTTTGATATTCATCAGATACCTCCAATCAATTGTTGCCTAGTTTTATCGGCGCTCAGCACTCAGTTGCACGGTACTGATGGATCGCGCCAGAAAACCAGCTTCGCAATAGCACAAGTAAAATCGCCACTGGCGCTGAAAACGTTCGTCAAATCCCTGCTTGTGTAATAAAGGCCAGTTCTGCTCAAAACGCTCACGCCATTGTTGCAGCGTGCGGGCATAGTCACGGCCAATATCGAACAGATCACATATCACCAGATCGCTGTGGCGTGTGAGGGTATCGCACAGCGCGGTTATCGACGGCAAGAAGCCTCCGGGGAAGACGTAACGCTGGATAAAATCCACATTGCTACTGTATTGCTGATAACGCTGGTCGGTAATGGTGATCGCCTGTAACACCATTTTGCCTTTAGGTTTCAGTAACTGCTGGCAACGTTTGATAAATAGAGGCAAAAAACGTTTACCTACGGCCTCGATCATTTCGACCGAGACCAGTTTGTCATATTGCCCCGTCAGCTCACGGTAATCCTCAAACAACAGAGTAACGCGCTCCTCTAACCCGGCTTGCTTAATACGCTGTTGGGCATAAACGTATTGTTCCTGCGAGATAGTCGTGGTGGTGACGCGGCAGCCATACTCGCGCGCGGCAAATTCTGCCAGCGCTCCCCACCCAGTACCGATCTCCAGCAGATGATCTTGCGGTTGCAGATCTAACTGTTGGCACAAGCGACGCATTTTAGCCTGTTGCGCCTGTTCCAATGTCATCTCCGTTTCGCTGTACAACGCGCTGGAGTAAAGCATTTCACTGTCGAGAAACTGCTGATAGAAGCTGTTACCCAGATCGTAATGTGCGGCAATATTGCGCCGTGCCTGCCGCCGACTATTATCGCGTAGCAGGTGTACTAGCCGATGCCAAGGGGCAGTCAGCCAACTTAGACGGGCCTCCATTTTATCGACCAACTGCATGTTACTGGCCAGCAATTGAAGCAGGCGGGTTAGATCAGGACTGCTCCAATAACCGTCAATGTAACTTTCTCCACCAGCAATACTGCCGCCCAACAGTATTCGGCGATAAACTCGTGGATCATAAACCTCGATTTCAGCCTGTAGTGGTGCCTGAGTATCACCAAACTGGATTTCACCGATACCGGCTTCACGCAGCAATAAGCCTCCCCCTTGCAACTTTTGTAGCAAGGTAAAAATGATACGGCGAGCGCCTTTGTTGTGACTCGAAAAAGACGCGCTATCGGCGAGGGTGTATTCTGAGGAACTCATTGTTCATCCTTACCGCCGCTGGCGGGGTGAGGGTAAATGGGCGTGCGTTTCAGCCATAATTTCAGTGCTTGCCAATAAATAGCCGCAGCAGTTTTCAGCGTCATCAGGGGCAGGAGCCATAACTGTCGGCGCAACGTTGCCCGCGTCAGCGGGTGTCGATAAAGCAGTAGTGTGGCATCAAATTCGCGGCTGGCACGGTGATTCTCAATATGGATGCGCAACCGCTGTGCAGGGGCTGAAAGCCGCCAGTGGTAGGTCATGTCCATCGGGTTAAACGGCGACACATGGAAAACCTTGTCTATGGTTGAGGTACCCTCTGGGTTAACCGCATAGGTATGGCGTTCATTCCACGGGGTATTACGGACTTCTGCCAACAACCAACACAGTTTGTCATCTTCGTTATACAAGTAGTAAAAATTGACGGGATTGAAGTAACACCCCAGATAGCGCAACTGGCACAGCAGCATAACGCGGCCATTCAACCTTTCGCCGGTCAGTTGCGCAATACGCTCCTGCGCTTTGTGTTTAATATCGCCCCCACCCAGATAATCGCTACGATAAAACGCCGCCGGGGCAAAGCGTTCCAACGCAATACCCAGCGCAGGCAATTGCGTCAGTTCATCAAGATCAATTAGCGGCATGAAGATTTGGTAATCAAAGCTGTGTTGGACCGGGCTGAAGCGACGATGGCGCACGTGTCCAACATACAGGGCGCTATTCATGTGGCATTCTCCTGCAACAAAACCTGCGTGACATCCAACGCACTGCGTACCCCATCTTCGTGGAATCCGTTATACCAGTAAGCGCCGCAGAACCAGGTATTGTGCTGCCCGTTTATCAGCGAACGCTGCTGTTGCGCCAATACCGTGGTCTGGTTGAACACCGGGTGATGGTAACGAAACTGGCGCAGAATAAGTGCCGGTTCAATCGGTTGCTGCGGGTTGAGTGTGATGCAAAAGGTCTGTGGCGCATCCAAGCCTTGCAGAATATTCATATTGTAAGTCACGCTGGCGCGCTGGCTCTCTGCATGCTCGTCGCTGGCAGGCAAGCGATAATTCCAACTGGCCCAGGCACGGCGCTGGCGTGGCAGCAGGCGAGTATCGGTATGCAGAATGACTTCATTTGCCTGATAGCCTAATTGAGCTAAAACACTTTGCTCCTGCGGGCTGGCATCAGCCAGAAGGCGCAGAGCCTGATCGGCATGGCAGGCAAAAATCACCTGATCAAAATGTTGTTGCCCCAAAGAGCTATGAAGTATCACCCCTTGTGGTTGGCGTTCAACCCGCAGGACAGGCATATTTAGGTGCAGCGTCAGGCTGTCTGCCAGCACAGCCAACATGCGGCGCACATACTCACGCGAGCCGCCTGGCACCACAAACCATTGTGGGCGGTTGGTGATGTCCAACAGGCCGTGGTGATCGAAAAAACGCAAAAATAATGCCAACGGAAACTGGCGCATGTCGGTCATAGAAGAAGACCAGATAGCAGCCCCCATCGGTAACAAGTAATGCTGGGCAAAATAGGGGGAAAACCCTTCCTGTTGCAGAAAATCGTCCACCGTTTGAGCCGCAATACCGCCATTCGCCAGGTTTTTCTTACATTGGCGATTGAAGCGCATAATCTCTGCCAGTAGGCGATAAAAACGTGGATTCAGCAGGTTACGGCGTTGGGCAAACAGCGTATTGAGGGTATGGCCGTTGTATTCCAAGCCACTACGTGGATGTGTTACCGAGAAGCTCATCTCCGTGGGTTGGCCATTGATACCCAACTCAGCCAGCAGAGCAATAAATTGCGGATAGGTCCGCTCGTTATAGACGATAAATCCGGTGTCGATAGCGTAACTGCGCCCTTCTAGCGTGACGTCCACGGTCGCGGTATGCCCACCGGGATAATCATTAGCTTCAAATAGTGTAACCTGATGTTTTTTAGCTAATTTCCATGCGCAGGTCAAACCGGAAATCCCACTGCCGATAATGGCGATTCTCATTGGATTACCTCACCAAACGCTTGGCAAGCCAGCGCTGTAGAGCTTGTGGAAGTAGGCCTGCCAGCCGTAACAGCGCGGCGAACAGTGGGGGAAAAGCAATTTCAGCGGCCCCTTTTGCCAGGCCACGGCGAATATAGTGCGAAGCCTGTTTAGGGGTGATTATCATCGGCATGGCAAAATCGTTGCGGTCAGTCAGCGGTGTGGCAACAAAACCGGGTAATATCAGCGAAACGTTAATATCGTATTTTGCCAAATCCACGGTCAGGCTGCGGGCAAAATAGGCAAGTGCTGCTTTGGAGGCACCATAGGCTTCGGCGCGCGACATGGGGATCAGGCTGGCTGTTGACCCCACAAGGGCGATCCTGCTCCCTGGCAACAATTGTGGCAACAGAACATCTAAGCAATTGATCGGCCCTAAAAAATTAGTATTAAGCACCCGTGCAACCCGTTCAGCCTCTACGACACCGTTATCAAGATATTCACAGGTTCCAGCACATAAAATCACCAAATCAGCCGGACATTGCGCCAACGCCTTACGCGTAGCAGACAAATCGGTTATGTCGAAATGGCGCGTCATAATCGCTGGATCATGCGCGCTAAGTGCCACCAACCGGGTTTCATCACGCCCACAGGCGGTCACCTGCCAACCCTCGGCGGCATAGTCGAGAGCCAGTTGCTGTCCAATACCGGAACTGGCTCCGGTGATCACCACGTGTTTCATGCTTGCAGCCTCTTCTTTAACTTGAGAACAACGCCACCAAGCAGCGGTATGTGTTCATAAAGCATGGCACCCATATCGTAATAGTCGCGCTGATAAATAATCCGCTGTTCGGCAAAGCGCAACAGACTGATACCCTCTAAGCTGAGCACAGCGCCACGGCGCAGACGGGGATGGGCATAAGTCATATGCCAGCATACCGAGGCTTGTTGGTCATGATGCTGAATGTCAGTGAGAGTAAAGCTACAAGTGCTTAAGTTACTGAGCAGTAACTTAAAATAGGCTTCAAGTGAACGTAACCCCTGATGTTCTCCGACGGGATCGATAAAGTGGATATCGCGATGATAAACACCCGATAGGTCAACCAGCCGTGCTGTATCCAGCGTGGTATAGAACTGCGAAAAACGTGCCAGCAATGCTTCAGCGTTACTCATGGCGATGCTCCGCAGTATGGGTTAGCAGAGAGTGGTTATCGATAAACGTAATATTTAACCCAGCGTCGTCCCAGGCAGCTAATTGTCGCCGTTTAGCGGTATTGAGCACACCATCGGTGCAGATAAAGTAGCGTTCGGCCTTGAACATCGCTAATTGCGGGGATGCCAGTGAACCCGGCAAGATATCGATATGCATATTGTTTTTGGCCAACACGATAGCGGCCATCCACAATTCGGTAGGATCAGTATTTCCCCACCCAAGTAGCAATACATTTTCACCTGGCTTTTTACGCGCACCAAGCATACAAAAAGTAGCGTATTCAATGATCACGCCATCCAACAGACTACTCAACATATGCAGCAATTGATGGTCATGCTTGAGCTGTGATCGTAGTGGCCGTAGAACATAGTCAATAAAAGCCTGAGGCGGATATTCCCGTCCTAGCTCAAAAATACGGCTGCGTAGTTTATGGGGGGCAGGAGTCTGGATCAGCGCCAGCAACTGTTGTTGCAGTGTGACCCAGTTAGTACTCTCGTCAGGCACCGTGCCGCCGTCGAGTAAAGGTTTGATCTGGCTAACCGGCACACCGCGCTCTATCCAACGGAGAATGCTGCGGATACGGACAATATCATCGTCATTGAACTGTCGATGCCCGCCTTCAGTGCGTTGTGGCTTTAACAGGCCATAACGCCGTTGCCAGGCACGTAGCGTTACCGGATTAATACCACAAAGTTGAGCTACCTCGCTGATACTGTATGTCGCCATGCCATTTACCTTGCCTAAAACACCTATAGATTAACCATAGCGGGTTAATACAAAGTTGTACAAAAAAAATAATATTGTACAAGTTTGAGCGAGGCATGATGAGAGAGATTACTATGGTGAAATTAGGCAGGCTTTGCGGTGTTATCTGGGGGATGGGATAGCTGATACCGTATTAGCAGTACCAGCAAAAACAACGCTGAGGAGCAGGCTGCCCGCGAATCAGATTGATAGCGGGCTGTTGTCAAAAAAAAATTGTCAGATAGCCTGCTTAAGAATGTCCGCAGCAAAGGCAGATGTATCGATTATCCAACAATCTCTTTTATATAACTTAGTGTTTTCCTGGCAGCATTCTGACCAATGTATTGTCGCGCATAATATAGTGATGGAATATTGCTGCCGCAGCGTGCAAACCGACAATGAAATAACCCGCATTGGCAATCAGCTCATGGATTTCTTTTAAATCATGCTGCATAACACTATCTTCAACACTTGCTACTGGCATGACATACGAGAAAAATGACCATTCGACGTGACCATAATACAGAGACAAAACGCCAAGTAATGGCAAGCTGATAAATAAAAGGTATAAAACTCCATGAACAGCTTTTGAAAGAACGAGCTGCCAACGTGGAGGTGCAGGAATGATGTCAGGATCTTTATGGGTTACTTTTAGAATAATGCGAATCAACATTAAAATCATTACGCTGACCCCGAACGTATAATGAAGAGTCTTCATCAATTCACGGATATCACTGCCTTTGGCAGCAAATCCTTTTAATTCCATTGCGGCATAAGTGAGTACAACCAAAATAAAAATGACCCAATGGAATAAAATTTGGCTAGGTGCAAATTTTTTGTTCATGACATATCCTCTGAATTTTGATACTTCAATTTATGCTTATTACATTAAGTAAACATTAAGCGTCTGAAATAAAAAATTCTATTATCAGGGCTATTTGTGCGATCCGCCCTATTCTGGTTTCAGCTTGTTACCGAACCAAATAGCATGCCAACCCCCGATGATACCCCCATCGCAAGCGCACTCCAGAAGGTAATTCGAATAATACCTGGCCATATTGGCGCTCCGCCTGCTTTCGCGGCAATTCCCCCCAAAATAGCCAAAGAAGCCAATGCTGACAGGCTAATCGCTGGAATTGCCCAATCGGCCGAGACGATGAACGCCACCAACAAGGGCAGTATTGCTCCCGCAGAGAAGCTCATCGCAGAAGCCCATGCCGCTTGTAATGGGCGAGCAGTAGTAATTTCAGATATCCCCAATTCATCACGGGCGTGCGCCCCTAATGCATCATGGCTCATCAGTTTTTCAGCCACTTGCTTGGCCAGTGCGACATCAAGGCCACGATGGACATAAATCGAAGTTAACTCACGGAATTCACCTTGAAAATCAGCGTGCAGCTCCGCCTGCTCTTCCGCCAAAGCGGCCTTTTCTGTATCTGACTGAGAGGATACCGAGACATATTCCCCTGTTGCCATCGACATCGCACCTGCTACCAGACCGGCAATACCGGTCAAAAGAATACTCTGATGGGTCGCATTAGCTGACGCGACCCCCAGTAACAAACTCGCGGTAGAAACTATCCCGTCATTAGCACCAAGAACTGCGGCCCGGAGCCAGCCTATCTTTTCTATACTATGCCGTTCTCTGTGCATCGTGGCGCTACCTTTTAGAGTTTATCAAGTCGCTGTTGAATATCCTGACGACGGCCTTTATCTGCTGATTCTCTGCCTGAACGTGCCGGGGCCGCTAGCGCTTTTTGTAAATATACTTTCGCATCAGCTTTGCGCCCTTGTTCCAGCAAGAAATCGCCATAGAAATAGTTGGGATCTATACCGGTTGGATTCACCTGCAACGCTTTTTTTAACAACAGTTCGGCTTGTTTTTTATCACCAAAACCAATGGGCCAACCGGGAACCTGATAATAGAGGGTTCCGAGGCTGGTATACGCAGATCCATCCAACGCATTAGCATCGAGTTTTATTGCCAGCTCCAGCTTAACTTTCGCGTCTTTAACCAAATCCAATGCACCCAGTCCCCCCTTCTCTCCTGCCCAACTGCTTTTAACGATAGCAGACCAAATTAATAGATCAGCGCGTGATCCGTTGGCCGAACTGGCTTTATCTGCAACAGCGCTGAGTTTTTCCAGACAGGACTCTTTCAGTTTTGCCGCCACCTGATATTGGCAAACAGCCCATTGATTCTGGATATCTGCCAATTCACTCTGGGCATAAACAGCGGTACTGCCAAAAAAGGTGAGTAACAACACTAACGTCTTCATTGTGAATCCTTCTTATCACGGGAAGCATGTGCATGGCGGGCAATAATAGCGTGTTGCTTCGCGAGCGCTTTATCAACAACGCTGGGGAAAATTGCGTTTAATTTGACAAAGAACCGCTCCGGCCAGCCAAGCCATCGCCGTGTTACTTCTTTATTCAGTGCAATAACGGCCTGTTTCGCTACAAACTCGGCACTGTCACTTTTTGTCCCCAACTCTGCATTCATGGCATAAACAGCCGTTGAATTAAGCGCGGTTTGTGTGGCTCGAGGCGCAAAATAAAGAACATTGATGGCCGAACCGTTTAATTCCCGTGCCAGTGCCTCACTAAAACCACGTAGGGCAAATTTACTGGCGCAATACACACTATATCCGGCATAACCGATGCTACCAAAGCTGGAACCAATATTCATAATAATGCCGGGTTTACTGATATAGGGTAGCAAAGCTCGTGTCAGTAATATGGGTGCCTGAATATTCAATGATAACTGCTGTATTATTTGTTGCTCACTTTGCTCCTCAAGCCATGCAAAATGATTGGTGCCAGCATTATTAATTAAAATATCAATACTAGGTTGATCCCTAAGCACTTCAACCTGTTTTGCCAATGCCTCTGAGTCACAAAGGTCAGCTACCCATATTTGATGATCATCGGGATTAGGTAGTGTATTCAAAAGCTGTGTAAGGGCAATTTCATTGCGCCCGTGCAATATCAAACACGCGCCCTGCTTCGCCAAGGTATAGGCCAGTGCTCGACCAATGCCGCCACTGGCACCAGTCAGCAGAATACGGCTATTATTGAGTTTCATTGCGATTGCCCCATCAGGCCGCGCAGCATGTCGCCATAAAGCTGGTAAACCACTTTGGCGGAGTGGATGATAGCCGCGCGATCTTCGGCTTTTTCGACTTGGTTCATTAATGATTCAAAAAAAGCCAAGTGTTCTTTATCCAGTTCGCCGTGTGAACTGAGGTAGCTCATGGCTTTCTCCGGTAACCCCAACCCTTGTTTGAGCTGTTGAGCCACCGTTGTCGCAATAGCAACACTGGTCCCTTCCAGGACGTGCACCATACCAAAAATACCCATCGGATTAAGGCGCGAGACATGATCATAGAGAAACGCGATCATTAACTCTATCGCCAATACCGGCTGACCGTAACGAACAGCCTGCGCATCACCACCACAAGTGCGAATATCATTTAATATCCATTCCTGGTGCCCATATTCTTCATCAATATATTCAGCGATAGCCCCACGAACCCACTCATACTCTGAGCTCATCCGGCCACCCGCCGTCATCAGTAAAGGGACGGTGTGGCTAACGTGATAGAAGGCCTGGGTCAAAAAGGCGATATACATTTCGGCATTAATATTCCCAGTACGACAAGCCTCTATAACCGGAGCAGAAAGGAGTTTTTCTCTGTCCGCCGCTGTATCATGCTGTAATTGTTGATAAAAATTCATACTCTATCTCCTGCAATTAATTGGCGGATACGGAGGTGATACTCGGACAGAATTTGCTGCCTTTTCGGACGCCCGTTATTGGTTAATAACCCGTTTTCTACACTTAGCTGGGCCAGAAGATAATGGTGAACCTGTGCGTAATCAGGCAGCCGGCTATTAAGTTGAGATATTTGATCTGCAAGGCTATTTTCATAACCGGGTGTCGGTTGAATCAAAGCAACATTGGCGCTTAACCCATCACCAAAGATGACAATACGGGATATCGCCGGAAAAACTTGGGCTTCGGCTTCAACCCATTCCGGTGAAAAATTCCGACCAAATGCCGTAATCTGAACATTCTTTTTACGGCCAGTAATATGCAGGAAACCCTGGTTATCAAAATGACCCAGATCGCCAGTCGCCACAGCCTGGGCGGGTGCTGGCTCGCCCAAGTAACCAAGCATTGTCGAGCCTGAAATCAGAATTTCTCCATCTTGCGCAATACTTATCTGACAATGCGGTAATGGTTTACCCACTGAGCCGGGCAACATATTCCCCTGCGTATTCAGGGCAACCACCGAACCACATTCTGATAACCCATATCCTTCATAAACGGGTAATCCTAATTGATGCGATTTAGCCACTAAATCCGTGGCAATCTTTCCGCCGCCAACAGCAACAAAACGTAAACTCTGCGCCAGATCAGGATTTATGGCACACAACATCACCAACAAGCGCAATAGCTCTGGTACCAGTACTAAGCTGTGCGGACGCCATTGTTGAATTGCTTGGGCAAGAATCTGGTAGGAAAATTGGCTGGAACCGGTAAAACCCACTTCAGCAAGCGGCGGTATACGGCTACATGCGCCGCTTAGCAGCGGGACATACAGCCCGGTAATATTTTCAAGTAATGTTGAAAGAGGCAGCAACGTCAGATGCTGTTGAATATTAGCAGGAGCCACCCTGTCGATAAGCGATAGGCTGACTTTCATCAGATGATCCCAACTCAGACACACCCCTTTGGGATGTCCCGTGGTTCCCGATGTATAAGTGATTTTTGCAGTATGCCGTGGTAACTCGGGCACCGATACCGGTTGGCGGCGATGCAGAGCGTATTCAAATGATGTGGTCGTTATCCAACCTGCGCGTGCAGGGCCAATCAAAGCATCCGCACCGCTGCTATCAAGCAGCCAATTCTGCTGTTCATTACTGAAAAAGACCGGTACCGGTATAATAACAATATTGGCTAATGCGCAAGCCAAATCGATCATCGCCCAGTCAATGCCGTTATCCAGTAAAAGTGCCAGTCGTGCTATTTTCTGGTGGCGAAGTCTCTCTGCCAACGCCGTTATTTTGGGCAATAAATCACCGTAGTTAATCACCTGATGGCTATCACATAGCGCAGGACGTAAAGGTTGTTGCGCCGCCATTTTCGCCAACTGTTCAAAAAGGATCATCTTTGTGTCCTCATTTGAAAGGTAAAAATGCTGGGCATTGGCGCAAACAAGGAAAGTAATAAACTGGTTTTACTCAGGACCTGGCGACCCTGATTTAAGTCCCCTACCATTACACAGGGTTGGCTCTGGTAGTATTCACCCCACGCCAAAGCATCTTCGCCGAGACGATTTGCCAGCGCAGGAGCAAGTTCCCGTGGTTTTAAATTCAATCGGTGAAAAATATTGCGTAATTTTTGGGTGCCGGTAAACACCACATAATCAAGCTGGTTCTCACATAACAACCGGCAAATAGCCGCAAACATAATTCGCGCATTTCCCGATTCCGAACAAGCAAAGTTACCTATTTCAACTAAACGATCACGTAAAACTGAATGTCCTGTTTGCGTTGCAATAACCGCCTCGATAGGTGCATCCAAATAGCGCTCAAGATAGAGTTCCCCGGCATCACCACGATTCAGGCCACAGGCCCCAACGAGGACACCATCAGCACGATACAACCCTAATAAATGAGGTAAAAAATGGGGGATAGTGGCATTAAACTCACGGCTATACTCCCGCTGAATATATTGTTGCAGTTTGTTTGCTTCTTGCTCATTCGAAGCAAATAACAATTGGTAAGGTGCCTGAATATTCATGCTCATAATCGCTCCTTTTACTGATAATAAGGAGTCTAATGATTGATGCTTAAGAAAAACTTAAGCTGATTCAGTATTTACATTTCACGATTAAAACAACAGAATAAATAGAGTTTAAGAAACTTAGCGATTCCGTTGGACAGCAATCCCAGTCCTAAAACTGGATTATTTTCAGTAATTCATAATATTAATCATCTGGTTAGTATTTACTGTCAGTTGTTGTCTGGAGAATCAAATGCAAGAAAATAAAGTTGTCGATGATATTAATAATAATTCTCATGAACGATTCCGTGCTGCCCGTAAAAGTACATGGATAAGTGTATTTGTTAATTGCCTCCTGACATTATGGCAGATAGTTACCGGAATATTCTCCGGGTCTCAAGGGCTTATAGCGGATGGTATTCATTCACTATCTGATTTAGTTGCAGACTTTGTTGTACTTATTGCGAACCATAAAAGTAAAAAAGATCCCGATGATGACCACCATTACGGCCACCACCGTTATGAAAATGGAGCATCATTAATTCTGGGATCAATATTATTTATTGTGGGTATCGGGATGCTGTGGTCAGCAGCAAATAAAATTCAGCACCCCGAGGCGATCCCTCAAGTGCACATCATTGCACTTTGGGTGGCCTTAGCTGCTTTGGTTTTCAAAGAGCTACTTTTTCGCTATATGTTAGCCGTTGCTACCCGTGTTAAATCCAGCATGCTAGTCGCTAATGCCTGGCATGCCCGCTCTGATGCCGCTTCATCTTTGGTTGTTGCTCTCGGGATTATCGGTAATTTATTAGGTTTTAAATTCCTTGACCCGGTTGCTGCCCTTGTCGTAGGTCTTATTGTGACCAAGATGGGTTATTCATTTATGGCAGACTCACTACACGACTTAATGGACCGGGCTGTAGACATTGAAACTGAAGAGAAAATAAAAACAACATTATTGGCTACAGACGGTGTTGAAGGTATTCATGACCTGAAGACAAGAAAGATGGGTGACTTAGTTATTGTTGATGTTCATTTGGAAATTGATGGTCATTTATCAGTAAAGGAAGGGCATGACATTGCCGTTGCGGCCAGAAATGCAGTATTAAATAACCATCATGTTTTAAATGTAATGACACATGTAGACCCATTGAATAGATGACGATGAACGGTTTTTTTCCAAACTGTGGGTAATAGAATCGAGGCACGGTTGATCTAGCATTGATTTCATAAGGTATTGCAGGTATAACTAACAGCCATTTAGAGATATAGACGTCTAAACGGATAAAATATCATGCACTCACCTGTTCCCGTCGAAGGGCAGTTCAAACGTACAATGAAAGCCCGGCATCTGGTGATGCTGTCCCTGGGGGGAGTGATTGGTACCGGCCTATTCTTCAATACTGGCTATATAATTTCCACCACAGGTGCCCTTGGCACACTGTTGGCCTATATGATCGGCGCTCTGGTGGTCTATCTGGTGATGCTCTGCCTGGGGGAACTGTCGGTGGCGATGCCAGAAACGGGGGCTTTCCACGTTTATGCTTCGCGCTATCTTGGCCCAGCTACCGGCTATACCGTTGCCTGGTTATACTGGCTGACCTGGACTGTAGCCCTCGGTTCCAGCCTGACCGCTGCTGGTTTCTGTATGCAGTATTGGTTCCCTCAATCGCCAGTGTGGTTATGGTGCCTTATCTTTTGTCTGGCTATTTTTCTGCTCAATGTGGTTACTACCCGCTTCTTTGCCGAAAGCGAGTTCTGGTTCTCACTGATCAAGGTCGTCACCATTCTGGCGTTTATCATTTTGGGTGGTGCGGCGATGTTCGGCCTATTGCCGATGAAGGACGGCACACCCGCCCCCTTCCTGCACAATCTGACCCAATCTGACTGGCTGCCAAACGGCACCTTACCGATCCTGATGACCATGGTGGCGGTCAATTTCGCGTTCTCCGGCACCGAGTTAATCGGTATTGCCGCTGGCGAAACCGAAAACCCGGAAAAAGCGATTCCTTGGGCAATTCGCACCACCGTGATCCGCCTGAGTGTTTTCTTTATCGGTACGGTATTTATTCTGGCTGCGCTGATCCCGATGGATCAGGCTGAGGTTGTCAAAAGCCCGTTTGTACTGGTATTTGAACGTATTGGTGTGCCTTATGCCGCCGATATATTCAATTTCGTGATCCTGACGGCCATCCTGTCCGCCGCTAACTCTGGTCTTTACGCCTCTGGCCGCATGCTGTGGTCATTGGCCAATCAGCGAACCTTACCTGCTTATTTTTCCCACATCAATAAACGCGGCATTCCCATTAATGCGCTGATCTTTAGCATGCTCGGCGGCTTGTTGGCGCTGTTGACCAGCGTTATCGCGCCAGATACGGTGTTTGTCGCACTATCAGCGATTTCTGGCTTTGCCGTCGTTGCGGTCTGGCTGAGTATCTGCGCAGCCCATTACGTTTTTCGCCGCAACTACCTACGCAATGGGCAGCCAATAGAGGGACTGAAGTACCGTGCACCGGGTTACCCGCTGACGCCGATCGCAGGCTTCAGCCTGTGTCTCTTAGCCTGTATCGGTCTGGCCTTCGATCCTGAGCAACGTATCGCCCTATACTGCGGGCTACCCTTTGTTGCCCTGTGCTACATCACCTATTACCTGACCCACCGTGCCAGGGAAAACCAACCATTGGGAGAGAATCATGCCGGTTAATAACCCTATCTCCGCGCTCTTAACCGCTGACCGTACAGTGATTTTGGATGGCGCATTGGCTACTGAACTGGAGGCGCGAGGTTGCGATCTTAGTGATCCGCTGTGGTCAGCTAAGGTGCTAATTGAGGATCCTGAACTGATTTATCAGGTTCATCTGGATTATTTTAACGCGGGGGCACAATGTGCTATCACTGCCAGTTATCAGGCC
Source organism: Yersinia intermedia (assembly GCF_900635455.1). Taxonomy (NCBI): domain Bacteria; kingdom Pseudomonadati; phylum Pseudomonadota; class Gammaproteobacteria; order Enterobacterales; family Yersiniaceae; genus Yersinia; species Yersinia intermedia. The sequence continues at coordinate 764,874 of NZ_LR134116.1, read as the reverse complement.
ACCCCACAGGGCTTCCTCCAACGTGGTCTGGACCAGCAACAATCGCTGGAACTCATTACCAAAAGTGTTCAGTTGGCACAGCAGGCACGTAAAGACTTTTTGAATCAGCATCCGCAAGCTGAGCCGCTGCTGATTGCCGGTTCCGTTGGCCCATACGGTGCTTATCTCGCAGATGGATCTGAATACCGAGGCAATTACCGGCTGCCACAGGATGAGATGATCGCCTTCCACCGGCCACGTATCGCAGCACTGGCTGAGGCCGGGGTTGATCTGCTGGCCTGTGAAACACTGCCATCGTTTCATGAGTTGCAAGCGTTGCTAACACTACTGCAAGAATTCCCTACCTTGGGTGGCTGGTTCGCATTCACACTACGCGATAACCAACACCTTAGTGACGGTACTCCACTGAAGGATGTTCTGGCGCTATTGCGCGGCAATCAGCAAGTACTGGCCATCGGCATAAACTGCATTGCGCTGGAAAACGTCACCCCTGCGCTACAGCAGTTTACCGCATTGGCTGACAAGCCACTGTTGGTGTATCCAAACTCAGGGGAACATTACGATGCTGTAAGCAAAACCTGGCACGCCTGTGGTGGTGAACACAACCACCTGATTGATCTGGTCGGGGAATGGCAGCGTCTGGGAGCACGATTGATTGGCGGTTGCTGCCGTACCACACCAAAGGATATTCGCATCATCGCTGAGCACTGTAAGCCGTAATCCCCCAGTGATACTGTAGCCAAGCGCCAACAGTATCACTGGCAAGTTTTGCCGCTTTGCTGGCCTGCGACAACGCCTCTAAATATGCTGCTTCACCTGAGCGGCATTATCTAGTCGCCTAATTGCCGGCGTCAGGCTGGCGGCGATAGTCGCTATCACGACAGCAACGGCTGAAGCCAGCAAAACGGCCCGGCTGCCATAATGCATAGCGAGAGGCCCCGCAGCAAGTTCCCCGATAGGAATTGCCACAAATGACCCCATCGCATCATAGGCATAAACACGCGCGAGTTTCTCAGGTGGAATATGGGTTTGTAGAGAATGCGCCCACACAACACCAAATTGCCCAAACCCGACCCCGGCAATAAAAAATGCCACCATAAGGATAGCAGTCGAAGACACCATACTGAGGAGAGTAATGGGTATTGCGCAAAGTGCGACCAGAATGACACCAATAAACAGATCACGTCGTGGCCGCCAGCGGAGCGCAATGAAAGAACCGGCAATCAGGCCAATACTTTGTGCAGCAACAATAATCCCCCAACTGGCACGCCCAAATGAAGCATCAGCCACTATCGGGCCAAGGATCATCACTACGCCGCTAAAAGCCGCATTAACAACGGTGAACTGGGCAACAATAGTCCAAACCCACGCGCGAGCAATAAACTCCTGCCAACCATCTCGTAGATCCTGCAAGATATTGGTTTGCGATGTGAGGAGCTGTGCCGAGGCGGTTCGAATCAAGAGATAAAGCGGTGCTGAAGCAGCAAAACCCAAAGCATCGACGGCCAATCCCCAGCCAGGCCCAATGGCAGCCGTCAGAACCCCACCCAATGAGGCACCAATTACCGTCCCGCCATAGATGCCCAACTGGATAAAAGCGTTCGCTTCCCTGAGGTTACGTGCTGGTACTGTTTGTGGAACCATTGCTGAAGAAGCAGGAAGTGCAATACCCGCAGCCGCGCCGTTAATCGTCCCGAGGACCGCCAACCACATGATTGTTGCTGTTCCGTCCAGCACTAACCAGGCAACGATCCCTTGAGATAAGGCGGCAATGACGGATGAAGACAGCAGAACCTTACTTCGAGAGTAACGATCCGCAAGTACCCCACCAATTAATAAGAAGGCAACGTTGAAAATAGAGCGAGCAGCCACCACCAGACCTAAATCTGCTGCGGAACCGCCGATATCCAGCACGGCAAAAGCCAGTGCAATCGGTGCGATGCCATTGCCTAATACCGTGAGGAGGCGGGCAAAAAACAAGTTTCGAAACGGTGCATAGTGAAATACATGTCGGGAAGATGAGACCATAGCGTTCGTATTCACTCACTGTGCCCAGAGTTAACGGTGGTAAGTATACATTTAAATGATAAGTTTATAAAATCAATTGGATACCCCAATAAATCGGTATTAATCACTTAATCGACTCAATCTAATAAGGGTAATCCTACAAAAATCGCCAGCGTGTGATCATTGTTCATACATCACAACCTGGCGTTTGCAAGGCCCCCCAGCGACTATAACGACCATATTGTTACATCCGCCAATTTACTTACTAACTTGACGCTGTCCGGCCAATATGAATTCAGAAAGGAGGTTAAAAAGAGAGTAAAACCAGCGCTGGGAGAACCCCAAACCATCGACAAAAATTATCTGGATTTTGATACAGCTAATATTACGCTAGACATGCCTCATTAATATGAAAACGATACGATTGCATTCTTTTTTCCATATTTATTTTTTTCATTATTGAGTTCTTATGTGCATTAACCGTTTTGATGCTGAGCTTCATCATCTGAGCTATAGTCACTAAATTAATACCTAATTTTAAGTAACACATAACGGTGCGTTCCTTACACGTAAATGCTTTCTCATTGGCAGGGTAGGTAATTGCATTACTTTCGATCTCAAGCTCTTTCTTTTCCAACAAACTAATAATATTCTGGATTACACCGTCAATCTTATCATTACTATAATTGCCATATATAATACCTGGGTTATTATCAGGTAATTTTCCGTCGGAAGTTAAACGTTGGCGGTCATTCAGGAACACAACGAATAATGTGTGTTTTTTGTTACCATGAGTATTCCGAATATGGCGTTCACAATAGAGTTGTGCATCCTGTTTTGAAACTCGTTTTAAAGCTTGTGTCTTTTTAGCTGGAATAATTAATGAATCATTAAGTATTAATTCAGTTATCTCTTCTAAATGCTTGGATAGTTCAGATTGTAACGCCAAAGAGAAAAATATATCTTTCTCATGAATAACCACCATGACACTTTTGTTCATAAAGCCTCTCGTGAGATACTGATGGTATCTCGGTAATTCTCAACATGAAAATTTAAAATCGTACAGGTGGTACCTAACCACACCTAATGACAACCATACCAAGCAACCAAACCCCCAAAACAGTAGTTACTTTATTCAAAAATCAACAATGCGGCAACATGTGTCGATAATTGTTAAATATATAGTTTTTTACTCTAAAACTTAAGTAAATGAAGATGTTATACATCTTAAAATATAGCCAATAACAGGCTATGTATTTTTTAATATTGTATTTTAAATAGAACTTAAACTGCACACCACCACCACCTAAAAATACAAATTGACAATAAATTATTTAAAGTTTAAATATGCGCACATCAATCAATAGCTCGTTCATAAATCAACTTAATCATGAAATACCTAATTAACTACACTATTTTCTTTAAACCATCAGAAAAGAAATTAATGATTCTTAATGATGAAGATATTTTTGTGATTTTGTCCAATCCAGCAACCCGTTTACTGCTTGAGTTCATTAAACACAGAAACAAAGCTATAGATAGAATCACGTTATTGAAGGACATATGGGAGGACTATGGATTCACTGCATCCAATAGTAATTTAAACACCTATGTTAGCGAACTGAGAAAGGCGTTCAAAGCGTTAGGTGAAAGCCCACAAGTCATTTTGACGATACCAAAACATGGGTTCCAGTTTGTTGCTCATGTTGAATCACAGATGAAGGATGAACGTCAGGAAAATGACTGCCTTATTGACACTCAAGATATAAGCGATGAAAAGGTAAAAAACTTAAATTTTAAAAGAGAATTCAACCGAGATGAAAAACAGCCTGATATAGATGTAACTCCCATCACTGGCAAGGAAAATATAGATAGTAATGCTGAAAAAATGGAGTTTAGCGCAAAGATATTACTGATCTTAGTTATATTTACAGTTACTATAACTGCATTTAAGATTTATTATAGCTGCGCTGAGATAATAATTAATAAGAAAAGCCACGTGCTTGCCGGTAAGATTGGGAAATGTATGCTGTATGTTAAGAAAAACTCTACCTATCCGCCCGCTGATCAACTTATTAACTTGGTTAAAAATGATTTACAGCAAGATGAAATAGATTGCAAAAATGATAATAACGAAATTTTTTATCTAAAAGGGAACAATGACCATAAATTTAATCAGCTTACCTTTATTGGTATTTGTGCAAAAAAAGAAGGCAGTGATTCCACATCTTGCAGAACAATAAGTATAAACTCAGGAGTTTAGGCGTGAAGAAGAAAAACCTAACTATTATGTTTTTGGTAATATTAATGATGGTTGCTTTGGTATGGGTTTATCTATCACTGTCTCAAGTCGCATTCAAATGCTATTCCGAACTCAATCTAAAGAAAGAAACCACACCGCTCCACTCTATTGAGTTGCAAGCAAGTACTTCGTTTTTCTTCTATCGAAATGGTAGTGGATTTATCAAGTTTACGGGAACTGTAGATGACAGTAGCTCACAATACGTACTTAATCGCATGTTGCCGTTCAAATATTCAGATCTCGACAATGATGGTATCTACACCATCAACTTCATAGCGCAAAAAATCAGAGCTATCGATGATGTCCCTGAAGATTTGTGGTCAAAGTTTATTGAAACAGGTAACGATAATATGCCGTACTATATCAATCTGGAAAATATCAGTAAAAATATCTATATGATTAATGGATTAGCTTCACCGATAATGGTGTGCTCTAGCGAACAAAATTAAACTGATAATTGTGCATTCTGGCGAACAAAATTAACGTGGTAGTCCAGAGTTACTGCCACGTTAATACTTAAATCAGTTAAACGTCACCAGCATTTCGGCTGCCGCGCTTACAGTCCCCGTCGGCAGCGAACTGCCCCCCGAACATAAGCGCCACGTCACCTGGTTGCTGGTGCTTTGACTTGCTTGTGTACTGGTGATGTTACCCACTTTTAACGGGGTGTTATCAAAGGGCAGCCCGGTGGTTGCCGTACAACTACCACTGCCGGTGACACCATTATTAATCTCACCGGTAATATAGCCACCACCCTGACTAAGTGCCAAGCGGCTTGGCGTACTTCCATACAGGCCGGTGAGCGCCCGGAACTGCACGTTGATATTGGCAGCAATACCCACCGAGCTGTCTTGCGTACACTGGGTTATCAATGAATTGGTCCGGGCACTGAGTTCAGCACCGCTCTGGAGATTAATGGCAATCGTGCCAAAATCAATCTGAGTGGGGGTGCTGACCGTACACTCTAGTGTCGAAACTCGTATTGTTGTGTTTTTTGAAAAGATAGCAATAAAATTGCTAGCCCCAAATGCTCCCGTGACAAAATTCACATTAGATAATGAAATATTACTCTGACTGGTTTGCGTGCCGTCAGCCACCATCACCCACGTACCTGTCGCTGTCGCATTGATATACGTGCTGGCCTTATAGAAATTAGTGCTGCCGGACATTCTGGGGGCTAAACACCAGGCGCTGCTCGCAAGCGGATTCGTTATCACCGCACCACTTGACGTCGTGGCTTGCGTGCTCGGCAACCCAATGGTCCCACTGAGCGTCTCTGTCGTGTTATTCGCCAGCACATAATTGGCCGTCACGGTTGCTCGGGGGATTATCCCAAGACCTGGGGCTATCTTGAACACTTTATACCCGGCAATGGTCGTCAGCGAACTGTCCGGTACACACGAGCCTGCCGACAGGGTTGTGGGGGTAATATAGGCCACACTATTGTAGACATATAAATCTGGGCTTGGGTAACTGGCTGTTGATGTGATGGTTTTATTGGTGGCACTAAATGGCATCCCCTCCCACACAATACCACTGCCTTTACCAATGGTAATGGTGTCCGCCACCGCAGACTGCCCCATCAGCGCCAGCAGGCACAGGCCAAGGGAGTAGCGAGATATTCTGTGTCGCACACATTGACGGTTATTTTTCATGGTGTTTTCTCCCCAACAAATTCATGCTTACCGGATACCCAGGCGATTAACTCGCGTCACAACGCGCTGTTAATTGGCGAACAGGGTTACTCCCCGAGCTTGCTGCACTGCCCGCCAAATCAAACACTGCGCGGCACTGCTGGTCCGCACCCTGGCCCCATTTCGTCATCAGTCGGCCCTTTTCCGGCAGCCCACTCAGGTACACCTGACCGGCGTCGCCAACAATACCGGTGTTGTTTTCACTCCCGGAACCGCCTTCCACCGTCACCAGTGCCCCAAACGGAATGTTGCTTTCCCCTCGGCGCAACGTCACCAGCGCCTGATACCCCACCCGCGTATCAAACTTCGCCATCACCACCGCCCCTTTGGTCGGGTAGACCTTCAGGCTCGATTTCGCCATGTCGACATCATCCGGCAACGTGGCCGGGTTCAGGCTGATATTGTTGTTCTGGTAGTTCGATAAATACGGCACCACCGCATAACCCCGGCTGTCGGTGCGCACATTCCCGTTCATCACCTCGACACCCTCCGCGCCTGGCGCACTCACTATCGCCACCGAACTGCCCAGCATTTGCCCCAACGTCACCCCTTCCGGGTGGACAACCAGATTGCCGTTACCGCTGAGGTTCAGCGAACGGAACTGATTGCTGTAGCTGTACCCCATGTTTGCCATCCCTTTACTGCCCTGATAGCCCGCATTCAGGGTGGAATTGTCACCACTGCTGCCATTTGACTGGCTCTGCATCGCGCTGTAAGAAAGACGGTCATCCAGCGCATTGCCGCTGACCCCAACCTGCTGCTGTACCTGCCCCTGATTATTATGCGTCATTTGATAGTTAACATAGTGGCGGCTCACCGCCGGGGATGAACTAAACAGGCTAAACGGCACCTGCATGTTCATGGATAACTGCCGATTTTCAGGCCACCCCTCGTCACCTTTTATCCGGTCAATGCTGTAAGCCACACCGAGACTGACACCCCGGTAACTGGTGTTGTAACCGGCTGAGACCGTGTTATTCACCTGGTTATTGCCCCAAAAATCATTGCGGGAGGCCGACAGATACAAAGCCCCCCAGTCCCCCAGTTGCTGGCTGACGCGCATCTGAAAATTGGAACGCTGACGCTCTAAGGCCCAGGGCACCTGACTGTCATTGAGTTCATACCCCAGATTGTTGAAATCCGAGAAACTGTAATAGTGGCGGGTCGAATACCGGTAGGCCGCCAAATCCACAGCGGTGCCGGTGCTCAACAGGCTTTTGGCATAACGCAGCCGATAAGAGCGGCCTTGTTGCTGTTCATCCTGCCCCTGCAATCGGGCTGTGGAGGTGGTGACATCGGCTGAAAGCGCGCCAAAAGTCCCCAGTGACAGGCCCGACCCCGCCACAAAAGAGAGATAGTCGTCAGCCATCAGCCCACCGCCGTACAGGGTGATGTCATAGGGCAAACCATAAATAAAGGTGCCCAGTGCAAACGTGGCCTCACGCGAGCCTTGCGTTATCCCGCCGTCGTAACGCCCGGTGGTAAACTCATATTTGAGGGCGCCGGGGCGTTGCATCACCGGTAAAGAAGAGAACGCCATTGTCTGGCTGCGCACCGTGCCGTCAGCCTCAGTGATAGTGACCGTCAAATCCCCGCCCTGACTGGTCTGATAGAGGTCATTAATGCGAAACGGCCCCGGTGCAACATAGGTTTGATACACCACATTGCCGTTCTGGCTGACCGTCACCCGCGCATTACTTTGCGCAATACCGGAAATCTCCGGGGCAAACCCCCGCAGGCTGTTAGGCAGCATTTCTTCGCTGGAATTCAGCTTAATACCGCGAAACGGAATACTGTCGAACACCTCATTGCCGGTACTGCTTTCCCCCGCCAGCACCTCAGCGCGCAAGGCATGAATATCGCGCTGTAAATAGGTATTGGAAAAGCGGGTGTTTTGCTGGCTCGACGACGCAGTGCCACTGTTCTGGCTGCGGGTATAGGTCATGTCACTGCGCAAACGCCAGGCCTGCCAGTTCAGCCCGTTACGCAAACTGGCAAACAGATTGGTCTGTTCGCTGCTGTCCATTCCAGCCCGCGCACGTTGCCAGTTTCGGCTGCCATTCAGGCTATAGTTCATCAGCAACGCGGGCACGCCGTCGTCCCACAATGCGGGGTCGACATAACCGGCGGCGTTTTGCTGCATGGCAATCTGCGGCACACTGATGTCCAGCCGCAATTGGGATAAGTCAAAGTGCACCTGTGCATCAGGAATAAGGGCGGCCAAATCATTGACCGGCTGGTCCGGTGGCAATGCGCTGAACCCCGGCAACGCCGCAGTATTGACCCCCAATTCATGGAGGAGCGCGGGCGTCAGTTCCGGTTGCACCTGACCTTGTGCATTCTTTTTAAAGTTAAGGGTGTGCTGCCCCTGATCCGACTGATTCATCCACAATGTGACCAGATAATGGCCCTCTGCGACCTGGCCGGCGGATTCAAATGCACTCAAGTCGGTGCTGGTCGACTGCGCGCCGCCCAATGACAACAGACGGGGGTCAAAATAGTCACGCGCCCAGACAGGGAATGCCCCGGCCAGCAGCCAGACTCCGGCCATAACGAACGACACGATGGGCCTGTTACGCCTGTTTTTTATTGTTATGTTGTGCATGACGTGAACCTGTCCATCAAAATCAGAAAAAATTATAAGGCTTGCTGGTTAGCCGGTGTATTCCAACCATCCTCATCAATCAGTTGCCACTCAACTGCGCCTTTTGCTGCCGCTGGCAAGGTATAGCGCTGCTGCCCTTTTGGTGGCACCATCAACCGCAGGGCGGGTTTATCCAGCGCAATATTGCCGACTTTCAGTTGCGAAAAGGTGAGCCAATACGGCGTCGGGTTCTCAGCAATCAGCACGTTCCCTTCACGGCTAAAATGCAACTGGGAGGCCACCTCTGCCACCGCCCGTTTAGCCAGCCCCTCAGGGCGATAGAACAGCTTCATATTGCTGACCACTGTCACGGCCATCTGGCCCGACGCCCCCGCGTTGTCAGATTCTTTGTTGGCAGGGATCGCTTTCATCGAGATAAAAAAGACGGATTCCCGATCCGTCGGCAGCGGTTCACCGTTATGGCGGATACGCAATATCAGATCACTATTCGCCTCTAAGCGCTCCAGCGGAGGGGTGACAATAAAAGGCATCTTCGGTTGCCCGGTGTAATTCAAATCCACATCACCGGTTTTCGCATCAACAGGGCGGATCCATGACTGCAACAAATAGGGTGCCGCACTTTTATTATTTACCGTTAACGTGACGCCCTTTTGCTCACTTGCAGGGTAAATCACTCGCAGCACATGAAAAGAAATCCCCTGAGATTCAGAAGGGGCCGCATGAACGCCTGCAAATACCAACACGCTGCATAACAGCAGCGTGACTAAGGGGGTAAGGTATTTCATTTTGGTTATTCCTATGATGATACTGTGCGTTGGCACAATGCAGACAAACCACCCGCATCGGTTATGGTTTGCCACTCCACATGCTTAATTGTATGAGCAGCGGGATAGGTCTGAGCCCCCATAGGTGCAATCATCGACGGGGATGAGTCTAAATCGATAACGCTATGGTCGAGCTTCAACGTCCCAAACGTCATAAAATAGGGGGTTGGATTCTCAATACGGATGCCATTCCCTACCCGGATCAATTTAAGTTGGCAACCAGCATCGGATGGCACATCCTTCAGACCCGTAGGGCGATAAAACAGCTTGATAACAAACTGAAAACCCATGGATAAACGCGCTTCTTCTGGTGCAGGTTCTGTCTGGCCCGGAATGGCTAATACCGAGAGGTAAAACAGGGACTCTCTATCGCCAGGTAGCGACTCGCTCTGCTTAAGGATTCGCACTAATTGGTTACCTTCCCCCGCCAATGGAAACAACGGTGGCGTGACAACAAAAGGCACTGCCGCATCATTTTTCATTTCGTTTTGGATACGGCTTTGAATTAGGTAATTTTGCTTACTGGTATTCTTTACCGTGAGGGTTTGCGCCTTATCCTCTGCGGAAAATATCACCCGGGTCTGACTTAAACTGACGCCGCCTGAACTTGCCGCCATTGCTGGCACCCCGACCAATATCATCGACAGCAGCGTAATAAGGGAAAAGTGTGCAAATGGCATAGCGACCTCAACGATAGGCAAAAACGAAATTAACATTGGCCGTGAGTTGCCCAGGCTTAAGTGTGGCGCAACCGGTACTTCCCCCACAGCTCACACCGGCGAAAAATGGCAACACTTTATTGACCGGAGCCTGGCCCACAGCGGCTAACGGGAAATAGTCACCAGATTTAACCTCCGTGCTGGCATAAATCGGCTGGGTGGCACTTTGCACTAATATCACGCCAGCGCCGCCCACATCAGAGTCACTACTGCGAAACAGCCATTTCCCATCCTGAAGGCTACCGGCACCAACAACAGTAATGACGGGCTGCAAGCTTCCACCCGTTGCACCATTACAATTATCGGCAGTAAGCGTAAAAGGTTGCAAATTGACCAGTGTTCCGCTGATCAAGCTAGCTTGATTCACACTCCCCAATGGCAATACACTTTTATCCAGGCTTAGCGAGCAAGTCCCTTGCACTATGGTTGCAGAAAAGTTCAACGTCACGGCATGAGTATTGATACTGGTTACGCCTAACAACACACTCAAACCCACCCAAAGCGCTTTCTTAAGGCAGAAGCTGTTTAAATGCATCTACGCCACCCTGGTCATTAATGGTTTGCCACTCCACGCTGCCGCTTTTCACCGTTGTGGGGTAGGTATGTGTACTAAAAGGGGCGATCATCAACGCCGCAGGCGTATCTAACTTGAGCGCCTGACCACCAAACTTAATACTCGCAAAACTAACAAAGTAAGGTGATGGATTACTGACCTCTAGCCCGCTCTTTCCAGCGCTGAATTTGAGGTTCTTTTGTGCATCCGTAGAGGATGACGACAAGCCTGCCGGGCGGTAAAACAGCTTGATAATGCTACCAACACCAAATTGCACCGAGGCTTGTACGCCCGTACTCGATTGATTCTCAGTGGGTGCGGTTGTTGCTGGGATCGCGGTCGCATGGAAATAAAAGACAGATTCACGGTCTTTAGGTAAATCGGAGTCATTACCCGCAATACGGATTTGGTTTACACTCTTGGGTTCCAGACGGAATATCGGTGGCGTGACCGTAAACGGGGTCGTTTTATAGCTATCTGCTGCCCGGCTTATCGAGGTCTGCACCAGGTAAGGCAATGTCGGTTGCGTGTTACGTACGGTGACAGCAATGCTACCGGCGCCCTGTGGGTAAATCAGGCGGGTGGCATTGATACCAAATCCGTCAGCCAATGCGGCCGGTGGGCACGACAGCAGCGCCATCATCATCGGAATAAGCAGTGTTACGCGCGTCATTCTTTCGCTCCAGAGTAAAAAGGAAAAAGGTCACAATGGCAGGCGGCTGAAGCCACCTGCCATCAGGAAAATCAGTTATAGGCAAAGGCAAACAGGATAGGCGCGCTAACCGCACCGATGCTGATACCCGTTGCGGTGGTTGATGCCAGACCGGCCTGCAGATTCAGTGTCTTGGTATTAAAGTCACCTGCGGCTGGCGTTGAGCCTGCAGTCGCTACCAACAGCTTCTCATTGTTGTTGATATAGGTGGTTGGTGTCGCAACCTGGTTCAACATGATGCCGGTGTTAGTACCGGTAGAGTTAAACATGTTCGGGTTACCCCCCAGAACTGGCCCGCTCACCACCAAATAGGCTTTATCACCCGCAGCACCCGGCGCATCACAGTTGTTCAAGCCCACAGTGAATGACTTTTTGCTGGCAGGGATTGGGGTGGCAACACCGCTAAATGCAGATGCTGCATAGTTACCCAGGTCCAGATTATTGGTCGACAAAGAAACATCACAGGTTGACGCAACAACGTTAGCAGTAACCGTTAATTGGGCGTTAGAGGTTGCTTGTGCATTCCCGGCTACCGCCAGTAAGACCAACGCGGCGGGAGTCAGAGAGAAAATAGTTTTACGCATGGAACAATTCCTTCATGGTGATATTGATTTTCGGTTACCCGATATATAACGTGGTTGTTTTAACCACAGATAAATGCCACCCTCTATTAAATAAAGGGGGCTTTAATACGAAAAATAAGCATAAATAATGTTAATTAATTTATTATTGATATGTGCATACTGACTTAAGTAGAGTGATTAAATATATAATCCCCCCCCTAAAAAACGCGGTTGTTTATCAGCAGAGGATAAAATCACTGCCGGTCACCTCGGTCATAGAAAACTCTATTTTTACTGAATATCGGTATACGGCGCTAATGCTGTTGCGCCCCTGAACAAAAAAGGTGATATAAACCGGTGTTGATTGCAACACCTTGCCTAAATCAGGATGACACAATCATAACAAGATTCTAAATAAAGTATATTTGAGCATTTATTTACTTTAAACATAGATTTTTATATCGACACTTGCCGTTTTACATTTTTTTTCTCCAAAAAAAACCATTTAAAACAAATGAAAAAGAATAATAAACTATCTGGTGGTAATGGTGAAATACAGTAAGAAGGCGCTTTGATAGCCTGATAAGGTCAGCATTGATTAAATGTTCAAACTGGCAGTAGTGACCCTTAATGCCCATTGAGTGATATTGCTCTTTATGTCAGTGTTGGTTGCCCCTGTTTTCTTTGCCACAAAAAAAGAGCTACCAATCATAAAAAACATTTCAAAAAACAAAGTTATGAGTGTAGCTTAACCTAAGACAGCATTACTGTTTTTGGTTTAGCGCCGATTAAAGGTTGTTTAGTCCATTAGAGTCATAGATGAAATATATACTTAATCTTACGATTGTGTTTAATCCATCAGAAAAGATCTTGATGGAGTTGAATGATGAAGAGCGGGCAGTGACATTGTCCAACCCGGCAAGTCGGCTATTGCTTGAATTTATCAAACATCAGAATGAACCAATAGAAAGAGACGTACTGCTGAAGAATGTGTGGGAAGACTATGGTTTTACTGCGTCGAACAGTAACCTGAATGCGTATGTTAGCGAACTGAGAAAAGCGCTGGCGGCCTTCGGTGAAGATCCGCAAATCATCACGACGATACCTAAATACGGTTTTCAGTTTACAGCGCGGATTGAGTCAGTACTGAGCCCAACACTGCCCGCGCCAGATAACGGAAAAGAACAAGATGATGATATAGCCGCAGACACCAAAGAAATATCAACCACTATCCAACCAGATACCGCCCCCCCTCACCCGCCTATTGCCCCGTTACCCCAAGAAGTGATGGCGCCGGGTCGAAAATACCTGACAATGCTGAGATCCAAAATATTACTCATTCTGGTGATACTGTCAGTGTTAGCCACAGCGCTTAAAATTTACGCCAACTGGGCCGATGTTACTATTGGCAAAGCGAATTATTTACTCGCCGGCGAAATTGACCAATGCCAGATTTTTATCCAGAAAAATGTGGCATTCCCTTCAGGAACAGAAACGCTTGATATGGCGCGGCACGACCTCAGGCAGAGAAAAGTAGACTGCTCAGTGGAAAAGCACAGCATCTTTTATACCAAAGGCAGTGATGGCTACAAGATTAATCAGCTCACCTTTATCGGTATATGCGCTGTAGATGAACAGGGCAGATATAACGAGTGCCAAACGATAAGGATTAACTCGGGAGAGGCGCAATGAAAAAGGGTTACCTTACTGTGGTATACCTGGCAATATTAGCCGCCGCCGCTATTTTCTGGGCCTATCAGCTATTGCCTAAAGTTGTTTTACAGTGTGATTCCGAGCTCTATCTGAAAAGAAACGTTAACCTCAATGATTCCGTTTCATTACTGGCGGACGTGAGTGTCTTTTTGTCTCACAATGGCAAGGGGTTCATAAAATTCACCGGCACGGCACAGGATAAAACATCATCATATATACTGAATCGTGCTCTGCCATTTAACTACACGCCTCTTGATAATCACGGTGTTTATACAGTCAAATTCACCACTCAGGTGATAAGAGCTATTGATGATGTCCCCGAAAATGTCTGGTCGAAATTCATTCAGACCACACATGATGATGTGCAGTATTTTTTCAGTATAAAAAACATAGATAAAAACCTGTATGTTATTAATGGCTTATCATCACCAGTATTTATTTGTGCAACGCACTGAATTGCCATTCATATAGCCGAAGGAAAACCCTTTTTCTACGGCTAATGAAGCAGTTCGAGAGGTTGTGAGACATTCGTCATTTTACCCATCACAAAAGCCAGATTAGCCGCAGCGACCAGCGAAGCTGCATGCGCATCGCTACTCATTTGTTGCGCGTTCAACAACCCATTGGCCGCTTCGTTGGCGACAGTAATGGTGCCGACACCATTACGATAAGATTCCAGTGCAGCATCATAGGTAATAAATGACGTTTTCACGAGATTAAGTGCCGCCTGATTGGATTCAAGTGCCGAGCGCAAGGTATCCGCCGCTACCACAATTTCACGAACCGCCAGCTCCTGTGTTTTCTTAAACCCTTCAGCAGCAACGGCCGCACGCGACTCCGCTTCTTTGACCCGCGCCGCCCGTATCCCGCCATCATAAAGAGGCACACTAACACCGACCAAAATGCTGGAAGAGGAAGTCTGCTGGCTGATACCCGGTAGCCCTTGAATATCAAAGCGCCCATCACCGCCTGCGACCGCTCCGGCAAGATAGACTTTCGGCAAGAAATCAGCCTCAGTAGCTTTAATACCCGCCTTGGCCGCTTCGACTGCCGCATAGCTGGCTAACACATCAGGCCGCTGGGAAAGGGCCAGCCGGATCATCTTTTCGGTTGGTGCGTTGGTCACATCCGGTAAAGCGCGATCTTCGGTATAAGCGACGTTGATATCCAATGAAGGAGACACGCCCATCGCACCCAGTAATGCCTGATAAGCATCACGTTCCGTACCTTTTGCCACCACGCGGCGCAGTTCAGACTGTGCAACCTGTTGCCGCGCCAGCGCCACTTCTACTGTAGTGGCAATCCCCTTTTTCTGGCGTTCCTCGGCAGCATCCTGAATTTTTAAGCTATTTTTCAACGTTTGTTCTGCTATCTGCCTCTGGGTCTGCGCGGCACCGTATTGGAAGTAAGTCCGTGTGACATCATAGATTAGCTTCTGATGCATACCATTAAAGCTGACATTGGCGGCATAAGAGGTGTGTTTCGCCGCGTCAAGTAATGCACTACGCTGCCCGAAATCAAAGATAAGCCACTGTAATGCCAGTGCCGGAACAACCGCACTCCCAGAGGTATTAACGTCCTTATGGCTGCCAATAGCGTAAGGTAACGGTGTACTGGTACTTTGATAACCACCAATAACACTGGCTGAAATGATCGGTAAAAATACCGCCTCCCCCATTCCGACGACCAATGCAGCCTGCCGCGCCTGCTGCCAGGCAATGCGGGTATCTGGATTCTGATTCTGGGCAATATCAATCAGCTCAGGTAATGAGTAGCGATATCCGCTCTTTATTGTTGGGGGCTGAGGAAGTTCTGCCACCACCGGATTAGCGGGTACAGCGAAGTTACCCGTGCCCGCCGCGCTGCCGGTATTGGCATCCGCTACCCAAGGTTCGGAATAGGAGGCAGGGGCAAGATCCAGGCGATCTGTGGCACAACCGGCGATCAACATGCTCAACCCCAATACCGTGCAAGTCAGGTTAATTTTGGCTATCCGGGCCATCAGTACAGCGTGCGTCATCATGTCATCAAATTCCCAGAAGTTCCTCAAGCCGCTTTATACGTTGTTGAATAGTCAGATCAATCGGCGATAATCCTTGCCGTAATGATTCACTATTCTGTCCTTGTGCATCGGTTAATGCCATCACATCGCCGCCTGCCGAGAGCCGACGCAGTTGCCCCACATCAGACGCCGATTTTTCTGTGGGTAGAAACAGCACTGGGCACAATTTACCCATTTCTGCCAGTATCGCTTGTAAGCGGGCGCACTCTTCCCGTGAAGGGCGTAATTGGGCTGGCTCAAAGGGAACCAGTGCCAGCTCTTCTTGCGCTTGGGTAATCTCCGCCTCAATGGCTGTGGCTTCTCTTAGCGCCGCAGGCCGTGCATCGGGCGACAGGGCGGCTAAATTTGTCAGCCCCTTCAACGCATCACGAATGTGTATACGCACCGCGTCTGCAATCGCCACCGGCCACAGTCGGGTAAAGATCAGATACACCACCAAATTACCCAGCAAGATACCGAGCACCCTATCGAGTGCCACCCCCATATCAGTACTCGGCCCGAAGCCTTGCAACACCGTCAGCAGGAAAGCCAGCCCTATTTGCACACCGGCATAGGCGATACGCTCGTTACCACACGACACCCAGGCAGCTAACAAAATGCAGCCAAACACCAGCGCCATCAACTGCCCAATATCACTCAGGTGAGGAATAATGAAAATGATCGCCAACACCCCCATTAGCGCGCCGATCAGGCAACCAATAATTCGAAGTACCAACTTATGCACCGTCTCACCGGTGGTCCCCAGCGCCGCAACATAGCAGGTTATCATGGCGGTATGAATATCCTGCCAGTCCAATGCGGTATAAACCAGATAGCAAATCAGGGCAGCAGCAGTGGTCTTTAGCGCAAAACGCTGATGAACCGGGTTGGTCAGCGCATCCGCAGCAAAGAATGAGGATTTCGGGGCAGTCAAATCTTGCCCATTATCCGCATTCGCCAGTGCTACCAGCGCGTTTCTGATTTCATTAATTTCATCAGCCGCATTCTCAATAGTAAAGTGAGGGGTAACAGCAAGATTGCCCGCCGCAATCGCCTGCGCCGCCTCGCGACAATAGGCCGCAAGCTCGATACGCACGTTCTCTGGCGCGTCAGGGGATAACGCTGACGTTGCCAATAGCAGGCGATAACTGCTTTTTACTGCACTTTCCAGCCAGACCGCTTCGGTTCGGGGGCGTAGATGAAAAATACGCACAAAAAGCGCCCGCTGTTGATGCTCATTTTGCCCTTCCTGTAGTAGCCCGCGGATCTTAACCATATTGGTGGCATCGGGTTGGCGCAATGCCTCGGCCACGGTGAAGAGCCGTTCGGCTAAACTGGCCCGCAATAACGTCTGGGGTGCCCGACCAAGGAAAAGGTTAAAGCCAATAATCAACAACATCGGGGAAACCGCCATTAACCAGGCATACAACAACCCCCGCGTTGCTACCTCACCCATGGGAATATCGCTGAGCAACGTCATCACAAACGCAATAACCAGCGCAATAATGCTCCCCACCGGGCCGAGCTTACTGGCTGAACCAATATAGAGAAATAGAAACGAGCTGATAATCAAGGCTGCCATGCGCAGCGGCGCGGCTTCCAGCGTGAAATGGATAAGCAGAAATACCAGTCCAACCACCAGCGATACCAGAACGGTGATCGCAATGGCCATCACCATGCTTTCGACACCATCCGGTTTCATCACGAAAATAATCAGATAGCAACTGATCGCAGATTCCGGGATGCCGTATATCATGGCGATCATCGCCATCAATGCACAGAGCGCAGCCACCCGCCAGGCCATTGCCACTCGCCCAGGGAAATAGGCCAAATCTGCTTTTGCCTGGCGGATTATGCCACCGAGCGTACCGTCAGCAACCGTCGTCATTGCGCACGATAACCACAGCAGTCGCCCCGATCCGCATCAGGTCCTCCGGTGGTTTTTCCAGACTTATTCTCACGGGGAAACGCTGGACAACACGTACCCAATTTAATGACTTCGGTACATAAGGCAGACCACGTGGGATATTTAGCATATCCTCAGAGCTAACCCCCCAGCCAATCCCCTCGACCCGCCCCTGAATCGCGCGCTGTCTGTCTGCCATGACATACACGGTAGCGCAATCACCTACTTTGATATGCTTCAACTCCGTTTCACGGAAAAATGCCGAGGCATGCCAATGTTCAGTATTGATAAGGGTAAAAATGGCCTGATCCGGGACAACAAACTCCCCAGCAGAGACCGTCAGCCCCACCACCCGACCATCATGAGGTGCCCGTATTTGGGTATTGGCCAGTTCCCGTTCGGCAATAGCCAGCGCCGCCCGACGTGCGACCACCAGTGCTTCAGACGCTGCGGTAGTGCTGACCAACGCCTCGGCAGCATATGACTGTTTCAATGCCTGTTTCAGGCTGACCTCGGCATCGTGTTTCGCCGTCGCCGCATCATCGACCTGCTGGGCGGTGACATAGCCCTTAGGGAGTAGAGGTTGTAGCCGTGCCAATGTCTGAGTCGCTAACTTGAGATTGGCTTGCGCCCGTACAATCTGTTCATTGGTAATCGCGGCATTGGATTGTTCCGCGACCACCGTCCGTTGCTGGGTATCGCGGGCGGCCTCCGCCATTTTCAATTCAGCCTGCGCCTGTGCGACTTGCAACCGATAGAGATCCGGCTCGATGGTGAACAGCAGGTCACCCCGCCGGACTTTGCTGTTTTCCGCGACATTAATTGAGATAATACGGCCAGGCACCGAGCTGGCAACATGCACCACACTGGCCCCCAATTCTGCATCTTCAGATAATGGATTCAGTGTGGTCTGCCGCACGGAAAGCCAGCCGGATACCACGGCCGCGACGATGATAATGCCGGCGACAATAAGCGCCAGTTGCCGCTTGCGCCCACTCCCTGGTAGTTTATTCATATTTATCATTCATCGTGTAAACAGTAATAGGGAACTGATAAATGCCACAGTCAGCGCCAGGCAGACATAGACCAACAGCCGCAATGGCAGCACCTCATCAATACCCACGCGAATAAACAGAACGCGAGCGATCACCGCCACAATTATCCCGATAAAAGCGCACGCCATCCAGGCAGGAAAGTAGGAACCCACCAGAGAAAATGAGGGTGCCTCAACCCCCGAGCAGCCGCTCAAGACGATAGCCGATAACAGAACCCATGGCCCACGCCACAGATTCTGTTTTGCCGCGCTTAAATACGTGAAGAAAAAAACCTGCGGCTTCCTGAGGGAAGTCATATTATTCATTGAATAGCCTCAATTAACACCTGACATCCCACCAGAAAAACAGGTTTCCGCTCATAAAAAGTCACTATTGACCGCTGCCCAAGGTATTTTTGAATATTTGCCCATCTTTCATGATGATCCGGAATGCTTTCTCTGGCTGAGCAATAAGTTGAATATCACTCAGTGGATCACCATCGACCAGGATCAAATCAGCCAGGGCGTCATTCTCCACCACCCCTAACTTACCGGGATACGGGTTTCTTGGGCCGGAGAAGGCACAGAGTTCAGCATTAACGCTGGTGGCCATCTTGAGAATTTCAAGCGGTGAATACCAACGAACCAACTTGGCTAACTGCGCCCCCTGCCGGGTCGCCAGCCGCGCATCAAACAGCGTATCAGTACCCCACGCCGTCTTGATGTTATATTTTTTCGCCAACATATAGGCCGTATCGGTACCGGCGACCATCTCAAGCTGCTTGGCTCGTGACGCTGGGCTTGCCATTGGCACCGCATCCTCATCATCAAGGAAAGGTTGCAGGCTCCACCAGATGCCTTTTTCTGCCATTAACTGGACGGTTGCTTCATCCACCATTTGGCCATGTTCAATGCACTTAACCCCCCCGTTGATAGCCATAGTGACGGCTCGGGCAGTGTAAGCGTGGACGGTGACATAAGTGCCCCAGTTCTCAGCCGCAGTGACCGCCGCCTGAATTTCGGGAATTGAGCCTTCAGTCACGCTGATGGAGTCATACATGGAGGCCACACCGCCACCGGCCATGTATTTGAGTTGTGATGCGCCCCGCATCAGTTGTTCTCTGGCACGTAAAAGCACCTTGTCAGCCCCATCGGCAATTGCCGTCATGCCCACTCGTTCGGCATAACTCAGGGGATCAGATGGCGTATGGGGCAACTCCCCAATCAGGCGAAAATCGCCGTGCCCACCGGTTTGAGTAATAAATGCGCCTGAAGGGAAGATACGCGGGCCAATGGCAATTTGCTCATCTATGGCGCGTTTCAGGCCAAAAACCGGCCCGCCCATATCACGCACGGTGGTGAAACCCCGCATCAATGTGGCATCGGCTTCAGCAATAGCCAGTGCCTGGATATAGTTAAAATCGGCTGTCATTGCTGTCATCATCGACGGGCGAGCCATAATGGCGTGCCAGTGTGCATCAATCAGCCCCGGCATCAATACGCCGCCACCGCCGTCAATCAGCTCCACATCCGGTGAGAGCGGGGTATCCGCAGGCTCTACCGACTTGATCTTATTGCCTTCTACTAATACTCGTAGCCCGTCCCGCAGGTGGTCTGAAACACCATCAAAGACACGAACATTAATAAAAGCCATCACGCGCACTGCATTGGCTGCGACATCTCTTTTTTGGGGTTTTGCCCCGGGTATCGCCGCCGTCACGGTCGCCGCTGTGATAGGGGCAGATTGGGCTGCTTTCTGAGCAAACACTGTGTTAATACGGACGAACGCCGGGCTATTACAGAGGCAACCTTCGCCATGCGTGTGGGGAAGCTGAATTAATGGCATATGAGGCATTGTGTTCTCCTTATATGAACTTTCCCTCCATCAATAGCCAGAGAGTCTGTTCTCAATCATAGAACAAATTTATTACGTAACGACTTATTTTAATAGCAAAAACTACCTGGAAATAGTGACAATTCTCTAATCCTGACATGATAAGGTCGATATTTCAGTGGTGAACCGACGGGAATAACGGCGGCTATCACCAGCTAGCCGGAATATGGGCTAAACCCCGCAGAGCCAATTTTTGTGGTCATTAATAAATAGATTATTAACCGATAAATTGTTAATTAATCGACTGTTATCAATCGATCATTAATGAAGCATATTGCTGTATTCTCGTACTACTACGATGGAGCGTTTGTGGGGGAATGAAAGTGTCCGGTACCTTGATTATGTATACTATTGCGCCATTGGCAGTTACGATTATTCCTGGTCCGACGATGCTGTTAGCGCTGACCAATGGAGTGACAAAAAATGCGCGAATAATCAGTATGGGGATGGCTGGTGCGGCTATTTCCGATCTGATTTTAATCGGTCTTGTTGCACTTGGTTTGGGTTCATTTTTGCGGTGCCGCCCATCAGGATAATTTGATATAACGAACTGATTAACACCAGTACGCCATAAAGTTAACGCTGGTACGATCCAGACAGCACTCACCAATCAGATAGCGGCGCAAAGCTTTCACCGTTGAAGATTCAGCCGCCACCCATGCATAGAATGTGCTGGCACCTTCGGCTCGCTCCCACAACACATCCCCTCCCAGACTATTCTCTGCTAATGATTGTGCGGCTACTCGTGCCGCTGCCGGAATTTGTACCCACTGACGCACAGCATCAACTAACAAACGGCCATGAGCCGGTTGATGCTCAACATCCCGTGATGACCAGTGCACTTGTGCAAACGGAAATTGATCAAGGTTGATGCAATCACCCGCCAGCGGTACCTCAAAAAAAGCCTGAACGCGTGGTGGGTTAGCTTGTAATGACAGTTGTTCCAAAATGGCCACCGCTGCCGGTAATGCCGTTTCATCGGCAATCAGTAACGCCTGCATCATCTGCGCGGGAGGAACCCACTCGTAACCGCCACTGTCGGATTGACACTCTGCATTCGGCGCAACAACCTGAATAGCATCACCCGGCTGGGCGTGGGTTGCCCAGGCTGATGCTGGGCCAGTCACGCCGTGCAAAACAAACTCCACATCCATCTCGTTCTGCTGCGTACGTAAAGCACGCAAAGTATAAGTGCGCATCACCGGGCGCTGTTCTTTCGCGATAGCCAGGTAATTGCCATACCAATCGTCGCCGTTGAGCACTGGCGTAATTAAACCGTCACCAGCCGGGAACAGTAGTTTGATGCGCTGATCCGGCGCTTCAAGTTTCATACGATTGACTTCTGGCCCTTCAAATACGCAACGCAACAGTGAAGGTGATATATTTTCTTTTTCTTTCAATACGATATCGAAAATTCGGTAGTTTGATGCGCCGGACATGGCAGTTACTCTCCCGCAGAATAGGCTGTGACCCGATGCTGGCACCACAGCCAGCCACTTATACCGCCCAACAGAACGGCCATCATCAGAGCCACAGCAATCAACTGCGACTCACCATAAAATTTTGCCACTAGCGGCACCATCAGCGCACTCATGCCATAACCCAATGTATGGCTAGTCGCTATCACACCGGAACCTTTACCTGTGGATAATTTATCGTTCAACATCAATTGATAACCCGGCGTTGCCATCGCTGCACCGAATGACGCCAGTGCACACCCTGCATAGAATAAGACCAATGGCTGGGTACACATTAATCCTAAGCCAAACACCATGAATAACGCCGCCACCAACAAGAGTTGAGAGGGGCTGAAGCGTTGGGGGCGTACCACCAAAAACTGGGCTAACAAAGTACAACCCGCAGCCACGCTAAGTAAAATTGCCACATGGTGGCTTACCATCGTGGCAGAATGCCTGAATAATAGGTTCAAATGCGGAGCCAGGCCGAGTTGCATCAGGCTGACGATTGCTGCCAGCAGCAATGCACAGAGCAAATAGGGCAGCATACTGAAACGTAAACGATTTTGTTGATGTGCAACCGGTGGCAATGGCGGATCATTATATTGGAAACAGACCACCAGTAGAGCGATTAATGGTGCTATTGCCATCAGCCACAGCGGTGCCATTGGGTGTATCAAGAGGGCAAGAGCGGCACAAAGTGGGCCAAGAAGACGACCGCAACTCAAACCTGAACTGATGGTAGCCAATGCAGCCATACGCTGCTCATACACCGCGCGCTGCAAGGCCCAGGTCTGGCAGGCGGGCACCATGCCTGAGACTGTCAGGCCATAGATAATACGTGCCACAATCAGCCCACCCAGCCCCACCATTTCCGGTAACCACCCCGCCGCTAAACCCCATACCGCCAGCGCCAACAACACAAAACTCAGCAAGTAGCCAGCCAGCGCCATGATGACCACAAATTTACACCCGCGAATCTCCGATTGCCGTCCCCACCACGGTGACCCGACCAAAAACAGCATTGAACCGAGGGTAAGCAAACCAGCCCACACCGACAGTGACAGATCTGTTCTGCTAACCAATACCGGCAACATAACCAATAAACCGTTCTGACCAATCCCCAGCAAACCGGCACAAAAAGCTAACGGCCAATTAGAAGAGGGTATATGCCCGCTTGAGCGTATTTCAGATTGTGATGAAATTTGCATAAAAAGTGAATTAACCGTTAATAACGTGGGTGATTTATGCATGTTTAATAGAAAAACTGTATCATAAGTTGATTGATAATGATAAATATTATTGATATAAGAATGATTCTCAATTGAATTAAGAGTGACATGGAATCATGACTATCCAGTTAGAAACCGCGACAACCGATGTGGCTGCGCAATGTTTCCTCAATGCATTGATGCGTGAAACCCAGGACTGGCAAATCCTTCCGACAGCGAACAATCAACCCTATCCACAGCTCCATATCCCTCTTTCGTCGTCACAAGCTATCCGTATTGCTTTACGCCATATCTCCCCAACACAACATCATCACTATCTGTTCCCAGCTTATCTATATCAGCAGGACGATGGTGCGGGGGCGGCACTGAGCATGGAACAGTTGGTGACCTTGTTGTTGGATAAACCCGCAGTGAAAGGTGGCCTGTCAGATGAAGTGGTTACACGTTTTCGCCAGCGGGTTCTGGAAAGTCATGACAACACCCAACAGGCTATTAATATTCGTCTGGATTGGTCGTCTCTACGTGATAAGCCACTCAATTTTGCTCAGGCTGAGCAAGGGTTACTGGTGGGGCATGCCTTCCACCCAGCACCAAAATCCCATGAACCCTTCAATGAAAAAGAGGCACATCGCTATCTGCCAGACTTTGCCGCTCGCTTTCCACTGCGCTGGTTTGCCGTGGATAAGCGTTTTTTGTGCGGTGAGAGTCTTACGCTGACACTGCAACAGCGTCTGCAACGTTTCGCCAGCGAGAGTGCGCCGCAGCTACTGGCACACTTTACCGATGATGTTTGGCTGCTGCCGATGCACCCCTGGCAGGCTGATCACCTGTTGTCTCAGGAATGGTGCCAGCAGTTGGTACAACTGAATGCACTGCAAGACTTGGGTGAAGCAGGTGAACGCTGGCTACCGACCAGTTCCTCCCGTTCGCTGTACAGCCCATCAAATCGCGACATGATCAAGTTTTCCCTCAGTGTCCGCCTGACTAACTCGGTACGTACGCTATCGGTAAAAGAAGCTAAACGTGGAATTCGCTTGGCCCGCCTGGCTCAAACCTCGCGCTGGCAAACATTACAAGCACGCTATCCAACCTTCCGGGTTATGCAGGAGGACGGTTGGGCCGGTTTATGTTCCGCTGATGGCTCAGTGCAAGAGGAAAGCCTGATGGTGCTACGGGATAACCTGTTGTTCGACCAGCCAGATGCTCAAACCAATGTGCTGGTCACCTTGACACAGGCAGCTCCAGATGGAGGCGACAGCTTGCTGGTTGCCGCCGTGCGCCGTTTAGCGGCACGTCTAAATCTTCCGTTACGCCAAGCCACCCACTGCTGGCTGGATGCTTATTGCCAACAGGTCTTATTGCCGCTGTTCAGTACTGAGGCTGATTACGGTTTAGTGCTATTAGCCCATCAGCAAAACATTCTGGTGGAAATGCAGCAAGACTTGCCGATCGGTATGTTGTATCGCGACTGTCAGGGCAGCGGCTTTACCCATGGCGCTACACCGTGGCTGGAAGAAATTGGCGAAGCCGGAGCGGAAAACCGCTTCACTGAACAACAACTGCTGCGCTACTTCCCCTATTACTTGTTAGTCAACTCCAGCCTGGCCGTGACCGCCGCATTAGCGGCCGCCGGTTTCGACAGCGAAGAGAATCTGATGATACGGGTGCGCGACGCACTCCATAACCTGCGGACTACGGCTAAAAATACTCTGTGTTTGGATTACGTACTCGACAACACGCACTGGAACTGCAAGGGCAATTTCTTCTGTTATCTGCATGACCACAATGAAAATACCATCGTTGATCCGGCAGTTATCTACTTTGATTTCGCAAACCCATTTCATTTCCCTCACCTAGAACGCCTGGGAGTTACCCAATGATGCCACAAGCTAAGTTGATGCACTCTGCGGGCAGTTTTCGCTGTGAACAGTTGGCAAAAAATCTGCCCCTCAGCTTAGGGTTGGACGGCAGCGCAGTGTTGCACTTACCGGGGCCATTACCACCAGGCTGGCTGGTACAGGCATTGGATCAGTTGTTCGTTGCCGCACCGCAATTAACCGGTATTGCGTTGCCCTATGCCGAGTGGCGGGAAGAGCCGCAAGCACAGGCCGTGTTTACCTTGAGCTATGGTGACTATCTGGCACGGGATCTATTTTATCAACTACCACTGTGGCTGGGTGCGCAACGCCATCGGGCTTCGGATCAGATGCAGTATGACGCCGAGCGGGATATCTGGTTTCCACAACGTGCTGCACGCCCTGACGGCGAAGTTTATCGCCGTTTCGATCCGCACATTAAACATACTTTGAGCTTCCGCTTACCGGAAATTGATCGCGACACAGAGCAGTTTACCCGCTGGATGAACTCACCGCGCGTGGATGCGTTCTGGGAAATGAGTGGCCCGCTTGAGGTTCAGGCAGCTTATCTACAACGGCAGTTGGATTCGCACTATTGCTATCCGTTATTGGGCTGTTTTGACGATCAACCATTTGGTTATTTCGAAGTTTACTGGGCAGCAGAAGACCGGATTGGCCGCCATTACCGTTGGCAGCCTTTTGATCGTGGACTACACATGCTGGTAGGTGAAGAGCGCTGGCGAGGAGCGCAGTACATCCGCAGTTGGTTACGTGGCCTGACACACTATCTGTATCTGGATGAACCGCGCACCGCCAGGGTGGTGGCTGAACCGCGTGCCGATAACCAACGTCTGTTCCGCCACCTGCCCGCGGCGGGCTACCACACCTTGAAAGAGTTTGATTTTCCGCATAAACGCTCACGGCTGATAGTGAATCAGCGCGCAGACTTCTTCCGCGAGGGTACGGTATGACCACTGATAATTACGCCAATTGGCAACGTGTTAATCGTCAGATGATCGCCAAGATCCTGGCTGAACTGGAATATGAGCGCACCTTGTGTGCCGCGCCACAAGCCCAGGCATGGAGCATCATCTTGCCGGGCGCGATCTATCGCTTTAGCGCCAAGCGGGGTATCTGGGGCTGGCTGCATATTGATCCCGCCTCATTGCACTGCGAAGGGGTACCGCTGACCGCTGACCATATGCTACGCCAACTGGCTCAAGTGTTGCAGATGGACGATGCGCAAGTTGCTGAACACCTGGAAGACCTCTATGCCACGCTGCGCGCAGACATGCAGTTACTCTCGGCCCGTCAGGGCATGAGTGCCGAAGATCTGATTGCTCTCGACGCTGATGCACTACAGTGTCTGCTGGCTGGCCACCCGAAATTTATCTTCAACAAAGGCCGCCGTGGCTGGGGTCTGACTGCCCTGCATCACTATGCGCCAGAATATCAGGGGCAGTTCCGCTTGCATTGGATCGCTGCCAAACGTGGCAGTTTTGTTTGGTGTGCAGATACCGAATTCCCGTTGGACAGGCTGCTCGACAGTGCGATGGATAGCACGGAACGCCAGCGATTTGAGCGCCACTGGCAGCAGCTTGCGCTGAATGACGACTGGGTACCGGTGCCCTTACACCCATGGCAGTGGCAGCAAAAAATCGCCCTGCACTTCCTGCCACAATTAGCCGAAGGTGAATTGATCGAACTGGGTGAGTTTGGTGACCACTATCTGGCGCAACAATCATTACGTACCTTAACGAATGTCAGTCGCCGCGTGCCATTTGATATCAAATTGCCACTGACCATCTACAACACCTCTTGTTATCGTGGCATCCCCGGTAAATATATCAGCGCGGGTCCTGCGGCTTCGCATTGGTTACAGCAAGTCTTTGCACAAGACCCTACGCTACGTGCAAGCGGTGCTGAGATCCTCGGAGAACCAGCTGCCGGTTATATGATGCACCAGACCTATGCCTCTTTGAATAACGCACCCTATCGCTATCAGGAAATGCTCGGCGTGATTTGGCGAGAAAACCCGTCCTGCTATTTACAACCGGGCGAACAGGCAATTTTGATGGCCACACTGATGGAAACCGATAATCAGGGTCATCCGTTGATTGCCGCCTATATTGCACGTTCGGGGCTGAGTGCCGAAGCCTGGTTAGCACAGATGTTTCGGGTGGTCGTGGTGCCAATGTACCACCTGATGTGTTGTTACGGTGTGGCACTGATTGCCCACGGCCAAAACATCACTTTGGTGATGAAAGACCATGTACCGCAACGTGTACTATTGAAAGACTTCCAGGGCGATATGCGCCTGGTTGATAAAGAGTTCCCGCAAGCGGCCTCACTGCCCAGCGTCGTAAAAGCCGTCACCGCACGCTTATCTGCCGACTACCTGATACACGATCTACAGACCGGGCATTTCGTCACCGTGCTGCGATTTATCTCACCACTGATGCATGTGTGTGGCGTCAGTGAACACCAATTCTATCAACTGCTGGCACAGGTATTGCGGCGCTACATGGCACAGCATCCAGACATGGCAGAGCGTTTCTCCCTATTTGATTTGTTTAAACCACAAATTATTCGTGTAGTCCTCAACCCGGTGAAACTCACCTATTCAGAGCAGGATGGCGGCAGTCGAATGTTGCCAAATTACTTGCAAGATCTGGATAACCCTCTTTATTTGGTCACCAAGGAGCTAGCCCAATGAATCAAACTTTAGATTTCATCGGCATTGGCATAGGCCCATTTAACCTCAGTATTGCCGCCCTCGGCAGCGAAGTTTCTGGCTTTAACAGCAAATTCTTTGAGCGTAAATCGCACTTTTCCTGGCACCCCGGCATGATGGTGCCAGATTGCCACATGCAGACCAGCTTTTTGAAAGATTTGGTCAGTGCGGTGTCGCCAACCAATCCCTATAGCTTCCTTAACTACTTAGTCCAAAGGAAGAAATTCTATCGATTCCTGACGACTGAACACCGAACGGTTTCACGGGAAGAGTTTGCAGATTATCTCAGTTGGGCGGCCCATGGGTTAAGCTCGCTAGAGTTCAGCCAAGATATTCAGAGTGTGGATTTTGACGACCAGCAGCGCCATTTTGTCGTGACCACAACGCGTAATGTCTACCATGCACGCCACGTTTGTCTGGGGATCGGCAAGCGTATCAAGTTGCCGGAATGTGTCGGCGAGCAAAACGATCGCTGTTTCCACGCCAGTGAAATGGCGCTGCGCAATCCCGATCTGTCTGGTAAACGTGTCACCATTGTCGGTGGTGGACAGAGTGGAGCGGACCTGTTCCTCAACATCTTCCGCGCTGAATGGGGCCAACCGAAACAGTTAGATTGGATTTCACGCCGAAATAATTACAACGCACTGGATGAAGCCGCTTTTGCCAATGAGTACTTCACCCCGGAATACGTTGACGGCTTCTATACCCTGAACGACAGCGCCAAGCAACATATGCTGGCTGAACAGAAAATGACGTCTGACGGTATTACCAGTGAGTCGCTACTGGCTATTTACCGTGCTATGTACCATCAGTTTGAGGTGTTACGTGAAAAGCCCTGGGCGCGCCTGCTCCCTAGCCGCTCACTGGCAGCGATCCATCCGCAAGGTAACAGTTACCAATTAGTCACCCATCACCATCTCGATCAAGGCAAAGAAACCTTTGACAGCGACGTGACTATCTTCGCGACCGGCTATCAACAGGAACGTCCGGCATTCCTTAAACCACTGGCCAGCCGCCTGATGACCACTGCCGATTATCAATACCGCGTGGCTCCCGACTTCACCCTCGACTGGCGTGGCCCACACGATAACTGCTTATTTGCAGTGAACGCAGGGATGCATAGCCACGGTATCGCAGAACCGCAACTCAGTCTGATGGCTTGGCGATCGGCGCGTATTCTCAACCGGGTTTTAGGTCGTGAACAGTTCGATTTAACGCCCACTCCGGCGGTGATCCAATGGCGTAGTCAGCAACCGGGCGTTATCCCCCACGCAGACCCCCGCGTCCTTGAAACTGCCGGGGTGTTAGCTGCGCGCGCGCACCCGAATCACTTACTTGAGTAATCTCATCGGGATGTGTTTGCTGGCGGCCTGGCGGCAACGCCGATGACTTTGGGTTTAGAACAATCGTTAAACCAACTTTAATTTTTTAACGCAACCTCCAATATGGGAAAAAGAGAACAACAATGAAACGCAGACACCTCTGGGTATTAAATCCGTGCCTGTTAGCTATGCTCGCGCCCGCAGCATGGGCAGAAGATCAAATGGTGGTTTCTGCCAGCCGCTCACACCGCAGTGTGGCTGAAATGGCACAAACCACTTGGGTGATTGAAGGTCAGGAACTTGAGCAGCAGGTTCAAGCTGGCAAGGAAATCAAAGATATACTGGCACAATTGATTCCTGGCATGGATGTCAGCAGTCAGGGGCGAACCAACTACGGCATGAATATGCGTGGCCGATCAATGATGGTGATGATCGACGGCGTGCGCCTGAACTCTTCACGCAGCGACAGCCGCCAGCTTGATTCTATCGACCCGTTTAATATTGGGCATATAGAAGTGATCTCCGGTGCCACTTCGCTTTATGGTGGAGGTAGCACCGGCGGTTTGATCAATATTGTGACCAAAAAAGGTCAGGAAGAAAAACAGGTCGAACTACAAGTTGGTGGCAAAACCGGGTTTAACAGCCATAACGACCACGATGAGAATATCGGGGCTGCGGTGAGCGGCGGGAATGAGCAAGCATTCGGTCGGTTTTCTGTTTCCTATCAACGTTATGGCGGCTGGTATGACGGTAAAGGCAATGAGGTATTGATCGATAATACCCAGACCGGTCTGCAATATTCTGGCCGCCTTGACGTGATGGGCACAGGTACCTTCAACATTGATGACCACCAGCAATTGCAGTTAACCACCCAGTATTTCAACAGCGAATCCGATGGCAAACACGGCTTGTATCTGGGAGAGAACTTCTCGGCGGTAACGGGTACCGGCCAGGCATCTAATAGCGGTAACCTGAACTCAGATCGTATTCCGGGCACTGAGCGCCACCTCATCAACCTGCAATACTCCAATACCGACGTCTGGGGCCAGGACTTGGTGGCACAGGTATTTTACCGTGATGAATCATTGACCTTTTATCCGTTCCCAACCCTGAACAAAGCGGGTACTGCGGTAACCAGTATCGGTGCATCACAGCAGAAAACTGACTTTTACGGCGGTAAACTGACGCTAAACAGTAAACCCATCGACAGCCTCACGCTGACTTATGGTGTCGACGCAGAGCATGAAAGTTTCAACGCCAACCAGCAGTTCTTCAATCTGGCACGGGCACAGCAGTCTGGCGGGATGACATTACAAAATGCCTACAATGTTGGCCGTTACCCAAGTTACACCACCACCAATCTCGCGCCGTTCCTGCAAACCAGCTATGACATCAACCCCATCTTTACCCTGAGTGGTGGCGTTCGCTATCAGTACACCGAGAACAAGGTAGATGATTTCGTCGGTTATGCCCAGCAACAAGCGATTGCCAACGGCAGTGCGACCTCAGCAGATACGGTGCCGGGAGGGAAAACGGATTACAACAACGTCCTGTTTAATGCCGGTTTGCTGGCGCATCTGGCACAAAGCCAACAGACGTGGTTCAACTTCTCTCAAGGATTTGAGATCCCCGATCTGGCGAAATATTACGGCTCAGGGACCTATCAGTTGGTCAACGGCCATTACAAATTGCAAAAAAGCGTCAACGTAAATGACTCCAAGCTGGAGGGTATTAAGGTTAATGCTTATGAATTAGGCTGGCGCTATACCGGTGATAACCTGCGCACTCAAATCGCCGGTTACTACTCATTATCTGACCAAACTATTGCTATCAACAAAACAGACATGACCATCAGTGTGTTGCCGGATAAACGCCGGATCTACGGGGTTGAAGGCGCGGCGGATTATTTCTTCGAGGACAGCGAATGGAGCACCGGAGCAACATTTAACCTGATTAAATCTGAGACCAAAACTGACGGTAAGTGGCAGAAACTCACGGTTGATAGCGCCAGCCCGTCGAAAGCCACCGCCTATGTTGGTTGGGCACCGGGTGACTGGAATCTGCGGGTACAATCCCAGCAAACCTTTGATGTGTCAGACAGTAAAGGCCGCAAACTTGATGGTTATAACACTATCGATTTCCTGAGCAGCTACGCCTTGCCAGTGGGTAAAATCAGCTTCAGCATCGAAAACCTGTTGGATAAAGAGTACACCACCGTTTGGGGCCAGCGCGCACCGATTCTGTATAGCCCCACCTACGGAGCACCTGATCTCTATACCTACAAAGGACGTGGCCGTACCTTTGGTGTGAACTACTCTGTGTTGTTCTAATAACGGGATAAAAACGGGAGTAAACATGTAGTTACGCCCGTTTTTTTTCACCTTAACGGTAATAAACCGCGATATGCTGATCTTGCACTTTTTCGATACGGATTTTTATATCGAAAATCTCTTCAAGAATATCGGGTTGCATAATCTCAGCGGGTGCCCCTCGATAAATAACCTCACCATTCTTCATCGCAATAATGTGGTCAGAATACGCAGAAGCAAAATTGATATCGTGGATAACGAGGATAATGGTTTTGTGCAATTCATCTGCGGCACGCCGTAATTGTTTCATCATCGCAACGCAATGTTTCATATCTAAATTATTTAATGGCTCATCCAGCAGGATATATTTCGTGTCCTGACAAAGCACCATTGCTACATAGGCGCGTTGCCGTTGCCCGCCTGATAGCTCATCAAGATAGCGATCCTTCAGCGGCACCAGATTAAGAAACTCCATCGCAGCATCAATATACTGACGGTCATTTTCGTTGAGCCGCCCTTTGGAATAGGGATAGCGCCCGAAACTAACCAAATCTGCCACGGTCAAGCGGCTGGTGAAGTGATTTTCCTGACGTAAAACTGACAGAATTGTCGCCAGTTTATCACCGGAGGTTTTCGCCACATCCAACCCATTAAACCGCACGCTACCGATATCAGGTGCTAACAACCGGCTCATAATCGATAATAAAGTCGATTTGCCCGCACCGTTTGGTCCAATGATTGAAGTAACACCACCAGAAGGAATGCTCTCATTTATATTATTGAGAACCGCCGTATCCTGGTATTTTTTATTAATGTCATTAATTTCAATCATACCGGAGCCTTCTTTATTAAAAGATATATAAACAGCGCACCACCAATAAACTCAATAACCACCGATAATGTCCCAGACATATTCAGTAAGCGCTCCAAAATCAATTGCCCGCCAACCAATGTAATGGTTCCCAGCAGAAATACACCGGGCAGTAAATATTGATGGCGGAATGAACCAACAATTGGATAAGCCAAATTAGCGATAAGCAAACCTAAGAATGTCAGCGGCCCCACCAGTGCTGTAGAGATGGCAACCAACAGCGAGACCAGCAGCAAAATAGTGGTTATTTTTTTCTGATAGGCAACACCGAGATTAATCGCGGTATTTCGGCCAAGGGCGATAATATCGAGGCAATGGCGCATGCGCCAAACGATGAGAGCCACAATCACAATTATCCCCGTAGATACGGCAATAATCTCTGCTGGTGCTCGGGTAAAGGTGGCAAACACCCTCCCCTGCAATATGGCAAACTCCCCCGGCGAAAGAAGACGTTGCATCAGGCTCGATAGACTGCGGAACAACGTGCCACAAACCAAGCCAACCAGCAGCACCTTATGCAGATTGATCCCCACACCGGTCAGTAACCAACGGTAAAGAAACACCGAGAACAATAACAGCAGTGCCGACTCACAGAGAAATTTCCCCGTAATACCTAACACTCTGAAACCATCGGCATCAACAAAAAACACCAACATGGTCTGGATGAGAATAAACAGTGCT
This sequence comes from Yersinia intermedia, assembly GCF_900635455.1. NCBI lineage: Bacteria > Pseudomonadati > Pseudomonadota > Gammaproteobacteria > Enterobacterales > Yersiniaceae > Yersinia > Yersinia intermedia. The sequence goes on along the minus strand of NZ_LR134116.1, from coordinate 731,846 downwards.
TCTAATCCCATCACTGATGGCGTCAAAATACGGTTATTGGTTACTGTTTGGAATAAGACAGTGGCGACTCCCGCAGCAAAGGCAACCAATAACATGGTGGCTAAAATAAGACCACGATGCACCAGAATATACTGGATATTGCCCCTTAAATTAATCGTCATAAAGATGACAATCGCAGTAAGTGCAATGATGCTCAATAGTAACAACCGCTTTGCCGGTAAGCTTAACGCCCGATTGGCACTCGAAAGCCAATTCCCTTTTGATAAAAGCTCATTAACCTGCATGGCGTTTTGTCCTAACAATTAATAATAGGAAAACGAGTGCGCCAATTGCGCCTAAAATAACGCTGGCAGGGATTTCAAATGGGTAGCTAATTAACCGACCGATAATATCGCATAACACAACCAAACCACCGCCACAGAGACTTACCCAAGGTATGGTTCGGCGCAGGTTATCCCCCATCGCCATACTGACAATATTGGGTACAATCAAACCGAGAAAAGGAAGCACGCCAATCACGACCACCACCACGCCACTGATGATGGCAATAATGGACATTCCTATCAGCATAACCCGTTGATAATTGAGTCCAACATTGACCGAAAAATCCCGCCCCATGCCTGCCACGGTAAAACGATCCGCTATCAGGCAAGCAATCAATGTTAAAGCGCCCACGATCCACAGCAGTTCATAGCGGCCCTGCAACACACCAGAGAAATCGCCTGACTCCCAACTGCCCAACGATTGCAGAAGATCGAACTCCATTGCCAGAAAGGTTGTTACCGCACTAAATACCGCGCCCAACATAATGCCGGTCAACGGTACCATCAGCGCTGATTTCATCCGCATCCGCGCCAGTAGCATCATAAAGAGTGCAGTCCCCCCCATCGCGAAGGCCGTAGCCACCAACATCTTCACCATCACCGGAGCCGATGGGCTGAACACCATGACCAGTAATAGACCCAGGCTAGCGGACTGAGTTGTACCCGCAATAGAGGGTTCGACAAAACGGTTCTGCGTCAGCATCTGCATGATGAGGCCAGCAACACTCATGGCGCTACCAGCAAGGACTAATGCCAGCGTGCGCGGCACTCGGCTGAGTATAAAGATGTCGCGCATATCAGGATCAGACCAGACATCCGCGAAAGTGACATGACCAGCACCGATAAACAGGCTACACGCCATCAGGCCCAGTAAAATAACCAGGCCTGCTATAAAACTAAGATTTTTCATCGGTAAAATTACTGCGCTGGTGCGGATTTATCCAACACGGTACTGACCTTATCCATCAATTTTGTATAGCTCTGTATGCCACCGGCAATATAGAGCGAGGCAGAATCGAGATAGATAACGTGATCATTTTGCCATGCTTTAGTTTTATGGATCAGCGGATTATCAAGGACTTGCTGTGCCGACTGGCCTTCAGCGCGCCCAATGGCATTATCCCTATCCAGTACAAACAGCCACTCAGGGTTAGCATTAAGAATGAATTCAGAGGTCACTACATTCCCATGACTACCGGTTTGTGTAAAAGTGGCCGCTGGGGTGAAACCTAACTCATCAAACACAAAACCAAAACGGGAGCCCGGCGTGTAGGCCGACATTTTTCCGCCACTGACCATCACGACCATGGCTGAACCGGCATTAGCTGATTTTTGCTTTATCTCATTTATCTGGGATGAGAATTTGCTCAGCAGTGCTTTCGCCTCTTCTTCTTTACCAAAAATAGAGGCCAGTTGCTCAGTACGCTGAGCCAAACTCTGGGTAAAGTGCTGAGTATCCACATCGAGTGCGATGGTCGGTGCGATAGCGCTAAGTTTGTCGTAGGCATCATGAGCACGACCGCCCGCGATGATCAGATCAGGTTTAGCCTGACTTAATGCCTCGTAATCAGGTTCGAATAATGTGCCAGCATTCAGGTATTCAGTACCGCTATATTGGGATAAAAATGCAGGCAGATGGGCGCTGGTTTGCGGGACACCGGCGACTTTAATGTGCAAGGCATCGGCAGTATCGAGCACGGAGGGGTTCAATATGATGACTTTTTGCGGGTTTAGCGGAACCTGAGTGGTTCCTTGCGCATGCTCAATACTGATTTTTGCTGATTCTTCCGGGGTTGCGGATGAATCATCACACCCAGTAATCGCAACAGTTGCCGCCAATAATGACGAAAATAAAGCCAGACGTAATCGCATTTTCTCTCCTGAAAAGTGGGGATTTAAATATCCTTGAGTGCTAACACTAATGATTTGCATTACCAATTCTGGGATGATACCGATCTATATATCCGATGAACAGGTTACGTGATCAATCTTTTGATAAATTAATAGGATTAACAGTCTATTAAGATGCATTGAGTGGGGTAAACCATGGTGCAAGCTAACGGTAACTCATTGTATTTATTTAATATAAAACCATTCTGGATAGATTAAATGCGTCACCGGCGGCAAAAATTGCTATAATAGGGCATGTTTAGTGTCGATATCGTCTTACAAGCTCCCCCTGATCTGGGGAATGACCTTACATCTAACCCTAAATAACCCACGTTTAGATGCCGGTCGCCCTGCACAACAAGGTAACCCTGTTAAAACACTGCAACATCCATCAACGGGCCGTTTTATCGCCAAATGGCCGTAACCTCAAACTGTACAGACTTAAATAGGATCGAATTTACACAGAGCCAGGCCCAACCGCCTTTTCAGGTGTGTTCAACCATCGTTGAGGCAGTTCAACGATAATGGGTCTTGCCACAACTGAGATTAACTATGCTGACTCTGCTTCATCTGCTTTCTTCTGTCGCCCTGCTGGTGTGGGGAACACACATCGTTCGCACCGGTATCATGCGTGTTTACGGTGCCGATCTGCGCCGGGTTCTGAGCGCCAGTATCCAGAAAAAACCCACTGCTTTTATCGCAGGCATTGGTGTCACGGCACTGGTACAGAGCAGTAATGCTACCGCGTTACTGGTTATCTCATTTGTATCGCAAGGGCTTATCTCCTTGTCGCCGGCCTTAGTGATTATGTTAGGGGCAGATGTCGGGACGGCGCTGATGGCGCGGGTGCTAACATTTGATCTCTCCTGGCTATCACCATTGCTAATCTTGGGTGGGGTTATTGTTTTCCTCGGCCAGCGCAAAAGTCGGGTTGGTCAGATGGGGCGGGTAGGCATCGGTCTTGGGCTGATTATTCTGGCACTGCAACTGATTGTCACTGCCGCCGGGCCGATTACACAAGCGACCGCCGTGCAAGCCATTTTTTCATCCCTGACTGGTGATACCATTCTGGCATTATTGATTGGCGCATTGTTCGCCATGATCAGTTATTCCAGTCTGGCGGCAGTATTACTGACAGCCACACTGGCTGCCACGGGTTTGGTTCCGCTGAATATCGCCCTCTGTATTGTGATTGGCTCTAATCTGGGCAGTGGTTTGCTGGCGCTGATCAGCAGCCGTGGGCAGAACGCCATCTCCCGACAAGTGGTGCTGGGGAGCTTACTGTTTAAAGTGATCGGCTGTATTTTAGTCGTCCCTTGGGTCAATATGTTAGGGCAGTGGCTCATTAGCCGTAACTTGCCCGCAGCCGAAGTGGTCATTTACTTCCACGTATTCTATAACCTGCTGCGCTGCTTGTTGATGCTGCCATTTGTTGGAGTGATGACTCGTATCTGTAGCCGATTAGTCAGCGATGACCAAACCGCCCTACAACCCTCAGCCCCGCGCTATCTTGATATTAGCGCCATCGATACCCCTTCGTTAGCCTTAGCAAACGCCGTGCGGGAAACCCTGCGAATGGGTGATGTGCTGGAGCAGATGCTAGTGCGGTTTAAAGAAGTACTGGAGGGGAATAAACAGCAAAAGCATGAAGTCAGTTTGTTGGAAGATGAAGTCGACATGCTGTATAGCGCCATTAAACTCTATTTAGCGCAAATTCAGCAGGATGAATTGGGTGAGATTGATTCCCGCCGTTGGGCTGAAATTATTGATACAGCGGTTAATCTGCAACAAGCCGGCGATATTATTGGCCGCATGACTGCTGATGTGGCAGCTAAGTCACTCAATGCGCGGAAGCCATTTTCGGCCGAGGGATTTGAAGAGTTAAATACTCTGCACACCCGCCTGGTAGCCAATCTGGATTTAGGAATGTCGGTGTTTTTATCCCGCGATATCAATAACGCCAAACGCCTACGCCGTGCCAAGCATCGTTTCCGTTTGTTAAACCGCCGCTATTCTCACTCGCACGTTGAACGCCTGCATCAACAAAATGTGCAGAGTATTGAAACCAGCAGTCTGCACATGGGGCTATTAGGTGATATGAAACGTTTGAATTCACTGTTCTGCTCAACCGCATACCATGTGTTAGAAGTGCAGGAAGAGTCATTAGATTAAGGTAATAGTGGGGTTTACATTGAGGAGGGCGGCTATATATACCGGTCCTCCCCTGATACGCTATTTTACCACCGCCTATTTAGCCGCTAACAAGCAGATAGTTCGGGTTAACTCATACGATTTTACAAAGGAGCTAATTGGCAAGAATTCAAACGGTGAATGGAAGTTATGAGCTCCGGTGAAATAGTTGGGTGTCAATAATCCCTGAGTCGATAACGCTGCACCATCTGTGCCGCCACGCATTGGGATCACCTTAGGTTCAATATTCAACGCGGTCATGGCAGAGAAAATCAAATCAATCGCCTGAGTATCTTCACCTATCGAGTTGCTGATATTGCTGTAAACGTCGGTGACGGAATAGCTGATTTTTGCACGTGGATATTTCGCTGCAACCTGTGTAACCACCTCACCAATTCGTGCTTTGCGCGCTTCGAATAACGCATTATCAAAATCGCGAATCGCAATTTTCAGTTTGGCGTGATTCGGGTTGGCAACCATATCAGTAAACCAGACATACCCTTCCCGCCCTTCAGTATGTTCCGGTGTTTCCTGTGGGTCGAACTCACTGATAATGTCATAAGCTACGCGGATAGGGTTGATCAGCACATTCTTGGCAGACATAGGATGAGCGGTTACCCCGACAATATCAATCTCGGCTGAGGCGGCGTTAAAGTTCTCAAATACCACCTCCCCCAGTTCGCAACAATCAATCGTATAGGCGAAATCAACATCAAACCGTGCCAGATCCAACGCTTTGGCACCACGCAAGCCAATCTCTTCATCCGGCACAAACGCCACCACGATATCCCCATGGCAATCATCAGCACTCAGGTTCTCCAACAGCGTCATCACTACCGTTACCGCTGCTTTATTATCCGCCCCCAATACGCTGGTGCCATCGCCAAAAATAATGTCTTCATCTTGGTAACGAAGGATTTCCGGGTGCTCTGATGTGCGCAGATAGATACCCTGTTCAGGATTCAGGCAGAGATCACTGCCGGAAAACCGCAACCGCTGCGGGTGGATATCAGGCGATAAACCAACATCGACGGTATCAATGTGCGTAATGAAACCAATTCGTGGTGCGGCGGGTTGGTTTCCTGGTTTACGGGCAGTTACCGTCGCATGGGCATCAATGACGATATCTTCCAATCCTAACTGGCGCAGTTCTTCTGCTAACATTTGCGCCATCTTATGCTGCCCTACAGTGCTGGGGAGCGTCACTGAAGCGCCATCGCTCTGGCTGCTCACCGCCAGATAACGGAAGAAGCGTTGGGTCAGTTGTTCTGAGAGTGCCATTGTCATTTCTTATTCCTTATAGACTTAATTCATATCATCAGCATTACAGGTAAACAGGGAATTAACTGCCAGCCGGATAGGTATACCCACTCTGGAACCCTAGCGGGATACCCAACCCCCAGAACAGATACAGCATCAGGGTTAATACAATGGTCAGTCCAAGAGTATAAGGCAACATCATGGCGCAAAGCGTCCCAACCCCAGTTTTAGAACAATACTGACGGCAATACATAATGATCAATGGATAGAAAGCAAACATCGGAGTCGAGATATTCACCGTGGAGCTAACTCGGAAACTGGCCTGCGTCAGTTCCGGGGAAATACCAACTGCCATCAGCATCGGGACTAATACCGGTGCCAAAATAGACCATTTAGATGAAGCCGATGTGATAATAATATCTAATGTACAAGACAGCAGAATCACCCCAAGAATAGTGAAACCGGCTGGCATTGCGAGGGTACGCAGGAAATCCGCCCCAGAAATTGCCAACAACGTGCCGATATTGGAATGGCTGAATGAATAAAGAAACTGGGCGCAGAAGAAGCTGAACACTAAAAACGAAACCAATGAACGGGTAATATTTTCCATGCTACTGGTAATGTCTTTCGTGCTTTTGAAGGTACCGGCACTAAAGCCATAAATCAGCCCTGGGATGGCAAACATAAAGAACAGCAAGGGCACTATCGCCTGCATAATCGGGGCATCAGGGCGGGTCAGGCTCCCTTCCGGCGAACGCAGTAAGGAATTTTCTGGGTAAAGCGCTGCCGCCAGACCAATCAACATAAACAACATGGTCAAACCGGCTTTTTTAAAGGCTTTACTCTCTTGAGGTGTCACTTTTTGCAGTTCATCACTGTTGTGAAGCACACTGAGGTCATCATTTAAGGGCATCGACTTAACCAGCCGTGGCTCAACAATTTTCTCGGTAATAAACCAACACACCAGAATCACCGCAAAGGTGCTGCCAAAGCTCAGGAAATAGTTACACAACACGTTGACGTTATAACTTGGGTCAATTATATGTGCCGCCCCTTGGGTGAAACCCTGCATGATCGGATCGATAATCGATGGCGTGTAACTGGCAGAAAAACCGCCAGCCAAACCCGCGAAAGCGGCGGCGATGCCTGCCAGCGGATGGCGACCACTGGCATAGAACATCATGGCAGACACCGGCATCAAAATGACATACGCCGAGTCAGATGCAACGTGGCTCACCACCCCGATAAATATTACTGCGGGTGTCAAAATTCGTTGTGGCGTGACGTTAAGCATCTTTTTCAGCATCACCTGAATAAAGCCGCTGCCCTCAGCAACCCCAATCCCTAACGTGGCCACAATAGTGATAGCCAGTGGTGGGAAGTTGATAAAGTTTTTGACCATAGTGGTAATAAAGGTCACCAACTCAACCGGTGCCAACATATTGGTCACTTTTATCTGATCGCCCGTCAGAGGGTGGTAATAGTCGAAATTGATAAATGACAATGCAAAGGAGAGAGCCCAGCACACACCCAATGCATAAATAAACAACATAGTGATATCCGGCATCGCATTACCGATACGTTCAATGGTATTCAGTATTCCGGTCTGCCGGTTTTCCTGCGGTTCTATAGCTGACATATCCTGTCCTTTCCCTGTAAAGCGGCCGAGGCCAAAACGGACAAGAAATACGTGTGACTTCCTGTCGCGAGAGAGTAATTGCGGGGTGTGGGGAAAACAAAACCAATATCGAACGGGGTAAGAAGCCAATAAACCCGGTCAATAAAACCCATCTAACTTAATGAATAATATAATATTTTTATGTTCTATTTTTTATAACAAAAACTGTAAATCGTCAATTTAATTTCATTACACATTTAATTTAATACAATACTAAGTACCATAATTTAGATAATGATATTAATTTAGCATCGTAAAAAAAGGCACGTCAGGTTAATAAGCTGCCAACAGAATAAATTCAAAATATAAAACCAAAGGAATAAACGACGTTTACAGGTGTTACTTATCTTTGTTAGCAAATTTTAACCATAAAAAACGGCACATACCTGATGATATGTACCGTGCATGGCTTATAACGGCTAATTTTAATCCAGCCAGTCCGCAAGGATCTGCTGCGTCGTTTTTACTGTGATGCGGTTCCCCGGAATGGACAACTCAGCCCACACCTCATTATGTTGCGCGATAAGCTGCTGAGCCGTGACATATTGCCGGTCAGCAGTGGTATGGGCATCAGATGCGATGGTCAGCGCATATCCTTTACTGGCAGCAATTTTGATAGTGGTATCAACACAGTAATCCGTGGCACAACCGCAAATAGTCAGATGAGTTGCCCCTAGCTGAGCAATAACCGTGTCGAGCGGTGTCTGATAAAACGAGTCGCACGCTGTTTTGGTAACAGAAATAGCCTTCTGTGGATAATGTAATTCCGGTAGGATTTGCCACAGTTCACTCCCTTGCGTCATTTCATCTTCTGCATGCTGGATGAAAATAACCTGGTCGGCATGGTCGATCAGTTGATTAATGCGAACAACGCGACCTTCACGGTCAAAACGCGGATTAGCAAAAACTCCGTTTTGCATATCAATAACAATAACAACATTTTCTCTGATCACCGCCAGCCTCTATGATGTATGTGAACCCACCGTTAAGTTAAAACAGATTTTAGGGTAAAACCCTATGCTAAGTTAAAAAACTTGGCTTCCGCAGTCGCCCACTGATACAAAATCTAATGAAAAACAACCTCATCCCGACCGCCATTTTTCGCTTGATAGAGTGCTTTATCGGCTGATTTAATCGCATCATCAAATGAGGTATCTTTAACATATAAAGCCGCACCGATAGATATCGTAATATTAAGGGAATGGTTGTCAGGTGTAATAAACAGCGTATCGCGGATATGTGTGATAATCCGCGCCAAGATCTCGCGGGCAATTCTGTTATCTGCGGTATGAATTAACAGCAAAAACTCTTCACCGCCATACCGCGCCAGAAAATCATTCCCTCTAATCACCGATTTTAGTTCCTGCGCGATATCATATAAAATTTTATCACCGGCAGAATGCCCATGACTATCATTCACCTTTTTAAAGAAATCTATATCAATCAAAGCAATAAAACGGTCCTTCCGCGTTTGTTTAAAATTATCCAGATGCCGATTAATACTGAATCTATTGGGTAATTTCGTCAGTTGATCTGTCGAGGATTGAAATTGCAACATAGAGAATTTACTAAATGTCTTTTGAAAACGGCTAAAAATAAAATAGAGTATCGAGAGTAGAATAATACTCATTAATGATTTAAATATTGAGCGATAAAGGTAGCCTAAAGAAACTAACCGATCAAAATTCAAAGCAATATTGATACATTGTGGAATAAAAACAGAAAGGAAGAAAGTATAATATTTTTTATTATCCCAAATCTTTAACGCTATAGATAAGAACATAAATGACATAATAAAAATATCATAAAATGGCGACAAACCAAATACAAACACAGCATGGATAGCGTAGCTTATCAATAACGGAATGGGACCAAAAATCAATGCTGTCAGTACAATAGGGCTAATAATTAACCCAAAGAGCGTAGCGCTAGTTTGGTTATGAAAATCAGCAAGATAGGTTGCGGTCAGTCCAGCAATCACTCCCATTAGAATTTTATAATGTAACTGATTCGGTTTTTGTCTGGTAATAATATAAAGATAAGGTAATGATATGCAAAGATAGATAATGCAGACCGCATTAAAGGAACTTGTCAAAACACTCTGCATCAATTGAAACATAATATAATCTTCTACACTTAATGAACTCGGCTATAGAGAGTGGTAGCCAAGTACACAGAAAAAGGAAAGTTATAACGTAATATTGTAGGTTTTCTTTAACTTTACGCGTTCAATCATAAAGGAGTGAACTATATCGTAAAATTAATAATTTATAAATAATTATATTTTTCTCAGCCATTTCATTTAGCACAACTTAAACTTAATACCACCTAACCATAGTATTATCCCTCGCCATAAGGAATATAAGCAGGATTTAATAATTAAAAAAATGCTGATAAGTGGTAAGAAAGCATCCATTCTTCCTGCGGGAAATAAAAAACCAGCCGTTAAGCTGGTTGTTATTATTCTGGCAAATCTTACGACTTACGCCCTTAAATCGTTTATTTTTTTAGTTGTAGCGTGGTCATACAAGTTTGGCTCTCGGCATGGGTAGCAAAAGGTGATACAGCCTTAAGACCTTGATAACTCACTTCAATAACGCCCTCAATATTGCGTGGTAACCAAACCCCGATAAATCCATTTTGATAGCTGGTTAGCTTATCCTGCACGATGACTTTCCCGTTTTTATCGGTGATTTTTACATCGAATGGGGTATTTGCTCGTTCACCACGGCAACCAGACAAACTGTGATTGAAGCATGGATGAGTTTGGTTTACATAGGGGGCAAATGAGAGATAAAACTTATCACCCAAGGGGAAGGAATACTGCTGCTGCCCGTCGGATAAAGTGAGTTCAGTACCCGTTACCGAGGCTGAATATGCCAGAGGCCGTTCTTGTTTTGACTGATCAATAGCATCAACCATCTGCTCAGTGGTTTTTCCCGCTAAGCCATGTTGAGCCAAAAATTCAGTCTGTGTCGCCGCCGAGGCAAAATGGCTAAAAGTGACTGCAGCTAAAGCAACAATAGTCAGCCGGGCAGTTGAAGCAAATGTCTTTTTCACTGTCATGGTATCCTTCTGGTAAGAGGAAATGTTCCAGATAAGTTGGAATAATGACTGATAATCTAAACCCTCCCCTTAGGGGAGGGTCAAAGGCAGATTTGAATAGAAAGGTAAGCTATTGTATAGAAATGAATTTTATTGATGTGAATCAAATTAACACCCTGACGCACAGCCCAAAACTGATTAATTAATATCAGGATGTTGAGCGATCAGATTCTTTCTCTTTTTCTCAAGCTCGACTATTTGCTGATCAATATCATCAATATTATGTTCGATATGGTCATGGTGTTCCTGCAATATCTCTTTAGCCTCCGCCCGATCAGACGCTGCTGGCGTTGCACCTTTCAGCGGCATATTGGCAGTCTCTTTCATAAATATCCCGGTAACCAAACCAATAACCGCCACCACCATTAAGTAATAAGCTGGCATAAACAGATTTTGCGTTGTTTCAACCAACCACGCAGCCACTGTTGGTGTCAGCCCTGCAACCAACACCGACACATTAAACGCGATAGCTAATGCGCTGTATCGGATATGGGTTGGGAACATCGCGGGTAATATTGAGGCCATCACGCCAGTAAAACAGTTAAGCAAAATAGCCAGGATCAACAAACCACAAAATATCAACCCGATGATGCCACTATTAATTAGAATAAAGCTGGGAATAGCGAGAATAAACAGCCCAATACTGCCGCAAATAACAAAAGGTTTACGGCCAAACTTATCGCTCATTAACCCCATAACAGGCTGAACGAATAACATACCCAGCATGATTGCAATGATGATCAATACACCGTGATCTTCAGAGTAATGCAAACTATGGGATAGATAGCTTGGCATGTAGGTCAGTAGCATGTAATAGGTGACGTTGGTAGCAATAACCATCCCGACACAGATAATCAGGCTCTTCCATTGTTTGGTTAAGATCTCACGGAAAGAAACTTTAGGTGGCTCGGCAATATTATGGCGCGAATCATTATCAATTTTATCCACGTACTGTTGAAAGGTCGGTGTCTCTTCAAGTGCATGACGCAAATAGATACCGATTAATCCTAATGGTGCAGCAACGAAGAACGGAATACGCCACCCCCACTCAAGGAAACTGGCTTCACCCACAATACTGGAAATCAGTAGAACGACCCCAGCCCCTAAAACGAAGCCAGCAATGGAACCAAAATCTAGCCAACTACTAAGAAAACCCCGTTTTCTATCGGGTGAGTATTCCGCCACAAAAATAGCGGCTCCGGTATATTCGCCGCCAACCGAAAACCCCTGCGCCAGTTTTGCCAATAACAACAATATGGGTGCCCAAATACCTATCGAGGCATAAGAGGGAATCAGACCAATGCAGAACGTACTGATCGACATAATAATGATGGTGACAGACAGGACTTTTTGCCGCCCATATTTATCCCCTAACGCACCAAAGAATAAGCCACCGAGGGGGCGAACCAGGAAAGGAACGGAAAAGGTCGCCAGCGCAGCAATCATCTGAAGACCAGGATCAGCACCGGGGAAAAATACCTGACCAAGTGCAAATGCGACAAAACCATACACCCCGAAATCGAACCACTCCATGGCATTGCCCAACGCCGCTGCGGTGATTGCCTTCTTCAGTTTGGCATCATCAATGATGGTAATATCATTGATTTGCATAGGTTTAATACTCTTTCTTCGTAGTCCCATTTTTTCTTCCTTATGTTCCCAATAGCTCCACTGCATAAAGCATGAAAATGATGACGCGCAGTAATACCTGTTAAAAAATTCAAATTTAGTGAGGTATTTATAAGAATTGTTGTAAAACGAGGAGATATGTAGGGTAGAACAGCCTGCCATCTTTAGACAGAATAACTTAACATTATCGTAAATGCATGCTGAATTACTGGTTATAAGTGGCATAAATAGATATTTATGCCATACTAACAAAAATAACTAGCTTAAAATCCTTACATGATTACCAGTAAGATCAGTGGGTGTTACACGCACGTGCAATGCCGGATTATCGCTCTCATCCTTAAGCTGCACCCCTGATAAGCGCCGTTGGAAAGATTGCTCCAACAACCAAGCCAGCTTAAAAGCAGCCTGTGGATAATCCAACCCTTCTGGCCGGATATTAGAAATACAATTGCGCTCAGACTCCAACCGCCGCGTGTTCGGCCCCCAAGTCATATAAATACCCAAACTATCAGGGGAAGAAAGCCCCGGCCTTTCACCAATCAGCATAACAACGGCTTTGGCTTGTAAACATTCACCTGCATCATCCCCTAATGCTACCCGTGATTGATGAGCCAATACTATCGGTGCCAATGATAAGCCAAGCGTTTGCAAATAAGGTCGTAAGGCCATCACCAAAGGAATTGCCTGCCGGTGTACCGCTTTCGATGACAGACCGTCACCAATAACTAACAGGATATCGGCTTGCTTATCAGGCCATGCACACAACTGTTCACGGCTTTGCGACGATAATTTTCGGCCAAGATCCGGGCGGCGCAGATAAGTTGCACGATCCGGCGCAGCACTGTTGACGATAAGTGTCTGTAATCCTGAATCTGCCAGTTGATTAGCAAGATCCTCGCTGATAAAAGGTTGATGCACGGCATCCCGTGCCTGCGCATGTGCCAAACCAAATTTCAACAGCTCTTCAGTAGGCAAACTTGCTCCTGTACGGCCAAGAGCAATACGCGCCGCCGTGAACTGGCGCAAAACCGCCCACGAATTGCGATGTAACACTCCGGTTATTATCTCATTTCCGCTCATCAGAATGCTCCCATATGTGGCAACTGCGCTAATAACGGATGATTGGCCGCGGTATCACGCAAGCGCCCCTGAGCATCCATAATATTCATTTTTTCTAGCCACAGACCAAACTCTGGTGCATGTTTCAGACCGAGCAATTGCCGGATATACAACGCATCATGAAACGACGTGCTTTGATAATTAAGCATGATGTCATCAGCTCCCGGTATCCCCATCATAAAGGTCAGCCCAGCCGTCCCCAGTAAGGTCAGCAAGGTATCCATATCATCCTGATCCGCCTCAGCATGGTTGGTGTAGCAGACATCACAACCGAGTGGGACACCCAGTAACTTGCCACAGAAATGGTCTTCCAAACCGGCACGGATAATCTGTTTACCATCATAAAGATATTCTGGCCCGATAAACCCGACGACAGTATTAGTCAGTAACGGTGAGAAGCGGCGAGCAATTGCATAAGCGCGCGCCTCGCAAGTTTGTTGATCAACCCCGAAATGGGCATTACCGGAGAGACAACTGCCCTGCCCGGTTTCGAAATACATCACATTGTCACCGACAGTGCCTCGCTTGAGGCTCAATGCCGCACAATGTGCTTCTTCCAACAATGCCAGATTGATACCAAAACCGGCATTTGCCGCTTCACTGCCCGCAATAGACTGGAACACCAAATCAACCGGCGCTCCGCGTTCAATCAACTTAATCGTGTTAGTAACATGCGTTAATACGCAGGATTGTGTGGGGATCTCAAAGCGGCTTATCACATCATCCAACATATAATTAAGTTTTTCTAACAAGGGTAAACTGTCACTGGCGGGATTGATGCCAATCACAGCATCACCGCTGCCATACAGCAGGCCATCAAGCATGCTGGCGGCGATCCCCTGCAAACTGTCCGTGGGATGATTGGGTTGTAGCCGCACACTTAAGTGGCCAGCAAGGCCAATTGTGTTACGGAATCGGGTAATCACACGGCATTTCTTCGCCACCAGAATCAAATCCTGATTACGCATTATTTTACTGACGGCGGCAGCCATTTCTGGGGTGATACCAGCACTGACTTGCGCTAACGTCGCGCTGTCGGCTTGTTCACTGAGTAACCAATCACGAAAATCACCGACGGTCAGATGCGCTATTGGCGCAAAAGCCTGCGGGTCATGGCTGTCAATAATCAACCGTGTGACTTCATCCTGCTCATAAGGAATCAGCATTTGCTGTAAAAATGTTTTTAGCGGTAAATCTGCCAGCGTCATACGGGCAGCCATACGTTCTTCAGCACTTTCTGCCGCAACGCCCGCCAGATAATCGCCCGAACGTGCCGGTGAAGCTTTAGCCATTAAATCCCGTAAATCGCCAAAGTGGTAACTGCGATGGCTCAGTGTTGTCTGGTACATACCGCGTCCTTTAGCCGCACAGGCTGCAAAAGCAGCCTGAACAATGATGACATAGAGAGTAAGAATGGATCACTCAGCAGCACTGAGTTGTGGATCAAATGCAGCAGCAGCACGTGAACGGTGGGTCAAACGAAAATAAATATAACCAACCAACATCATGCCAGCGAATATCAAAGCCAGCAGCGGATTGTAATAAATCATCGCCACCAGACAAACAACCGCCAAAACTAATGCCAGTGCTGGCGCAAAGGGATAGAACGGCGCGGAGAATGGCCGAGTCAGGCGTGGCTCTGTCTGTCGCAGTTTGAATAATGACAACATTGAGATGATATACATCACGATGGCACCAAACACTGACATAGTGACAATATTTGCCGTCAGTGGCATGCCGCCAATAATAATCAACGAGTCAGAGAAAATAGCACCAATCCCGACAACACCACCGGCCAGAATAGCCAGGTGTGGAGTACGGAAACGGCGGTTTACTTTAGCCAGTGGCTTAGGTAAATAACCAGCACGGGCCAAGGCAAAAATCTGACGGGAATAGCCCATAATGATGCCATGGAACGAGGCTATCAGACCAAATAGCCCAAGCCATACCAACATGTGTAACCAACCGCTATCGCTGCCAACGATAATTTTCATTGCCTGTGGTAGCGGATCATTAATATTAGATAACTGAGTCCAGTCACCCACCCCACCAGCAAATACCATCACACCTAATGCCAGCGCCACTAAGGTCAAAATACCACCAATGAAGGCGCGCGGAATGGTGCGTTGCGGCTCTTTGGCTTCTTCTGCGGCCATAGAAGCCCCCTCAATCGCCAAAAAGAACCAGATAGCAAAGGGAATAGCGGCAAAAATCCCCGATAAAGACCCGATACTGAAGGTATCCGTACCAGCCCAACCGCCTCTGACAAAGTTACTGATTTCAAAGCCCGGCGCAACCACGCCCATAAATACCAGCAACTCAAAAATGGCCAATATCGTGACCAACAGTTCAAAGGTTGCAGCAATACTGACACCCAGAATATTCAATGACATAAATATCAGATAGGCACCAACCGCTACCCACTTAGGGTCAACCGCGGGGAATTGAACATTAATATAAGCACCAATCGCCATAGCAATAGCGGGCGGGGCAAACACAAACTCAATCAAGGTCGCAAGGCCGGCAATAAAACCCCCCGTTGGGCCAAAAGCGCGGTGAGCGTAAGCAAATGGCCCTCCGGCATGAGGAATAGAGGTGGTTAATTCGGTAAAACTAAAAATAAATGCCGTATACATCGCAGCCACACCCAGAGCGGTAAACAAAAACCCTAAAGTCCCTGCTTGTGCCCACCCATAGCTCCAACCAAAATATTCGCCGGAAATCACCAACCCGACGGCAATACCCCATAATTGAAAACTACCCAATGTACGTTTTAATTCCGGTGCTTGTTTCGCCTGTGACATACCTTATCCCTATCAAAGAAATGTAATGGTAATAGTGCGGTCTAGGGGTAAAGCAATGTTTGTACCAAATGATAGATAGCCGCTGAACCACGGAAATACACGCACTTTGAGTAATGGGAAAAGGAGATATAACGGGAGATAGCACTGTATATGCGCTTTTCTCGCACTTTTTAGAGGCAAATGCACGAAGATGCAGCATCGTTAGAGCGCCGTGTTTCATTGCGCTGCGGAGAACCCACGTTACGGGGATTAAGTTAATAATACCGCCCCGCAATAACGGCAAAAGCACCTGAGTTACCGCAAAACCTGAGCCATAATACAAAAAAACCGCCAGCGGCGGGTTTTCACTTTGACTCATCGCCTGCTGGGTTGCTGACGCCAGAATGAGGGCGAACAGACTATATAATGATAAGAGACTAAGATTATATTTATGTTAGTTTATATTGCCTCTGAGTTTTCGCTTTCTGCTAATTAAATGGATCTTTTATCCTACTCGGGATCAGCCCAAACGTTGTAAGTGCCAAGGGAACTCACTATGACAGACTCCAGCCAGTCAGAATCAGTATCACGGGCAAAAGGAGATAATGTTTTCTTTGCAAAACAGACTTTACAGGCTATGGCCTTGCTGGTTGGGGCAACTATCATTATTGCTGCTGTTGGCATTTTCTACATCGCTTCGCAATTAAATGAACAAGCGATATCTCAAAGCCGTTTTCTGGTGGAAAAAGCGTGGAAAATGCGCCAAGACTCAATAAAAACCAGAATAAAAGACAATGCTTTCTGGGGTGATGCTTATGAACATTTGCATGTAACAGTCGATCCTGACTGGGCTTTTGTCAGCCAAAATCTGGGGCCATCACTGTATAACGACTTTAATTATGAGGGAGTGTTTGTCGTTGATGGGCAAGGAAAGACCCGGTATTCGGTTATCAATGGGCAACTAAAGAATATTAGCCTACCCGATTGGCTCAACAAAGATATAATCCCGTTGATTGACGCAGCCCGAGCGCGAGCAGACAAACAATATATTGCAACTGAAACCATCGACATTGCCGGGCAACCGGGCATTGTTGCGGCGGCGGCATTAACTACTGGTGGTGATCCGCGCGTTAAATCAGTGGCTGGAGTACCTTCCGTTCTGGTGTTTATCGATTTACTGACACAAACAGAGCTGAATACCTTGGGCGAAGATTACGGTATTCATCAACTCCGAACGCCGCAAGATAAAAAAGATGCGGCATCCGGCCCATCAGTCCTATTATCTGCCAGTGATAACAGCGCATTGACGCTGCACTGGGATCAGAATATGCCAGGCGCACAACTGCTCAACATATTACTCCCACTCCTGACGCTGGTGGCGTTGATCCTTGGACTGGCCGGTTGGTTAGTATTGCGGCGGGCGATGTCAGAGGCGCGGATCGCGGATGAAAACAAATCTGCATTAATCGCCAGCGAAGAGCGTTTTCGCCATGTAGCAGAAGCGGCTACCGACTGGTTATGGGAAACCGATGCCGATTTACGCATCACCTATCTGTCGCAACGGTTTTTGACTATTACTGGGTTAAGTGTGGAACACTGGCTGGGGCACAATCTTGATTCACTGTTAAATTGTGACATTATTCCGCTGCGCCCTTGGTTACAACACACTCACCTGACAGAATCGCGTAATGAACTGCAATGCACCTATTTATCCGCCAAAGGCGATAAACGCATTTGCCGTATTTATGCCAAACCTATTATCAAAAACAACGAAACCATTGGGTTCCGTGGCACCGCATCGGATATCACCCGTGAAATAGAAGCGCAAGAACGGATCCAACACCTCTCTCTGCATGATGCTTTAACCGGTTTACCCAACCGTCTGCGGATGAAAGAGTTTCTGGAAAATAAGTTACGCCATTTAGCTGCCGCACAGCACCCACTGGTGATCATCAATGTTGATCTGGATAAATTTAAGCCGGTTAATGACACATTTGGTCACGTTACCGGGGATCTGGTGCTGCACCAGGTATCTGAGCGCCTGAGAAGCTGTTTACGTGATAATGATCTGGTGGCGCGCCAGGGAGGAGATGAGTTCATTTTGATCATCACCGGCCTTTCGTCACGCAAAGAAATTGAACAGCTTTGTGCACGCGTTATCGCCCGAATCGAAAGTCCCTACGTGATAAATGATCAGGATATTTATATCGGTGCCAGCATTGGTATTGCACTGGCACCTCAAGACTCAATGCAAGCCGAAGAACTATTACGATTTGCAGATATTGCCATGTATGAAGCTAAAAACAGTGGCCGTAACCGTTGGAGCTTCTACTCCAGTGAAATGAATGAGCGCCTGATGCAACGCAGTGAACTAGAGCGTTTTTTACGTCAGGCCGTTAAGCACAACGAATTTAACCTTTATTACCAGCCACGCTACCGTATTGAGGGAACCCAACTGACAGGTGCTGAAGCCTTGGTGCGCTGGAACCACCCGATTCTGGGGCTGCTGATGCCGGATCAATTTATTGCGCTAGCCGAAGAGACGGGGCTTATCACCGCCATTAGCGACTGGACCATGTTACAAGCATGTCAGGATGCATCGACATGGCCCTCATCACTGATCGTTTCCGTCAATATTTCTGCGGTTGAATTCAGGAACCAGCGCCTGATCGAACGAGTGCGACAAGTCCTGCGACTCACCGGGCTACCGAGCCATCGACTGGAGTTGGAAATCACCGAGCGGATAATGATTGAAGATGCTGATGGTGCATATAAAACGATGACAGCATTAAAAACTCTGGGTGTACGCTTATCGATGGATGACTTTGGTACCGGCTATTCTTCACTTAATTATCTGCGCCGCTTCCCGTTCGATGGATTGAAAATTGATAAGAGCTTTATCGATGAATTGGCCGAGTCACATGAAGGCCAATCAATCGTGGAAGGGATCATTAACCTCGGCCATGCGCTGTCCATGACGGTGACCGCTGAGGGGGTAGAAACCACTGAACAGCTCAGGCAGTTACAAACCCTGAAGTGTGATGAAGTTCAGGGTTATTTCCTGGGTAAACCAATGAAACTGAATGATTTATCAGTTCTTATCCGTAATACACATTACGACTAGCAACACGTTCAGTCGCTGGCGACGAGGCTGAACGGTAGCACTCTTTTTTAACCGATTGACCGTGGGGAGGCTAAAGCAGATCGCTTATTTTTAGTTGATAAAGGCCATCCAGAAAGGCGGGGATAAAGCTACCTGGGCCTGCTACCTGCTGAGATACCTGCCCGCCGACCTGTGACATCACTCGACAAGCCGTTGCCACATGATGTAAACGGTCACCTTCCAGTGCGCAAAATGCCGCAACCACGGCAGAAAGTGCACACCCCGTCCCCACCACCCGAGTCATCAGTTTATCGCCACCGGTCACGGCAAAATCACGCAGGCCGTCGGTGATATAATCCACCTCACCGGTAACCGCAACCACCGTCTGCACCTGTAGCGCCAATTGGCGAGCAGCAGGCAGTGCACTTACCGAGGAATCGACACTATCCACGCCACGCCCCATGGTCGCCAGACCACTTAATGCCATGATCTCCGAGGCATTACCCCGTATCGCTGCCGGTTTTAGTGATAATAATTGATGAGCAAAATCAGTGCGATAGGTAAGCCCACCGACCGCGACGGGGTCCAGCACCCAAGGAGTGGCAGATTGATTTGCCGCCTGGATTGCCGCCAACATGGATTCGGCCCGCGAGTGGTGTAACGTGCCGATATTGATAAGTAAACTGTTC
Organism: Yersinia intermedia; assembly: GCF_900635455.1. Classification (NCBI taxonomy): domain Bacteria; kingdom Pseudomonadati; phylum Pseudomonadota; class Gammaproteobacteria; order Enterobacterales; family Yersiniaceae; genus Yersinia; species Yersinia intermedia. Next base: position 712,074 of record NZ_LR134116.1, on the reverse strand, counting down.
GCTATGGTACTAAATTGTGCGGCCTCTTCAGCTTCAACCACCATGGCAGGAAAAGCCCCCAATGCCAGTAACACATTGGCAGTGAAGGACTGTACTACCTCGTTAGTCAGGCAATGGACTAATGGTGGCGTAGTTTGGAATTGCTGCAAGCAGGCCGCCGCCAGTGCATCAGGGAACGGGAGAGGAGCGATTGAAAAGTCAGAGCGAATAGTATTCATGATATCCCCCACCGGCGAACAAGAAGGGGGACCGTTGTTTATGGACTCAACAACGATACCGCGACTTCCCTCCGCTGGTATAATCCAGATCAGGTAATACGGGTAAAATCTCAGCCATTACGCATTTAGCGGCAGGCACCCCGAGTCAACGAGCTTTATTATTAACACAATTAGCGGTAATCAAACACCATTAGCCATAATCATCACTTATGGCATTTTGACGCAGCGGCAATCAGTGCTTGCCCTAGAGCCAGGCCACCATCACCGGCAGGCAGGCGCTGGGGCAGCAACAGTTGGAAATCATGCAATTGTGCGCTAAGTAACTCACGCAGTAACCGGTTATGTAGCACCCCACCTGAAAAGACAATAGTATCAATACGATAATACTGGGCCGCCTGCCGCGCCAAAGTAGCAAATCCCTGTGCCAGAGCAAAGTGGAACGCGTAGGCCCGCTCCGCCGGAGTGGCATCATAAGCCAACCATTGCTGCCAGAAAGTGGCTAAGTCCAGTTGGTTATCGCACAGTGGCATCGTCACCGGCGGAACTGAAACCGCACTTTGTCGCGCCAGTGCTTCCAACTGGCAGGCGGCTTCGCCCTCCCAGCTTATTGATAGCGGGGCAAGATTGAGTGCCGCCGCTACTGCATCAAATAAGCGCCCAGTGGAGGAGGCCAACGGCGCATTAATCCCCCGCTCAATCGCCCGCGCCAATACCCTTCCCTCCGGCTGAGGAATCGCCGCACTCTCAGGCAGATGTTGCCAATTGGGGACATAGCGCTGTAACTGAGCCAGCAGGTTGCGCCACGGTTGACGCGAGGCCAGATCGCCACCGGGTAGTGCCACCGCGGGTAAGCCACCAATGTATTCACAGCTCGTATAATCCACTCGCAGGCATTCACCGCCCCACAATTGACCATCAGCGCCATAACCCAGCCCATCCAGTGCCACACCAATCACTGCCCCACCCTCGCGAGGCCAGCCATGCTCTGCCAGACAAGCCACCAGATGTGCATGATGGTGTAGCACGTCAACACAAGGGATATTCCACTGTGCAGCCAGAGTTTTCCCTAATTGGTGGCTGACGTAGCCAGGATGAGCATCCACCACGACTGTCTGTGGTGTGAAATGGTAAATATCGCAAAACAGCGCCACTAACTGCTGCTGTTGCTGTGCGATATCGCGGTCTTCCAGATCCCCCAGATGTTGACTTAACACCGCATTACCATCACGTAGCAGGCAAAACGTGTTTTTCATATCCGCACCCAGCGCCAGAACTGCTGGCTGCTGGCTAAATCCCGGAGGTAACTCGAAAGCATCTGGCACATACCCTCTGGCCCGGCGTAGCATTTCAGCACCGCTGCCGGTGAGTCGCACTAATGAGTCATCGGCTCGCTGCACAATTTGCCGATCATGCAATAACCAGTGGTCAGCAATATCTCTCAGGGCACCAAGCGCCTGCTCATTACTCAACGCTGGGGGTTTACCACGGCCATTACCGGAAGTCATCACCAGAGGCCGCCCGACCTGTTGCAGCAGCAAATGTTGTAACGGATTGGCGGGTAGCATCACACCAATTTCAGGTAAGCCCGGTGCCAGCGCCGCACACAGCGGGCTATCAGCCCGCGACGAAACCAACACAATCGGGGCCGCAGGGCTACGTAACACGCGTAATAACGCGGCGCTATCGTTACTTTGCACACAGCGTGATAACCAGTCGGCGTGCGGTAACATCACCGCCAGCGGCTTGGAAGGTCGCTGTTTGCGTTGCCGCAGACGGGCCACAGCGGCAGCATTAGTGGCATCTACCGCCAGATGGAATCCTCCCAATCCTTTGACGGCAACGATATCCCCTGCCAACAGGGCGGCTGCGGCTTGCTCTAGCGCCGCGAAGTTGTGCGCAATCGGCTGTCCCTCTCGCCCCGTTAGCCACAATTGCGGGCCACAATCGGCACAAGCATTGGGTTGGGCGTGAAAACGGCGATCGGCCGGATGGTCGTATTCTGCCTGACAGGCGGCACATAGCGGGAATTCGCGCATGGCGGTATATGGCCGGTCATAGGGCATGCGGTGGATAATAGTAAAACGCGGGCCACAATGGGTGCAGTTGATAAACGGGTAGCGGTAGCGGCGATTGGCAGGATGGTTCATTTCAGCCAAACAGGCGTCGCAGGTTGCAGCATCCGGTACAATTTGCGTATCCATCTGCCCGGCACCGCTGTGATGAATCACAAAATCCAGCGGCGGCTGCGCCCAATGGTAGGGTGAAGTGGTGACACTATCAATTTGCGCTAATGGCGGGCAATCTTGTGGCAATGCTTGTAAAAAATCCGCCACCGCCGGGGTTTGCCATAGGTGAACCGTCACGCCCGCGCTGTCGTTACTGACATCGCCCCTTAGCGCAAAGCGGTGGGCAAGCTGCCAGATATAAGGGCGGAACCCCACGCCTTGCACCTTGCCTTTTACCCGCAGGCAGAGGCCATTTTTATCCACAGAAACTCCTTCACAAGGCTGCCAGCAACCTGTTTTATAGCTCGGAGATTGCGGGGCGACTGCACCGATGGGCGCTTCGACGGCTCACGCCGTTACGACCCATTCGGCACATTTCCCCACTTATCAACTGGTTAATCGCCTGTCACTTCAAGTGCGAATGGGTTCCCAAAAGTCATTGGAGTTGCAGGTAGGCAGCAAGTAAGCAAATCCCGATGAGCTGACATCAGTCAGTGATTCGGGTGAGCGAACGCAGCTAACACCCCTGCGGCTTCAAGTGCGAATGGGTTCCCAAAAATCATTGGAGTTGCAGGTAGGCAGCAAGTAAGCAAATCCCGATGAGCTGACATCAGTCAGTGATTCGGGTGAGCGAACGCAGCTAACACCCCTGCGGCTTCAAGGACGAATGGGCTCAGCAGATTCTCGGCAATGGCTCATCCAGAGGCAAATCCAATCTACGCGAAACACCATACGCACCGCATAAGCGCACTTGCTTATTCTCAGTCACCTGCCCGATAACGGCGGCATCCTGGCCGAGTGGATGGTTATGGAGCGCGGTTAATACCGATTCTTGTGCCTCTGGTGACACCACCAGCACCAGCTTACCTTCGTTGGCAAAGTTGAGTGCATCCAACCCCAGCAATTCGCAAATACCCCGCACTGCCTGTTTCAGGGGGAGATCTGACGCGTTGATCTCCATGCCGCAACCGCTGGCGGCCGCAAATTCATGTAAGATCGCCGTCACGCCACCACGGGTAGCATCACGTAACGCCCGCACTCCGGGAATAGATCGCAGCGGAGCGATCAACGGTGCCAATAGTGCACAATCGCTCACCAGCTCTGCTTCCAGCCCCAACCCTTCTCGCAGGTTCAGAATGGTCGCGCCATGATCACCTAAAGTGCCACTGACAACGATCCGATCACCAGCACGGATCATCGCGGTTCCCCAGTGGATATCTGCGGGGATCACTCCTATGCCAGTGGTATTGATAAAGATCTTATCCGCCGCGCCGCGCTGCACGACTTTGGTATCACCTGTAACTATCTGAATCCCTGCTTGCCGCGCGGTAGCCGCCATTGATTGCACAATGCGCGTGAGAACGTCCATCGGCAAACCTTCTTCCAGAATAAAACCGCAGGAAAGGTAGCGTGGTGTTGCGCCACTGACTGCCACATCATTTGCTGTGCCGCACACGGCCAACTTGCCAATATCGCCGCCGGGGAAAAAGATCGGATCAATAACATAGCTGTCGGTGGATACCGCCAGCCGATCGCCCTGTACAGTTAGATCCGCCAGCGCGATACGCGCTTGATCTTCCCGTTCATTCAGCGCCGGATTGGAAAATTCCGCCAGAAACAGTGATTCGATCAAGCTCTGCATTGCCCGACCACCGCTGCCGTGGGCCAGAGTAATCTCTTTCTTATTCATTTAGTTGTGACCTTATTAATAACCCAAAGTCATTGGAGTTGCAGGTAGGTGCGGCAAGCGAATGCAGCTCCCCCCAGCAGCTTCAAGTACCAAGGGTTATCGATACTGATAATAAGCGGCGCAGGCCCCTTCGGATGACACCATCAGTGCGCCAAAGGCATTGTCTGGCGTACATTCACCACCAAACAGTGGGCATTGATCAGGCTTGCAACGCCCAGTCAGCACATCCCCACAGCGAGATCGTGGAGAATCTGCCACCTGCTGCTGTTGCGGTTTGAAACGTAACTCGGCATCGAAAGCGATATAGTCAGGGCTGAGTTGTACGCCGGAATCCGCTATTTCACCCAAGCCACGCCATTCGCTGCTGGCTTTAGCAACAAAAACCTCTGTCAGTGCCTGTTGTGCCAGTAAGTTACCGCTGTCCGGCACAATGCGCCGATACTGGTTCTCTACCACACAACGCCCGCTGACCATCTGTTCAAGCAGCATTACCAGCCCCTGCAAGATATCCAGCGGCTCAAAACCGGTAACCACCAATGGCTTGTGGAATTGGTCGCAAATAAAGCCATACGGCGTGGTGCCAATCACCATACTGACATGACCTGGAGCCAGAAAAGCGTCGATGCGCACATCCGGTTGTTGCAGCAAGCTACGCAGGGTAGGAATGATGGTGATGTGCTGGCAGAACACAGTGAAATTGGTCAACCCAAGCCGTTTGGCTTGTTGCAGGGTTAAGGCACTGGCAGGCATGGTGGTTTCAAAACCGAGGCCAAAAAACACCACCTGGCGATCAGGATTATGCTGTGCCAGCGTCAGTGCATCCAACGGTGAATAGACCACGCGAATATCCGCGCCGCGCCGTTTAGCATCCAGCATCGAGCCATTGCGCCCCGGCACACGCATCGCATCACCGTAAGTGCAAAAAATCACCTCAGGGTGCGCGGCAATTTCCAAACAGCTATCAATGCGGCCCATCGGCAATACACACACTGGGCAGCCCGGTCCATGGACAAACTCCAACCCATCAGGCAGCAGTTGATCCAGACCGAACTTGAAGATCGCATGAGTGTGCCCACCGCAGACTTCCATAATTTGCAGTGGCAAGCGCTGTTGATCCGCGATCTGCGGCAATAACTGTTCGATCCGCTGCAATAATGCGCTCACTAATGCGGGATCACGAAACTCATCAACGTAACGCATCGCGTGCCTCGCTCACCGCGGTGGCATCCCAATCCAGTCCAACTGCCTGCATATGTTCCAGCGCGGCCAGTGTCTGTTGCGCCTCTTCTTCGTCAAGCAAGCTCATGGCAAACCCGACATGCACCAATACCCACTGACCGAGCAATGCCGCCGGGGTATCGTCGCATATCAGTGCGATATTGATTTCACGCTTCACTCCGCTCACTTCCACCCATGCCAGTTGGTGAATGTCTTCACCCACCGCCACAATTTTGCCGGGAACGCCTATGCACATCGCTGTGTCTCCAGCCATTCCAGCCACAAATCCATCCCCTCGCCGCTACTGGCAGACAGTGCAATCACCTGAATATCAGGATTCACCTGGCGGGCATAGGCAATGCACTGTTCAATATCAAAATCCAGATAGGGCAGCAGATCGATTTTATTGATAATCATCAGGGTGGAAGCTGCAAACATATGGGGGTATTTCAGCGGTTTATCTTCACCTTCAGTGACTGACAATACCGCTACTTTATGGCGTTCGCCCAGATCAAAGCTGGCCGGACACACCAAGTTGCCGACGTTTTCAATAAACAGCAGGCTATCATCAGCCAGTGCTAAACGGTGTGCTGCATCGTGCACCATTTGCGCATCCAGATGGCAGCCTTTACCGGTATTGACCTGAATCGCTGGCACGCCAGTAGCGCGAATACGTTCGGCATCATGGGTGGTTTGCTGATCACCTTCAATTACCGCGCAAGGCACTTGCCCAGCCAGCAGTTGCAAGGTTGAGGTCAACAACGTGGTTTTGCCAGAACCGGGGCTGGAAACCAAATTCAGCGCCAGAATATGTTGTTCGACAAAATGCTCACGATTATGGTGGGCTAAATGGTTATTTTTGCTCAGCACGTCTTGCTCGATTTGCAGCAAGCGGCGCTGGCCCATGCCCGGTGCGTGGCTGCCTGCCTCGCCCTGTCCGTAATGCAGCCCTTGTTGATCGGCATGCACTTGTGGCGCAAAGGCTTCAGCTTCCGGCTGCGCTGGCTGTGGTATCGCTACCGGTTCAGGCGTTTTACCGTGGTAGTGATGATGAACATCGCCCTGATGGTAATAATAGTGATGATGGACAATAACCGGCTGCGCGCCTTTGGCGACATATTTATGTTTATGCTGAGTCTGTTGCGGCTGGGCATCGTTGGGGTGGTCATGATGGTGATCATCGTGGTGGTGATCATCGTGGTGATGGTGGCCGTGACCATGATCATGATGGTCGTGACCATGATGGTGACTGTCGTCGCCTTCGATCTTTGTTTCGCCGCTGGCGCAACCACAAGTCGTGCACATAGGAATTCACTCCTTCAGGATTATTCCACTTCTATCTGTTTTACCTGCAAACTGTCACCACTCTCCACTTGCAGAGCATGGCTGCCACAATGCGGGCACCCGGCATCGTGCCGTTCAATCTGAACACTGGCGCTACACTCCCAACACCAGGCTTGTGCGGGTAAATAATTGATATGCAATTGGCAATTAGCGGCCAATGTCTCACGGCTGGCGGCGTCAAAACTAAAACGCAATGCGCTCTCCTCAATACAAGAGAGCGCACCAATCTCCAGCCATACCGCCGTTATTCGTTTGGCCCCGTTAAGCCTGGCCTGTGTTTCAATCAGGTCCAGCGTACTGAGGCATAAACTGATTTCATGCATGCTGATTCGTCATTTGACTAAACAACGCCCGCCGCCGTGGATTAACCGGTGCATCAGCATCGCTAATGGGCAGTGAAAGCACCATGCGAGCGCTCTGTTCTGCCAGAAGCAGCGCCTGTTCCGCTTGCAGCGTGGTGTCCAATGGCGACATCAACGAGCGGCTCAGGTACTGGCCGCAGCCGGCTATTTCGCCGAGCGTAAAACTGATGGTGCCACATGGCAGTGCCAGCATCAGGCGCTCACCCACCACCCGGCGCGGCCAGCTTTGCTGCGGCCCCGGTAATACCACTAAACTCAGCATCCACGGGGTCAATAACGCCCCCACCCATTGCTGCTCAAATAACTGAAAGCCACAGGCGCGTAGCGGTATGTGGTCACGGTAGAATGGCAAGCCGCGCATCTCATCCGCGGCAATCTGGCTAAAAACCTGCTCCAGCAAAGGTGCCGGGTTTTGCGTCAGCCCGATAATGCCAGCGTCATCAAGGAAGTCAGACATGGTCTTGCTCCCGCGCGTTGAGCGTAATTCCGCTTAAACGCAATGCGGCCAGAATCTGCTCCAATGCTGGCTCCATCGCCTGTGTCACCGTCGGTGTCAGGCCAATTCCCGGCGCCAGAGATTCTGGCACCACGCCCACCAATGTCAGTTGGCGCGGGGATTCACCGGTCAGTTGCAGTGCCATCAACACATCGCATAGCCCCAACTGGTGGGGCGAGACTTTACGGCTGAACATAGCCGGTATCTCTTTATCATGCAGCACCGCGACGCTACCCGGAGGCTGGCCGGTGAATACCGCATCAGCAACAATCAAATGTTCGCGGTTTGCCATCGCTTCCATCAGTTCTAAACCTGCGGTACCGCCGTCCAACACCTCAACACCTGGGGGTATCTCAAAGCGTTGTTCCAATGCTTCAACCAGACGTACCCCCACCGCTTCATCGCTGAGTAATAAGTTACCTATACCTAATACCAAAATCCCCATCACAGCACCTTGACTTTGGTCACTTCGTTGCCCGTTGTATCAACAATATGTACGGCACAAGACATACACGGGTCGAATGAGTGAATGGTCCGCACCACTTCGAGCGGTTTGGCCGGATCAGCAACCGGCGTGCCCACCAGCGCTTGTTCATATGGCCCAGGCTCGTCATTGTAGTTACGCGGGCCGGCGTTCCAGGTGGAGGGCACCACCGCCTGATAGTTGGCGATTTTGCCGTCTTTGATGACCACCCAGTGCGACAACATGCCGCGTGGCGCTTCTTCAAAGCCAACACCGCGAATTTCGCCAGTTAACGGAATATTCGGTTTGATAAAGGTTTCTACGTCGCCGGTACCGATATTGGTCACCAGCGCCGTCCATTGCTGAGCCAGCGTTTCATGCAGCACGCAACAATGCACCGCGCGGCCAATGATGCGGCCCAGCGTCGATGGCAATTGATCTTGCGTGATAGCCTGCCCGCTCAATTTCTGATAGGCCGCGCCAATATCGCTGAAATGCTGTTTAGTCGGCGCGTGGTCAGCCGCCAGACCGCACATCAACCATGCCAGCGGCCCAACTTCTACCGTTTTGCCATAGAAAGTCGGCGCTTTTACCCACGAGTATTTGCCATCTTCCTGCCAGCCGGTGTAGTTCGGGTTGGTTTTGCCCTCCCACGGTGCCAGCGGTTCGTCATCCTGATACCAGGCATGTTTGCCGCTCTCGGCAATACCTTTGATCAGATAAGGATCGTTATGATTGGCAATCGGCCGGAAGGTGCCCTTATCCAGATAGCCACCCGGCAGCAGGAAAGTCTCCCCTTTGCGATCGGTCGGTAGCTCCGGCACGCTGAGATAGTAATCGGCCCCTTTGCCCAGATTGAGCCAGCCTGGATAGTGGGCAGCGATCACCGCCGTGTCCACCTTATAAACTTGCTCGATAAAACTGCCCAGTCGGTCGATGAAGGATTTCACCAACATCAAGCGCTCCAGATTAAGCACACTTGGCATATCCAGATTGATTGGATTGGCAACACCCCCCACCGCCAGATTCTGAATGTGCGGTGTTTTGCCCCCCAATACCGCCACAATGCGGTTGGCATCACGTTGGCATTCCAATGCTTGCAAATAGTGCGCTACCGCAATCAGGTTCACTTCTGGTGGCAACGCCATTGCCGGATGGCCCCAATAGCCGTTGGCAAAAATGCCTAACTGCCCGCTGGCCACCAGATCTTTGATTTTCTGTTGTACGCGGCTGAACTCTTCCGCGCTGTTCAGTGGCCAGCTCGATAAGCCACTCAACATGGCGGCCGCCTTCTGTGGCGAGGCTTGCAGCGCGGAGGTGACATCCACCCAATCCAGGGCGGACAGTTGGTAGAAGTGCACGATATGGTCATGGATGCTGTGCGCGGCCAGAATCAAATTGCGGATATGTTGCGCATTGACCGGGACTTCCATCCCCAGCGCATTTTCCACGGCGCGTACCGAGGCGATAGCGTGGATGGTGGTACATACGCCGCAAATACGCTGCACAATCATCCAGGCATCGCGGGGATCATTGCCTTGTAAAATCTCTTCCATGCCACGCCACATGGTGCCGGAGGACCAGGCTTTAATGACCTTGCCGTCCTCAATTTCGCAGTCGATCCGCAGGTGTCCCTCAATGCGGGTAACGGGATCAATGGTGATGCGTTGGCTCATGCTTTACCTCTGTCTGATTATTCTTATGTAATTGCCCGTGAGCAGGCAGCACCGGCAATAGCCGAATCAATAAAATGTAGGCGCAGACCTCAATGGCGACGAAGCCAATTGAGATCAGGATTTCACTGGTGGTTGGGAAGTAGTTGTAGCCACCGCCGGGGTTAAAGGCCAGTAGCGAGTAGTTGAGCCGCCATAGCGCCGCGCCCGCAATCATGCACAGCGCGCCGATAAACAGTAAGCGGCTGTCTTCTCTGGCCCGCCGGATACGGAAGATGATGAGCGGCAAAGTCATCAGTACGATTTCAGCCCAAAAGGCGATAGCGTAGCGGTCGAAATGCAGTAGATAATCTATTTTGTGCCGCACTACCACTTCACCCAAGCGCAGCAAGACAAATAGCAGCAGGAATAGGTCGATAATGGTGGTCAGCCGGGTAAACAGCGGTGCTTCATTGGCACCTCGCCCACGCAATCCGGCCTGCACCAAAGAGCCTTCAAAGATGACGATAGAGAAGCCCAGAATGGCGGCGGTGAGCAATGAAAATAGCGGTAACATTTCATAGCTTTGCCACAACGGATGGATCTTCGCACCTGCGGCAATCATCAATGAACCCATTGAGGACTGATGCATAGTCGGCAGCAGCGCACCCAGTGCGATGACGAAAAACATCACTTTGTTCAGCCGCTTGAGCGAAACTTTCCAACCGAGGCGTTCAAACAGTGCGGGGGCAAATTCCAGCGCCATCACACCGATATAAATGGTCATACAGACGGCGGTTTCGAATAACACCGAATTGACGTTAAAGTAGCCGGGAATAAAGAAATAAGGCAGGTTCCAGTAACGACCAACATCAATGGTGATCGACAATCCCCCCAGCGCATAACCAAATAAACTGGCTAACAGCGCCGGGCGCACCAGCGGGTGATATTCACCCCGGTTAAAGACATAAACCGCCCAGGCCAACGCCCAGCCGCCGCAGGCCAGGCCGGTACCCACCAGTAAGTCGAAGGCGATCCAGATCCCCCATGGGAAGCCGCCGTTCAAATCACTGACTGAACCCAGCCCAAGCACCAAACGTTTAACTATCAGCAGCGCGCATAACACCACAAAAGGCGCTAACAGCATGACCGGCCAACTGACCAGCCGCCCACCCAGTGGACTGGATTTATGCATCGTCATCTGGACCGTCCTTTTTATCGTGCGTGTCGGCATCACTGTCTTTGCGCTCATCGCGGGTATTGCGATGCACCAGCGCCGTCACACCGGCCAGTACCGCCAGCGGCAGGATCATGCCTTTGTACAGGGTGTGCTGAACATGCTCCGAACGCGCACCGGTTGCCAATTCTGCCAACGGTGGCAAATCAAGTTTCTCGGTCGGAATGCCCGCCAGCACCAACACTTGCGTACCACCGCCCTCTTTTTCGCCGTAGACATGCGGATCATAATGAGCAACCGGATGCTCGTAGGTGTCGTTGGCACTGAGTGTCTGCCGCGGGAAACGGTAGTTCTCACCCGGTGTTAACGTCAGCCGCCGTTTGGCTTCTGACAGCAACGCTTCACGGGTACCAAATATCACCGCACCAGTCGGACACACCTCAACACAACCGGGTAAGCCGCCTTTATCGAGCCGCTCCACCCCTTTCTGATTACACAACTCACATTTATGGATCTTGCCAAAGGGGTTATCGTAATCGTATTTCGGCACATTGAACGGGCAGCCGACCATGCAGTAGCGACAGCCGGTACAGATATTCGGGTCATAGTGGACAATGCCAGTTTTGGCATCTTTGCGCAGTGCACTGACCGGGCAGACGGAAACACAGTTGGGATCAACACAGTGCATGCACTGTTTTTTGATATAGGCGTAGCCATCTTCCAACTGATCTTTATGGATACCCGCACCACTGGTCCACACCTGAATAATGTTGTTGGTATAGGGGCTGAGTTTGTCGTTATTGGACCAGATAGCATCACCACCGGCGTAGGTTTCACCGTGCGCGGCAAACTCGCTGTGATTAATCTGTTGGCACTTGCTGACACATGCCTGACAACCGACGCATAGCGTCGAGTCGTACAACATGCCAAGCGCGCCGGGGATCGGTGGCCGATTTTGTACCTCAGCTTTACTGCTGGGGGACAGCCCCGCCAGCAAGACACCGCCTGAGGCTAATTTGAAAAAGTGACGTCGGTTCACGGCTATTCCTCCCGCGATGAGTGATCGTCATCTTTACGGCGCTGTTTCTGTTGCCGCCCCAGTTCACGCACCGTCATCAGGCTGACACCGGCGACCAATCCCACCACTCCCCCCAGCAACGCCGTGGCAGTGGTGGAAACTTTGCCGCCTTCTGCATTGTGTATCAGCGGTTTTTCTGCGCGTGGTGTTGGGTTTTCGACATTGGCTAATTGAGCAATGCTTTTGGTAAAACCAATCCCCTCTTCGTTACAGCCGTAGCACGGGTGACCAATTCCTACCGGCCAGATGCCACCGCCGACATCGCAGAATTCCAGGGTCGGGCAGTTACCGTAGGTTTCCGGCCCCTTGCAACCAAGGTGATAAAGGCACCAGCCCTGACGATGCCCTTCATCGCCAAACTGGCGGGCAAAGCGACCGGCATCAAAGTGCGGGCGGCGCTCACAGTTTTCGTGGATCAGGCGGCCATAGGCAAAGGTTGGGCGGTTCTTGGCATCCAACGCGGGAGGGCGGCCAAAGGTAATGATATGAGCGACGGTTGCCAGGAAGTTATGCGGATTCGGCGGGCAGCCAGGAATATTAATGACGGTTTTCCCCGGTAGCGCCGCTTGCAAGCTGACCGCACCGGTCGGATTGCCGCCAGTGGCTGGCACGCCACCCCAGGCAGAACAGGAGCCGATAGCAATAATGGCTGCCGCATGCTCCGCCGCTTCGCGGATATGCTCGACAATAGGTTTGCCTGCCACCATGCAGTAAATCCCACCATCTTTCAGTGGGATAGAACCATCCACTACCAGTACGTACTTCCCTTTGTACTGTTCAATAGCGCGATGCTTATTCTCTTCCGCCTGCTCACCAAATGCTGCCGACAGCACTTCGTGATACTCCATTGAGATAACACTGAGCAGCAAATTCTCAAGGGTGGGATGAGTTGAACGCAACAGTGATTCAGTACAGCCAGTGCACTCCTGAGCACCAATCCAGATGACCGGTGGCCGTTGTGGTGAACCGACTGTATTAGCAATTTCTGCGGCAGCCTTACTGCTGAGACCCATGGTGGCAGCCAGCGCTGCACAAAGCTTCATAAAATCACGACGGTTAACGCCATGCTGGGAAAGCATGTTTTTTCCCCTGTCATTATTATTATATTGTTCACATACCCGACACTAATGATGGGTATATCCCTATAAAAAGTACGGCCTAGTGTTAATAGTTTGTAACTCTAAGAATTTAATAAAGTTGATCTTTATCAATGGAAATTGAATGAGTCAGGAAGGGATTAATATCTGTGAACTAAAACCGTTTCAGCAAAATATTTCATTTGCCAGAAAATAAAAAGTCTGTCAGGAAGATATGCGGTAGATGCAGATGGCATTCAATATCATTAACCCAAAAGAGTGGATTAATGCAATAACTTTAATTATATATTACTTACTTTAGTTATTTAAAGGGAAATGAAAATTCTATCTAACTTAAAGATGAAACGCAGCAATTACCGATTTTAAGTGAATTTAATGGGTAATCAGATTGTATTTTGTCATTGAAAACGTTGAATTAACACATTTAGAAATACTGTTAAAAAGCACAAAACCCTTGCAGGCCGTGACTCTTGAGGATGTTCGCCACCAACGGTAAAAATCTGTACGAAAAACAATCTTTAGGTCGCCATGTTGCTATCAATTATTAACTAAAACTGCTTTTTTTAACATTTCATCAGATCGTTCTTCTACCTAAAAAGTGTTAACCGTTAACCTCTTTCTGAGCATTTTATAAAAAATGAAACCCGTCAGTTCTACGGATATAAATCATACCAGGTGAACAGTTATTAATTTAACGTTATTCCTAATTCGAATTGTTAAATCCGTCAGAGAATAGGATTCTTATCAATTACATTCAGATCAAGAATGCTAAAGGCCAATTTTGCCATTTTTAACGATAAACCTTAATGTTAAAAAATGGATCGCGGCGATGGCGGTGATAGCAAATACTTGCCAGAGATATAACCCGCCAGCAGTGTATTGAGTGATAAATTGCACTTTATACCGAGTTAAGTATGTTTCAATTGCCATGATTTCACTTTCGTCGGCAAATCATCAGTCAGAGAGGAGATAACATGCTCTCTGATCGGGGATCCGCCACCCTGTAAAATTTGAGTTAACTCTACTTTTTATCTATGAATCAATTAGTCAGCAAATAAGTCGTGCTATGATTATTTTACCGGTCGATATTTAATCGGTTATCAGCTAGCAACTTCAAGCAGGAAGGGATGACCCAAACTCATTGGAGTTGCAGCCAGGCAGCTAGCACTGCTGCAACTTCAAGTAGGAAGGGGCATTATGATAAAACCACTCATTGCAGTAACCTTCGCCATTGCCACTCTCAGTGGTTGCGCCAATAACAATACCCTTTCGGGCGATACTTTTAGCAGTTCTCAGGCCGGCCAGGCCCAAACCGTGACTTATGGAACCTTGGTGTCTGTTCGTCCGGTCACTATTCAGGGGGGAGATGGGAATAACGTTGCAGGTGCTATAGGTGGGGCTGTTGTAGGTGGTTTTTTGGGTAATACCATTGGCGGTGGTACTGGTCGCCGTCTCGGTACCGCCGCAGGCGCGGTTGCCGGTGGCGTTGTGGGGCAACAAGTCCAGAGTATGATGAATCGCAGTAGTGGTGTGGAACTGGAAGTGCGCCGTGATAATGGCACCACCTTCCTGGTGGTTCAGGCTCAGGGGGTTACCCAATTCCAGCCGGGGCAGCGGGTTACCATTGCAACCCATGGGAATACCGTCACTATCACACCACGCTAGGTTTTGCCGCCCGAACTCAGCGTGCTGGTATGGCAACTTAAGTTAAGCCATCGTGTTAAAAAGCACCGCCCAGTCCTGAAGGTTCGAGGGTAGACTGGGCGGTGAAAAGATGAACATAACTATCCGGCTTTCTTCGCTGCCGGTTTCACTACATTCTCTCCGTGGTTGCCAAAGAATTGATACAAGGTGTCTGAAGCGGTTTTGGTTAAGACCATAATTTCAATACGACGGTTTTTCGCCGCAAGGGGTTCAGCAGGGTCCAGTAACATCTGGTCCGCCATCGCATTGATTTGCAATACCCGCCCCTCACTTAACCCACCTTTTACCAACGCTTTATGGGCCATCAACGCTCGCTCACCCGACAGATTCCAGTTGTTGTACAACACCTGATCACGGTAGCGGGAAGCATCGGTATGGCCGGTAATAATGATTTTATTGTCCATCTCATTAAATGCCGGTGCCAACTCAGCCAGTAAACGGTTGAAGAACGGCGTTAGTACTGCGCTGCTGCGCTGGAACATATCGCGCTGCTTATCATCCTGAATCAAAATACGCAGCCCTTGTGGCACCACTTCCATTTGCAAGTTGGATTGCGCATCGTAAGCGGAAGTAATTTGCATAATGATGCGTGATAACTCTTCCATTTCTTTACGTGATTTATCCACCACCTCCTCCAGAGATTGCTCCGGTTCCGGCACTTCGACTGCCAGATTACTTTTAGTCTCTTTTGCTTGCTCCTTGCCATCAATGCTGTCAGAGAACTTGCCGCCGCCACTTTTACTTTTAGAGGGAATTGAAATAAAAGATTGCTGCGAAAAGATGGTTTGCCCATTCAGTTGCGCCACAATTTCTTGCCGCTCCTCTTCTGATACCACCCCAACAATCAACTTTGTGGTAGTGACCAAGGGTGCCGAGCGAATTTCTGAAGTATCGGCCCGCTTTACGTTGGACGCACTGCCGGGTAAACAGATGGCGATTGATGCCGACCTTAATGCCGGGTTAATCAATCAGGAGCAAGCGCGCTTGCGCCGTAAAGAAGTAGCCAGTGAAGCTGACTTCTACGGTGCGATGGATGGAGCATCCAAGTTTGTTCGCGGTGACGCCATCGCCGGTATTATGATTCTGGTGATCAACGTGATCGGCGGTATCTGTATCGGCATCTTTAAATACGATCTCAGTGCCAGCCAGTCGTTTCAACAATATGTATTGTTAACCATTGGTGACGGTCTGGTCGCACAAATTCCGTCCCTGTTATTAGCAACCGCGGCGGCAATTATTGTCACTCGGGTAAGTGATGGCGGTGACATGACTGATGAAATTAAAGATCAGTTGTTGGCAAAACCGACCATCTTGTATGCTGCGGCATTCGTGATGTTCATACTCGCCATTGTGCCGGGGATGCCCCATCTTGCCTTTCTCAGCTTCACCGGATTACTCCTGTTCGCCGCTTGGCAGCAAAGTAAAAAAATTCAGCAAGCGGATGCTGAGCCCGATCTTACAATCCTCGACCACGCCATTTCTGAAGATAATGCCCTGAACCTCAACTGGGAAAATATTCCAATAGTGGAGCCTATCGGCCTGAATTTGGGCTATAAGCTGGTCACACTGGTCGATGAATCAAAAGGCCGACCGCTGATTCAGCGGCTGCGTGGGGTGCGGCAAATCATCTCTGAAACCTGCGGAATTCTATTACCGGAAGTCAAAGTACGGGAAAACTTCCGCTTAAAACCGTCCCAATACACCATCAATATTAATGGTGTCAAAGTCGCCGGTGGTGATGTTTATATTGATAGACTGATGGCGATTCCAACATCGGAACAATACGGCGAGGTTGATGGGGTACTGGCAATCGATCCGACTTACGGCCTGGCCGTGGTATGGGTAGCGCCAGAAGATAAACCCACGGCACTAAACTTCGGCTATCAGGTGGTGGATTGTGCCAGTGTGGTCGCAACCCATGTGAATAAAGTGGTACGAGACCATTTATCTGAACTGTTTAATTATGATGATATAACCCAATTACACCAACGGCTTGAGTCATTGTCACCACGTTTGGCTGAGGATTTGGCTGCTGGATTGAATTTTAGCCAATTGCTGAAAGTGTATCGCCAGCTATTAACTGAAAATGTGTCGCTGAAAGATATTGTCACCATCGCCACCACCTTAGTAGAAAGTGCCACTATCACCAAAGACTCGCTGCTCCTCACCTCTGATGTGCGTTACGCATTACGTACCGGGATCGTCAATGGTATCAATGGCGATGACAAAAACCTGGCGGTTTATACCATTAATAACGAATTAGAGAACATGCTGCTTGGCTCGTTGAATCAGGCGCAGCAAGCGGGGAAAGTAGTATTGGATAACTTCCCAGTCGACCCAAATATCCTGACCCAGTTGCAGCAGAATATGCCAATCATTAAGGAACAGATGAAAGCAGAGAATCACAAACCTATTTTATTGGTAACGCCGCAATTGCGGCCATTAATTGCACGTTATGCACGGCTCTTCTGCAATGGGTTGAATGTGTTGTCTTATAACGAAGTGCCTGATGATATGGCGCTGAATGTGATTGGTACCTTAGAGTAACAGTAGGGTGAGCCTCAAGGATGAGGCTCATTAATTCTTACCATTTCAAATGATTAGTTATCCATAAAGGTTTGCTGCCATTCAACAATCGTTTTGGGTCTTTTATCTTTATCTTCAGGCACATTCGTAAAATAGTGAACCCGCAGCGTGCCATTTTTTTCAGGCGCAACATACGCGGCCCACATCAAACCAGCACGGTTATACATAATGATTGATGCACGCTTATTGGCTGCACCTCGCACCCAGGTGGATAATACTTTTGCCCCGCGGTTATCCCGGTCATTGCTATAGATATAGACGTTGGCTGAGGCGACAAACTGGGCGTAATGGTCGCCGACTAACTCACGGAAAAGTTTATCGTTCTTGGTATCAGTAAAAATACCGACCGAGAGTAAGCTCGGAGTCTCACGCGGATCTTTTTCAGCCCGAATATACTGCCCGTCAATAAAGACATCTTTAGGCATCGAAATTCGGCAACCCCAACTGCCATTGCTGTGCACCTGAATTGAACCATCTTTTATCGGGATCAGTAATAACCGGCAGCTTGCTGTATTTTCAATAAGATCAACAACCGCCAACCCTTCAATTTTACGCGCTTCAGCTCTAAAATTACCGGTATTCTCACCGGACCAAGCGCGGCTATCGATACTAAATCCCCACTCAGCAACCCGGGTTATTTTGATAACACCGCCCCGGTCATTCCCTTTGGTGATATTCCACCACTGCCCGTTCCAATCAAAATTTTTGTCAATATCAGACATTGAGGCAATGCCCTGAAAATAGGCGCGCTGAATACAGCTATCACTGGTACAACTGTTAAGGGATTTCTCCCATATTTGTCGTTGCTGATACACTGTTTCTGTATCATATTTAACCAGCATAGACTGATAGATATCGCTAAATGTCTGATCCAGCCAGTGTAAATCTTCGTCACCGCATACGGTGTATTCAACCGGTGTCGCTGCACGCTGGCAGTTAATGGCAAAAGATGACGATGAAATAATCATCGCCAGTAAAAACAAAATGCCGCGAAAGTAAGCAATTCTCATTGTTTAACCCGATAAAAACATGAATTTTTTATTATTGAAAGCTAATAACAACCTAGCTCACTATATCGTTTTTGTGACTAAATATCTAAAACTGGTAATAGAAAACCACCAGACGGCGCTGGCTATTAGCGCAATCCGGTGGTTGTTCTCTACTATTATTACGACAACAATTGTTATTTCTTAAATTGAATCAAAGTTTAACTAAGAATGAGTGGCTTGCATATTATCTGATAAATTAAAAACAGAGACCGCTTCTGTGAGTTGCCGTGCCTGTTCTTCTAACGAGGCGGCGGCGGCGGCGGACTCTTGTACCAGGGAGGCATTCTGTTGTGTGACGCCGTCCATCTCGGCGACAGCTTGCCCAATTTGACCAATCCCGCGGCTTTGTTCGTCAGAAGCGGAGGCAATCTCGCCCATAATATCGGTTACATTGGTCACTGCCTGCACAATGCTGTTCATCGTCTCCCCTGCTTCAGAAACTTGCTGTGAGCCAATATTCACGCGGGATACCGATTCACTGATCAACCCTTCGATTTCTTTCGCCGCTTGTGCACTGCGTTGGGCCAAATTACGAACTTCACTTGCTACAACCGCAAAACCCCGCCCCTGCTCACCGGCCCGGGCTGCTTCAACCGCCGCGTTCAGTGCCAGAATATTGGTTTGGAAGGCGATACTGTTTATCACACCGATAATATCCGCAATACGGCGTGAGCTTTCCGTAATACTGCTCATGGTAGCAACGACATCGTTGACAATCCGCCCGCCATTTTTCGCTGTTGCAGAGGCATTCTCAGCCAACTTACTGGCTTGATGAGCATTTTCGGCGTTCTGTTTCACCGTTGCATTCAATTGTTCCATACTGGCCGCGGTTTCTTCCAGTGCCGCCGCTTGTTGCTCGGTACGGGAAGAGAGGTCCGCATTTCCCGCAGCGATTTCACCGGCTCCGGTATAAATCGCATCGGTACTGTTGCGAATGGTTGATACCGTATTCACCAGACTACTTTGCATTTCACGTAAGTAAGGGATCAATTGCCCGACGCAATTACGCCCAAACTCAGGCATTGGCCGGCCTAATTGCCCTTCAGCTAAGCGCTTAAAGTGCACCTTGATCGACTCCAACGGGCGCACTAAATAACTGACGATGTAGCGATCTGTTAAGAACAGAATAATAACACCGGCAATTAATGCAGCAAAAAGCGCCCGTTGACACCAGTCGACTAATGTCTCAACCCGCAAACTGGCAGCCTCTGTTGCAATATCAACCGCAGAATTGTACTTCTCGACTGTGGCACCGAACTCCCGGCTCAATGGCGGATAATCATTGTTAAATAACTTGTTATAATCTTCAAAGCGATTCTCGGTAACCGCTTTAACCATCGGTTCGATCCCTTTGCTCAAGAGTGTTGACCAGCTTTGAATGGTTTTATCGGTCAAGATTGGATCCATCGACTCATGAGATTGCAGCTTGAATTTTGCCAAATTATCCTGGGTATTTTTCAGTGCTACACCTGCTGAGGCCAATTCACGATCAGCATTGGCAGTTGCCCCACTTTGACGATAAGCCGCAGCACGACTTAAACGAGTAACCACACGAAAATATTGGTCATTACCTCTATTAATAATATTAATGTTTTTTTGTTGGTTAGAACTCAGATGTAATGAACTCGTCAATTGGTTAAGTGAAAATAATGTAAAGGTCGAGACACCTCCCCAGAGCAACAAAAAAATAACAAGAATAGATAATAGCGCCATCCTGATGGTGATATGTTTTAGAAAATTCACGGGAATACCCCTGTGTCTTATTTTTTTAGTTTATTTCCTTGAGATTTCAAGGTGTTTATCGCTGATAATCCCCGCAGGGAAAAAGGTTAATTATCAGGATTAATCACCAAAATAGCATAAAACCAATACAAAAGATCAAGATAACCGATCAATATTAAATAACTGATTGATTTCACCTATTAAAATGTAAATAACGTTCGATAACTTTGATCGAAAACTGATTAATAATGCTCAGTCTTCTCCAAAAAATATGTATTTATTTTGAATATAAATACAGCGACTCATTGCCTATTAACTATTGGAATAGTTAGCCAATCAATTAATTTGCTTACAGATAGATAATTACCTGTTTTTGCAACCGCAGAATTAAATATCTTATTAAAGGCGATTGGACGAGATAAATAAAATAATAACAAAAATTCATATCAAACCATCAGGCACGCTATACAGCAAAATTTAACTATTTATCTGCCATAGCGGGTTTTGCGTTTTTTTAGTAAGGGAACAAGACTGGGGAAATGACAATTTTATTCATTGCGATATGGGCATTGTGCTTAACACAACGGTAAGTGATATGAGAAGAAGAACGGCCAACGATCGCAGGCCGGTATTACACCTCAACTTGCGCTACTCATAGCCCCCAGAGGCAGCCTGAATTAGCTTAAATTATGCTAATGAGTCATGGCCAGCACGCAACTGATCGTCCTGTAAATGGTTTGGTTGGTGCAATATTTCGCCAGAATTCCTGTCTTGGAGATGACCACGCCAATCATCTCTTTCACTAATCACACCACAAATGGTAATAGGAATAATAATTACTACCATTCACCTTATGGCATGATAAATTACGGCCTGGCATCGTTAAATAGAAAGAGAAAACGCCGTTATGTCCCGCTATATGTCTACCTGTAAAACATCCCGTTCTTTGCCTGCTTTGTTGGGCTTGCTGTGCCTGACACTTTGGCTATCCGGCTGTAAACCTGCCGAAGAGAGCAACACATCAGCGGCAGGTGATAGCGCACCCACATGGTCCCGGACGGTGGAAACGGCTAAAGGCCCGGTTACATTAATCCAGCAACCTACACGGATTGTCTCCACCAGTATCACCATCACTGGCACCTTACTGGCGATCAATGCGCCGGTGATTGCCAGTGGAGCGACAGCCCCCAACTCCACTGTCGCAGATAACCAAGGGTTCTTTACTCAATGGTCTGACGTCGCGCAGACAAAAAATTTAGTACCTATATATCAGACTGAACCAAACGCCGAAGCTGTGGCTGGCATGAACCCGGACTTAATTATTATTTCTGCCACCGGAGGGGATTCAGCGGTGAAATTGTATGAGCAGTTATCCGCTATCGCGCCAACCTTAGTGATTAATTACGATGATAAAAGCTGGCAAGAGTTGGCAATGATATTGGGGCAGGCAACCGGTCATGAAACCGATGCAAAAGAGGTGATTGATAAATTTGCCAACCGGCTCAATGAGGTGAAACAGAATATTACCTTACCACCACAGCCGACCTCGGCTTTTGTCTATCAGGCCGCAGGCAGCACCGCGAACGTGTGGACCGAAGACTCAGCACAAGGAAAATTGTTGCAAGCGTTGGGTTTTAGGCTCGCTGAAATACCTGAAACCGTGAAAGGTAACACCAGTATGGGACATCGTAAGGATATTGTTCAGTTAGGTGGCGAGAAGCTGGCTGAAGGTCTGAGCGGTGAAACTATTTTACTCTTCTCCGGTGATCAACCGTCAGTTGATGCATTGAAAAGTAATAAATTTTTAGCACATATTCCAGCGATTGAACACAACCGGGTTTATGCCGTGGGTTATGACACTTTCCGGTTGGATTATTACAGTGCGAGTAATCTGTTAGCTCGAATTGAAGGGATGTTTACACCGCCCCATTGATTGGACGAGTGCGGGTTTTGACGTTGAGGCTGTTCAGGAATGTTGCCGGAAATTCATGCTAACCTACTGAAATATAATAGTAATAAAATCGATAATAATAGTTATTTATTAAAAAGAGTTACAATGCCACTTGATTATTCCCCAGACCAATATTCAACGACACCAGCGCGCCGACGCGGGTCGCTGCTGCTGTTCAGCATTGTTGTCCTGCTATTGGTCATGGCTGCCAGCCTGATGCTGGGTGCCAAAGCTATTCCTTTCTCCGTGGTCTGGCAGAGTTTGCTTGGCACAGAGCACAGCGCTGATAGCATTTTAATCGTTGAATCACGTCTGCCGCGAACCTTGATTGGCGTGCTTGCCGGTGCGGCTCTGGGGTTATCGGGTGCTGTTATCCAAGCCCTAACCCGTAACCCGCTGGCTGATCCCGGTATTCTTGGCGTCAATGCCGGAGCCAGTTTTGCCGTCGCCATCGGTATCATCTTTTTCGGCGTTAGTGCCATCCAGGGTTATCTTATTTCCGCTTTTATCGGCGCGATGTTAACCACACTGGTGGTGTATTGGGTCGGAGCTCAGGGGGGTGGGCGCGTTAATCCTCTGCGCCTGACACTTTCCGGTGTCGCGATTGGCGCAGTATTAATGGGGATTTCATCTGGCATATCACTGACACATCCACTGGTCTTTGATCGTATCCGCTTCTGGCAGGCAGGCTCATTGGATATCCGCAGTATGTCAGTGGTATTGGCCGTCACTCCGGCAATCCTGCTCGGCTGCGTAATCGCCCTGTTGCTGGCGCGGCCACTCAATGCCATGCATATGGGAGAGGATTTGGCTGCCGCGATTGGGGCTAGAATTGTCCAAACCCAATTTTGGGCGGTCATCGCCGTTACCTTGTTGTGCGGTGCTGCTACCGCAGCCGTTGGCCCTATCGCCTTTGTTGGCCTGATGGTTCCCCATATCGCCCGTTGGATTGTCGGGCCAAATCAATGCTGGATTCTCCCATTCACATTAGTGATGACACCTATCCTGTTGCTGGTATCTGACATTATTGGTCGCTTCTTGGTGCCGGGCGAATTACGGGTTTCCGTCGTAACGGCATTTATTGGTGCGCCTTTACTGATCTGGCTCGTTCGACGTAACAAAAGGATGACTGCGCTATGAAGTCTGTCACCTCACCGTGGCTATTTGGCCGCCCTGATGGCGCAATAAATTTGCGCATCCGACCACGCAGTTTAGTTGTTTGCAGCCTGCTGCTGCTGGCCTGCTTGTTGGGCGCACTGCTGGCATTAATGGCCGGGACTCTGGCGTTGACACCTCAACAGGTACTTAGTGCCTTGTTCGGGCAAACCCGTGGAGCGGTGGATATTATCGTCAATCAGTGGCGCTTACCCCGCGCAGTGATGGCGCTTATTTTTGGTGCCGCACTGGGTATCAGTGGCGCAATATTTCAGTCATTAGTACGTAACCCACTCGGTAGCCCTGACATCATCGGCTTTAATATGGGTGCCTATACCGGTGCGTTAGTGGCGATTACGCTGTTTAATGGTAACTATTTCGAGATTGCCAGCAGTGCCTTGGTTGGTGGGTTACTGGCAGCTATTGCGGTGTATCTGCTGGCATATCGGCAAGGGATTCAGGGCTTTCGGCTAATTATTGTCGGCATTGCCATTGGCGCGATGCTAACGGCATTCAATACCTGGCTGACAATCACCGCATCACTGGAGTCGGCGATGACTGCCGCGGCTTGGGGGGCGGGGTCATTGAATGGTCTGAGCTGGGCTAAGGGCCTGCCATCACTGATATTTATCTTTGCCGCGACGATAGCCGCAATGCTGCTAAGCCGCCGCATGCCGCTGCTGGAAATGGGCGATGATGCCGCTGGTGCCTTAGGGGTTCCCGTTGAGAAAACTCGCCTGAGCCTGATGGCGATTGGCGTCATTCTAATGGCTGCCGTCACCGCCGCCGCTGGCCCTATCGCCTTTATTGCGTTAGCCGCACCACAAATAGCGCGGCGTCTGGCGGGCACATCCTCAGTGACGTTAACCACGTCGGCACTGATGGGAGCCTTATTACTGGTTGCCGCCGATCTCTGCGCTCAACACCTATTTCCACCTAATCAATTGCCGGTCGGCGTGGTTACCACCAGCATCGGCGGCCTGTATCTTATTTGGCTTTTAATTCGGGAGTCCGGGCGATCATGAGTATTGTTACCCCTGCAACCACCCTACACCACAGCGCTTTTCCCTCCCGCTTACGGGCCGACGCCCTAACACTGGGCTACGACGGTAAGATAATCAGCCAGAACCTGAGCGTCTCCATTCCTGATGGTGAATTTACGGTGATTGTCGGCCCCAATGCCTGTGGCAAATCAACGCTGCTACGCGCACTGAGCCGTTTGCTGAAACCGCAAGCAGGTCAGGTAATTTTAGACGGTAAGAATATCGCCAGCATTGATACCCGGCAGGTGGCACGTCATTTGGGTTTGTTGCCACAAAGCTCGCAAGCACCGGACGGTATCAGCGTGTTGGATTTGGTAGCGCGTGGCCGTTATCCCCATCAGAAGTTATTACAGCAATGGACACAGGCCGATAAACTGGCGGTCAGTAATGCCATGCAAGCCACCGGTGTCAGTGAACTGGCTGACCGATCAGTGGACGCATTATCTGGTGGGCAACGCCAGCGAGTATGGATAGCCATGGTATTGGCACAGCAGACGCCGCTGTTGCTGTTGGATGAACCCACCACCTATTTAGATATCGCCCATCAGATTGATTTACTGGAGTTATTCAGCAACCTTAATCAGCAACATAACCATACCTTGGTTGCTGTTCTGCATGATCTTAATCATGCCTGCCGTTATGCCACCCATATTATCGCCATGCGCGACGGGCAGATAGTTACACAAGGCCACCCGCGCGAGGTGATCACGGCAGATTTGGTCGAGCAAGTGTTTGGTATGCCGTGTTTGATCATTGATGATCCAGTTTCACATACACCGTTGGTGATACCGAAGGGGCGATTTAAGATTTAGTCAGCAAGCGAGCGGAGGGTGAGTCTGCCCTTTTGCTCGCTTGCAGCGGTTAAGACGCTAACAGACAGCGTAATCCATCAATCAAGCCACCTCGCCAGCATAGAGCATCATGCCCGCCCGCATAAACCCGATACTGTAATCGATGCCCTGCCTGGCGCAGTGCTGCGCTCATGGCTTGATTGACCTGATAAATCACATCTTCACGGCGGCCTGCTTCCATAAAGATATTCAATGGCTGGCTCGCCCCCAATCCCAGAGATACCTGCTTGGTCAACCAGCCCTGACGCTCAGCACTCCCCGCCGTCAGTGCCTTGAAATTATCAACATCAGGCCACCAGAACGAACCAGACTGGCTCAATACACAACCAAAACGCTGTGGCCAATGTAACCCCGCGTATAACGATGCCAACCCACCAAAACTCTGCCCGGCGACCACAGTACGAGACGCTTGTTCAGTAAAAGCGTGTTGCAGTGCAATCTGCGGGAGTAATTCCGTTTGCAATGCCTGCCAGAAATCCTGATTACAAGGCAGCTCTTGCGAACGATGAGTCTGGTCAATGATGTCGATCAACACATAGACGCTGGCAGGTAAACGCCCTGCGGCGGTTTCACTATCCAAAATGCCAAACACCGGCTGCCTGAGTGCCCAATATTGGCCATCCAGCAAGATAGCCAATGGGCGTTCGGCTTTATCTTCAGCCCCCGTTGTCGTTGAATAAATCCACACATTGCGGCTATTGCCCAATAACTGGCTGTGCCAGCGAATCAGTTGCAAACGTTGCGGGTCGGCGGGCAGCGTTTTACCCGCATCAATTGGTTGCCAGGCCGTTTGCGGCAAGGCATCGGCTAAATGAACCGCAGAAAGTGGCATTCCGCGATAACTGCAATGCGCAGCGATCGGGTTTAACGGATCGTTCTCAGCGAGATCCATCAACGAGATCCACCAATTGCGCTGTGCCAGGCGCTGTTGTTGCGGGCTACCGGCTGGCAAATTCAAACATTTCTCTGCTGAGGCAGGAATAAAGCTGTAACTGCCACGAAAATCAGACTCTACCTCTGCCTGCCAATACCAAACATCCGTTTGGCCCAGCCGAGTGAGCGACTCAGGATTGACGCTGTGGTGATCTGTCACGCCGTTAACATCGATATACACGCAACTATATACCGAGTCGCGCGCCTTTCCTTGTTGGTCGCGCCACAGGAAAGTTAGCTTTACTTTGCCGGCTGCTGCCGGTTCAGTCAGGGGCGTTCCCCATTGTGCGATGCGCTGCCACCATGATTCACTGCCCGCCGAAGGATCCTGTAATAACTGCTGACTCTCTGGATATTCGCTCGCCACTCTCACACGCTGCCCTCGTTATGTCATCACACCGGTCACGGTCTATTTATGATTACGTTTTTATTCATTGCTAGCGCGACTACTGCGCGCGATTACAAATGGATATAAGACTTAATATATATAAGGTTATCACCTAAATACAAATAATATTGAGAAGTATTATTATTTGCAATAACATAGTAAGCATTCTCTCCAGTGTGCCAGCCTATCATCGTAATTTAGATATGGGCGATGTGCTATGCGACGGTTATTGGATTGGAATATAACGTTTTTTTGTAACAACCCAGCTAAATAGAGGCAAATAAAGCCCGGTTGGCATCAAGAACCTGACGTATGAGGTTCAAATACTTTCCATTATTGTACTTCCAGGTAGGGATAAATCATGTTTGATATTTCTGGCAAGAAGATACCAACAACATTGCCATTTCGCGCAGGCTGCACAGCAAAGACCTTATTATTCACCACCACCTTGATACTGATACCGTCACTCAACGCATTAGCGGCCACTGCGGCTAAAGAAGATAAATTAGTGGTTGTCGCCAAACCGGGCAGCGGCCAACAAGATGATGGTTTCGTCGCTAAAAACAGCGCCACCGCGACTAAAACTGACACACCACTGATCCGCACCCCACAATCAGTTTCAGTTATTACCCGCCAGCAAATGCAAGATCAAGGAGCGGCTTCTGTGGCACAGGCCCTGCGCTATACCGCCGGTGTCGTGCCGGAATACCGTGGCGGCTCGAATATGAATGACGAAGTGATCATTCGTGGTTTTGGCTATGCCCCGCGTTTTCTCGATGGCTTAAGCTACAACTCATTAGGTGGTGCACGCCGTGGAGGCCAGATAGACCCCTGGCTGCTGGAACGAATTGAAGTAATCCGCGGCCCAGCATCAGTGCTTTACGGCCAGGTGAACCCCGGCGGCCTGATCAATATGGTCAGTAAACGCCCAACAGCGGAAAGTATTCATAAAGTGCAGGTGGGTGCAGGCAATAATAGCCTGGCTGAAGCAGCATTCGACTTCGGTGGCGTGTTGGATGATGAAGGTAAAGTACTCTATCGTTTGAACGGGCTTGGCAGAACACAAGATGATGCCGTAAATACCTTTAAACAGGAGCGTTTTGCTATCGCCCCGGCATTAACCTTTATCCCGAACGAAGACACCACCTTTACCTTACTGACCAGTTATCAGAAAGAACCCAAAGCCGGTTCACGTAACTTCTTGCCAGCCACTGGAACCGTGTTTGGTACTGCATACGGCCATATACCTTACGATTTTAACGTTAGCGACCCGTCATTTGATCAGTCTGAACGCGAGCAGACCTCTGTCGGTTATGCCCTTGAGCATTATATCAATGACACCTTTAAATTCCGCCAGAACCTGCGCTACAGCTATAACAAGCAAGACTACAAGTATCTGGTCTTTATGAATTTGCTGCCAGATAACCGCACCATGACTCGCCGCCCGCAAATCGAGCGCCAGACCATGGCTGAGTTTGCCGTTGATAACCAACTGCAAGCTGATTTCTGGACCGGGCAGTTAAACCATACGGTGCTGACTGGGCTGGATTACAAACGTAGCCGTATTGATAGTCAGTTCTTTATGGGCACCGTGCAGACAAAATACAATCTGGATTGGGTATCACCTGTCTATGGTCTGAATATTAAAGAGAGTGACTTGTCACTCAATAGCAGTGATCTGACCAAACTCGATCAGGTGGGGGTCTATTTACAAGATCAAATTGAACTGGATAAGTGGAATTTCCTCTTATCCGGGCGCTATGACTGGTCACAGTTAAAAACGCTAAGCCGCAAAACCGCCACTCAGGATCAACAAGACGACCATGCCTTTACCGGCCGTGCTGGTGTGTTGTATGCCTTTGATTCCGGTATCTCGCCATATATCAGTTACAGTACTTCATTTGAACCTAGCACCGCCAAAGGCGCGCCGGGGACTGGGGCATTGGACCCGGTTACCGCGCGTCAAGTTGAGCTTGGCCTCAAATATCAGATACCGGGCAGCAGCACCTTGTTGACGACCGCATTGTACGATTTACGCCAGAAAAATATCAGCCAATACGACCAGGCACTGGCCTACAACGTCCCAATTGGTGAAGTACAATCTCAAGGGATCGAAACGCAGTTAAACAGTGAGATTAACGACAATATCAACCTGATTGCTGCCTATACCTACACCAAAGGGAAAGTGCGTGAAACCAAAACACTGGCTGAATTAGGTAAAATGCCAGCCCGCACACCAAGCCATTCCGCCTCACTGTGGGGAATGTATACCTTTGATAAAGGAGTAGTCGATGGCTTATCCACCGGTGTTGGTGTCCGCTATATCGGCCCCAGTTGGGGTGATGCCAAGAACAGCTTTAAAGTCCCGGCGGTGACATTGTATGACTGGATGATGCGTTATGAACTGGGACAAGCTCTGCCAGCGATGAAAGGCACCAGTTTGCAGGTTAGCGTCAACAATGTGTTCAACAAAGAATATGTTGCCAGTTGTGCACAGATGGCAGCTTGCTTCTATGGCAGTGGCCGTGTTGCCACCGCTACTGTCAGTTATGCCTGGTAAGACTTAGGCTTATTCAGCCCACGCCGATTGATGCATAGCGGTGTGGGCTAATAACTCCGCGGGCGTTGGATAATAGCTTAAAGAAAAGTAAATATTTCCGCTAATCAACCCCATTGCGGCTTCAGATATCGAAATAAATAGAATAAATTCAGCAGGCTAACGTTTTAGCAACCTTTTATTTCATTCAGTGCAACCCGATGAAACCATTCTAAAAACAGAGAGATAGCCCTATACTCGCTGGCAGCATTATTTAATATCACCACTCATTCAGGTTAAACATGCCAGCATTTATGGGAGTACCACAGCTTATGCACCGGATGCGCGCCAGTAAAATGCGCATGTGCGGTATGCTGCTGGTTGCCTGCTGGCTGATTCTCAACGCGCAGTTGGCCATCGCCGGCCATCAGTGTGATATTGCCCCTTCTGCCTCGCCGGTATTTACCCAGCATCAAGGGCATATACAGCCTGACCCTTTAGCAACAGAAAACCAAATGCACGACATGCCATCAATGATGGATATGTCTCATGGTCAGGCGCAAAACTCCTTATGTGAAAAACACTGCATCCCTGACTCCGTCCAGTCGGACAGCGGTATGTTGGTGCTGGCCGCCTTACCTACCAATACGGAGTTAGTATTGGCTGATAGGCAGCAAACACCGCGCGTCCAACGCGTTGACTGGCATACGCCCCCCATTGTCGGCCCCCCCACCGAAATCGCTTTCTGCCGTTTTAGAGAATAGATCCAGACATAAATAACCGTTTTCTTCAGGCCACTTAACCGTGGTGTGTTGTGCTTATTCTATGTTTTGGAGTTATTACTATGCGTATCTTATTTAGCGCTGTATCTGCTGTATTACTGCTCTCTTCCCCGCTGTTCGCCGCCAGCCCGGCCATGAGTGAAAGTAGCCCGATGTCTCATGGTAGTCATACAATAATGGCGGATTCTGCACCAGCAGAAAGCTATCACTCCCAAGGCCAGATAAAAACCTGGCATGCCACCCGCGTATCTATCGCTCATTCCGCCATTCCGGCGCTGAGTTGGCCACCGATGACCATGACATTTGACCTGCCGGAGAGCCTGGCCGCACAGCCATTACCCGCAGGTACATCTGTGACATTCAGTTTCCGCCAGACCGAACAAGGCTATCAGCTAACGGCTATCTCAGCACAGCAGCCATAAGGCAGGATAATGATGAACCCTTTATTGAATCACCCACAGCAGGTGCGCCCCACGGCTGCGCTGCCATTAAGACTTGCCGCGCTGTTGATGGCGGCACTTTTCACTCTGCCAGCAGTGGGCTACGCGGCAGATATCACACTGGAACAGGCGCTGGTCTCCGCTGAACGCTACTCAGCCGAGCTGTCAGCCAATCAGCATCAGGTCAATGCACTGGAAAATATGGCCAGTTCAGCCACGCAACTGCCTGATCCAAAATTGAAATTTGGTATTGAAAACCTTCCTGTCGGCGGCAGTAATGCCCGCCGCTTCACCCGCGAGGGCATGACTATGCAGCGGGTCGGTATCATGCAGGACTATATCAGTAGTGATAAGCGACAAAGAAAGGCCGATACCCTGAGTGCCGAAGCGCGAAAAACGGCAGCAGGCAGTGAAACTATCCGAACCCGGCTGCAAAAAGAGACGGCGCAGGCGTGGCTTGATCTCGCGCTAACTGAACAGGCGGTGAGTGCGGCGCAAGTGCTGGTACAAGAAAGCGAAAAACAGCTCGCACTGCAACGGGCCGGCGTTGCCAGTGGTGGCGCATTACCCAGCAGTGTTTTAGATGCGCGCCTGACGTTATCTGCCATGCAAGACAGATTGACCACCGCACAACGTGACGTTGCCTTGGCACAAACCCAGTTGACTCAGTTGACCGGTATTGAGGTCAAGCATATCAGCGGCCCGTTACCACTGTTCGCCCGCCTACCGGCGGATATCACTGTATTGCATGATGCTATCCAACAGCACCCTGAAGTGTTGCTTGCCAGCCGTGAAGCTGACGTTGCCAAAGCCCGCTCCGCACAATCGGCCATTGCCGCCACACCGGACGTTGGGATCGAGGTCTATTACGCTAAACGGGCAGACGAGTATGACGATATGGCAGGCGTTATGATCACCGTTGATTTGCCACTATTCCGCTCACAACGTCAGGATAAAGACTATGCCGCCGATGTATCGCGTTCAATGGAAGCCAACGACCAGCTTACGTTACTCACCCGCGACCACCGGGCGCAACTCGATACTCTGCTGGCGCAATATCAGGCCACACAGCAATTATGGCAGCGCCAGACCGATGAGGTTATACCACTGCAAAAACAGCGGGTTAAATTGGTTATGGCGCAGTATCAGGCCAATAAAAGCGATTTAAGCAGTGTGCTGGAAGCACGGCGTGCCCTGCTCGATAGCCAGCTCAATACCAGTAATGCCGCCAGAGAATTAGCCCGTACCTGGGCTGCCATCCGTTATCTGACCCCGCAGGAGAGCATGCGATGAAAAAGCTATCTAGTTTGACGCTGGTGGCCGTCGCCGTAATCAGTGGCGTTGCCGGTTATCTGTTGGCTAAACCCGCCTCAGAACACCCCACTACGGCTAGCGCTGTGGCTGAAAATACCCCAGCAGAAAATAGCCGGAAGGTGCTGTATTGGTATGATCCTATGTCCCCCGGTCAGCGTTTCGACAAACCTGGCAAATCGCCATTTATGGATATGGAGTTAGTGCCGCGCTATGCCGATGAAGCCGTAGCGCAGGGCGGCGTTAGCATCAGCCCCCGCCAACAGCAGAATTTAGGCGTGCGCACTGCCCCGGCGGAAATGCGATCACTCAACTATCGTCTTGCCGGTTATGGCACAGTGGCAACCGATGAGCGCAGCGTGCAGGTTATCGCGGCGCGGGCTAACGGCATTATTGAACAATTGTATGTACGCGCCAATCAGCAACCGGTCAGTAAAAATCAGCCATTGGCGCAACTATGGGTTCCCGATTGGAGTGCCGCGCAACAAGAGTATCTGGCAATCCGCACCTTGGGTGATAGCCAACTGACGGCCGCCGCTCGCCAACGGCTACAACTGCAATTTATGCCAGAAGAGGTAATTCGCAGTGTCGAAAAAAGCGGCCAGCCGCAAACACGGGTCACCTTACGATCCCCGTCTGAGGGGTATGTGAATAAGTTGGATATTCGGGCCGGTTCACAAGTGACTGCGACACAATCACTGTTTGAATTAGCCAGCCTTGATCCGGTATGGATAGTGGTGGACTATCCGCAATCACAAGCCAGTTTAGTCACTATCGGCAGTACGATTGCCGCCACAACCGCCAGTTGGCCGGGTGAAACCTTCCACGGCACCGTCAGCGAGCTATTACCCAATATGGATCTCGCTACCCGCACCTTAAAAGCGCGTATCGTCCTGGAAAACCCGCAACAAAAGCTGAAACCGGGCATGTACCTGAATGTACAATCCGCGCCAGCAGACAATCTAAAACCGGTATTGGCTATCCCACAAGAA